>DATFLN010000064.1:0-2187 GCA_035267645.1 Gemmatimonadota bacterium | reverse complement strand
GCCGATCCCGATTCCGGCCCCGATGACGGCCAGGCCGCCTCCGATGACCGAGAGGCCGGGTCCGACGGTCGAGCCGGCCGCCCCCTGCAACAGCGCGAGCATGTTCAGCATCGATTCACTCCCTGTGGTTCGGTTCCGATTACGGTCCGGGGTGGTGCATTCGGTCCCGCGTGCCGGCTCCCTGCCGGCTCCCTCGCGGGATCCTCGCGGGGCCTGTCCCCGCCGGCGGCGTCCAGCGCCTCAGTGCGCGTGCCGGATCAGCCCGATGAACACGGCCGTCAGCGTCGCGAAGATGTAGGCCTGGAGGAACGCCACGAAGATCTCTACGAACATCACGAACAGGCTGAGCGCCAGCGGTCCGACGATCGCCGTGATCGCCCCCGGCGCCGCGAACCCGCCGTACGTCAGGATGAGGCCGAGCATGGCCAGGATGACGAAGTGTCCCGAGGCCATGTTGGCGAACAGCCGCACGGCCAGCGCGAAGATGCGCGTGAGCTTGCTGAGCAGCTCGACCGGCGGCATGACGATGAACATCACGCCCGTCATGACCGGGTTGAGCCCCTCGGGAATGGCGAAGATCGTCTTCATGTAGCCCTTCGGGCCCAGCGCCCGCCAGCCCGACACCTCGATCACGAACATCGAGACGATGGCCAGCGCGCCGGTGACCGAGATGTTGGCGGTGGCGCTGGCCCCCCAGGGCACGAGGCCCAGGAGGTTGCAGTACAGGATGAAGAAGAAGAGCGTCACCACGTAGGGCACGTACACCTCTCCGCCGCGCCCTATGTTGGCCATGGCCACGTCGTCGCGCAGGAAGAGGTAGAAGGCCTCGATCATGTTGAGGAGGCCTCCCGGAGCCTCCTCGCCCTCCTCCAGCCTGCGCGCCGCCCGGGCGGCCAGCCACATGGTCAGGATGGTGAGGATCGTGGACAGGATGAGGAAGATGACGTGCTTGGTGATCGAGAGATCGATCGTCACGCCCGCGACGTGGATGGGCGGGATCGAGACGCCGCTCAGGTCCAGGGACCCGAACCCGAAGTCGATGCTCCGGGAGTCCGCCAGGTGGTGGACGAGCTCCTGGGTGGAGAGCTTCGAGCCGCCGCTCGCGGCCTGGGCCCCGGCGTGCGCGGCCTGGGCCCCGGCGTGCGAGGCCCGGGCCCCGGCGTGCGCCGCGGCTTCCTGTACCCTGCCGACCAGGGCCAGCCCGGCCCGGGGCAGTCCGCCGATGAGGTCTGTCATGGCCACCGAACGCCTGTCTCCACCGATCTACGTGAACCGTGAACCACCCACGCTCTCTGCCCCGTGAGGGGGGTCGGCGCGCTCCGGGTCGGTGCGGCGCGTCGGGTCACCCGGCGGGGCCGACGAGGTGCGCCACAACCATCCCGCTTCCATCAGCAAGAACGCCACCATCGCCGCGCCGTACGCCGCGATGGCCAGGGCCCTCGAGACGCCGAGGGCCGGCGCGGCCAGGGCCGCCGGGGCGATGCCGGCCACGCGGGCCGCGAGCCCCGCCGCCCAGCGGCCGGTCACCCGCTCTCCCCGGGCCAATCCGGCGCCCAGGACCCAGACCGCGGGCGCCTGCATCGCCCAGGCCAGGCCGCTCCCCGCCGCCGCGGCCGCCGCGGGCCCTCCGGCCAGAGCGGTCGCCGCCGTCCCCGCGGCCGCCGCGAGGAGGGTGGTGGCGAGGTAGGCCAGCCGGGCCCGGACGCTCACGGATCGGTGCTCCCGCGGT
The DNA here is from genome assembly GCA_035267645.1 of Gemmatimonadota bacterium. GTDB lineage: Bacteria > Gemmatimonadota > Gemmatimonadetes > Palauibacterales > Palauibacteraceae > Humimonas. The sequence continues at coordinate 458 of DATFLN010000064.1, read as the reverse complement.
CCGGCCGCCGGTCCTCCCGGGCGCCGCCGTCCGGCCCCGGGGCGCTGGCGCCGGAATCCGGGGCCTCCGAGCGGGAATCCGGGCTCTCCGCGCCGGGACCAGGGGCCTCCGAGCGGGGCGCCAGGACGAGCTCCCTGTACATGCGGTAGAAGCCGCCCGCGAGACCGAGGAACGAGCCCAGGAGGACGAACAGGGGAGCGGTCCCGAGTCGACCGTCCACCCAGCGTCCCAGAAGTGCGAAAGCAGCCGTGGCGAGCGCCAGGGTGATGCCGTGTCCGGCGTACCGCGCCGTCTCCGTCAACGGCCCCTGGGGCTCTCCGCCGCGCCGGCTCGGCTCGAAGCCGGACCCGGCGGGCCCGTCCGGTGGGTCGTGCGGCACGTTCGCCTCCTCTCCCCCGGCCGAAAGCCGCGGCGATGATACCCGCTTGTGAAAAATTACGCAAGCCCGCTTCGTCTTG
>DATFLN010000063.1:0-51805 GCA_035267645.1 Gemmatimonadota bacterium | reverse complement strand
GGGGACCTCCGAGGTCGAGCTCACCGAAGCCGAGATCGAGGAGCGCGCCGCCGAGGTGGGCGTGCGCGCGGATCTCTTCGAGGAGAGCGACTACACGCTCGACGAGTACGAGGAGATGCTGGCCCTGTACGAGGACACCCTCGGCGAGATCGCCGAGGGCGAGATCGTCAAGGCCACCGTCCTCCGGAAGACCGACAACGCCGTCATCCTCGACGTCGGCTTCAAGTCGGAAGGCTCGATCGACCTGGAGGAGTTCCGGGAGCCCGAGGAGCTCGAGCCGGGCTTTGAGGTCGAGGTCTTCCTCGAGAAGCTCGAGGACGAGCAGGGCGTGGTCGTCCTCTCCAAGAAGAAGGCCGACTTCCTCCGGGTCTGGGAGAAGCTCAAGGAGGCGTACGAGACCGACACGCCCGTGCCGGGCTCCATCAAGCACTCCATCAAGGGAGGCGCGATGGTGGACCTGATGGGCGTCGACGCCTTCCTGCCGGGCTCGCAGATCGCGCTGCGGCGCGTGCACGACATCGACGCGCTCGCGGGGAACGAGTACGAGTTCAAGATCCTCAAGCTCAACAAGCGCCGCCGGAACATCGTGGTGAGCCGGCGCGTCCTGCTCGAGGCCGAGCGCGAGAAGAAGAAGGAGCAGCTCCAGAAGGAGCTCGAGGTCGGGCAGATCCGGCGCGGCGTGGTCAAGAACATCACCGACTTCGGCGCCTTCATCGACCTGGGGGGCATGGACGGCCTCCTGCACATCACCGACATGTCCTGGGGCCGGGTCGGCCACCCGTCCGATGTGTGCTCGATCGGGGACGAGATCGAGGTCAAGGTCCTGGACATCGACTGGGACCGTGAGCGGATCTCGCTCGGCCTCAAACAGCTCCAGCCCCACCCCTGGAAGAACGTGGCCGAGAAGTACCCGGTCGGGAGCCGCGTGAAGGGGAAGGTGGTCTCGATCACCAACTACGGCGCCTTCGTCGAGCTCGAGAAGGGCGTGGAGGGCCTGGTCCACATCTCCGAGATGAGCTGGACCCGGAACGTGCGGCACCCCTCGCAGCTCGTCTCGATCGGCGAGGTGATCGAGTGCGTCGTCCTCCGGGTGGACGAGGAGGAGCAGAAGGTCTCCCTGGGCATGAAGCAGACCCAGGAGGACCCGTGGCTGTCGCTGCCCGCCAAGTACCCGCCGGGCACGCACATCAAGGGTCCCGTCCGCAACCTCACCTCGTTCGGCGCCTTCGTGGAGGTCGAGCCGGGGATCGACGGCCTGGTCCACATCTCGGACATGAGCTGGACGCGCCGCGTCCAGCATCCCTCCGAGGTCGTCCGCAAGGGCGAGGAGGTCGAGGTCGTCGTCCTCAACATCGACCCCGAGCAGAAGCGGATCTCGCTCGGCCTCAAGCAGGTCGACGAGGACCCGTGGTACGAGCTGGCGCAGGTGTACGAGCCCGGCAAGGAGGTCGACGGGAAGGTCGTGCGGCTCCTGGACAAGGGCATGGTCGTGGACCTCGGCGACGACGTCGAGGGCTTCGTGCCGCTCAGCCAGCTGGGCCTCGAGGAGCCCGTGGAGGATCCCTCCACCGAGTTCGTCGAGGGCGAGCGAGTGGAGCTCGAGGTGCTCGAGTCCGACCCGATCAACCGCCGGATCGTGCTGAAGGTCACCGCCCGGCCCGAGGCCGGGAAGGCGGCGGAGGCTCGCGCGGCCGCCGAGGCGGCGGCCGCGGAGGCCGAGGGCGAGGCCGCGGAAGAGCCCGACGCCGAAGCCGAAGAGGAGCCCGAGGCGGAGGAGGAGGCCGAGGAGCCCGACGCCGAGGCCGAGGATGAGCCCGAGGCGGAGGAGGAGGCCGAGGAGCCCGACGCCGAGGCGGAAGAGGAGCCCGAGGCCGACGAGGCGGAAGAAGAGGAAGACGAGAAGGACGAGGGCTGAGCCTCTCGCCGGCACGCCGGTGATGGGGCGACCGCGGACGCGGGCGGAGGCCGTCGTGCGGGGCCGGATGACGGTCCTCGCGGCGGCCGCGCTCGTGATGGGATGCGCCGCGGGCACGGCCGGGCCCGCCGGGCCCGGACCCTCGGCGGGCCGGGTCCCCGGGGGAGGCGGGGCCGAGGCGGCGCCCCCGCCGGCGGGGGCGCTGGGGCGCGTCGAGTCCCTCGTGGCCGCCGGCCACGCGGACTCGGCGGCGGTGCTGGCGGACTCCCTGTACTTCGCGTGGCGCTCGTATCCCGACACTCGCGACCGGGCCCCGGAGGCGCTGTGGAGCGAGGCCGGAGCGCTCCGGGAGGCGGGGCGGCCCGGTGCCGCGGCCGATCGGCTGGAAGAGCTCCTGGACCACTTTCCCGATGCGTCCCGGTCCCGGGACGCCGTCCGCGCGCTCGCGGGGATCGAGCACGGTGCGGCGCACGACCCCTCCGCGGTGCGCCTCCTCCTCTCCCACCCGGACGCGGTCGACGACAGCGGCCGGGCCGTCCTCCGGTCCGCCGCCGGGCGCATGTCGGCCGTGGAGCTCGAGGAGGCCCTCGGCGTGTCCGGGGCCCCGGAGCGGGACCGTTCGGTGGTGCTGGCGGCCCTGGCACGGGAGCTGGCGCGGGCCGGCCGGGGCGACTCCGCGGGCCGCGTGGCGCGCCGCGTCCTCTCGTCCGGGGCCGCCGCCCCCGACCGGCGCCTGGGCGACTCGGTCGCGAGCGGGAGGATCGAGGCCTTCCGCGGTCCCATCGTGGTGGGGGCCATCCTTCCCCGGAGCGGCCGGTACCAGGTCGTGGGATCCTGGCTGAGGCAGGGGATCGACCTCGCCCTCGAGGAGGCCGGCGCCGCGGGCGGGCCGCGCGTGCGGCTCGAGGTGGTCGACGAGGGCGACGATCCCGCCGCCGTGCCGGGTCTGGTGCGGCAGCTCGAGGAGGCCGGGGCGGTCGTGGTCATCGGTCCCATTCGCTCGCGGGCGCTGGCGGCCGCGGCCGAGGCCCGGAGCCGCTCGGGCCTCGCCCTCGTCAGCCCGACGGCCACCGACGCCCCCTGGCGCGGCGCGGGCGCCTTCCCGCTGGACGCGTACGCCCTGTGGGACTCCCGCACGCGGGAGGTGGAGGCGGTCCGGGACCTGGGCCGCTGGCTCGCGGACGAGGCGGACGTGGGCCGCTCGGCGATCCTGTTCGCCACCGACGTGGGCGGGATCGAGGCGGCCCTCGCCTTCCGTGCCGGCCTGTCGGCGGGTGGGGGCTCCGGCTCGGTGGTCGCGGCCGGCTTCGACCCCGACTCGACGACCTTCCGGGGGCCGATCGGCAGGGTGGGGGCCTTCGGTCCGCGCGCGGTGTTCGTGGCCGGGGCGACCGCCGGGACCCTCCTGCAGCTCGCCCCCCAGCTCTCCTATTTCGGGGCGCGGGACGCGCTCCTGGCCGGCGGGCCCGGATGGGCGGAGCCGGACGTGGTGCGACGGCTGGAGCCGAGCCCCACCCAGCGCCGGGTGGTGGCGGCCTACCGCGACTGGTCCGACTCGGCGTCGGGCTGGAACCGGTTTCGAGCGAAATATGAGACGAAGTACCGCAAGTCGCTGGGCGCCAACGTAGTGCCGGGTCTCGGATACGACGCCGCCCGGCTGGCCCTGGAGGCGCTCCCGGCCGACGGGGTGCCCCACCCGGGCGTCGTGGCCCGGCGCCTGGCCGGGGTCTCGGACCTGGCGGGGGCGACCGGCACGCTGAGCCCCGATCGCGCCACCTCGACCGTGGCACGGAGGACCCTGATCCGGGTCCTCGAGGACCGGAGGCTGGCGCCGGCCGCGCCGGACTCGGTGCGGGCGTGGCTCGAGCAGAGCGGCTTCCTGGAGGCGGCCGGGCTCCGGAGCCGGAGGGCGGCAGCGCGGCAGGCGGTCCGGGACGCGTTCGGGTCGAAGGCGGACACGAAGGGGGGAGGACGGCCGTGACCATGCGGGAGAAGCTCCGGGAGCTCGAGGAGCGCCGACGGCGCGCCGAGCTCGGCGGCGGCGAGGAGCGGCTCGAGCGCCAGCACGAGAAGGGCAAGCTCAGCGCGCGCGAGCGCCTGGACGTTCTCCTGGACGAGGACTCGTTCGTGGAGCTCGACCGCTTCGTCGAGCACCGCTGCCACGACTTCGGGCTCGAGGACGAGCGGTATCCGGGGGACGGGGTGGTCACGGGCTACGGGACCGTGGACGGCCGAACGGTCTACGTGTTCAGCCAGGACTTCACCGTGTTCGGGGGCTCGCTCTCGGAGGCGCACGCCGAGAAGATCGTGAAGATCCTCGACCTGGCGGTCGAGAACGGGAAGCCGGTCATCGGCCTCAACGACTCGGGCGGCGCCCGGATCCAGGAGGGCGTGGCGTCCCTCGGGGGCTACGCGGACATCTTCCTCCGCAACACCCTGGCCTCGGGCGTGGTGCCGCAGATCAGCGCCATCCTCGGGCCGTGCGCCGGAGGCGCGGTCTACTCGCCCGCGATCACCGATTTCGTGTTCATGGTCGACGGGATCAGCCACATGTTCGTGACGGGTCCCAACGTCGTGAAGACCGTGACGCACGAGGAGGTGAGCTTCGAGGAGCTTGGCGGGGCACGGGTCCACGCCTCCACCTCCGGGGTGGCGCACTTCGTCCATCCCACGGAGGTCGAGGCGCTGCGCGAGATCCGGCGGCTGGTCTCCTTCCTCCCGTCCAACAACGCCGAGGCCCCGCCGGTGCGGCCCACCGACGATCCTGCCGGGCGCGGCGACGAGGAGCTTCTCGAGATCGTCCCCGACAGGCCGAACCAGCCCTACGACATGCGCGGGGTCATCGAGCGGGTGGTGGACGACGGGGACTTCCTCGAGGTGCACGAGCGCTACGCCGCGAACCTCCTGGTCGGCTTCGGGCGGCTGGGCGGACGGCCGGTGGGCATCATCGCCAACCAGCCGGCGGTGCTGGCCGGGGTGCTCGACATCGACGCGAGCCTGAAGGGCGCGCGCTTCGTGCGCTTCTGCGACGCCTTCGGGATCCCGCTCGTGACCTTCGAGGACGTGCCTGGCTTCATGCCGGGCGTGCACCAGGAGCACGGCGGGATCATCAAGCACGGCGCCAAGCTCCTGTACGCGTACTGCGAGGCCACGGTGCCCAAGCTCACCGTGATCACGCGCAAGGCGTACGGCGGCGCGTACGACGTCATGTCCTCCAAGCACATCCGGGGAGACCTCAACCTGGCGTGGCCCACGGCGGAGATCGCGGTGATGGGGCCCAAGGGCGCGGTCGAGATCCTCCACCGGAAGGAGATCCGCGAGGCCGAGGACGCCGGGGAGCGCACGGCGGAGCTCGAGGCCGACTTCCGGCGAAAGTTCGCCAACCCGTACCTGGCGGCGGCCCGGGGCTTCCTGGACGACGTGATCGACCCCCGGGAGACGCGCTCGCGGCTCATCTCCGGGCTCGGGATGCTCGCCGACAAGCGCGACCGGAACCCTCCCAAGAAGCACGGGAACCTGCCGCTGTGAGGCGTGCGCGGGCCTGCCGGAGGCGGGGAGGGCCCCGCCGGAAGCCGGCGCGTCCCCCCCGGCGGGGAGGGCCGGCGTGAGCTTCCGGAGCGTCCTCGTGGCCAACCGGGGCGAGATCGCGGTCCGGGTCATCCGCGCCTGCCGCGAGCTCGGCCTGGAGAGCGTGGCGGTCTACTCCGATCCCGACCGGCTCTCCCCCCACGTGCGGCTGGCCGACCGCGCCGTGCTCCTGGGCCCGGCCCCGGCCTCCGAGAGCTACCTGGACGTGGAGCGGCTCCTGGACGCCGCCCGCGAGACCGGGGCGGGGGCCGTGCACCCCGGCTACGGCTTCCTGGCCGAGAACGCGGAGTTCGCGGCGGCCGTGGAGGAGGCGGGGCTGGTGTGGATCGGCCCCCCGGCCGGGGCGATCGCCGCCATGGGGGACAAGACGGAGGCCCGGGGCCGCATGGAGGCGGCCGGGGTGCCCATCATCCCGGGCTCCGAGGGGGCGCTCCGGGACCCGGAGGAGGCGCGCGAGGCGGCCGACGCGATCGGCTATCCGGTCATGCTCAAGGCCGCGGCCGGCGGGGGCGGGAAGGGGATGCGGGTGGTGCGGGAGCCCGGCGACTTCGAGAGCGCCTTCCGCGGGGCGCGGAGCGAGGCCCGCCAGGCGTTCGGCGACGACCGGGTCTACCTGGAGCGCTTCCTGGACCATCCGCGCCACATCGAGATCCAGGTCCTGGCCGACGCGCACGGGCGCGCCGTGCACGTCGGGGAGCGCGAGTGCTCGATCCAGCGCCGCCACCAGAAGCTCATCGAGGAGGCCCCGTCCCCGGTGGTCGACGCGGAGCTCCGGGAGCGGATGGGCCGGGTGGCCGTGCAGGCCGCCGAGGCGGTCGGCTACCGGAGCGCCGGCACCGTGGAGTTCCTCTACCAGGATGGCGACTTCTTCTTCCTGGAGATGAACACCCGGATCCAGGTCGAGCACCCGGTCACCGAGGTGGTGTGGGAGATCGACCTGGTGCGCGAGCAGCTCCGGATCGCGGCGGGAGAGCCGCTGGCGTGGGAGCCGCCGGAGGACGCGCCTCGCGGCCACGCGATCGAGTGCCGGATCGGGGGAGAGGACCCGTTCGCGGGCTTCCTCCCCTCGGCGGGCCGGATCCGGGCGCTGCGGGTGCCCGACGGGCCCGGCGTCCGCTGGGACGGGGGGATCGAGGCGGGCTTCGAGGTCGGGCTCCGGTACGACCCCCTCCTGGCCAAGCTCGTGGTCCACGCGCCGGACCGCGCGCAGGCCATCGCCCGCATGTCCCGGGCGCTGGAGGAGCTGGAGGTGGTAGGCCTCGCGACCACGGCGCCCTTCCACCGGGCCGTCATGGCCGAGGAGGACTTCCGAGAGGGCCGGCTCTCGATCCGCTACGTGGAGGAGCACGACGGGCTCCTGGACGCCGCCCCGGACGCGGAGGACCTTCGGGTGGCCGCCGCCGCCGCGGCGCTCCTCGAGGAGGAGCGGAGGCAGGGGGCGCGCCCCGGGGGAGGCACGGCCCCCGGGGACGGGCGGGGGGGACGGGGGCGCTCGGCCTGGCAGCGCGCCTTCGACCCCCGGTGAGCACGCCGGACGCCGCGGCGAGCGAGGGCGCCGACGGGGGCGAGGTCGGTCGCCGGCTCGAGCTCGAGGTGGAGTCGGTGGCGGTGGGCGGGGACGGCGTGGCCCGGGAGCCCTCGGGCCGGGTGGTCTTCGTCCCTGTGACCGCGCCCGGGGACCGGGTCCGCGCACGGGTCACCGAGGACCGGGGGAGCTTCCTGCGGGCCCTGGCCGAGGAGGTGCTCGTCCCGGGGCCGGACCGGCGGCCGCCCCCGTGCCCGTACTACGGGGCGTGCGGCGGCTGCCAGCTCCAGCACCTGGAGCCCGCCGCGCAGCGGGAGGCCAAGCGCGGCGCCGTCCGCGACGCGCTCCGGCGGATCGGGGGGCTGGAGGCCGAGGTCCCGCCCGTGCGCGAGGCCGGGCCCCGGCTCGGCTATCGGAACCGGATCGCGCTCACGCTGCGCCGGGGGGACGGCGGCGCGCCCGCGGGCGCCGGCGGCGCCGACGTGCGCGCCGGCTACCACGCCCGTGGCGAGCCGGACCGGCTCGTGGAGGTGACCGGCTGCCCGCTGGCCGAGCCCGCCGTGGCCGAGGCGTGGCGGGCGCTCCGCCGGAGCTGGGGCCCGGCGGCGCGGCACCTCCCGGCCGGGGAGGAGCTCCGGATCACGGTTCGCGGCTCGGCGACCGGGAGCGTGGCGGTGCTGGTGGAGGGGGGCGCCCCGGGCGAGCCGGGGAACCCGGAGCGCGTGGCCGCCGCCGTGCCGGGCCTCTCCACCTACGCCTGGCGGCCCGGGGGGGAGCGGCGGGCGCGGATCCTGGCCGGGGAGCCCGTCCTCCGCGAGCGCTGGCAGGGCTTCGAGGTGGACCTCGCGCCGGGCGTCTTCCTCCAGGTCAACCGGCGGGTGTCGGAGGCCGTGGAGCGCTCGCTCGACGAGGGGCTCGGCCCCGTGGACGGCCTCAGGGTGCTGGACCTGTACGCGGGGGTCGGGACGCGCGCCGCCCGCTGGTCGCTCCGGGGGGCGGAGGCGGCGGCCTGCGAGGCGGACCCCGATGCCGTCGCGGCCGGGGAGGAGGCGGCCTCGCGCGCGGGCGCTTCGCCGGAGCTGCGGGCGGGCCGGGTCGAGGACCTGCTCGGGACGCTCGTCCCGGCCGACGTCGTGGTCCTGAACCCGCCGCGCACGGGCCTCTCGCGGCAGGTGGCGCGGGCCCTGCGGGAGAGAGGCGGGGCGGCCCGCCTGGCGTACGTGAGCTGCGACCCGGCCACCCTGGCCCGGGACCTGGCCCGGCTGGCGGGAGCGTGGGAGCTGAAGGGGCTCGAGGCGTTCGACGCGTTCCCGCAGACCGCGCACGTGGAGACGCTGGCGTGGCTGGAGGCGGCGTGAGGGAGCGCGAGGCGGCCCGAGGCCGCGCGAGGACGGCGCGGGCCGTCCGGGACGGCCCGGGGGAAGCGGAGGCGGCATGAAGTACTTCGTGACGGTCGGCGAGGAGACGCTCGAGCTCGAGCTCGGCGAGGGGGGCGTGCGCTTCGGGGACGAGGCGGCGGACGCGGCCGAGCTGGCCACCGTCCCCGGGACGCCGCTCCGCCACCTCCTCGTGGGGACCCGCGGCCGGCGCCTGGCGGCCACCCGGGACGAGGAAGGGTGGACGGTCGTCCTGGACGGCCGCCGCATCCGGGTCCGGGTCGAGGACCAGCGCACCCACGCCATCCGCGAGCTGGCCGGGATCGAGGGGCCGGGCGCGGGCCCACGGGAGCTCCGGGCCCCCATGCCGGGGCTCATCGTCCGCGTCCTCGTGGAGCCCGGCCAGGAAGTCGCGCACGGGGACGGGCTCGTGGTCATGGAGGCCATGAAGATGGAGAACGAGCTCCACGCCGACGCGGACGGGAAGGTGGGCGAGGTCCGCGTGGAGGAGGGGAGCACCGTGACCCAGGGCCAGGTGCTCGTCACCCTCGAGGCGGGCGCGCCGGAGGACGAGGACGGGTGAGGCCGAGGCGATGACCGGGAGCGGGGACGGACCGGAGCGGGCCGCCGGGGCGCGGGATGCCGCCGGCGGAGCTCGCGACGCGGCCGCCGGGGCGCGCGAGGCGTGGGAGCGCCGCACGCTCGGGCCCCTCCTCGAGCGCCACGGCGAGCGGCGGGACAGCTTCCGCACGCCGACGGGGATCGAGGTCGAGCGCCTGTACGGCCCCTGGAGCCGGGAGGGGGACTACGCCCGGGACGTCGGCTTCCCGGGCCAGCCGCCGTTCACGCGCGGGATCTACCCGACCATGTACCGCGGCCGGCTGTGGACCATGCGGCAGTACGCCGGCTTCGGGACGGCCGAGGAGACCAACGAGCGCTTCCGTTACCTCCTGGACCAGGGCCAGACCGGCCTGTCGGTGGCCTTCGACCTCCCCACGCAGATGGGCTACGACTCGGACCACCCGATGGCCGCGGGCGAGGTGGGCCGCGTGGGCGTGGCGATCGACACCCTGGACGACATGCGGCGGCTGTTCGACCGCATCCCGCTGGACCGGGTCTCCACCTCGATGACGATCAACGCCACGGCGGCCATCCTCCTGGCCCTGTACGTGTCCGTGGGCGACGAGCAGGGGGTCGACCGGGACGAGCTCCGGGGCACGCTCCAGAACGACATCCTCAAGGAGTTCGTGGCGCGCGGGACCTACATCTACCCGGTCGAGCCGAGCCTCCGCCTGGTCACCGACGTGTTCGACTTCTGCTCGCGGGAGGTCCCGCGCTGGAATCCGATCTCGATCAGCGGCTACCACATGCGCGAGGCGGGCTCGACGGCCGCGCAGGAGCTGGCGTTCACCCTGGCCGACGCCCTCGAGTACGTGGACCGGGCGCTGGAGCGCGGTCTCGAGCTCGAGAGCTTCGCCCCCCGCCTCAGCTTCTTCTTCGCCTCGCACAACCACCTGTTCGAGGAGGTGGCCAAGTTCCGGGCGGCGCGGAGGCTGTGGGCCCGGCTCATGGAGGAGCGCTACGGAGCGTCGGAGGAGAGCCGGCGCCTGCGCTTCCACACGCAGACGGCCGGATCGACGCTCACCGCCCAGCAGCCCCGGAACAACGTGGTCCGGGTCACCGTGCAGGCGCTGGCGGCCACGCTGGGAGGCACGCAGTCTCTCCACACGAACAGCTTCGACGAGGCCCTCCAGCTCCCCTCGGCAGAGGCCGCGCGGCTCGCGCTCCGGACCCAGCAGGTCCTGGCGTCCGAGTCGGGGGTGGCCGATACGGTCGACCCGCTGGCGGGCTCGTACTACGTGGAGTCCCTCACCGACCGGATCGAGGAGGAGGCGCGGGCGTACCTGGAGAGGATCGAGGAGCAGGGCGGCGCGTCGCGGGCCATCGGGTACATGGCCGAGGAGATCCACCGTGCCGCCTACCGCTTCCAGCGGGACGTGGAGGCCGGCGTGGAGGAGGTCGTGGGCGTCAACGTCCACCGGGACGAGGACGAGCCGGCGGCCGGGATCGAGCTCCCCGACTTCGAGGGGCTGGCCCGGGAGCAGCGGAGCCGCCTCGAGGACGTGCGCTCCCGGCGCGACGAGGGGCCCGTGCGGGAGGCGCTCGAGACGCTGGGCCGCGCGGCCCGGGGCGAGGAGAACCTGGTGCCGCCCATCCTGGAGGCGGTCCGCAGGCGCGCCACGCTGGGCGAGGTGAGCGACGTCCTGCGCGAGGCGTGGGGCGAGTACCGAGAGACCTGAGGAGCGAGATGCCGACGTACGAGTATCGATGCGGTGCCTGCGGGCACGAGTTCGAGCGGTTCCAGAAGATCAGCGACGATCCGGTGAAGACGTGCCCGGAGTGCGGGAAGCGCCAGGTCCAGCGGCTCATCTCCCCGGGCGGCGGGGTCGTGTTCAAGGGGCCCGGCTTCTACGCCACCGACTACCGGAGCCCCCCGCCGCGCCCCGGCAAGAAGGAGGGCGGCTCGGGGAGCTCGGGCGAGAAGAAGTCGGGCGGAGAGTCCGGATCCTCCGGGGGCGGGAGCGAGGGTGGATGAGGCGCCCGTGAAGGACGCCGCCGACCGGGCGGCGGGGCCCCTGGCGGGCCCGTGGGCCCGGCTGGCCGCGGCGGTGGCCGAGGCGGCCCGCGAGGTGGGCGCGCCCGAGGACTTCGTGCCGCAGCTCGAGCGGCCGCGGGACCCGTCCCACGGGGACGTGGCCTCGAACGCGGCGCTGGTCCTGGGCGGCCGCCTGGGCCGCCCGCCGCGGGAGCTGGCCGAGGCGATCCGGGACGTGCTGGACGCCTCCGACACGCCGGTGGCCTCGGCGGAGGTGGCCGGCCCCGGCTTCCTCAACTTCCGGTTCGTGGACGAGGTCTACTTCCGGGGGCTGCCGGCCATCCTCGGGGCCGACCGCGCGTACGGCCGCCGCGAGGCCGCGTCGCCGCTCCGGGTGAACGTGGAGTTCGTCTCCGCCAACCCCACCGGCCCCCTGCACGTGGCGCACGGACGCGGCGCGGCGCTCGGTGACGCGGTGGCCTCGCTCCTCGAGTGGACCGGGCACGACGTGGTCCGCGAGTTCTACGTGAACGACGCCGGCCGGCAGATCGAGCTCCTCGGCGCCTCGGTCGACGCGCGCTGGCGCGAGCTCCTGGGCGAGGACGCCGGGGTCCCCGAGGGGGGCTACCACGGCGGCTACGTGGCCGAGCTGGCCGGGCGCCTGGACCGCGAGGCGGGCCGGGAGCGGCTCCGGGGCATGGAGGACGAGGAGCGCCGGCGGTGGTTCGCCGACCGGGCCAAGGCCGTCCTCCGCCTGGAGCACCAGGAGGACCTCGAGGCGTTCGGCGTGCGGATGGCGACCTGGCGGGAGGAGAGCGGCCTGTACGGCGAGGGCCGCGTGCAGGCCCTCCTGGACAGGCTGGAGGCCGACGGCCTGGTCTACGAGGACGAGGGCGCCGTGTGGCTCGAGACCACCCGCTTCGGGGACGAGAAGGACCGGGTCCTCGTGAAGAGCGACGGCTCGTACACCTACTTCCTCCCCGACATCGCCTACCACCTGGACAAGGCCGGGCGCGGCTTCGACCGGGCCATCGACGTGTGGGGCGCGGACCACCACGGCCACGTGGGCCGCATGCAGGCGGCGCTGGAGGCGGTGGGCCTCCCCGAGGGCTTCCTCGAGGTCCTCATCCTCCAGCTCGTCACCGTGCTGAGGGGGGGCGAGGAGGTCCGCATGAGCAAGCGGGCCGGGACGTTCGTGACGCTCCGCGAGCTGTTCGAGGAGACGGGCCGGGACGTGGCGCGCTACTTCTTCCTCATGCGCCGCGCCGAGGTCCCGCTGAGCTTCGACCTGGACCTGGCGCTGGACCGCTCGGAGGCCAACCCGGTCTACAAGGTGAAGTACGCCCACGCCCGCATGTGCTCGGTGTTCGCGCGCGGCGGGGTCGATCCGGAGGCGATCGAGGCGGGCGCGGAGGAGCTCGCGCGCCTCGGGACCGAGCACGAGCGGGCGCTGGCCAAGGCGCTCCTCCGCTTCCCCGAGGTGGTCGGCGGCGCGGCCGGGGCCCGGGCGCCCTACCAGGTGTGCGGCTACCTGGAGGAGGCCGCGGGCCTGGCCAACGCCTGGTACCACACCGGGAACCAGGACCCGTCGCTCCGGGTGCTGGCCGAGGGCCCGGCCCGCCCCGGGCGGCTGGCCCTCGCCCGGGCCGTGCAGGTCACGCTCCGGAACGGGCTCGAGCTCCTGGGGCTCGAGGCGCCCGAGCACATGGCCCGGGAGGACGAGGGCGAGTGCGAGGAGGGGGAGGGATGAGCGAGGCGCGCCGGGAGTCCATCCTGGTGGTGGGGAGCGTGGCGCTCGACACCGTCGAGACGCCCTTCGGCCGGGCCGAGGACGCGCTGGGCGGGTCGGCCATCTACTTCGGCGCGGCGGCCTCCCTGTTCGGCCACGTGCAGCTGGTGGGGGTAGTCGGCGGTGACTATCCGCTGGACCGGCTGGAGTTCCTGCGGGAGCGCGGCGCCGACCTGGACGGCCTGGAGCGGGCCGACGGCCGGAGCTTCCGGTGGTCGGGGATCTACGAGTACGACCTCAACGCCCGCCGCACCGTGAGCACGGAGCTGGGCGTGTTCGCCGACTTCGAGCCCGCCATCCCCGAGGCGTTCCGGGAGGCGCGCTGGGTCTTCCTCGGGAACATCCACCCGGCCCTGCAGCACCGGGTCCTGGACCAGATCGAGGAGCCGACCCTGGTGGCGTGCGACACCATGAACTACTGGATCGAGCGGGACCGCGACATCCTCCTCGACCTCCTCGAGCGGATCGACATGCTCGTCATCAACGACGCCGAGGTGCGGGAGCTGTCGGGGGACCACAACCTGGCGCGCGGCGCGCGCTGGATCCTCGAGCACGGCCCCTCGCACGTGGTCATCAAGAAGGGCGAGCACGGGGCCGTCCTCTTCCACGAGAACGGCGTGTTCTTCGTGCCGGGCTATCCCCTGGAGGAGGTCTTCGACCCGACGGGCGCCGGGGACGCTTTCGCGGGAGGCCTCCTGGGCCATCTCTCCCGGGCGCCGCGGCTGGACGAGGAGGAGCTCCGCCGCGGGGTCGTGTTCGGGTGCGCGCTCGGGTCGTTCGCGTGCGAGGAGTTCGGGCCGGACCGGCTGCGCGAGCTCTCGGTGCACGAGGTGGCCTCCCGGGTGCAGGCCTTCCTCGAGATGACCCGGTTCGAGCACGAGCTCCCGGCGGAGTCGCCCGGGGCATGAGCGTCCGCACCGGGGTCCGGGTCATCGTCCGCCCCACGCTGCGCGCGGCGGGAGGTGGCGCGTGAGCGACGGCGGGTTCACCTACCGGGAGGCCGGTGTGGACCGGGAGGCGGCCGACGCGGTCAAGCGGCGCCTGGGGAAGCTCGTCGAGTCCACGCGCACCGAGGGCGTGCGCGCCGCCTTCGGCTCTTTCGGAGGCCGGTTCGCGTTGGACGGGGAGGAGCTGGTGGCGAGCGCCGACGGGGTGGGCACCAAGATCCGGGTGGCCTTCCGTTCGGGACGCCACGACACGGTGGGCCGGGACCTGGTCAACCACTGCGTGGACGACATCCTGACCGAGGGGGCCGAGCCCCTCTTCTTCCTGGACTACTTCGCGTGCGGTCGGCTCGAGCCCGAGGTCCCGGTGGCGGTGGTGGAGGGCGTCGCGCGCGGCTGCCGCGAGAACGGGTGCGCGCTCCTGGGCGGCGAGACGGCCGAGATGCCCGACTCCTACCCCGAGGGCGAGTACGACCTGGCCGGGTTCATCGTGGGCCGGGTGGCCTTCCCGGAGGTCGGCCGCCGGGAGGTGCGCGAGGGGGACGTCCTCCTGGGCCTCGCCTCGAGCGGACTCCACACGAACGGCTACAGCTTCGCCCGGGCGCTTCTCTTCGGCCGCCTCGGGCTGGAGGCGGACGACCCGTGGCCGGGCCTCGGCGAGCCGGTGGGCGAGGTCCTCCTGCGCGTCCACCGCTCCTACCTGGCCGCCCTGCGCGGGCCGTGCAGCCGGGGTCAGGTTCGGGCCCTGGCCCACATCACGGGCGGCGGCATCCCGGGGAACCTGGAGCGGGTCCTCCCGCCGGGCCTCGACGCGGCCGTCGACACGGACGCCTGGGAGCCCCCGGCGGAGTTCCGCTCGCTCCGGGAGCTGGGCCGGGTCGGCCGAGAGGAGATGTACCGCACGTTCAACATGGGGCTCGGCATGATCGCCGTGGTGCGGCCCTCCGAGGCGGACGCGGTCGCGGATGCCCTCCGCGAGGCGGGCTGCCCGGCCGTCCGCTGTGGAGGGCTCGTGGAGGGATCGGGCCGGGTGCGCCTCGGGCCCTGATATGGACGCCTCCGCCGGGGAGGACCGCCGCTGGATGCGGCGCGCCGCGGAGCTGGCGCGCCGTGGCTGGGGGCGGGTCGCGCCCAACCCGATGGTGGGGGCCGTGCTCGTGCGGGACGGGGAGCCGGTGGGCGAGGGGTGGCACGCCGAGTTCGGGGGTCCGCACGCCGAGGTGGCCGCGCTCCGCGCGGCGGGCGAGCGGGCGCGGGGCGCCACGCTGTACGTGACCCTGGAGCCGTGCGCCCACAGCGGGAAGACTCCGCCGTGCACGAGGGCCATCCTCGAGGCCGGGGTCGGACGGGTGGTCGTGGGCTGCCCGGACCCCGACCCGGAGGCCGGCGGCGGGGCGGAGGAGCTCGGCGAGGCGGGTCTGGAGGTCGAGGTGGGGGTGGAGGGCCGGGCCTGCGCGCGGCTCGACGCCGCCTACTTCTGGACCCGAACGCGCGAGATCCCGTTCGTGGCCCTCAAGCTCGCGCTCTCGCTGGACGGGGCGCTGGCGGAGAGGCCCGGGGTCCGCACCCGGATCACGGGGGAGGAGGCCGGCCGACGGGCGCACCGGCTGCGCGCCGGCTTCGACGCGATCCTCGTGGGCCGGGGCACCGTGGAGGTGGACGACCCCCTCCTCACCGTGCGGGGGCCCGTCGAGCCGCGCCGGCCGCCGGTCCGGGTCGTCCTCGACACGGAGCTGTCGACCTCCCCGGGGGCGCGGCTCGTGGCCGGGGCGGCGGAGGCTCCCACCTGGATCGTGTGCGCCCCGGGGGCGCCTGCCGACCGGAGGGAGCGGCTGGAGGCGGCCGGGGCGCGGGTCCTGGAGGCGCCGGCCTCGGAGGAGGGGGTCGACCTGCGGCGGACGATGAAGATGCTGGCCGCCGAAGGGGTCGGGACGGTCCTGGCCGAGGGAGGGGCCCGGGTGGCGGGCTCCCTGCTGGGCCGGGGGCTGGTCCACAGGCTGCACCTCCTGTACGCCCCGGTCCTGTTCGGGGCGGGCGCGCCGGGAGGGTTCGGCGGGTTCCGCTCCGGGCGGCGGAGCTGGCGCGTGGTCGAGCGGGAGGCGCTCGGGGAGGACACTCTCCTCACCCTGGAGAGCGCGGAGCTGGAGCGGCGGATCGACGCCTGGGCGGAGGGAGGCTGATGTTCACGGGAGTGGTGGAGGGCACGGGCCGGGTCGTGGCCCGCGAGCCCCACGAGGGCGGGCTCCGCTTCCGGGTGGCCTGCGACTTCGCCGGCGAGCTCGCGCCGGGAGAGAGCGTGGCCGTGAGCGGCGTGTGCCAGACCGTGACCGCGGCGGACGGGGAGAGCTTCGCGTTCGAGTCCATCCGCACCACGCTCTCCCGCACCACCCTCGGGGACCTGGCCGGGGGGGAGCGGGTGAACCTGGAGCGCGCCCTGCGGGCGGGGGACCGGCTGGGAGGGCATCTCGTGCAGGGTCACGTGGACGCGGTCGGCATGCTCGCGGCGCGGGAGCCGGCGGGCGAGACCTGGCTCCTCCGCATCGAGCTGCCGGACGAGGTGGCGGAGTGCACCGTCGAGCACGGCTCGCTGGCCGTGGACGGCGTGAGCCTCACCGTGAACCGGCTGGAGGGAGCGGTCGCGGAAGTGGCCATCATCCCGTATACATGGTCCCACACCACGCTCTCGGAGGTCCGGCCGGGCGGCCGGGTGAACCTCGAGGGCGACCTGGTGGGTAAATACGTTCGCAGGCTGCTCGCTCCCTACGGGCCGGGCCTGCCCGATGAAGGTCGACGGCCGGCCCCTCCCGGACGGGAGCGGGATGCCGGTGCTTCCCATACCGAGAGCTGAGCCCATGGGCTTCGACAGCGTCGCGGACGCCATCGCCGCGATCCGTCGCGGCGACCTGGTCATCGTGGCCGACGACGAGGACCGGGAGAACGAGGGCGACCTCGTGTGCGCGGCCGCGGGGGTCAACGCGGACCAGATCAACTTCATGGCGACCCACGGGCGCGGTCTCATCTGCCTGACCCTGGCCCCCGACATCGCCGACCGCCTGGACCTCCCGCTCATGGCCGACGGGCGGAAGTCCGACCCCAACGAGACCGCGTTCACGGTGAGCATCGACGCGCGCTCGGAGCTCGGCGTGACGACCGGGATCAGCGCCCACGACCGGGCGCGGACCATCCAGGTGGCCCTGGACCCGGAGACGCGGCCGTCCGACCTCCGGCGGCCGGGGCACGTCTTCCCGCTCCGCGCGCGGCCCGGCGGCGTCCTCCAGCGGGTGGGGCAGACCGAGGCGTCGGTGGACCTGGCGCGCATGGCCGGCCTCGAGCCGGCGGGCGTCATCTGCGAGATCCTGAACGAGGACGGCACCATGGCGCGCCGTCCCGAGCTCGAGGTCTTCGCCGAGCGCCACGACATTCCGTTCATCACCGTGGCCCAGATCGTCTCCTACCGGCTCCGGCACGAGCGGCTGGTCCACCGCGTGGCGGAGGCCCGGCTCCCGACCCCGTGGGGCGAGTTCCGCATCGTCGGCTTCCGCAACGACGTGGACGAGCGCGAGCACGTGGCCCTGGTCAGGGGGAAGGTCGAGGAGCTCGAGGACGTCCTCGTGCGGGTCCACTCCAAGTGCCTGACGGGGGACGTGTTCGGGTCCCTCCGCTGCGACTGCGGGAACCAGCTCCACCGCGCCATGGAGAAGATCATCGAGGAGGGCGCGGGGGTCATCGTGTACCTGGACCAGGAGGGGCGGGGGATCGGGCTCCTCAACAAGCTCAGGGCCTACGAGCTCCAGGACCGGGGCCACGACACCGTCGAGGCCAACGAGGTCCTGGGCTTCCCGCCCGACCTCAGGAACTACGGCATCGGGGCACAGATCCTGGCCGACCTGGGGCTCCACTCGATCCGGATCCTGACGAACAACCCCAAGAAGCTCTCGGGCCTGCAGGGCTTCGGCCTCGAGATCACCGGCCGGGTGCCGCTCGAGACCGAGGCGACCGAGGAGAACGAGGGCTATCTGGACGCCAAACGCGACAAGCTGGGCCACCTCCTGGGATCCCCGTGAGGGACGGATCCGCCCGGACGGCCGGCGAAGGCGCGCCGGACGCGTCGGGCCGGCGCTTCTGCCTGGTCGTGAGCCGCTACCACGCGGAGGTCACAGGCCGCCTGGAGGGCGGGGCCCGCGAGGTGCTCGAGGGCGCGGGAGCGGCGGCCGGCGACGTCGAGGTCCTGAGGGTCCCCGGGGCGTGGGAGCTGCCCTGGGCGGCGCGGCGCGCGGCCCGCACGGGGCGGTTCGACGCGGTCGTGGCCCTGGGCTGCGTGGTCCGCGGCGCCACGCCTCACTTCGAGTACGTGTGCCGCGGGGCCACCGACGGCCTCGGCCGCATCGCGTCCGAGGGCGGCCCCCCGGTCGGCTTCGGCCTCCTCACCTGTGACGACCTGGAGCAGGCCCTGGAGCGGGCGGGCGGCGCCGAGGGGAACAAGGGGGCGGAGGCGGCTCGGGCGGTCCTCGAGCTGTGCGAGCTGGCGGAGGTCCTTCCCGCCGCACCCACGGCAGGCGTCCCGTGAGGCGTCCGGCCCACGTCAGGACCCGGGCCCGGAGCTGGGCGCTCCAGGTCCTCTACGCCCGCGACATGTCGGGCCGGGAGGAGGAGCTGGTGGCCTTCGGCGAGCAGGCGCTGTCCCGCCGGCGCGTGGCGGACCGTTACCGACCCTACCTCCACAGGATCCTCACCATCCTCGGGGAGCACGGCGACCGCATCGACGAGACCCTGCAGGAGCGGATGCCGAACTGGCGGGTGGAGAGGCTGGCGGCCATCGACCGCAACATCCTGCGCATCGGGGCGGCCGAGCTCCTGTACGTGGACGACGTCCCCGGGAAGGTGGCCATCCACGAAGCGATCCGGCTGGCCGAGAAGTACGGCGGAAAGGAGAGCCCCCGCTTTGTCAACGGTGTCCTCGACGCCGTCTACCAGGATACCCTCGTCGCCCGCTGAGAGGCCGGTAGCCGGGCCGCTCCGCCTGCTGGTGGTGAACTGGCAGGACCGGGAGAACCCGATGGCCGGGGGCGCCGAGGTCCACCTGCACGAGACCTTCGGGCGGCTGGCCGCCCGCGGGCACCGCGTCACCCTCCTCGTATCGGGCTGGAGCGGGGCGGAGCCGCGGGTGGAGCTGGACGGCATGGACGTGCTCCGGGTGGGGCGGCGCTACAGCTTCCCGATCCGGGTCCGGGCCGGCTACCGGACCCTCCGCGCCGAGCGGGGCTTCGACCTCGTGGTCGAGAACCTCAACAAGCTCCCCCTCCTCACGCCGGCGTGGATGGACGAGCCGGTGGTCACGCTCGTGAACCACCTGTTCGGGAGGACCGCCTTCCGCGAGGCGCCCTGGCCGGTGGCCGCCACCGTGTGGTCCGCCGAGCGCCTCATCCCCTTCGTGTACCGGCGCACGCCCTTCCACGCCGTCTCCGAGAGCACGGCGTCGGACCTGGTCGCGCGCGGGATCGACCGCTCGCACATCGAGGTCATCCCCGGAGGCATCGACCACGACGTCTACCGACCGGATCCGGAGGTCGAGCGCTTCCCGACGCCCACGCTCGTCTACGTGGGCCGGCTCAAGCGCTACAAGGAGCTGGACGTCGTCGTCCGGGCGCTGGCCCTGGTGCGTGGCCGGGGCGTGGAGGCGCGCCTCCTCGTCGCGGGGAGCGGTGATGACCGCCCAAGGCTCGAGGAGGCGGCGGAGCGGGCCGGGATGCGGGACGCCGTCCAGTTTCTGGGGTATGTCTCGGAGGAGCGGAAGGTCGAGCTCCTTCGGCGCGGGTGGACGAACGTTTACCCTTCTCCCAAGGAGGGTTGGGGCCTGACCAACATCGAGGCGGGGGCGTGCGGGACGCCGACGGTGGCCAGCGACTCGCCGGGGCTGCGCGAGTCCGTGCAGGACGGGCGGACGGGGTTCCTGGTGGCGCACGACAGGCCCGAGGCGTGGGCCGGAGCGATCGAGCGGCTGTGCACCGACGGGGAGGTCCGGCGCGATCTGTCCGAGGGGGCCCTGGCGTACGCGGACCGCTTCTCGTGGGAGCGGACCGCCGACGAGACGGAAGCTTCGCTGCGGTCGCACCTCGTCCCCCGGCGGGGCGCCGACCCGGCGTGAACGCATCTCTGGAGTCCGAGAGGAGGTACGGATGGAGATCATCGTGGCCAACCGGCACGGAGAGGTCTCGGAGCGGATCCGGGACCTGGTCGAGGACCGGTTCCGGAGCCTGGACCGGTTCGAGTCCCGCGTGTCGCGGGTCGAGGTGACGCTGGCCGACGAGAAGAACCGCTGGGAGGTCCAGGCCCTGGCGAGCGTCGACCGGGCCGAGCCCGTGCACTCGCACGGCGAGGCCAGGGAGGTGCGCTCCGCGCTGGACCAGGCGGTGGACCGGATGGCGCGCCAGCTCAAGCGCCTCCGCGAGCGGCACCGGGACCACCAGGGTCCGGCCAACGACGAGGTGACGCCCGCGAGCGGGGGCGGCGAGCCTTGAGCGGGCTGACCGTCCGCGACCTGCTGGAGCGAAAGGCCGAGTCCCTCTCGCTGGACGTGAAGGCGGGCTCGGAGGGGCTGGAGAGGGAGGTGCCCGGGCCCGAGATCTCGAGCCCGGGCCTGGTCCTGAGCGGGTTCACCGAGCGCTTCCCGCGGGACCGGATCCAGGTCCTCGGCGAGACGGAGATCACCTTCCTCCGCTCCCTGGACGACGCGGAGCGGCACGAGGCCGTCGAGACGCTCATCGGCTTCGACCTGCCGTGCCTGATCGTCACGAAGGGGCTGGAGCCGCCCGCGGAGCTCGTCGAGGCGGCCGACCGCACCGCCACCCCGCTCGTCGGGACGACCCTCAAGACGGGCGCCTTCTACCGAAGGATCAAGCCGTACCTGGAGGAGGAGTTCGCCCCGCGCACGGCCGTGCACGGCTCGGTCGCGGACGTGTACGGGGTGGGGCTCCTGTTCGTGGGCAAGAGCGGCATCGGCAAGAGCGAGTGCGTCCTGGACCTGGTCGAGCGCGGCCACCGGCTGGTGGCCGACGACGTCGTGCTCATCACGCGCCGGGGGAACGACGTCCTCATCGGCCGGGGGCACGAGCTGGCCCGGCACCACATGGAGATCCGCGGGGTCGGGATCATCGACATCCGGGCCCTGTTCGGCGTGCGGGCCACCCGCCAGCAGAAGCGGGTGGAGGTGGTGGTGCAGCTCGAGGAGTGGAGCGACGACCACGCCTACGACCGGACGGGCCTGGACGCCGACACGGCGGAGATCCTGGGCGTGACGCTGCCCCGGGTCGTGATCCCGCTCAACCCCGGGAAGAACATCACGGTCATCGCCGAGGTCATCGCCATGAACCACCTCCTGAAGTACTCGGGGGTGGACACGGCCCGGGCCTTCGACCAGAAGCTCCGGAAGAGCATGCGTCCCGTGCGCGAGTACCTGGAGGAGGACAACGAGTGACGACCCCGCCGGTCGTGGGGGTCGTGGTGGGCCACGGCCAGCTGGCGGCGGCGCTGGTCGGCGCGGTGGAGCGGATCTCCGGCGTGCGGGGCGCCCTCCTGGCGGTGAGCAACGAATCGCGCTCCCCGCAGGATCTCCGCCGGGTCGTGGCGGAGGCGGTCGAGGACCGCCCGGCGGTCATCTTCGTGGACATGGCCAGCGGGAGCTGCGCCTTCGCCGGCCACCAGGTCGGGCGGAGCCGCCCCGACGTGGCCGTGGTGACCGGCGCGAGCCTCCCCATGCTGCTGGACTTCGTCTTCCACAGGGACATGGGGGTGGGGGCGCTCGCCGAGCGCGTGGCGGGGAAGGGGCGCGCCGCCCTGGACTGGCACGCCCCCTCGGAGCCGGAGGGGGCGTGATCGAGCTCATCCGCATAGACGAGAGGCTCCTGCACGGCCAGGTGGTCGTGGGCTGGGGCCAGCGGCTGGACCTGGACCACTACGTGGTGGCCGACGACGACCTGGCCGTCTCCGACTGGGAGCAGGACCTCTACGCGGGGGGGCTCCCCGAGTCGGCCACCGCTTTCTTCCTCACGGTCGAGGCCGCGGCGGCCCGCTTCCGCCGCGTCGCCGAGCGGGCGGATCGGGGGGCGCTCCTCACCCGCACCACCGCGGCGATGCGGAGCCTGGCGGAGGCCGGCGTCCTGGAGGGGAGGGCGGTCAACGTGGGGTGCCTGGGCGCGGGGGAGGGTCGGAGCCGCGCCCTGGACTACGTGCACCTCCGCCCCGACGAGGCCGAGGACCTCCGTGCCATCGCGGAGCGCGCGGGTCCGGTGACGGCGCGGGACCTGCCGTCGAGCCCCGAGGTCGACCTGGAGAGGATCCTGGATGCCCTGGCACGCTGAGCCGGACCTCTGGTCGTGGATCGTGGCCTCCCTGCTGGGCGGCCTCACCGGCGTCGACGCGGTGTCGTGGCCCCAGGCCATGGTCTCCCGCCCGATCGTGGCGGCCACGATCGGCGGCGCCGTCATGGGGCGTCCGGCCGCCGGACTCCTGGCCGGGGCGCTCCTCGAGCTGCTGGCCCTGCGCCACCAGCCGTTCGGGGCGGCCCGCTACCCGGACACCGGCCCCGCCGGGGTCGTGGCCGGCGCCGCGTACGCCGCGTCCGGAGGCGGCGGGGTGGCCGCGCTCGCGACGGCGGCCGCGATGGGCTGGGCGCTGGGCTGGGTCGGCGCCCGCACGGTCCACGTCCACCGCACCGTGAACGGCCACCTCCTGGCCGACGACGCGGCCCTGGCCGCCGAGCCGCGCCGGCTCGAGCGGCGGCAGCGGCTGGCCGTCGGGCTCGACTTCCTTCGCGGAACGCTCCTGACCGCCACGTTCCTGGTCCCCGCCGTCCTCGCGGCGCGGCTGGTGCCGGCGGCTCACGGCGCGGGCGCGGCGGTGGCGGCGGGCGCCCTGGCGGCGGCCGCGGGGGCGGGGGCGGGCGCGGGCGCGGGCGGGCTGGGCCGGGCGCGCGGCCGATGGTGGCTCCTGACGGCTGGCCTGGCGCTGGGGGGTCTGGCGGTGTGGGGGCTGGCGTGAGGCCGGCCCGGAGGGACTTCGCGCGCGCCCTCGTCCGGACGCTCGGGGCCCAGGGGACGTGGAACTACCGCTCCTACACCGCCGGAGGCCTCACCTACGCCCTCCTCCCCCTCCTCCAACGCATCCACGCCGGGGACCCGGTCGCCTTCCGGGCCTCGGTCGAGCGCCACCTCCGGCCGTTCAACGCACACCCCTACCTGGTCCCGCTCGCGGTGGGCGCGCTGGCGCGCCTCGAGCACGAGCGCGAGGAGCCGAAGCGGATCGAGCGCTTCAGGACGGCGCTCAGCAGCTCGCTCGGCGCCGTGGGCGACCGCCTCGTGTGGCAGGCGTGGCGGCCGTTCTGCTTGCTGATGGGAGTCCTCGGGTTCAGTTTGGGTCTCGGCCCGTGGGCGGCCGTCCTGACCTTCCTGATCCCATACAACGCAGGTCACGTGACGCTGAGGGTCTGGGGGCTCCGCCGCGGCTGGAGCGCGGGTCTCCGGGTCGGGGCCGTCGTGTCCGGGCGCGGCCTCCGGAGGCTGGCGCGGTGGCTCACCGCGGCCGACCTCCTCCTGCTCGGAACGGTGGCCGTGACCCTGGCCCATCGCGTGGCCGGCGGGACGGTGCCCCGGTGGACGGGCGCGGCCGCCGGGGCGGCGGCCGCGGCGGCGGGAGCGGGCTGGCCGGGGGTGGTGGGCGTCTCGGCGGCGGCGCTGGTCGTGGTCGGTGCGCTCGTGGCGTGGATCGCGCGGTGAGCGCGGCGGGGACCAGCGCGCGGGACGGTGGGGAGGCACGGGCCCCCAGGACGTCGATGGAGGTAGCGTGAGCGAGGTCAGCCAGACGGTCGAGATCCGGAACCGGCACGGGCTCCACGCCCGGCCGGCGGCGGAGTTCGTGAAGCTGGCGTCGAAGTTCGCGGCCACGATCATGGTCCGGAAGGACGACCTCGAGGTAAACGGCAAGAGCATCATGGGCGTGCTGATGCTGGCCGCCGAGCCCGGGGCGGAGCTCACGATCCGGGCCAGCGGAGAGGACGCCGCGGCGGCCCTCGAGACGCTGGTGGCGTTCGTGGAGGCCGACCAGGGCGGCGCCGACGAGCTCGAGGACCTGGCCGCCGGAGCCGACGGGGAGCCATGAGCCGCCGGATCCAGGGGATCGGAGCCTCGGCCGGCCGCGTGGCCGGCCCGGTGCACTTCGTCCGGCTGGAGCTGCCTCCGGTGCCGCACCGCACGATCTCGGCCGACGAGGTGGACTCGGAGCTCGAGCGCTTCGAGGAGGCCCGCGGGTGGGCCATCCGGCGCACCCGGGAGCTGGCCGAGTCGACGCGCGAGCGCATGGGCGACGTCGAGGCCCAGATCTTCGAGCCCCAGGCCCTCATGCTCGAGGACCCCGAGCTCGTGGAGGGGACGCGGGAGTACATCCGGGAGAACTTCCTCTCGGCCGAGCGGGCCTTCGACTGGCGTCTCCTGGAGGTGCGCTCGCGCTTCCTGGACTCGGCCCATGCCATGGTCATGGACCGGCTCTCGGACCTCCAGGACATCCGCTTCCGGCTCCTGTCGCGCCTGCAGCGGGGCTCGGACGCCATGCCGTGGGAGGATGGCGCCGAGCCCGCGGTCCTGGCGTTCGAGGAGCTGGTCCCGAGCATCGCCTCCCGGCTGGAGCCGGACGCGGTCCTCGGGATCCTGACCGCCTCCGGCTCGCGGGCCTCCCACAGCGCGGTCCTGGCCCGGTCGGTCGGGATCCCGACCGTGGTGGGGCTGCGCGAGCGGCTGGACGAGATCGAGGAGGGCGGGCTCGTCCTCCTGGACGGCTCGACGGGCTGGGTCATGGTCGACCCCGCCGAGGAGGAGATCGAGAGCTTCCGGCGCCTCGTGACGGGGGACGCCGACCGCAGGGCCCGGCGGGAGGCGCTCGCGCGACGCCCGGCGGTCACCGAGGACGGAGTCCGGATCACGCTGAGGGCCAACCTGGATCAGCCGGACGAGGCCGAGGAGGCGGCCGGGGTGAGGCCGGAGGGGGTGGGCCTCTTCCGCTCCGAGTTCCTGGTCATCGGCCGGCGCACGATCCCGACGGAGGAGGAGCAGTACCGGGCCTACCGGAAGGTGGTGCGCGCCTTCCCCGACCACCCGGTCACCCTGCGCACGTTCGACATCGGGGGCGACAAGTTCCCGATCTTCCTCGACGCCCCCTCGGAGGTGAACCCGTACCTGGGCTGGCGGGCCATCCGCGTGTGCCTGGACCGGCCCGAGCTCTTCCGGAACCAGCTCCGCGCCGCGGTCCGGGCCGGCGCGGAGGGACGCCTGCGCATCCTGCTCCCGTTCGTCGTGTCGGTGGAGGAGGTGCGCCGGACCCGGGAGATCCTCCGGGACGTGTGCGACTCCCTGGAGGTCCCCGAGGAGCGGCGCGGGATCCCGCTCGGGGTCATGGTCGAGACGCCCGCGGCGGCGGAGATCGTCGACCTCATCGCGCCCCACGTGGACTTTCTCAGCCTGGGGACCAACGACCTGACGCAGTACGTCCTGGCGGTCGACCGCGGCGCGGCACACCTGGCCGATCGCTACGAGCCGCTCCACCCCGCGCTCATGCGGGCCTACCGCCGGCTGCGGGCGCGCGCCGACGAGCACGGCCTCGAGCTGAGCGTGTGCGGCGACCTGGCCACCGACCCGGTCGGCTTCGCGGCGCTCCTGGGGCTGGGCTACCGGACCTTCAGCCTGCCGCCCTACGTCTTCCCGGACGTGAGGGAGTGGGTGGGCGCCGTCTCGGTCGGCGAGCTCGAGGCCATTGCGGCCCGCACCGAGTCGAGCGAGACGGCCGGCGAGGTGCGGATGCCGTTCCAGCGCTACATGGAGGCGTCCGTGCCGGCGTACGCGGTGCCGACCGGGTGGCTCGCGCGGCTCTGAAGCGTGGAGCCCGCGAGCTTGTCCGCCCCCGGGACTCCGGGTACGTTCAGCCGGCCCGTCCGGACCCCCGGGGCCGAGCCCCGCCGTCCGCGCGGCGACGGGCCGCGACCGGCGCGTCCACATCCCCATCACCCAGCCTAGCGAGAGCCCCGTGAGCTCCACCGACAGCCATCACTTCTTCACCTCCGAGTCGGTCACCGAGGGCCACCCGGACAAGATCGCCGACCAGGTCTCCGACGCCGTGCTGGACGCCATCCTGGCCGAGGACGACGACGCGCGCGTGGCGTGCGAGACCCTGGTGACCACGGGGCTCCTCCTCCTGGCGGGCGAGATCACGACCGGGGCGCGGGTGGACCTGCCCGAGGTGGCCCGGCGGACCG
This sequence comes from Gemmatimonadota bacterium, assembly GCA_035267645.1. Taxonomy (GTDB): domain Bacteria; phylum Gemmatimonadota; class Gemmatimonadetes; order Palauibacterales; family Palauibacteraceae; genus Humimonas. The sequence goes on along the minus strand of DATFLN010000063.1, from coordinate 25,777 downwards.
TGCGCGACATCGGCTACGACGACCCGGCCATCGGCTTCGACGGCGACACGTGCGCGGTCCTCACGTCGATCGGGCGGCAGTCGCCCGACATCGCCATGGGGGTGGACCGCGGCGGGGCGGGGGACCAGGGCATGATGTTCGGCTACGCCACCTCCGAGACGGAGAGCCTCATGCCGCTCCCGATCTCCCTGGCGCACGGCCTCGCGCGCCGCCTGAGCGTCGTGAGGCGCGACGGGACCCTCCCGTGGCTGCGCCCCGACGGGAAAGCGCAGGTCACCGTCGAGTACGACGACGACCACCCGATCCGGGTGAGCACGGTCGTCGTCTCCTGCCACCACCGGCCCGAGCCCGACAACGACACGATCCGGGAGGGGATCCGGCGGGAGGTCATCGACCCGGTGCTCCCGCCGGACCTGGTCGACGAGAAGACCCTCGTCCGCCACATCAACCCCACCGGACGCTTCGAGGTGGGCGGGCCCCGCGGCGACGCCGGCGTCACGGGCCGGAAGATCATCGTGGACACGTACGGCGGCGTGGGCTCCCACGGGGGAGGGGCGTTCAGCGGGAAGGACCCCTCCAAGGTGGACCGATCCGCCAGCTACGCGGCCCGCTGGGTGGCCAAGAACGTCGTGGCCGCCGGCCTGGCCGAGCGCATGGAGATCCAGGTAGCCTACGCGATCGGGGTGGCCGAGCCGGTGTCGATCATGGTCGACACCCGGGGCAGCGGCCGGGTCTCCGACGAGGACCTCGTGCGGGCGGTGGGCCAGGTGTTCGACCTGCGGCCCGAGGCGATCATCGAGGACCTGGGCCTGCGCCGCCCGATCTACCGGAGAACGGCCGCCTACGGGCACTTCGGACGCCGGCCGGACGAGGACGGCGGATTCAGCTGGGAGCGCATCGACCGCGTGGACGAGCTCCGCGACGCGGTCTGAGCCGGCGGGCCGGCACGATACGAGCAAGCGGAGCAGGGAAGACACGGAAGCGGCGGCACGGAACCGATAGAGACGAGCGCGAGGAGAGAGGGACGATGAGCGACAAGGCTTCGAAGATGGGCGTGGCGTGCGACATCGCCGATCCCGGGCTGGCCGAGGAGGGCCGCCGCCGGGTGGAGTGGGCCGACCGGTTCATGCCGGTGCTGGCGCAGATCCGCGAAAGGTTCGAGCGGGAGCGCCCGCTCGAGGGCGTGCGGCTGTCGGCGTGCCTGCACGTGACGACCGAGACGGCCAACCTGATGCGGACCCTGCAGGCCGGGGGCGCCGACGTGGTCCTGTGCGCCTCCAACCCCCTCTCCACCCAGGACCCGGTGGCCGCCTACCTGGTCGAGGAGTGCGGGATCGGCGTGTTCGCCGTGAACGGCGAGGACGACGACCGCTACTACGGCCACGTGCGCGCCGCCCTCGAGCACCGCCCCCGGATCACGATGGACGACGGCGCGGACCTGGTCGGCTCGCTCCACATGATCGCGCTCGAGCGCTACGACGACCTGGCCGGCCCCGTGCGGGAGTGGGCCACCGGGCTCTCCGAGGCGGAGCGCCGGGAGGTGGTCGAGGGCGTCTCCGGCTCGACCGAGGAGACGACCACGGGCGTCATCCGTCTCCGGGCCATGGCGGCCGACGGCGTGCTGCAGTTCCCGGTCATCGCGGTGAACGACAGCCACACCAAGCACCTGTTCGACAACCGCTACGGCACCGGCCAGTCCACCCTGGACGGCATCCTCCGGAGCACGAACATGCTCCTGGCGGGCTCGACCGTGGTCGTGGCCGGCTACGGCTGGTGCGGCCGGGGCGTGGCCGTCCGGGCGCGCGGCGCCGGGGCGCACGTCATCGTCACCGAGGTCGACCCGCTCCGGGCGCTGGAGGCCGCCATGGACGGCTTCCGGGTCCTGCCGATGGGAGAGGCGGTCCCCGAGGGCGACCTGTTCGTGACCCTCACCGGGGACATGCACATCATCCGCGAGGAGCACTTCCGGGCCATGAAGGACGGCGCGATCGTGGCCAACGCGGGTCACTTCGACGTCGAGATCGACGTGGCGCGGCTCGAGGAGATCGCCGAGGAGGGGCCCCGGCCGCTGCGCGACCTGGCCGAGGAGTACGTGGTCGACGGGAAGCGCATCGTGCTCCTGGCTCGAGGCCGCCTCATCAACCTGGCCGCGGCCGAGGGGCACCCGGCCAGCGTCATGGACATGTCGTTCGCGAACCAGGCGCTGGCGGCGGAGTATCTGTTGAGCGAGGAGGGCGCGGCCCTGGACCGGCAGGTCCACCGCATCCCTCTCGAGATCGACCGGCGGATCGCCGAGCTCAAGCTCGGGGCGCTCGGCATCGAGATCGACCAGCTCACCGAGGAGCAGGAGCGGTACCTGGCTTCCTGGCACCTGGGGACCTGAATCGGCCGGCCCGGGCGACGGCGAGGGGTCGGAGAGCGAGCAGCACCCATGGGGGCGTCGATGCAGGAAGTCACGGTGGCCAGCCTGGGCCTGGACAAGTCGTCCAACACGCCCGTCGTCATCCTGAAGGAGAAGGAGGGCGACCGGGTCCTGCCCATCTGGATCGGACCGGGGGAGGCCAGCGCGATCGCCATGAAGCTGGCCGGGATCGAGTTCTCCCGTCCGCTCACCCACGACCTCCTCGAGACCGTGGTGCGGGGCCTCGGGAGCGAGCTCGTCCGGGTCCTGATCACCAGGGTGGTCGAGAACACCTACTACGCCTCGCTCATTTTCCGGAAGGACGGCGAGCTGATCTCGGTGGACTCGCGCCCCAGCGACAGCATCGCGCTGGCGCTCCGGGCCGAGGCCCCGATCTTCGCCGACGACAGCCTCCTGGAGCTGACGGCCCTGGAGATCGAGGAGACCGCGTTCGAGGCGGGCGAGGGCGATGTCGAGGCGGACTTCCTCTCGGAGGCCGGGAGCGAGGAGACGGCCGCCGGAGAGCCCGGCGAGGGACCGCGGGGCGAGGGCCTGAAGGACTACCTCAGGGGCCTGAACCCCGAGGACTTCGGACGATTCACGCCCTGAGCGGCCGGATGAGCCCCACCTCCCGCCCACGCCTGGCCGGGCTCGTCGCGCTCGTCGCGGTCACGGCCGGCCTGGCCGGGCCGGCCCCGGCGCGCGCCCAGCAGACGGCCGAGCTGCGCGGCCGGGTGGTCCGCGGCCGGGACTCGGTTCCGGTGGGCGGGCAGCCGGTCATCCTGCACGGGATCACGGGAGACAGCGGCGCGGCGCTCGACAGCGCCGTGACCGCCCGCGACGGGTCGTTCTCGTTCCGGCTGTCCGGCGACACGGCCCGCACGGTCTTCCTGGTGGCGGTGAGCTACGACGACGTCCTCTACTTCGGCTCGCCGATCGAGGGCCTCTCTCCGCCCGAGCCCTACGTGGTCCAGGTCTACCCCTCCCGCCAGGTCGGCCGCAGCGACACGGTGCCGCTGAACCGCCGGAGCATGGTCCTCACCTACGGCGACGACGGGGCACGGGTCCTGGACGCCATCGAGCTGGACAACCCCGGGGATACGGCCCTGGTGTCCGACGGCATGGGGGCATCGGGATGGCGGGTGGCGCTCCCGCAGGGCGCCACGGACCTCCAGGCCCTCTCGGGCGGCATGTTCCCCGGGGGCATCCGCTTCCAGGACGGCTTCGCGTACCTGGATCCGTCCCTGCGCCCCGGGTCGTACCAGGTCGTGCTCCAGTACCGGCTGCCGTCCGACCGGGCCCCCGAGCTGGTGCCGGCCCATCCGACCCAGCGCCTGGAGGTCCTGTGGAGCGGCACGGACCGGGAGCTGGGCGGGGGCGGCTTCACGCCCGCCGAGCCGGTCAGCTTCCACGGGGACACCTACCGCGCCGTGGTCGCCAACTTCGTCCCGTCGGGGGCGCAGCTCTCGATGACGCTCTCGGGCGGAGGGGGCCGGAAGGCGGCGTGGCTCTTCCTGGTGGCCGGGCTCCTCCTGGCCGCGGGCGCCGTCCTGGCGTGGCGCAGGGGCGGCGGGCACCGGGGCGCCGCCGTGATCGCCGCCCTGGCGCTCCTGGGCCCGGGCGTGCGGGCGGCCCGGGCCGGGGCGCCCGCGCCGGCCGCGCGGGCGGACTCGATCCGCGTGACGGACGACCTGGGGCGGACCGTGAGGCTGGCCGCGCCCCCCCCGCGCATCGTCTCGCTCGTGCCCGCTGTGACCGAGCTCCTCTTCGCCCTCGACGCGGGCGACCGGCTCGTGGGACGGACCCGCTACGGCGTCCACCCGGCGGCCGCGCGCTCGGTCCCGTCGGTGGGGGAGGGGATGCGTCCCTCCGTGGAGAGCGTCGTGGCGCGCCGCCCCGGGCTCGTCATCCTCTACGCCGGGACCGGGAACCGGTCCACGCTCGCGGAGCTGACCCGGCTCGGCGTCCCGACCCTGGCCGTGCGGCACGACCGGTTCGCCGACCTCTATCGGAACATCGCTCGCCTGGGCGTCCTGACCGGGAGGCCGGCAGCCGCGGACTCGCTCGCGGCGCGGCTCCGCTGCGGGCTGGAGGCCGTGGCCGGGGCGACCCGTGACGCGCCGACGCGCTCGGTCTACCTGGACGTGTGGGAGGATCCGCCCTACACGGCGGGGTCGGGGAGCTACCTGGACTCGCTCGTCACCGTGGCGGGCGGACGGAACGTGTTCGGGGACCTGCGCCGGCCCTCGCCTCGCGTCAGCATCGAGGCCGTGGCGGCCCGGGATCCGGACGTGGTCGTCGTGCCGCTGGCCAGGGGGAGCGGCCGCACGCCGCCGGGGAGCCGGCCGGCCTGGAGCGCCGTGCCCGCCGTGGCCGCCGGCCGGGTCCGGACGGTGGACGGGGACCTCCTCGACCGCCTCGGCCCCCGGGTCGACGAGGCGGCCGGCGCGCTGGCCGCGGCCATCCACCCCGAGCTCGCCGACCGGTTGCGGCGGGCGGCCGCCCGCTCCCCCTGCCTGCCGCCGGCCGGCTCCGGGACTTCGGGCGGCCGGCGTCCCGCGGGCCGGAGGGCCCTCGGGAGCTGAGGCCGACCCGTGCCGATCGTCACCACCCGGGCCGTGGTGCTCCAGACCTACGCCTACAGCGACACCAGCAAGATCCTCCGCCTCGTGACCCTCGAGCACGGTCCGCGCTCGGCCATCGCGAAGGGGGCGCGCCGGCCGGGGAGCCGGTTCGGCGGCGTGATCGAGCCGTTCGCCGAGGGCATGGCCACCCTCTACCTCAAGGAAGGGCGGGACCTCCACACCCTCTCCGACTTCGACCTCATCCGGGAGCGGCAGGGCCTGGGCCGGGACCTGGTGCGCTTCGCCGGGGCCTCGGTCCTGTGCGAGGTCGTCATGCGCCTGGCCCCAGAGCACCGGGATGACCGGCTGTTCGCCGCCCTCGTCCGGGGCCTGGACGAGCTCCTGGCCGCCCCGGCGGACCGCGCCGAGGGGACGGCCCTCCGGGCCGCCTGGCGCCTCGTGGCCGTGCTAGGCTTCACGCCCGAGCTCGCGCGCTGCTCGGGATGCGGCCGGGAGCTGGAGGGCGGGGCCGCGCGCTTCGACTACGCCTCCGGCGGGCTGCGCTGCCCCTCGTGCGGGGGGGAGGGCCCGCGCCTGCGGCCCGGGGACGTGGAGACCCTGCACGGGCTCCTGAGCCCCGGCCCGGTGCCGGCGCGCCCCGGCCTGCAGCAGCGCCGGCTCCTGGCGGACTTCATCCGCTACCACGTGGCCGAGGGGACCCACCTCCGCTCGCTGACCTTCCTCGAGCGAGGGGAGGACCTCCGGTGACGGCGTTCGTGGTGGGGACGGCCGGGCACGTGGACCACGGCAAGACCACGCTCGTGCGCGCGCTCACCGGGGTGGACACGGACCGCTGGCGCGAGGAGAAGGAGCGCGGCCTCACGATCGACCTCGGCTTCGCCCGGCTCCCGGTGGAGGGCGTGGGCGACCGGGAGGTGGGGGTCGTGGACGTGCCCGGCCACGAGGACTTCGTCAAGAACATGCTGGCCGGCGCGACGGGGATCGACCTCCTCCTCCTGGTGGTGGCCGCGGACGAGGGGCCCATGCCCCAGACCCGCGAGCACCTCACCATCGCCCGCCTGCTGGGCGTACGCGAGGGGGTGGTGGCCCTCACCAAGGTCGACCGCGTCGAGGAGGGCTGGACGGAGCTGGCCACCGACGCGGTGCGCGAAGAGCTCGAGGCCGTCCTCGGCCACGCGGAGTGGCCGGTCGTTCCGGTCTCGGCGCCGGAGGGGATCGGCCTGGACCGGCTCCGCGAGGAGCTCGCGGCCCGCGCCGAGGCGCTCCCCCCCCGCTACGAGGATGATCTCTTCCGCCTCCCCGTCGACCGCTCGTTCACGGTGAGGGGGGCCGGCACGGTGATCACCGGGACGACGTGGAGCGGGCGGGTGGCGGTGGGCGACCGCGTGCGGCTCCTGCCCGGGGGGCCCGAGGCCCGCGTCCGGACCCTCCAGGTCCATGGCGAGGACCGGGGGGAGGTCGGGGCGGGGCGGCGCTGCGCCCTGGCTATCGTGGGGGTCGAGGCCGACGCGGTGTCGCGGGGAAGCACGGCGGTGACCGGACCCGGGTGGCGCGCCGTGGAGCGCGTGGGCGTCCGCCTCACGATCCCCTCGTGCCTGGAGCGTCCCATCGAGGACGGGCAGAGGGTGCGCGCCTACCTGGGGACGCGCGAGGTGATGGCCCGCGTGGACCTGGACCGCGAGCTCCTCCTCCCGGGCGAGAGCGGGTGGGCGCGCCTCCGCCTCGAGGCGCCGCTCGTGGCCCGGGGCCGCGACCGGCTCGTGATCCGCTTCTATTCACCCGTGACCACGCTGGGCGGGGGCGAGGTGGCCGAGCCCGATCCCCCCGGCGCGTGGACGGAGCGGACCGGCGGCTGGGAGACGATCCTGGACGGGGCGCCGCTCCGGGCGCTCGGCGCCGCCGTGTCCCTGGCCGGGGGAGGAGGCCTCGCGCTCGACGACGCGCCCTTCGTCACCGGCCTTACGCCGGACGAGGTGCGGGCCGCCGCCGACGCGGCCGACCTCCTGGAGGTGGACGGCCGCTGGTTCTCCGCGGAGGCGGCGGACGCGTGCCGCTCCACGCTGCTCGAGGAGCTGGCCGGGCTCCACCGCGCCGAGCGCCGCGCCCCGGCCGCGTCCCTGGCCTCCCTGCGCCGGACCGCCGAGAGCCGGGGCTTCGCGGATGCCCTGGTCGACCGGAGCCTGCAGGAGCTCGCCCTCGGGGAGGAGGTCGTGATCGAAGGCCCCGGCATCCGGCTGCCCGGGCACGTCCCCGAGCTCACGGGCCCCGAGGAGGAGGCGCTGGCCACGCTCCGGCGGCTCGTGGCCGGGGGAGGCCTCGAGCCGCCCATGGTGGACGACCTGGCCGGGGAGGTGGATGTCGGGGACGCCGCCCTCCACGACCTCCTCGACCTCCTGGTCGGCTCCGGCGACCTGGTCTCGGTGACCCCGGACCTCTACGTGTCGCCCGAGTCCGAGCGCGAGCTGCGCGAGCGCGCGCTGAGGGTGCTCGAGCGGACCACGCCCGCCTCGGCGTCCGACTTCAAGGACGCCCTGAACGTCACCCGCCGCTACCTCATCCCCTACCTGGAGCGCCTCGACGGCCTGGGCGTCACCCGCCGCACCCCCGAGGGCCGCTTCCCGGGACCCGCCGCGATGGACTGAGGGCGGAGGGTCGCCCGGTCACCCCAGGTGGTAGAGGAACCGCCCGCAGTTGTCGCAGACGTCCATCTCCTCGTTGCGCTCCGCGTCCGACGTCCACGCCGTCGGCACCGCCATGAAGCACCCGTAGCAGATGCCGCCCACCACCGGCACCACCATCCGCTCGCGCGCGTCCTCGAGCCGCTCGTAGCGCTGGCGGACCGCCGGGTCGAGCCGGTCCTCGAGCTCGGTGAGCTTCGCGTCGATCCGCTTCGACGCCTCCTCCGGCTCGATCTCGAACAGGTCGGACTCCATCTCGCGGAGGCCCTGCTCGTCCAGGGCCCGCTTCTGGGCCCTCAGGTCCTGCATCTCGAGGAGGAGCTCGAGCTGCGCGTGCACGGCGCTACGCTCCCTTCGCCGCGAGGAGCTCCATGAACTCCTCGGGAGACTCGATCTCGTCCAGCTTCTCGGCGATGTCCGCCTCCTTGCTGAACTGGGCGATCTTCCCGAGCACCGGGAGGTACTGGTTCGAGACCTCGAGCGGCGGCGCCACGATCAGGAAGATGTGCTTGACGGGATCGCCGTCGATGGCCTTGAAGTCGATGCCCTCGCGCTTCCGGCCGAAGGCCACGCGCAGCCGGTTCACGACCAGGGAGCGGCAGTGCGGGATGGCGATCCCGCGCCCGATCCCGGTCGATCCCAGGTTCTCCCTGCGCTTGAGCATCTTGAAGAGGATACCCTCCGACTTCTCGTCCAGGCCCAGGAGCGAGACGAGCTCCTTGAGCACGTCGTCCTTGGTCTCGCTCTCGAGCTCGAGACGGATCGCGTCGGGGGTGAAGAAATCACGCAGCTGCATCTATCGGCTCCTCCCCTGAGGGGGTGCTTCACGGTTTCGATGCGTCCGTGCCGGCGCGCCGGCGCCGGGCTCGGCCGCCAGTATATTCTCCGGCCGGAAAGGGTGTCAAAAGACCGCCGCCGTCGCTTCCCTCCGGCCGGTCATCTCCAGCGCCTCCGGCGTCCGGCTCATGTCCCCGGGCACTGGCATCTCCGTCGGCCGACGGTCAGCTTGGATCCCGATGCAGGAACTACACCGCCCCCCGACCCCTTCGACGACGTGAGCGTGCGCCGCGAGCGCCTGCGCGCCCTCCTGGACGGCTTCGCCCGGGGCGAGCTGGAGCGCGAGGAGCTGGTCGCGCGCCTGGACCGCGCCCCCGTGGACGACCTCCCGTTCGCGGTCGTGGACCGGCACCGCTCCCTGCGGCTGGGCCACCCGGAGGCCATCCTGTGCGAGGGAAAGACGACGGCTCAGGTGCTGGAGATCGCGCGGCGCATGGCCGGGCACGGGGAGGGCTTCCTGGCCACGAGGGCGGACGCCGAGACCCTGGACGCGCTCCGGGACGAGTTCCCGGAGATCGACGTCTCGCGGGCGGGCGGCATCGCGCACCTTCCGTCGGAGGATCCCGTGCGGCCGGCGGTGCTGGGGAACGTGCTCATCGTCTCGGCCGGCACTTCGGACATCCCGGTGGCCGAGGAGGCGGCCGTGAGCGCCCGCGCCCAGGGGAACCCGGTGGAGACCCGCTACGACGTCGGCGTGGCGGGCCTTCACCGGATCCTGGGCGTCCAGGATGAGCTTCGGGAGGCGGCCGTGGTCATCGTCGTGGCGGGGATGGACGGGGCGCTCCCCTCGGTGGTGGGCGGCCTCATCGCGACGCCGGTCATCGCCGTCCCGACGAGCACCGGCTACGGGGCCTCGCTCGGCGGGATCGCGGCCCTGCTGACCATGCTCTCCTCCTGTGCCCCGGGCGTCACGGTCGTGAACATCGACAACGGGTACGGAGCCGCCTGCGCCGCCACCCGGATCAACCAGTGCGCGGCCGGGCGCCGGCCCCCGGCCGGGGAGGAGCGCGTCGCGGGGAAGGCCGCTCCGCCGGCGGAAGGGGAGGGCTGAGGTGCGGCGGCCGGGATGGTGGCCCGCCGGCCTGTGGCCGTCCTCGCGGCCGAGCCGATCCCCGGAGAGGGCGGGGGAGGCCGTGGCCGCCCGACCCCGACGGGCGCCCGCCCGCGCCGGGGAGGAGCGCGCCGAGCCGCCGGCCGCCAGCTTCCTGAGGTCGCTGGTCGTCATGCTCTCGGCCAGCCGGGCCGCGCTGTGGGTGTACGGACGGGAGGAAGGGACGTGGACCCTGGAGCGGCAGGCCGCGGAGGAGGACGGCGGGGACGGAGGCTCCGCGGCCGTCCCGGCGGACGGGCACCCGCTCACCTGGGCCCTGCGCGAGGGGCTGGTGCTCCAGGTGCCCTCCGAGCGGCTGGGCGGGACGAGCCGCGGGGCGGGGTGGACGCTGCTCGGCCCGGTGCCGGGTAGCCGCCGCGCCCTGGCGCTCGAGTTCCCGGGCTCCCCTCCGGCGACCGCCCGCAAGGGGCTGTCGGCGGCCCTGGAGCACCTCTCCGACCTGGAGCGCGCCGGGTACCTGCGGCCCTCGTGACCACCGGGCGGGTCCGGGACCGCGGAGCGGGTCGCGGACGCGGGCCGGGCGACGCCTCCGCCTGCGTCACGTCGCCGGCGTGGATCCTTTGCCGGGGGGGCGTGTATCCAAGTCCTGAACAGGGAGGATCGGCCGGGAAGCTGGTCGGCGATCCACCGATGATTGACAATTCGGGGGCGACATGGCTTCGACGTGAGCGTCGGAAGTCGGGGTAGCGTGCCGAGGTTCCTGGACCCTCGTAAAACACCGGGAACGCTTCAACTGCCAACGACAATTTGGCACTGGCTGCGTAAACTAGCGTAGCCCGTCCGCAGATCGGCCGGGCCCGAGGCGGGTCGGCGGACGACGGCATATCGGGCTGGTCCGGGACGTAGGTCGCGAGCGTCACGGACGAGAGGGCGAGAGCCCCTTCGTGACTGGCTGGTGACGGGTCGCCTGCGGGCCCGGATCCGGCGAGAACCGAGCGCAGGCTATGCACGTAGAGACCACGATGGACGGGCTCGCGGACGCGGGTTCGATTCCCGCCGCCTCCATGGTTCCGTGATGCCGCCGCGCGGCGGCATCGCGGAACTTTTTTTGTCAAACGCTGTTACGTCGAAGAGGCGCGTCGCGCCGACGAGGACCCCCGCACGGCTGGAGGAGACCGTGCTCGACGAGCTCAAGAGGAAGCTCAGCGACGAGGCGGAGGAGCTCCTGCACGAGCTCAACGTCACGCTGCCCGCCGAGATCGAGAAGGCGGTCGCCCAGGGCGACCTGCGCGAGAACTCCGAGTATTCGGCGGCCCTCGAGCGCCAGCAGTTCGTCCAGGCGCGGCTGGATTACATCTCCCGCCGGCTCTCCGAGCTCTCGGAGCTGGACATGGAGACGATCCCGGACGACCGGGTCGGGTTCGGCTCGAAGGTCCGCGTACGGGACCTGGGCGACGAGGCCGAGGAGGTCTTCACGCTCGCCTTCGGCGACTTCATCGACTTCGACAACGCCGAGATCTCCATGGCGTCCCCGATCGGGAAGGCGCTCCTGGGGACCCGCGAGGGCGAGGAGGTCACGGTGTCGACGCCCGGCGGGCAGATCCGCTACGAGGTGGTCGAGGTCACGACCATCCACGACCTCGTCGAGGACGAGGAGGACGGCGACGGCGCGGGCTGAGGCCGCGCCTCAGAAGACCGTGACGGGCGGGACGTACTTCTCGGGGTGCTCCCGGAAGTCGCCCAGGATGGCGTTCAGGTCCACGAGGGACTTCAGGACCTCCTCGTAGAGCGAGTCGGACGCCACCGCCCGGCCCATGCTCCCCTCGCCGCGGTCCAGGCGCCCCAGGAGCGCGTTGGCCCGCGCCGCCGCCCCGTGCAGCTCCCGGTAGAGGGAGTCCGAGGCCACCATCCGGCCCAGCGTCCCCTCGCCCGAGGCCACCCGCCCGGTCAGCGTGTCGAGGCCGGCGGTGATCCCCACAAGGTTGTCGTACAGCGCGTCGTCGGTCAGCATCCGGCCCAGCGCCCCCTGGCCCCGGTTCACCCGCCGGAGGAACCGGTCCAGCGACAGGCTGAGGCTCGAGACGCTCCGGTAGAGCGAGTCGTCGACCAGGAGCCGGCCCAGGCTCCCGCGTCCCGCCAGGAGCTCCCGGGTGAGCGAGTCGAGGCTGGTCGTGAGGTCGGTGAGGCCGGTCACCGCGTCGGAGCCGCGGGCCAGGATGTCCTGGTAGTCCAGGGGCTCGGAGGCGGGCAGGGTGTCCCCCTCCTCCAGGACCCGCGCGTCGACCGAGCCGGGCTCGATGTCGATGACCCGGTCCCCCAGGAGGCCCTGCGTCCGCAGGCGGGCCTTCGAGTCGGTCCGGATCTGGGGCTGGACCTCCTGGTTGACCGCGAGCCACACCGCCACCGCCTCGCCCGTGCGCGCCCGCTCCCCGGGCTCGAGCCAGTGGATCGCGTCCACCTGGCCCACGTTCTGGCCCGCCAGCTGCACGGCCGCGCCGGGCACGAGCCCCTCCGCGGAGCGCATCAGCGTCACGATGCGGTAGCGATTCCCGAAGACGTGGCCGACCTGGCCGATGAACAGGACGCCCACGGCCAGGAGGGCCAGGCCCACCAGGAGGAGGACCCCCACCCGGACCTGGTCCCATGTGATCGGCGTCGAGCGCCTCACCGCCCGCCTCCCGCCCGCCGGGAAGGGGTGCGGGGCCACGGCCGCCGCGCCGCGTCGGCGGCCGTCTCAGCGCAGGAATTCACGCACATATTCGTCCTCCGAGGCGCGCATCTCCTCCGGCGTCCCCATGAACACGATCCGTCCCTCGTGCAGCAGGGCGCTCCGGTCCGAGATCGTGAACACCGAGCGGATGTCGTGGGTGACGACGATGGCGCTCACCGTGAGCTCGCGCTGCAGCTTGAGGATCAGCTCGTTGATCGTCCGCGTCGTGATCGGATCGAGCCCCGTCGTGGGCTCGTCGAACAGCAGGAGCTCGGGCTCGTGCGCGATGGCCCGCGCGATCCCGACCCGCTTCTTCATCCCCCCGCTGAGCTGCGCGGGCAGGAGCTCCCCCACCTCGTCCGGGTCCAGGTCCACGAAGCTGAGGACCTCGCGCACGCGGTGCCGGATGGCCTCGTTCCCGAGCTCGGTGTGCTCCTCCAGGGGGAAGGCCACGTTGTCGTACACCGACAGGGAGTCGAAGAGCGCCGACGCCTGGAAGACCATGCCCATGCGCGTCCGGAGCGACAGGACCTCCTCGAGCGGGGCGTCGGTCACGTCCACGCCTCGCACGAGCACGGCGCCCGCGTCGGGGAGCGTCAGGCGGAGGATGAGCCGGAGGATGGTAGATTTCCCGGCCCCCGAGCCCCCCAGGATGGCGAACGTCTCGCCGTGCCGCAGGCCGAAGGACACGTCCTCGAGCACGACCCTGGAGCCGTACTCGAGGCGCACGCCCCGCAGCTCGACCTCGGGGCCCGTCCCGTTCCCGCCGCCGGCTCCGCTCACTCGATCAGCGTCGCGATGATGAGCTGGGTGAGGAAGTAGTCGGCCGCGAGGACGAGGACGGAGGCCGTGACGACGGTCTTCGTCGTCGCGCGGCCGACTCCCTCGGTCCCGCCCGTGGTCCGGAGGCCGAAGTAGCAGCCGGTCATGGACATGATCGCCCCGAAGGCCAGGGGCTTCACGAGCCCGGAGAACAGGTCGATCGGGACGACCCGGAAGATGAAGCCCGTCTCGGCCAGGGTGAGCCACACCGAGCGCAGGTAGAGCCCGGCCGTCAGGTGGAGCTTGACCAGCGCGATGATGAGGCCGCCGGCGATGGCCACCACGTCGGTCACCAGCGTGAGGACGGGCATCATGACGAGGCCGGCCAGGAAGCGCGGCACCACCAGCTTCCGGACCGGGTCGACCCCCATCGTGTCGAGGGCGTCGATCTGCTCGGTGACCCGCATGGCGCCGAGCTGCGCCGCCATGCCCGACCCGGCCCGGCCGGTGACCATGAGCGCCGTGAGCACGGGCCCCAGCTCGCGGACGGTGCTGGCCCCCACCAGGCGCCCCATGTAGATGGTGGCGCCGAACTGGCGCATCTCGACCGCGGACTGGAGGGCCAGCACCATCCCCGTGAACAGGCCCGTGAGGACCACGATCCCGACCGAGGAGACCCCGATCGTGTCCATCTGCTGGACGAGGTCCCGGAAGTAGAAGGGGCGGCTGGCGGCGGAGCGGAGCGTGTGGGCGGCCAGCGTGAAGAACTCCTGGGTGCGGAGCGCCCACCCCTTGAGGACGCCGTCGACCCACCGGCCCGCCGCCCTCAGACCGTCGCTGGTCGCCATGGAGAGATTCCTTTGACACTTCGGAGAGTACGCCTCTATCTTCGCCGCCGGTTCCGGTCGTGCTCGGGGAGGATCGGCGTTTCGGGGCGGCCGGCGCGGGACCATCGTGGCTCCGCGCGACCGCGGAGTCCCGGCGGGCCCGGACCACGCGGCAGGTTACCCACCCCCAACGGGCCGCGCAACCCGAAGGCCGTGGACGATCCCGTGGAGAATCTCGACGCCTCCCGCGCCCTGGCGCTCCTCTCCGGGGCCGCCGCGACCCGCGTGCTGGTCCTGGGGGACGTGATGGTGGACCGCTACCTCACGGGCTCGGTCGAGCGCATCTCCCCCGAGGCCCCCGTGCCGGTCCTCCGGGTGGAGGAGGAGCGGTCCGCGCCGGGCGGCGCGGCCAACGTGGCGGCGGGCGTGGCCGCGCTGGGGGCGGCCTGCGACCTGGTGGCCGTCGTGGGGCGCGACGAGGGGGCCGAGGAGCTGGAGGCCCACCTGGCCGGGTGGTCGGGGATCAGGCCGGCCCTGGTGCGGGACGCGGGCCGGCCCACCACGCTCAAGACCCGCGTCCTGGCGCGGCACCAGCAGATGCTCCGCGTGGACCGGGAGTCGGGGGCGCAGCTGGCCGACCCGGTGCGCGAGGAGGTCCTTTCGGCCGTCCGGGAGCGTCTCCCCGACGCCGACGTTCTGGCCCTGGTCGACTACGACAAGGGCGTGCTCGGCGAGACGTGGGTCGGGCCGCTCATCGAGGAGGCGGAGCGTGCGGGCGTTCCGGCCATCGTGGACCCCAAGCTCCGAAACTTCTTCTCCTTCCGGGGCGCGTTCCTGTTCAAGCCCAACGGGAGGGAGCTGGCGGCGGCCGGAGGGAACGAGCGGCCGGCGCTGGGCGCGTCCGAGCTGGCGGCCGTGAGGGAGCGGCTGGGCTGCCGGAACCTCCTGGTCACGCTGGGCGAGGAGGGGATGGTCCTCCTGGCCCAGGGCGAGGAGGCCGTGCGCTCGATCCCCTCGCGGGCCCGGGAGGTGTACGATGTGTCGGGCGCGGGCGACACGGTGACCGCCGTCCTGGCGGCCACGCTGGGCGCCGGCGCGGCCGTCTCCGAGGCGGCCCGCCTGGCGAACTTCGCGGCGGGTATCGAGGTATCCCACCTCGGAGCCGTTCCGGTCTCGCGGGACGAGCTCCGGGCGGAGGTCGAGGCGGAAGAGCGGGGAGCCGGCCTCTGAGCCGCCTCCCCCGGAACCAGGCATCAGCGGAAGGAGACCCATGAGCGAGGAGCGAGCGGCCGTCCACACCGACGAGGCCCCCGGGGCCATCGGACCCTATTCGCAGGCCGTGCGCGCGGGCCCGTGGCTGTTCACCGCCGGCCAGATCGGCCTCGACCCGGCCACGGGCCAGATGGTCGGTCCCGACGTCGAGAGCCAGGCGCGCCGCGTCATGGAGAACCTGAGCGCGGTGCTGGCCGGCGCCGGCGGCTCGCTGGACGACGTGGTGAAGACCACGATCTTCCTGGCGGACATGGACGACTTTTCGACCGTGAACGAGATCTACGGGTCCTACTTCGAGCCGCCCTACCCGGCGCGCTCGACGGTGGCCGCGGCCAGGCTCCCGAAGGACGCCCGGGTCGAGATCGAGGTGGTGGCCCGGCTCGGCGGCTGAGTCGCCGGACCGCGGCCGAGGGCCGGGACGGAGACAGGACGCGCCCGGGATGGGAGCGGATGGTGACTGGTGTCGCCTGCGGTCTTCAAAACCGTCAGAGGGCGTGAGAGCGTCCCCGGTGGGTTCGATTCCCACACGTTCCCGCCATCCCGGGCGGCGGCTCCTCTTCGTCGCGCTCGCGCTGGCCGCCACGGCGCTGCCCGCCCGCCCCCTGCTCGCCCAGCAGCCCGATACCACGGCCGCGCCCGGGGCCGCCCCCGACACCACGCCCGCCGACACGGCCCGGGCCGCCGCCGACACGGGCGCTGCCGCCCCCGACACCGCCGGACCGGCCGCGAGCGACACGACCGGCGGCGGGCTCCCGGTCTCCCCGCTCGGCGCCTTCGCCCGCTCGCTCGTCCTCCCCGGCTGGGGGCAGGCGGCGGCGGGGAAGCCGGGCCGGGGGGCGTTCTACTTCGCCGCGGAGGCCGGGAGCCTGTTCATGGTCGTGAAGTCCCAGCAGAAGCTCTCCGCCGCCCGGACGGCCGTGGCGGCCGGCCAGGCCGACTCCTCGCTCGTGGAGAGCCGGGTCGCCCAGCGGGAGGACTGGATCGTCCTCTCGGTGTTCTGGGCGCTCCTGAGCGGGGTGGACGCGTGGGTGACCGCCAACCTGGCCGACTTCCAGCTCCCCCTGACGCCGCCTCCCGACGGGAGCCCGGGGGCCACCCTGCGGGTCACGATCCCCGTGGGCGGACCGTGAGCGGGGAGCCGGACGTGCGGGCGCCGATCGGCGTGTTCGACTCGGGGATCGGGGGGCTCACCGTCCTCCGGGCCCTCCGCCGGCGCCTCCCGGCCGAGGGCACGGTCTACCTGGGCGACACGGCGCGCGTCCCGTACGGCCCCAAGTCCCCCGAGACGGTGCGGCGCTACGCCCGCGAGGCCGCGGACTTCCTCCTCGAGCGAGGGGTGAAGCTCCTGGTCGTGGCGTGCAACACGGCCACGGCCCGGGCGCTACCCGACCTGGCGGAGGCCTTGCCCGTCCCCGTGGTGGGGGTCGTCGACCCGGGGGCGCGCGCCGCGGTGCGCGCCTCCCGCGGCGGGACGATCGGCGTGATCGGCACCGCGGGGACCATCGCGAGCGGCGCGTACGAGGAGGCCATCCGGGCCCTCCGCCCGGACGCGAGGGTGGCGACGGTGGCCTGCCCGCTGTTCGTCTCCCTGGTCGAGGAGGGATGGACCGAGGGGGAGGTGGCCCGGCTCACGGCCGAGCGCTACCTGGCCGACCTCCTCGACGTGGGGATCGACACGCTCGTCCTCGGCTGCACGCACTACCCGCTCCTCCGTCCTCTCCTGGAGAAGGTGGCGGGTCCCGACGTCGTCCTGGTCGACTCGGCCGAGGCCACGGCCGCTG
The DNA here is from genome assembly GCA_035267645.1 of Gemmatimonadota bacterium. Classification (GTDB taxonomy): domain Bacteria; phylum Gemmatimonadota; class Gemmatimonadetes; order Palauibacterales; family Palauibacteraceae; genus Humimonas. The sequence continues at coordinate 8,873 of DATFLN010000063.1, read as the reverse complement.
CGGTCGAGGAGGAGCTGGATCGGCTGGGCATCGCCGCGCCGGCGGGCGGGCCTCCGGGAGAGGCACGGCACTTCGTGACGGACGATGCGGCCCGCTTCCGGGAGATCGCGGCACGCTGGCTGGGCCGGGAGCCGGAGCACCTCCAGCTGGCGGAGCTGGCGCCCCGCGCGCCGGCCGGTCGATGAGGCCGGCGATGACCGGGGCGAATCAGACCGGAGGGGCCTCCTCCCAACGGCGGAGGGCGATCCCCTGCGGGGAGACCTCCCCGTACGTGAAGTGACGGATCCAGTCGCCCGGGTTCAGGTAGTGGCGTCCGGGCGCGACCTCGGTGAGCTCGGGACGGTGGCTGTGGCCGAACACGACCAGCTCGAGCGAGGGGTCCTCGTCGAGGAGCCCGCGGGCGTGGTGGGAGAGGAGCCTCGCGCGGCTCTCCTCGCGCGCCCGGGCCGCCGCGTCGTCCTGCGGCGTCCGGCTCACGCGGCGCACCAGGCGGTCGGCCAGATCCGGGTGGAGCCAGCGGAACAGGGCGCGGGCCGGGCGGCTCCGGGTCACGGCCTTGAGGAAGCGGTAGCCCAGGTCCCCGCCGGCCAGCCCGTCCCCGTGGGCCAGGTAGGTGCGGCGTCCGCCCACGTCGGTGACGACCGGGCCGTCGATGAGCTCGATCCCGAGCTCATCGCCCAGGAAGCTCCCCGTCCACGCGTCGTGATTCCCGCCCACGAGCCGCACGCGCACGCCCGCGTCCCGGAGGGCCGCCAGACGCCGGAGCGCGGGGAAGGCGTCGCGGCGCACCACGCTCCGGTACTCGAACCAGAAGTCGAAGACGTCCCCGTTCAGCACCAGGTCGTCCGTGAGGTCGGGGACGGCCTCCAGGAAGGCCAGGAAGGCGCCGGCGGCGGCGCCGGATGTGGCCCCGAGGTGGGCGTCGGACGCGACGAGGGTCGGAGGCTCGGGCATGGGCCGAAGATAGAGGCACCCGCTCCGGCGTCAACGCGCGGGAGGAGGCCGGGGAGGCGGCGCCGGGGGGGTGCCGCCCGGAGTTTGACACGTCCGGGGGGCGCGGGTACTCTCGGGCGATTCGGCTCCGGGCGGGGGCGGCGCCTCCGGAAGGCCCGGAGGAGCGCGTCCCCCGGGTACCGGGACCCATGAACACCAGCACGATCCGCCTCAGGGTCCGCTACGGCGAGACCGACCAGATGGGACGCGCGCACCACGCCCATTACCTGCTGTGGTGCGAGGAGGGGCGCACGGCCTGGATGCGCGAGCGAGGGGCCTCCTACTCGGACCTGGAGGAGGAGGGCGTCTTCCTCCCCGTCTCGAGGGTCTCGGTCGACTACCGGGAGCCCGCCCGCTACGAGGAGGAGATCGACGTCGCCACCCGGGTGTCCGGCGTGCGGAGCCGCTCGGTCGCCTTCGCCTACCGGGTCCTCCGCGCCTCCGACGGGACGGTCCTGGCGGACGCGACCACCGAGCTGGTGTGCATGGACGGGAGGGGAAGCGTTCGGCGCCTCCCCGACCACCTGCGCTCCGCGCTCTCGGGGGCGGTCTCCGGGAGCTGGGGCGACGAGGGCGGCGGGCCCCGGGAGGACGCGTGAGCGGCTTCCTGCGGCGCGCCGCGCCCGCCGTGGCCCTCGTGGCCGCGGGGTGCGCCAGCGCGGGGCTCCGCTCGGGGCCGCCCCTCTCCGACCCGGCCGCCGTGGCCCGCAGGGTGGCGGCCGCCTCCGCTCCCGCGTCCCCCACCCACCTGGTCTTCCATTGGGAGTACGCCGACGAGCGCGGCCCCACCCGGGGGGACGGGGTCGGACGCTTCAACCCGCCCGACAGCCTGCGTCTGGACCTGTTCGGCCCGGGCGACGCGTCGCTGGCCGTCGCGCTCGTGGGCGACGGCCTCCGGACCCTGGGCCAGCTGAGGGACGTGCGGCTCCCGCCGCCGGCCTACCTGTACGCCACGGCGGGCCTCTTCCGTCCCGGGGCCGAGCGTCCGGACCGGGGCTTCACGAGCGATGGGGACCAGGTCCTGGTATACGATGTGCCAAACGGGGCCGAACGCCGATATGTTGTGCGCCGCGATCGGCTGATCCGGGTCGAGGACGTCCGCGGAGGCACTCTCCTGCGGCGCCTCGAGATCTCGTGGCCCGAGGGGGCCGCCGCGTGGCCGGAGGGGGCCGAGTACAGGGACCGGGAGCGGGGGAGCAGGGCCAGGTGGAGCCTGAAGGAGGCGACGAGCGTCGATGAGCCGTATCCGGCCGACATCTTCGATCTTCCGGATCGGGGCTAGCCTCCTCGCGGCGGCGGTCGCGGGGGGGTGCCTGTACGGCTTCTCCGGCGGAGGAGGGCTCCCGTCGGACATCCACTCCATCTACGTGCCCCCGGTCGAGAACCAGACGCCGCGCTTCGAGCTCACCCAGGACCTCACCCAGGGGCTCCTCGACGCGGTCCGCGGACGTCTGGGCGCCCAGCTCGGCTCCGAGAGCGACGCGGACGCGGTCATCCGCACGAGGATCACCAACTACACGGACCAGGCCGTGAGCTTCCAGGGCCGGGAGGACGTGGGCGCGCAGGTCTTCCAGCGCCGCGTCACCGTGACCGCCTCGGTGGAGATCGTCGACCTCCGGCGCAACCAGACGATCTGGAGCTCCGGCGGCGTCTCGGGGAGCGGCGAGTACGCTCCCGACCAGGAGTCCGACCAGGATGCCATCCAGATGGCCCTGGACAACCTGATCCAGAAGATCGTGGACGGAGCGCAGTCGCAGTGGTGAGAGAAAGTCGACGAGGGAGCGGCCGGGCCGCCGGAGCGGGGAGGGCGTCATGAGCATGTCGGAGATCCTGAGGCGGGAGCCGGTGACGCTCTCGCCGAGCGATTCGGTGTCCCGGGCGGCGGAGCTGCTGGTGGAGGAGCACGTGCTGGCGCTGCCGGTGGTCGAGGACGGGAAGCTGGTGGGGGTGTTCGGGCTGCACGAGCTGGTGGAGCTCCTCATGCCGCGGGCCGTCCGCCTCATGAACCAGGGGCTCGAGGGTCTCACGGACCTGGACTTCGTGGCGGACACGCTGGACGAGGTCCGGGAGCGGATGGGCCACGTGTGCGAGACGGAGGTGGGCGAGCACCTGGAGCGGGGGTCGGAGCGGACGCCCCTCGACCCCGACTCGTCCTTCACGGAAGCGCTGTTCCTGGTCTACAAGCTGGGGCGCGACCTCCCGGTGGTCGAGAAGAAGACGGGACGGCTGGCGGGGATGGTCTCCCCCTGGGACGTCCTCGAGCGAATCCGGCGGCGGTAGCGAGGGGAGGACGCGGGGATGCAGGAAGGCGTGACGGCCGGAGGCCACGTGCTGCTCGGATGGAGCACGCTGTGGGTGGCCTCGATCGTGTTCGGGGTCACCTACCTCGTCATCATGTCCGAGAAGATCAACCGGGCCATCGCGGCGCTCCTGGGCGCGGGTCTGATGATCCTCACGGGCGTGCTGAACCAGGAGGCCGCGGTCCGGGGCGTGGACTTCAACGTCCTGGGTCTGCTCACGGGCATGATGGTCCTGGTGGCGATCACCCGGAAGACGGGCGTCTTCCAGTACGTGGCCATCTGGTCGGCCAAGAAGGTGAACGCCCGGCCCATGGGCATCCTGTTCATGCTCTCGGCCGTCACGGCCGTGTTCTCCGCTTTCCTGGACAACGTGACCACGGTGCTCCTCATCGTGCCGGTCACGCTCCTCATCACCGAGGAGCTGGAGATCGACCCCTATCCGATCCTCGCGGCCGAGATCTTCTCCTCCAACGTCGGTGGGACGGCGACGCTGATCGGCGACCCGCCCAACATCATGATCGGGTCGGCGGCCAACCTGTCCTTCAACGACTTCCTGGCCAACGTGGCCCCGATCATCCCGCTCATCTTCCTGGTCACCGTCGTCCCGATCGCCTTCCTGTGGCGGAAGCGTCTGGTGACGACCGAGGAGCACCGTCGGCGCGTCCTCGAGTTCCGGGAGGGGGAGGCGATCACCGACCCCGGCCTCCTCAAGAAGTGCCTCCTCGTCCTGGCCCTCGTGATCTTCGGCTTCCTCTTCGACCGGGCTCTCCATCTGGAGCCGGCCACGGTCGCCATGTTTGGCGCGGCGCTCCTCCTCCTCCTGGCCAACGTGGGCAAGGACGCCGAGGAGCAGTCCAAGGAGGTGCACGAGGCGTTCGCCGAGGCCGAGTGGGTGACGCTCTTCTTCTTCGTGGGCCTGTTCATCGTGGTGAAGGGCGTCGAGCACGCCGGGCTCCTGGACATGCTGGCCCAGGGGGTCCTGGACGTGACCCGGGGGAACCTGCACGTCACGTCCTACGCGGTCCTGTGGGTCTCGGCCATCGCGTCGGCCATCGTGGACAACATCCCGTTCGTGGCGGCCATGATCCCGGTGATCCAGGACCTGGGCCACGCGCTCGGAGGCCCCCAGAATCTCCGGATCGTGTGGTGGTCGCTCTCGCTCGGCGCCTGCCTGGGGGGGAACGGAACGTTGATCGGGGCCAGCGCCAACGTGGTCGTGGCCGGCTTCGCCGAGCGGGCGGGCCACCCGATCCGCTTCATCCCGTTCCTCAAGGTCTCGGTGGCCGCCATGCTCACGGAGGTGGCGATCGCCAACGTGTACCTGTGGTTGCGGTACCTCCACTGACGGAGTGCCCCGACCCCGTCGCCTGAGGCGGGCCGGCCGGGTCGGTTGAGCCGGCACGGCGCGACCGCTACCCTCCGGTATCCGGTACCCGACCCCGCGGCCGTCCCTCTCCGATCGGACGCCGGGGTCCCGAATCGAGAGCCTCCGAGTTGGACCAGGCGAGGGGAGTCCCATGACGGTGCGTGAGGTGGCCAGGCGGGACCCGGTGACGCTCTCACCGGGCGACACGGTGTCGCGGGCGGCGGAGCTCCTTGTCGAGGAGCAGCTGCTGGCCTTGCCGGTCGTCGAGGGCGACCGCCTGGTCGGGATGTTCGGCCTGCACGAGCTCGTGGCGCTCCTCATGCCGCGCGCGGTGACGCTGGGCCGGGGGCTCGAGGGCCTGGCGGACCTGGACTTTGTGGCCGACACGCTGGAGGAGCTCCGCGAGCGCCTGGACCACGTGTGCGCGAGCCCGGTCCGGGCGCACCTGGAGAGCGGCAGGAGCCGGGCGCTCCACCCGGATTCCTCGTTCACCGAGGCGCTGTTCCTGGTCTACAGGCTGGGGCGCGACCTGCCGGTGGTCGAGGAGGAGACGGAGAGGCTGGTGGGGATGGTCTCGCCGTGGGACGTGCTCGAGACACTCCGGCAGCGCTAGCGACGGGAGGACGAGGGGATGCAGGAGGGCGTGACGGCCGGAGGCCACGTGCTGTTAGGGTGGAACGTGGTGTGGGTGGCGGGGATCCTGTTCGTGGCCACCTACATCGTCATCATGTCCGAGAAGATCAACCGGGCCATCGCCGCCCTGCTGGGCGGGAGCCTGATGATCATCCTGGGCGTGCTCAACCAGGAGGCCGCGGTCCGGGGGGTGGACTTCAACGTCCTCGGGCTCCTGACCGGGATGATGGTCCTCGTGGCGATCACCCGGAAGACGGGGGTCTTCCAGTACGTCGCCATCTGGTCGGCCAAGAAGGTGAACGCGCGGCCGCTCGGCATTCTGCTCATGCTCTCGGTGGTGACGGCGGTGTTCTCGGCCCTCCTGGACAACGTGACCACGGTCCTCCTCATCGTCCCGGTCACGCTCCTCATCACCGAGGAGCTCGAGATCGACCCCTATCCGATCCTGGCGGCCGAGATCTTCTCCTCCAACATCGGGGGGACGGCCACGCTGATCGGTGACCCGCCCAACATCATGATCGGGTCGGCGGCCAACCTGTCCTTCAACGACTTCCTGGTGAACGTCGCGCCGATCACGCCGCTCATCTTCGTGCTCACGATCGTCCCGATCGCCTTCCTGTGGCGGAAGCGGCTGGTGACGACCGAGGCACTCCGCGAGCGGGTCCTCAGCTTCCGCGAGCACGAGGCGATCACCGACCCGAAGCTCCTCAGGAAATGTCTCTTCGTTCTGGGGCTGGTGTTCGTGGGCTTCCTGGCGCACGGCGCCCTCCACCTGGAGCCCGCGACGATCGCCATGTTCGGGGCGGCCCTCCTCCTGCTGCTCGCCAACATGGGCGAGGATGCCGAGGAGCAGTCGAAGGCGGTGCACGAGGCGTTCGCCGAGGCGGAGTGGGTCACGCTCTTCTTCTTCGTGGGCCTGTTCATCCTGGTGAAGGGCGTCGAGGAGGCGGGCCTCCTGGACATGCTGGCCCGCAGCGTCCTGCAGCTCACCCGGGGGAGCCTCGAGGTCACCTCCTACGCCGTGCTCTGGGTGTCGGCCATCGCCTCGGGGATCGTGGACAACATCCCGTTCGTGGCGGCCATGATCCCGGTCATCCACCAGATGGGGCCGGCGCTGGGAGGGCCGGAGCACCTGGAGATCGTGTGGTGGTCGCTCTCGCTCGGCGCCTGCCTGGGCGGGAACGGCACGCTGATCGGCGCCAGCGCCAACGTGGTCGTGGCCGGCTTCGCCGAGCGGGCCGAGGAGCCGATCCGCTTCATCCCGTTCCTCAAGGTCTCCGTCCCCGCCATGCTGCTGTCGATCGTGATCAGCAACGGTTACCTCTACCTGCGCTACCTGCACTGAGATCTGCGCCACCTGCAGCGAGCGAGGGACCCTGAGCGAGGGAGAGGGCGGCACGCGGACGGTGCGCATCGGCGCCCGGAAGTCCGAGCTGGCCAGACGTCAGGCCCGGACCGTGGCGAGCGCGCTCGGGCGGGCGCACGCCGACCTGGAGGTCGAGTGCGTGTGGATGACGACCGAGGGCGACCGCGTCCTGGACCGGCCGCTCCCGGAGATCGGCGGGAAGGGCCTGTTCACCGCCCGGCTCGAGCAGGCCCTGGCCTCGGGCGACATCGACGTGGCCGTCCACTCCCTGAAGGACCTCCCCACCCGGCTCGGTGAGGCCTTCGAGGTGACCTGCGTCCCCGAGCGCGAGGACCCGAGGGACATCCTCCTGGGTCCGGACGGGCCGATCACCCTCGAGGACCTGCCCGATGGCAGCACGGTGGGGACCTCCTCGGTGCGGCGCCGCGCCCAGCTCCTGGCCAGACGTCCCGACTGCTCCACGGTCAGCATCCGCGGGAACGTCGGCACCCGGATCCGGAAGATGCGGGAGGGGCAGGCCGACGCGCTGGTCCTGGCCGCCGCCGGCCTCCTCCGCCTCGGCCTCGTGGACCCGGGGGAGGCCGTCTTCCTGGAGCCCCCCGGCTGGCTCCCGGCCCCCGCCCAGGGTGCGCTCGGCGTCGAGGGGCGGCGAGGCGACGGCCGCACGGCCGAGCTCCTCTCCCCCCTCGAGGACGGGGCCGTCCGGGCGGCCGTGGACGCGGAGCGGAGCCTGCTGGCCACCCTGGAGGGCGGCTGCCTGGTCCCGATCGGGGCGCTGGCGCGGCTGGACGGGAACGGCGGCCTCCACCTGGACGCCGTGGTGCTGGCCGAAAACGGCTCGCGCGAGGTTCGGGCCTCCGGCCGCGCCGACGTGTCGGCGGCCCGCGTCCTGGGCCGCACGGTCGGGGGCGAGCTGCTGGACCGGGGGGCGGGCCGGCTCCTGGCCGACCTCCAGGACTGACGCCGTGACGGCCGGAGAGCCGGGACGGGGGGGCGAGCCCGGCCGCGAGCCGGGGCCGGACCGGGGACCAGAGCGGGAGCCGGACCGGGGACCAGAGCGGGAGCCGGATCGGGGACCAGAGCGGGAGCCGGATCGGGGACCCGCCACCAGGATCCTGTCCCGGGAGAAGGCCGTGGAGGTGTACGGCCGCCCGCGGGACTTCCGCCTCGTGTTCACCAACGGCTGCTTCGACCTCCTCCACGCCGGCCACCTGGAGAGCTTCTGGGCCGCGCGGGCCCACGGTGACGCGCTCCTGGTGGGCCTGAACGACGACGCGTCGGTCCGCCGCCTCAAGGGCCCGGGGCGCCCCCTGATGCCCGCCCGCGACCGGGCCTGGGTCCTCGCTTCGCTCCGGCCCGTGGACGCGGTGGTCGTCTTCGGGGAGGACACCCCCGAGGCGCTCGTCGAGGCTCTCCTCCCCGACGTCCTGGTCAAGGGGGAGGACTACCGCGGCGAGGAGGTGGCGGGTGCGCGGGCGGTCGAGGAGGCAGGCGGACAGGTCCGCCTCGTCCCGCTCCTGGCCGGGCGCTCGACCTCGGACCTCCTGTGGAGGGTGCGCGCGGGGTCCCTGACCGGCGAGGTGGGGGAGGGGACCGAGCGCCCACCCGTGCCGGGCCGGCTCCTGGTCGCCACGCGCAATCCCCACAAGCTGGACGAGATCCGCGAGCTCCTGGGCGAGGCCGCGCCCGAGCTCGTCTCCCTCACCGACGTCGGCGCGGAGCCCCGGGACGAGGAGGACGCGCTCGAGACGGCCGAGACCTTCGCCGGGAACGCGCTCGCCAAGGGCCGCTACTTCCAGCGGCGCACGGGAATGGTGACCCTGGCCGAGGACTCGGGGCTGTGCGTGGACGCGCTGGGCGGCGGGCCGGGGGTGCGCACCAAGCGCCTGGCCCCCGTGACGTGGGCGCGCCGGTGGGGCCGCGACGAGGCCAACAACCGCTGGCTCCTGGAGCGGCTGCGCGACGTGCCGCCCGCCGAGCGCGGGGCGAGCTTCCGGTGCGCGGCGGCCGTCGTGGGCGGGGCGGGGTGGTTCGTGGTGGAGGGAGAGCTCCGCGGCCGCATCGCCGCGGAGGCCAGGGGGGAGGGAGGCTTCGGCTACGACCCCATCTTCCTCCTCCCCGAGCGGGGCCGCACGCTGGGCGAGCTCCCCCGGGAGGTGAAGCAGGCGGTGAGCCACCGGGCGCGGGCCATGGCGCATCTGCGGCCGTGGCTGAA
>DATFLN010000062.1:0-37324 GCA_035267645.1 Gemmatimonadota bacterium | reverse complement strand
CTGCTCCTTGGACTGCTCGGGCAGGACGATCGGCAGGCCCCGCTCCTCGTTGAACACCGTCGTGGTGAGGAAGAAGATGAGGAGCAGGAACGCGATGTCGGCCAGCGACGCCGTGGGGATCTCGTCGTCGACCCTCTCTCTTCGATTCAGCAGCGGCATGTCGCTCTCCCGTGAGCGGCTCTCGTGTCAGGACTCACTCGGACCGGCCGGCGGAGCTCCCCGCCCTCGAGGCCTTGCCCGTCTCTATCTTCCAGATGAGGTCGAGGACGGCCTGGGCCCCCTCCTCCATGTCCGAGATCAGCTTGTCGACGCGGGTCACGAAGAAGTTGTACACCACGTTCACCGGAATGGCGATCGCGAGCCCCGCCGCGGTGGTGATGAGGGCCACCTTGATGCCCCCTGCCACCAGCGCCGGCTCCACCTGCCCGGCCGTCTCGATCGCGGCGAAGGCCAGGATCATCCCGATGACCGTGCCGAGGAAGCCGAGCATCGGCGCCACGTTGGCGATCGTGGCCAGCCACACGAGGCCGCGCTCGAGGAAGTCGAGCTCGGTCTTTCCGGCCGTGTTGATGGCGGTCTGCACGTCCGCCTCGGTGTGCTCCTCCTGCACGCGCCGCAGGCCCGTGAGGAGGATCGCCGCGACCGGGCCGGGGGTCTCCTCGGCCTTCCGGATGGCGTCCTCGATGCGTCCCGCCATGCCCAGGTCCTCGATCTCCTCCAGGAGCTTCTGCGACTCCCGGTGGGCCACCCACAGCGTCCACGCCTTGGCGATGGCGACGCCGAGGGCGACGAGCGAGCAGAGGACGAGGGGATACATCATGAAGCCCCCGTCCTTGAACAGCGTCAGGAGCTTGAAGGTGGGTCCGCCTGGCTGCAATGCCGCCTCCCGTCAGGAGTGTGCGCACGAAGCTCCGCGGGCCGGGCTGCGCCCGAGCCGCCTCATTCTATCGGGCTCCTGAAGCTCCGTCAACGAAACCGGCGTGCCGTATACCGGATGAACGCCGGCCCGCCCGCGGGCCCGGCGCGCTCCGTCCCCCGGAGCCGCCCGCATCCCGCCTCCGGAGGCCGATCAGCCGCTCCGGCTCTCGCCCGCCGGGAGCGGGAGCCCCTCCCCCGCACCGCTGCCCTCGACCGACCCGTCGCGGGTCCCTCCCGAGCCCGACGACCCCTCCGGCACCGCGGCCTGGTCCTCGGAGGCCAGGCGCGAGCGGAGCTCGGACGGATCGAGGTCCCGCGTGAGGTTCCCCCGGTAGGCCAGCGAGATCTGGCTGGTCTCCTCCGAGATCACGACCACGAAGGCGTCGGTCTCCTCGCTCAGCCCCAGGGCCGCCCGGTGCCGGGTCCCGAGCGAGCGGTCCTCGACCGGGAACTGGGTGAGCGGCAGGATGCACCCGGCCGCCACGATCTGGTCACCGCGGACGATCACGGCCCCATCGTGCAGGGGCGAGTACGGCGTGAAGACCGTGGTCAGGAGCTCCGCGGAGACCTCGGCCCCGACGCGGGTGCCGGTGTCGGCGTACTCCCCGAGGCCCACCTCCCGCTCGATCGCGATGAGCCCGCCGATCTTGGCCCGGGACAGCCGCGCCGCGGCCTCGGCGATCTCGCCCGCCACCTCGCTCTCCTCCATGCGCGCAAAGAAGCGCCACAGCCGGCTCCGCCCGAGCTGGGCAAGGGCGTTCCGGAGCTCGGGCTGGAGGACGACGATGAGCGCGAACGCGCCGTACGTGAACGCCTGTGAGAGGAGGTAGGTGATGAGGCCGAGGTCCAGGAGGCGCGCGATCCCGTGCACCGCCACCAGGAGCACGAGGCCGAAGAGGATCTGGAGGGCCCGCGTCCCCGTCCACAGGAGGAGGATGCGATAGAACAGGTAGGCCACCAGGAGGATCTCCACGATGTCCTTGGGGCCGACCTGCAGGTAGCCGAGGTAGTCGAGCAGCGCGCGCACGGCCTCACGCCCCCCGTACGTCGGGCCGCGGGCCGTCGCCGGCCCGGCGGATGGCCTCGGCCAGGTCCAGGGCCCGGCGCGCGCGCCTCGGGTCGTGGACGCGGAACAGGCGCGCCCCGCGATCCAGCGCCATCACGCACGCGGCCACCGTCCCCTCCTCCCGCTGGTCGACCGGCAGGTCCAGGACCTTCCCGATGAACGACTTGCGGGAGGGACCCACCAGGATGGGAGCCCCCAGACCCTCCAGCTCGCGGAGACGGGCGATGAGCTCGAGGTTGCCCGCGGCGGACTTCCCGAACCCGATCCCGGGGTCGACGACCAGCTGGTCGCGCCCGCAGCCCCGCTCCAGGGCGCGTCCGATCGAGCGCTCCAGGGCCGAGCGCACCTCCCCGAGGAGGTCATCGTAGGCCACGTCGTCCTGCATCGTGCGCGGGTCGCCCCGCATGTGCATCAGGATGAGGCCCGCGCCCGACTCCGCGGCCAGCTCCGCAAGGCGCGGCTCGAAGCGGAGCCCGGAGACATCGTTCAGGATGGCGGCGCCGGCCTCGAGGGCCCGGGAGGCGACCTCGAGCTCGGTGGTGTCCACCGAGAGGGGGACGGGGAGCTCGGAGGCCCGGGAGAGGACGGGCTCGATCCGGCGCCACTGCTCGGCGGCCGGGACGGGGTCCGCCCCGGGCCGGGTCGACTCGCCGCCCACATCGATCACGCCGGCCCCCTCCTCGATCATGCGCCACGCCCGGTCCACGGCCGCGGCCGGCTCCAGGTGGAGCCCCCCGTCCGAGAAGGAGTCGGGGGTGGCGTTCAGGACACCCACGACGACGGGCCGGTCCAGCGCCAGCACCTCCCCGCGGATCCGCCACGAGGCATCCGCCGCGCGGCCGGGCCGCTTCGTGGCCGTCCCCCTCTCCACGCTCACCCGGGCGGGCGCGGAGGTCGGCTCAAGCCGGCGCGGGCGCCGGCTCGCCGCCGGTCCCCTCCACCGTGCGCCCCTTCTCCTGCCGGCGCCGCCCTTCGCGCTCCTCGCAGCGCGGCTCGGCGGACGCCGGCGCCGCCGACTCCTGCGGCGGCAGCGGCCGGCCCTCGTCCAGGGCCTCGATCTCGTCGGCGTCCAGCGTCTCCCGCTCCAGGAGCGCCTGGGCGATCCGCTCCAGTAGGTCCCGGTTGTCCTCCAGGACCTGGTGCGCCGCGCGGTAGGCCCCGTCCAGGATGCGCTTGACCTCGGAGTCCACCAGCTGGGCCGTCTTCTCGCTCACCGAGCGGCGCTGGCTGAGCTCGCGCCCGAGGAAGATCTCGTGCTCCTGGTCCCCCACCGTCATGGGCCCGATCGCGTCGGACATGCCGAACTGGGTCACCATGCGCCGGGCCATCTCGGTGGCGCGCTCGAGGTCGTTCCCCGCGCCCGTGGTGATCTTTTCGGGCCCGAAGATCATGGCCTCCGCCACGCGCCCTCCGAAGAGCATCTTGAGCCGCCCCTCGAGCCACTCGCGCGTGTAGTTGTGCCGGTCCTCCTCGGGGATCGAGGCGGTGATCCCGAGGGCGCGGCCCCGCGGCACGATCGTGACCTTGTGGAGCGGATCGAGGCCCGGCGCGCGCAGGGCGATCACGGCGTGGCCCGCCTCGTGGTAGGCCGTCACCCGCCGCTCCTCTTCGGAGATGACCATGCTCTTGCGCTCGGCGCCGAGCATGACCTTGTCCTTGGCGGCCTCGAGGTCCTCCATGTACACGCGCTCCTTGCCCTCGCGGGCGGCCAGGAGCGCGCCTTCGTTGACGATGTTCTCGAGCTCGGCGCCCGACAGGCCCGGCGTCCCCTTGGCCAGGACCGCCAGGTCCACGTCGTCGGCCAGCGGGATCCGGCGGGTGTGGACCCTGAGGATCCCCTCGCGGCCCTTCACGTCCGGGCTGTCCACTACGATCTGCCGGTCGAAGCGGCCGGGCCGAAGGAGCGCGGGATCCAGGACGTCCGGCCGGTTCGTGGCCGCCAGCAGGATGACACCGGTGTTGGCCTCGAACCCGTCCATCTCGACCAGGAGCTGGTTCAGCGTCTGCTCCCGCTCGTCGTGGCCTCCGCCCAGGCCCGCGCCCCGGTGCCGCCCCACCGCGTCGATCTCGTCGATGAAGATGATGCACGGGGCGTGGGACTTCCCCTGCTCGAACAGGTCCCGCACCCGCGAGGCGCCGACGCCCACGAACATCTCCACGAAGTCCGATCCGGACATCGAGAAGAACGGCCGTCCGGCCTCGCCGGCCACCGCGCGCGCGAGCAACGTCTTCCCCGTCCCGGGCGCCCCGACCAGGAGCGCGCCCTTGGGGAGCCGGCCGCCCAGGCGGCTGAAGCGGTCGGGGTCCTTGAGGAACTCGATGATCTCCTGCAGCTCGTCCTTGGCCTCGTCGCACCCCGCCACGTCGGCGAAGGTGACCTTGGGCGTGTCGCCCGAGAGGAGCTTGGCCTTGGACTTCCCGAAGCTGAACGCCCGGGAGCTCCCGCCCTGCATCTGGCGGAAGAGGAAGAACCACAGGCCGATGATGAGCACCCACGGGAGGACGGAGACCAGGATGTTGACCCAGTTGCTCCCCGCCTCCTCGCGGCTGATCTGGACGCCCTGCTTCTGGAGCTCGGAGACGAACTCCATGCTCGACTCGAAGGGGAGGAGCGTGTGGAAGCGCTCGACCTGCGAGCCGTCCTTCTGGATGGACGTCTTCAGCGCGCCCTCGACTTCGTGACCGTTGCGGATGGTCACCGACTGGACGTTGTCCGACTGGAGCTGCGTCTGGAACTCCGTGTAGGTGAGCTCGTGGCGCGAGCTCTCCTTGCCCTGCATCAGCTGGTAGATGAACAGGGGGACCAGCAGGATGAGCACCCAGAAGGAGGCCGCGCGGAAGAAGCGGCTTGTCTTGCCGCCGCCGCCGTTTCCGCCTCCGCGCTGGGGTCCGGGATTGGAAGCTGGCATGCGCGAGGCCCTCAGATGGCGGCGATGAAGGGCAGGTGCCGGAAGTCCTCGGCGTGATCCAGCCCGTAACCTACGAGAAACTCTCCGGGAGCGTCGAAGCCGACCCAGCGGGGCTCGAGCACCAGGTCGTCGGCCAGGTGCTTGTGCAGGAGCGCGCACACCTCGAGCGAGGCCGGCCCGCGCTCGATCAGCTCGGGCACGAGCTCGTTGACCGTGCGGCCCGAGTCGATGATGTCCTCGACCAGGACCACGTGCCTCCCCTCGATGGGCGTTCCGGGGTCGTACAGCGTCTCGACGTCTCCCGACGAAGTGGTCCCCAGCCCGTAGCTCGAGACCACCAGGAAGTCGACCTGCAGCGGGAGGGCGATGCAACGCACGAGGTCGGCCAGGAAGACGAAGGAGCCCTTGAGCAGGCCCAGGACCAGGAGCCGGGTGCCCTCCGGGTAAGCCGATCCGATATCGCGGCCCATCTCCCGGACGCGCGCCGCGATGCGCTCGGCCGAATACACGATGCGCTCGAGCTCCCGGCCGCCGGTCGTGGCCAGCATCTCGTCGCTGTTCATGACGGACGCGCCCTCAGGCATCCTCGATCCTCAACACGAAGCGCTCCTCGCCCCCCTGGGGCCACACCTCCGGCGCCGCGGCCAACTCCCCGACCGCGACCACGCTGCCGTCGTCCGCGACCACGACCGGGATCCGGCTCCGTTCCGAGGCCGGCACCCGCTCCTCGCGGAAGAGCTCCTTGAGCTTGCGGGTCCCGGCCCGCGTGCGGATGCGGTCCCCCGCTCTCCAGCCGCGGACGATGAGAGGGAAGGCGAGTCGATCGGTCGCGAGCTCGAGCCGGACGACGTCCGCCGCATCCGGGGCCTTCCCTCCCCAGCTGACCCGCAGGTCTCGCCCTCCGATGCGGAGCTCTCCGCGCCCCGGCTCCGCCGTCTCGATCCGGAGCGGCGCATCCTTCGCCGCCTCCAGGGGCCGGCCGATCCAGAGCGTGTCGAACTCGCGGGCCACGGAGAGACCGCCCCCGATGTCCACGCTCGTCCCGCTATGGCCTTCGCTGATAAACTCGATCGCAGCCTGGGTTCCGCCCCTCGTCAGCCGCACGCCGCGCTCGCGCGCCGCCCTGCGGACGACCCGTGCCGCGGTCTCGCGGTCCAGCTCGCGGACGCGGTCCAGCGCCAGGGCCACGGACCCCTCGTCCCACGCGCCGTCCCGCCTTACCCGGCAACGCCGCAGCGCCCGGTCGGCGCTCCGCTCCAGGGCCCGCTCGGCCCGGCGCGCCGCGCCCGCCAGGGCGAGCAGCCGGTCGCGGACGGACTCGCCCCAGGCCGCCTCCAGGGCCGGGAGGACCTCCTGCCGGAGCCGGGCCCGCTCCCACCGGGGATCGCGGTTGGAGGGGTCGTCGATCCACGGGATCTCCCGCGCCTCGAGCCAGGCCAGGATCTCCCGGCGCCGGAACGGGAGGAGCGGCCGCACGATCCGGCCGCGGCGCGCGGGGATGCCCGCCAGGCCGCGCAGGCCGGTGCCGCGGAGGATCCTGAACAGGACGGTCTCGGCCTGGTCGTCCGCCTGGTGTCCCGTGGCGATCCGGCCGGCCCCGAGGTCGTCGGCCACCCGGCGCAGGAAGGCGTAGCGGGCCTCCCGGAACGCCTCCTGCCGGAGGGGAAGGTCCTCCTCGGCCCTCCCGACCCGGCAAGCGACGCCGAGGTCCCCGGTCCGTCGACGGACCTCCTCGGCCTCGGCGCCGCTCTCCGCCCGCACGCCGTGGTCGAAGTGGGCGGCCGCCACGGAGAGGTCGAGGTCCCCGGCCACGCCGTGGATCAGGTGGAGCAGGGCCGTGGAGTCCGGCCCGCCCGAGACCGCGACCAACACACGGAGGCCCGGGGGGAGGAGGTCGGGGTGCTCCCGCAGGTGGCGGGAGAAGCGGCCCGCGAGGTCCGGGACCGGATCAGCCCCGGGAGCGGTCGTCGTCGTCCGCGCCCGCGATGCGGACCCAGGGGAGCCGCCGGCGCCAGGTGCTGGCGCTCCGGTGGAAGTCCAGGCGCTCGGGGTCCGGGATGGGGACCCCGTACGTGAAGCGGGCGCCCGCGGCCGTGGCGCCCTCCCACCTCTCCGACTCGGGGCTCGCGGGCCGGACGGACCGCCCCTCGCCCGCGGGGAGCGGCCTCCCGCCGGCCGCGCGGGCCGCGTCCGCCAGCTTGGCCTCCGCGTCGCGGCCACGGTCGTGGCCCGCCACGTAGGCCCTGAGCGCCACCCGCCAGTCCGTGCCGCCCGGGACGATGCCGGGCCGCCCGAACGTGCGCCGCCAGCTCTCGTCGCGAAAGGGCTCGGCGCCGCCGCGCCCGTAGGTCTCGTCCCACGGCCGGGTCTCCCGCTCGTGCTCGGCCGCCTCGACCAGGCCCCTCCCCTCGTCCTCGGGGATGCGGGCGTCGGTGGGCTCGGGGATCTCGGGGGCTGCGTCCTGCTCGCTCACGGCTCAGACCTCCATGACCTCGGCTTCGCGCTTCTCGAGGAGCTCGTCGATCTTCGCCACGTGCCGGTCGGTGATCTCCTGGAGCTCCTCCAGGCGGCGGTGGATCGCGTCCTCGCCCGCCTCGCCCTCGCGCTGCTTGCGCTGGAGCTCGTTCCGGGTCTCCTGGCGCACGTGCCGCACCGAGATCCGCCCCTCTTCGGCCATGCGGTGGAGCACCTTGACCATCTCCTTGCGCCGCTCCTCGCTCAGGGGCGGGACGGGCACGCGGATGATCGCGCCGTCGACCGACGGATTGAGGCCCAGGTCGCCGGCCTGGATGGCCTGGGCGATGGCGCCGGAGATGTTCTGGTCGTAGGGCTGGACGACCAGGAGGCTCGGCTCGGGGGCGCTCACGTTGGCCACCTGGTTCAGCGGCATGCTCGACCCGTAGGCCTCGACACGGACGGTGTCCAGGAGGGCCGGCGTGGCCTTACCGGTGCGCACGGTGTTGAACTCCCTCCGCACGGCCTCGACGGCCTTGTCCATCGTGTTCCGGGCATCCTCGAGCGTCTTCGCGGTCATGGTCGGGCCTCCTTCCCTCCCGGGCGCGGCCGGGTCGCTCCTGTGTCCGGTCCGGCGGCCCGTCAGGCCACCATGGTGCCGACCCGCCGGCCCCTGAGGGCCGACAGGATCGCTCCCGGCCTCCGGATGTTGAGCACGATGACCGGGAGATCGTTCTCCTTGCACAGCGAGATCGCCGCCGCGTCCATGATGCGGAGCTCCCGGGTCATGACCTCCAGATAGGAGATCTCCGGGATGAACTCGGCGTCCGGGTCGCGCTCGGGATCCGCCGTGTACACGCCGTCCACCTTGGTGGCCTTGAGGATGACGTCGGCCTCCATCTCGATGGCCCGGAGGACGGCCGCCGTGTCGGTGGAAAAATAGGGGTTGCCCGTGCCGCCTGCGAAGATGACGACACGGCCCTTCTCGAGGTGGCGGAGGGCCCGGCGCCGGATGTAGGGCTCGGCCAGCTCCTCCATGCGGATGGCGGTCATCACGCGCGTCTCGATCCCGTGGCGCTCCAGCATGTCCTGGAGCGCCAGGGCGTTGATGACCGTGGCCAGCATGCCCATGTAGTCGGCCGAGACGCGGTCCATCCCCTGCTCGCTGGCCACGGTCCCGCGCACGATGTTTCCGCCGCCGACCACCAGGCCCAGGCGGACCCCGGCCTCGTGGACCCCCTTGATCTCGCGCGTCAGCTCCTCGATGACCGGCGGCTCGATCCCGAAGCCCCGGTCCCCGGCCAACGACTCGCCCGAGAGCTTGACCAGCGCGCGGGGGTATTGGAGGCCGGTGGGCTCGTCCGCAGGATCGCCGCCCCTGGCCACGCCGACCCTCAGGCCCCGACCTCGAAGCGCACGAAGCGCCGCACTTTGAGGTCGCCGGGCGCGCCCGCGACCAGCTCCCCGACCGTCGTGTCGGGGTCCTTCACGAAGCCCTGCTCGAGCAGGGCGTTCTGCTCGTAGAACTTGCGCATCCGACCTTCCACGATCCGCTCGACGATCTCCGGCGGCTTGCCTTCCTGGCGGGCCTGCTCGGTGAGGACCGCCCGCTCGCGCTCGCGCTCCTCCTCGGGGATGTCCTCCGGGCGTACACCCGCCGGATCGGCCGCGGCCACGTGCATGGCCACCTCGCGGGCCATCTCCGAGGCCGCCGTCTCGTGCTCGGCGCCCTCCAGCTCGACGATGACCCCGATCTTGTTGCCGAAATGAATGTACTGGCCGACCACGGAGCCGGCACCCGGCGTCCACTTCACGTAGCGGCCGAGCCCGACGTTCTCCCCGATCCTGGCGCGGAGCTCGTTGAGCTCCTTCCGGAGCGGCTCCTCATCCGGGTGGTCCAGGAGCTCCTGGCCGTCCCGGATCTCGCCCTCGGGGACGTCCTCCCCGGCGGCGGTTCGGGCCGCCCGGTCGGCGAACGCCAGGAACTCGGCGTTGCGCGCCACGAAGTCGGTCTCGCTGGTGGCCTCCACCATGACGACGGTGCCGTCGCCCGTGCGCGTGATGCGCACGGCGCCCTCGCTCGCCTCCCGGTCGGCCCGCTTGGCCGCCTTGGCCGCCCCCCGCTGCCGCAGGAGGTCGATGGCCTTCTCCTCGTCCCCGCCGGCCTCCTCGAGGGCCCGCTTGCAGTCCATCATGCCGGCCCCGGTACGGTCCCGGAGCGACTTCACGGCCGCGGCGCTGATCTCCGCCATGGTCGGTTCCCCTCTCTCGTCTATGATCCGTCGTCCGTCGCGCTGGTTCGTCGCTCGGCCCGCTCCGATGCAACCTGCGGGCCCGCGTTCCGCGTCCGGCCCCTCAAAAAAAAAGGCCACCGAAGTGGCCTTTTCCGGGCGGTCCTCAGGAGGACTCTTCGTCCTCCTCGGCCTCCTCGGCTCCGCCCGCTCCGGCCGAGACCGGCACCTCCGCCTTCTCGGCCTCCGCTTCGGGCTCCTCGGCGGAAGCCTCCTCCGCGGACGCGGCCGCCTCTTCCGCGGCCTCACCGGCCTCCTCGGCTTCCTGGCCCTCTTCCTCCTCGCCATCGCGCGCCTGCCGGTGTCGCGCGATGACCTCCGGCCGGGGCCGGCGGCGGCGCGGCCGCTTGCGGCGGTGCGACGACTCGCCCTCCGAGGTCTCGCCGACGTCGGAGGAGTACGTGAACGCCTCCTCGGCCTCCTCGGCGGCGCCCTCGGGGACCTCGCTCCGCGCCTCGAGGACCGCTTCGGCCATGGCCCGCGTGATCAGCGTCACGGAGCGGATGGCGTCGTCGTTGCCGGGGATGGGAACGGAGAGCATGTCCGGATCCGCGTTCGTATCCGCGATGGCCACGACCGGGATCTCCAGCCGGTAGGCCTCCCTGACCGCGATCTCCTCCTTCTTGGCATCGACGACGAAGACGACACCGGGCAGCCGGCCCATCTCCTTGATGCCCGACAGGTAGCGATCGAGCTTCTCGCGCTCACGGTCGAGGAGGAGTCGCTCCTTCTTGGTGTAGAACTCGAAGGCCCCCTCCTCGGCGCCCCGCTCCAGCTCCTTGAGGCGGCGGATGTTCTTCTTGATCGTCTGGAAGTTCGTGAGCATGCCGCCCAGCCAGCGCTCGGTCACGTAGAACGCGTCGCAGCGCTCCGCCTGCTCCCGCACGATCGGCGAAAGCTGGGGCTTCGTGCACACGAACAGCACCGAGCCGCCGTCGGTCACGACCTCGCGCACGAGGTCCTGCGCCTCGCTCAGCTTCTGCTGCGTCTTCTTGAGGTCGAGGAGGTAGATCCCTCCCCGCTCGGCGAAGATGTACTTGCGCATCTTCGGGTTCCAGCGGCTGGTCTGGTGCCCGAAGTGCACCCCCGCCTGCAGGAGATCCTTCAGTGCCACGTCGGCCATCGATCCTCGTCCGGTGCTGTGATCAGCGCTTGGAGAACTGGAAGCGCTTGCGCGCCTTGGGTCGGCCGGGCTTCTTCCGCTCGACCACGCGGGCGTCCCGCGTCAGGAGATCCCGAGCACGGAGCGCCGTGCGGTGGTCCTCGTCGACCTCGAGCAGGGCCCGGGCCAGGGCCAGCTGGATGGCGTCCGCCTGGCCGGTCAGCCCCCCGCCCCGCACACGCACCAGGACGTCGTAGATCCCCTCCGAGTCGGTGACCTTGAGGGGCTCCTCGATGGCCTGGCGATGTCGCAGGATCGGAAAGTATTCGCCGGCCTCGCGGCCGTTGATGGCCCAGGCGCCGGAGCCGGGCTTCAGGGCCACCCTGGCCACCGCCTCCTTGCGCCGACCCACGGTCTGGATCGGCTTCTTACGGGAAGGTGCAACGCTCTTCTCCGCCAAGCTTCCTCCGTGCTCTCTTCCTGTCCGTATTCGCTCGCGCGCGCCGTCCCGCCCGTCAGAGCTCGAGCGGGCGGGGCGACTGCGCCTCGTGCGGATGCTCGGGTCCCGGGTAGACCCGCAATTTCTTGGCCATCTCTCTTCCCAGGTTCGTCTTGGGAAGCATACCCTTCACGGCCCGCTCGATGACGTACTCGGGCCGCTTCGCGATCATCCGCCGGAAGGGAATCTGCTTGGAGCTCCCCATGAACCCGCTGTGCCGGAAGTACGTCTTCGTATCGGCCTTCTTGCCGGTGAGCCGGACCTCGCTGGCGTTGACCACGATCACGTGGTCGCCCACGTCCAGGTGCGGAGAGTACGTCGGCTTGTGCTTGCCCCGGAGGACCCTGGCCACGCGCGTGGCCAGGCGCCCCAGCACCTGGTCGCGCGCGTCGACCACGAACCAGTCGCGCTCGATCTCGCCTGCTTTGACGCTGTACGTCTTCATCGCCTCGTGCGTCCCGCTTGCACGTCCCCGGCGCGGCCGCGGTCCGGGCTCGTGGGACCGCGAGAGCGTGCGTCGAGGACAAAAACGAACCGCCCCGCGAACGAGGGCGGTCGGCTCACTCCGCTAGCAGCCTCGAAAGGTAGGCTCGCTCCCGGCATGTGTCAAGCGCGTCGCGGGGCCACCGGAGGGCGCCGCCGGGGCGGTCCTCGTCCCTCCCGCGAAGGCTCAATCGCGCGCCGGAGGAACGGCCCGGAGCCTCGACAGCGCCCGGGCCTTGATCTGCCGAACCCGCTCGCGGCTCATGCCCATCTCCCGGGCGATCTCCGCCAGGCCGCACGGCCCATCGCCCCCCAGGCCGAAGTAGAGCCTGAGGACCCTCTCCTCCCGCTCCGGAAGCGCCGCAAGGCGGGCGTCCACCGAGTCCCGGCGGGTCCGCAGCTCGAGCCCCCGGTCGGGGGCGGGGACGCGCTCGTCGGTGAGGAGGTCGGAGAGCCGGCTCCCCGGCCGGTCGGCCAGCGGCTGGTCGAGCGAGACGAGGTGAGCCCTCGGACGCGGCGAGCGCCCGCCGGCGCCGCCTCGCGCTCCCGGGCCCGCCCCCGGCGCCGCGTGCGGGAGGAGCGGGGGCGCCGAGCTCTCGAGCGCGCGCAGGATGGACTGCCGGATCCACCAGACGGCGTAGCTGATGAACCGGACTCCGCGCCGACCGTCGAACCTCCGCGCCGCCCTCAGGAGCCCCAGGTTCCCCTCGTTGACCAGGTCCTCCATCGGGAGCCCGCGGTCGCGGTAGCGGCGGGCCACCGCGACCACGAACCGGAGGTTCGCGCGGACGAGGAGGTCGAGGGCCCGCTGGTCGCCCTCCTCGCGCCAGCGGCGGGCAAGCTCGGCCTCCTCCCGGAGGTCCAGGGGCTCGGATCCCGCGATCTCCCGGAAGTAGAGGTCGAGGCTCCCGGTGGGGACGTGCTCGGTGCGGCGGTCCATGCCGTTCGTCTCCGGGGGCGGCCGATCGGGGGCGGCCGGCCGCCCCCGGCCCGCTCGCCCCCGCCCGGTCAGTGGATGGGCGTCAGGAACCTTCCCCAGCGGATCTCGGTGATCCACGGCACGGCGGCGGCGCTCCGCCGCCGATACGAGTAGTAGACGATCAGCGGCTTCCCGGTGATTGCGTCCCGGGGGACGAAGCCCCAGTAGCGCGAGTCCTCGGAGTTGTCCCGGTTGTCCCCCATCACGAAGTAGCGATGGGCCGGCACGACGATCGGGCCCCAGTTGTCCCGCGTCGGCCGGTAGCGGCCCTCGGCGCGCGCCTGGCGCACCAGGAAGTGGCTCTGCCAGTCGAACCTGGGATTGGCAAGGTCCCGGAAGGGCCGCGTGTGCTTCACGTACGGCTCGTCCACCGGGCCGCCGCCCCGGTAGAGCACGCCGTCGTGCATCGAGAGCGTGTCGCCGGGCACCCCCACCACGCGCTTTACGTAGCGGGTGGTCGGGGACTGGCCGGCGGCCGGCGGCGGCTGGAAGACCACGACGTCCCCGCGGTGCGGGTCCTCGAGCGAAGGGAGGTGCCAGTCGATCCCGGGCAGCTCCGCGCCGTAGACCGCCTTGTTCACCAGGAGGAAGTCACCCACCAGGAGCGTGTTCTCCATCGAGCCCGTCGGGATCTGGAACGCCTCCACCACGAAGGACCGGACGAAGAGGAAGATGAGCAGGGCCGTGGCGATGGTCTTCGTCCACTCCCACACCCAGCGTCCCAGCGACGGACCGCCTTCCCCGCCTCCCGGCTTCATCACGCCCCCCTCCTCGGTTCGGGCCTCCGTCGGGCCGCCGCGCCCCTGTGGCCGCGCGTCCGGCGGCCGGTCGGTGCCGCCTTCCACAAGCTCCGCATCGTCCTCACGCCAGCCTCATCCGGAGTCGGGCCTCACCAGGACACGTCGATCTGCGCCCGCTGCAGCCGGCCGCTGTAGTCCACGTAGGCCACCTTGGTCTCCGTGTAGAACTCGTACACCTCCCAGCCGCCCTCCCGGTGACCGTTCCCCGTGCCCTTCACGCCGCCGAAGGGCAGGTGGGCCTCGGCCCCGATGGTCGGAGCGTTGACGTAGGTGATGCCGTTGTCCAGGCGCTCGATGGCCCGGAAGGCGGCCCCGACGTCGGACGTGTAGAGCGCCGAGGAGAGCCCGTACTCCACATCGTTGTTGATCCGGATCGCCTCGTCCAGGTCGTCGAAGGCCACCACCGAGAGGACGGGGCCGAAGATCTCCTCCTGCTCGACCCTCATCCCGGGCTCGACGCCCAGAAGCACCGTGGGCTCGAAGAAGTGGCCACCCGAGAGCGAGGCCTCCTCCGGCCTCTTCCCGCCACAGGCGATCTCGCACCCTTCCTCGCGGGCGATGCCGACGTACTTCTCGACCTTCCCGAGCGCGGCCGCATTGATGAGGGGGCCCACGTCGGTCCCCTCCTCGAGCCCGTCGCCGAGCGTGAGGTCGCCCACCTGGCCCAGGAGCCGCTCGACGAACTCGTCGTGGATGTCCCGGTGGAGGAGGAGGCGGCTGGTGGCCGTGCACCGCTGGCCCGTGGTCCCGAACGCGCCCCACAGGACCCCGTCCAGCGCCAGGTCCATGGGCGCGTCCGGGAGCACGATCTGGGCGTTCTTCCCGCCCATCTCCAGGCTCACCCGCTTGTGCATGCGTCCCGCGGCGGCCGCGATGAGGCTCCCGGTGGCCGTCGATCCGGTGAACGAGATCCCGTCGACCTCGGGGTGCTCCACGATGGCCTTCCCCACCGTCTCCCCCGGGCCGTGGACGAGCTGCACGCACTCGGGCGGCACGCCGGCCTCGAGGAGGATCTCGACGAAGAGGTCGGCCGACCGCGGGACGTCCTCGGCCGGCTTGAACACGACCGCGTTCCCGCACAGGAGGGCCGGGAACATCTTCCAGCTCGGGATGGCCGTCGGGAAGTTGAAGGGCGTGATGATCCCGAACACCCCGATCGGCCGCCGGTAGCTCATGGCCCACTTGTCGGGGAGCTCGGAGGGGACCGTCCTCCCGAACAGCCGGCGTCCCTCGCTGGCGGCGTAGTAGGCCGTGTCGATGGCCTCCTGCACGTCGCCGCGCGTCTCCTCGAGGACCTTCCCCATCTCGCGCGTCTGCACGCGGGCGAGCTCCTCCTTGCGCTCGACCATGAGGTCGCCCGCCTTCTGCATGACCAGGCCGCGCTCCGGGGCGGGCACCCGGCGCCAGCGCTCGAAGCCCCGCCGGGCCGAGGCCACGGCGCGCTCCACGTCATCGGCGGTCGACCGCGGGAAGAGGCCGATCACCTCGTCCGCGCGGGCCGGGTTCCGGTTCTCGAAGGTCCCGCCTTCGGACTCCGTCCACTCTCCGTCGATGAAGTTCCTGAACATCTCGGGCATCTGGCCTCTCTATCGGGAATCTCGGTGTCGGTCCCTGTCGGTCCTCACTCCGTGGACCCGCGCTCCGGCGACCCTCGCTCCAGCCTGAGCCGGCCGCCCTCCACCCGCACGACCCGGAGGTCCCTGGGCACGCGGAGCGCGACCGCCCGCGGACGTCCATCGGTCCGGGGGAGGCCCATCTGCTCGAGGAGCCACGGCACCATCATCGAGGGGACGGGAAGCCCGCCCGCCGTGACGTGCCGCAGGTCCAGGATGAGGATACCGGGGGAGGCCACCTCGGGCACGACCTCGGCGCTGGCCCGCGCAGAGTCTCCGAGGAGGCTGCGCATCGCGTCCGGCGCCTTCCCGTCCATGAGGCGCTCGACCTGGAGCGCCCCGCTCGCCTCCAGGGAGGAGTCCCCGATCGAGACGCGCGGGTCCTCGAGCCCGGGCGGCAGCGAGTCCGCCAGGCGGTAGACGAGGAGGCTCTGCAGCTCCGCTCCGTCGAACACCACGCGGGCGGGGCCGCGGTGGTGCATGAAGTCGTCCAGCTTGCGCGCGGCGCGGTCCGCCAGCTCCGGCGAAGGCGTCCCGGGCGCGGCGGCGACCGTGCGGCCGTGCCACCACTCCGTGATCGAGTCGCGCCACACCCAGGCCATGCCGGCCCCCAGGACCAGGAGCGTGAGACAGCCGATGCGCGCCAGGCAGCTCCGGAGCCAGCTCACGGTGCCCTTCCCCTCTTCGCTCGCGGGCACCTCACTCCTCCTCCTCGCCCGTGGGCGCCGAGGCCTCCACCGAATAGCGCGCGCCCCCGCTGCCGAGCCGGCTCCGCATCAGCTCGATGCTGTCGACGCGGAACCCGCCTTCGACCCGGACCTGGCTCGCCAGCCGCTCGAGCGGCCGAAACTCGCCGGCCTCGGAGCGGTCGCGGGCCCGGCCCAGCGTGAGGTGGGGGTGGAAGGCGCGCGACTCCCGCTCGAAGCCCAGCTGGGCGTACGCGTGCTCCACGTCGTGCTTGAGCGCCCGGAGCGGCAGGGTGGCCTCCACCCCGAGCCACACGACCCGGGGCCGGCGCAGCGACGGGAACGCACCGATGCCCTCCAGGTCAAGCTCGAAGGGGACCGAGCCCGCCGCCGCCTCGCGGAGCGCCTCGACCGCCTCGTCCCGCCGCTCGTCCCGCACATCGCCCAGGAACTTGAGCGTGAGGTGGATCTTCTCGGGCTCGACCCAGCGGGCGGGCATGCCCGCCTCGCGCAGGCTCGCGGTGCCCTCGTGGATCAGCTCCTGGAGCGCGCCCGGAAGGTTGATGGCCACGAAGAGCCTCACGGGGCCGCCTCCTGCCGCTCGCCGTCGGCCGGCCCGTCCGCCGCGTCGGCGGCGGCGTCCAGCGCCAGGTCCACGGCGGCATGGTCGTAGCCGGCCGCCCGGGCGCGCTCGGCCACCTCCCGGCGCACCTCGTCCCGGAGGAGCGCGGAGAGCGCCTCGGCCGGGATGACCAGGACCGCGATCTCGCCGTCGCGTCCGGCCGCCTCGACGCGGACGCGCCCCCCCTCGAGGCCCAGGCGCTCGCCCACGTGGCGGGCGAGCGCGGACGCCGCGTCGCCGCTCACGAGCCGGCCCCCGCCGCGTCGACGCCGACCGCGCGGTTCAGGGAGCCGCGCCGGTAGCCCTCCAGGTCCAGCAGGACGCGCTCGAACCCCAGCCCGCGCATCCGGCGCTCGATCCGGCGGCAGCGCTCGGCGTCGGCCCACGCCCCGAGCCGCCGCGGGTCCACCTCGATGCGCGCCGCCCCGCCGTGGTGCCGCACGCGCAGGTCCCCCTCCTCGCCGGCCTCGCGGAGCACCCTCTCGCCCTCCTCCACCTGGCCCAGCCGTCCCCGGGTGACCTCGACGCCGTACGAGAGGCGGCTGGCCAGGCAGGGCGAGGCGGGGGCGTCCCATGTGGGGAGGCCCGCGGCGCGGGAGAAGGCGCGGATGTCGTCCTTTCCGAGGCCGGCGGCCTGCAGGGGCGAGAGGACGTCGAGCTCGCGCGCGGCCGCGGCGCCCGGCCGGTAGTCGGACGCGTCGTCGGCGTTGGCGCCGTCGGCCACCGAGGCGTAGCCCCAGGTCGGAGCCAGGCGCGCCAGGCGGCCGTACAGCTCGCTCTTGCAGTGGTAGCAGCGATCGGACCGGTTGGCCGCGTAGTCGGGGTCGTCGATCTCGTGCGTGGGGAGCTCCCGCCACGGGATCCCGAACTCGCGCGCCACCCGCCGGGCCGTGTCGTGCTGGCGGCCGGCGACCGACGGGCTGACGCCCGTGACGGCCAGGACGCGGCCCGGACCCAGGACGCGGACGGCCTCGTACGCCAGGAACACGGAGTCCACCCCGCCGCTGTACGCCACGAGCAGGCTCCCGCACGAGGCGAGCTCGTCGTCGAGCCTCCGGCGCGCCGCCCGCCTGCCTCCCTCGGTTCTCGTCTCCGACACGCCTTCCGTCCCGTCGCTGATCGTGGCCCTCGCCGCCGGGTGCCGTCCACTCCCGCCGCTCCGGATAAGATACGCGGCCGGGCCGCGGTCGTTTCACCCCGGGCGGGCCTCCGTGTGCCGCAGGCCCCGGGGGTGCGCTCGCCGCGGGCCCGAGGCCGCGCCGCGCCGGCAGGCTGGGCGGCCTCCGTCCTCGCCCCTATCTTGTCACGCCGAGGGTTCGAGCGGCAGGTCCCCCAGGGACGGGAGGCGGACACGGTGGCGGAGACGGAGACTTTCGAGATCACCGTCAAGGGCGACCGGCTCGCCTTCGCGGCGGCCCACTTCCTGGTCTACGGGGGCGGACAGTGCGAGGCGCTCCACGGCCACAACTACCGGGTCTCCATCACGCTCCGGGGGTCCCTGGACGCGAACGGCCTCCTGGTGGACTTCCTGGCCGTGCGCGGGGCGGCGGAGGAGCTCCTCGCGCCGCTGGACCACCGGACCCTCCTGGCGGGGGAGAACGCCCGGCTCGCCCTGGAGCGCGAGGGGGACGCGGTGAGCGTCCGCCACGCCGGCCGGCCGATGACGCTCCCCGCCTCCGACGTGGTCGTCCTCCCGGTCGAGAACACGAGCGCGGAGCTCATGGCGGCGTACCTGGCCCGCGAGCTGGCGGACCGGCTGGACCCGGAGGCGGGCGGGACGCTGGAGAGGATCACCGTCGAGGTCGAGGAGTCGGACGGCCTGGCGGGACGCTGCAGGCTGGAGCTGGGCGACTGAGCGGCCGGCCCCCGGCGGCGTCGAGCACGCCACGGTGGCTCCGAGCCGACGCCGCGCCGTCCTCGAGGCCGCCGGAGCCGCTGGCGAGGGGCGCTCGACGATCCCGGTCGCGACCGCGCCGCGGCCCGGCTATCCTTCTGGCGTGATCCTCCTGGTCGACAACTACGACTCCTTCGTCCACAACCTGGCCCGCTACCTCCGGGAGCTGGGCGACGAGGTCGTCGTGCGCCGCAACGACCGGGTGGGCCCGGACCTCGTCCGGGAGATGGCGCCGAGCCACGTGGTGCTCTCCCCGGGGCCTTGCACGCCCTCGGAGGCCGGCGCCTGCCCCGCGATCGTCCGCGAGCTGACCGCGGAGATCCCGCTCCTCGGGGTCTGCCTCGGCCACCAGTGCGTGGGCGAGGTCTTCGGGGGCGTGGTGAGCCGGGCCGGCCGGCCGATGCACGGGAAGCTCTCCGCGGTCCGCCACCGGGGGACGGGGCTGTTCGCCGGCCTGCCGTCGCCCCTGCGGGTGACCCGCTACCACTCCCTGGTCGTCGAGGCGGACGGCCTCCCGGACGAGCTCGAGATGACCGCGTGGACGGAGGAGGGCGAGGTCATGGCGCTCCGCCACCGCGAGCGCCCGGCGTGGGGCGTCCAGTTCCACCCCGAGGGCGTGCTCACCGAGGCGGGGCACGCGCTCCTGGCCAACTTCCTGGCGCTGGGCCGCGGCCTCGAGCCGGACGGCTCCGTCCCGGAGGGGATCGCGGCGGAGGTCGAGCCCGCCCGGCTCGAGCCCGCCGGGGTCGGGCCCGGGGCGGCCGCGAGCGCCGGGACCGGCGCGGGCGCGCCGGGAACGGCCGGAGCCGCCAAGGCCCCGTGACGACCGGGACGCTGGGCGCCGCGGCGGCGCTCATCGCCATCGCCAACCCGCTCGGGGCCCTCCCCGTCTACCTGGCGCTGCGCGCGCACGGCGACCCGGCCGAGCACCGGGGCGACGCGTGGCGCTCGGCGCTGGCCGTCGGGATCACGCTGGCCGCGTGCGCGCTGGTGGGGACGCGGGTCCTGGACGCCTTCGGCGTGCAGGTGGCGGGGCTCCGGGCCGCGGGCGGGCTCATCATCACGGCCATGGCGTTCTCTATGGTGCAGGGCGAGCGGCCCGGCGCCCAGTTCTCGCGCGGCGACCAGGAGGTGGCCGCCTCCCACGAGGAGGCGAGCTTCGGAATCTACGTCCCGCTCTCGATCCCGCTCATCGCCGGGCCGGGCGCCATGACGACCACGATCACGCTCGCCGCCTCCCCCGAGGTCGGGGTGCCGGCCACGCTGGCGGCGGTGGCCGCCGTGTGCCTCCTCGTCTTCCTCACGGTCTTCTTCGCGCGAACGTGGCACCGGGTCCTCGGGGACTTCGGGCTTCGCCTGGCCACCCGGATCCTGGGCCTCCTGGTCATGGCCGTGGGCGTGCAGATGGTGGTGGCGGGCGTGCGGGAGCTGTGGGCGGGATGAGGCCCGGGACGCTCCGATGAGCCTGCGCGCGGCCGACCGGCTCCCCGAGCGCTTCAACGCCGCCGAATGGTTCGTGGGCCGCCACGTGCGCGAGGGGCGGGGGGACCGGACGGCGGTCGTGTGGGACGGGGGCGAGATGGACTACGCCGCCCTCGACGCGAGCGTCCGCCGCCACGCGGGCTGGCTCGTGGAGGCCGGCCTCCACCCGGGCGACCGGGCGGCCCTCCTCCTCCCCGACGGGCCGCAGCTCCTGGCCGGGTTCTGGGGGGCGCTGGCCGCCGGGTGCGTGGCGGTCCCGCTGAACACCCTCCTCCCCGCGGAGGACCTGGCCGCCATCCTGGACGACTGCGACCCGCGCCTGGCGGTCGTGGACCCCGCGATCGCCGAGCCGGGCCGGCTGGCGCGGGAGGGGACGGAGGTCGTGGAGACGGACGAGGCCGCCGCGCGGGCCCGGGAGGCGCCGGCCGCCGGGGCCTGCGCTCCCACCCACCGCGACGCCTTCGCCTTCTTCCTGTACACGAGCGGCACGACCGGCGAGCCCAAGGGCGCCGTCCACCTCCACCACGACGCGTGGGTGTGCTCGGCGACGTACGGCGAGCGCGTGCTCGGGGTCCGGCCGGAGGACCGCTGCCTCAGCCTGGCCAAGCTGTTCTTCGCCTACGGGCTCGGGAACTCGGGCTATTTCCCCGCCCACGTCGGGGCCGCCTCGATCCTGTACGGCGGGCGGCCCACGCCCGCGGCCATGTTCGAACAGATCGCCCGCCACCGGCCCACCCTGTTCTTCGCGGTGCCGACGGCCTATGCGCAGATGCTGGCGGCGCTGGAGGAGGGGGCCGAGGCCGACTTCTCCAGCCTGCGGCTGTGCGTGAGCGCGGGCGAGGCGCTCCCCGCCCCGATCTTCGAGCGCTGGCTGGAGCGGACCGGCACGGAGATCCTGGACGGAATCGGCTCGACCGAAATCTGCCACATCTTCCTCTCCAACCGCCCCCGCGCGTGCGCGCCGGGGACGACCGGGACGCCCGTGCCCGGCTACGACCTCCGCCTCGTGGGCCAGGAGGGGGAGCCCGTGCCGGAGGGCACGCCGGGCGACCTCCTGGTGCGCGGCGACTCGACCATGGCGTTCTACTGGAACCGGCACGAGGCCACCAAGGCCACCCTCGAGGGCGAGTGGATCCGCACCGGGGACAAGTACCTGGTCGACGGGGAGGGGCGCTGGCGGCACGCGGGCCGGAGCGACGACATGCTCAAGGTGGGCGGGATCTGGGTGTCCCCGGTGGAGGTCGAGGGGACGCTCCTCGAGCACCCGGCCGTCCTCGAGTGCGCCGTGGTGGGCGAGGAGGACGAGGAGGGGCTGGTGAAGCCGGCGGCGTTCGTGGTGCTGAAGGAGGGCGCGGAGGCGGGGGACGAAGAGGAGCGGGACGGCCTGGCGCGCCAGCTCCAGGCGTTCGTCAAGGAGCGGCTGGCGCGCTACAAGTACCCGCGCCGCGTGGTCTTCCGGGACTCGCTCCCCAGGACCGCCACGGGCAAGATCCGGCGCTTCCTCCTTCGGCAGGAGCTGCGGCGGCCCCGGTGAGCCGGGGCGCGGGCGCCCGGGGCCCGGGGCCGGGCCTCCTCCGCGCGGCCGGCCGGCGGCTGGAGGTGCGCCGCTTCGGCCCCGCGCCGGGCGCGGCGCCCCCGGTGGTCTTCCTGCACGAGGGCCTCGGCTCGGCGGGCCTGTGGAGGGACTACCCGGAGCGTCTGTGCCGCCGGCTCGGCTGGAGCGGCCTGGCCTACAGCCGGGCGGGCTACGGCGCCTCGGACCCGGCGGAGCTGCCGCGGCCGGTCGACTTCATGCACCGGGAGGCGCACGCCGTCCTCCCCGCCCTCCTGGAGGCGGCCGGCATCGAGCGGCCCGTCCTGTACGGCCACTCGGACGGCGCGTCCATCGCCCTCCTGTTCGCCGCCCGGAGCCCCGGCGGGGTCCGCGCCCTGGTGCTCGAGGCGCCGCACGCCTTCGTGGAGGACGTCACGGTCCGGAGCATCGCCGCGCTCGGGGACGCCTACCGAAGCGGCGGGCTGCGGAGCACGCTGGCCCGCTGGCACGACGATCCGGACGCGACCTTCCACGGCTGGCGGGACATCTGGCTGAAGCCGGCCTTCCGGAGCTGGGACATCCGGGACGAGCTGGCCGGCGTCACCGCGCCGACCCTTGTGCTCCAGGGGGAGGACGACGAGTACGGGACGTGGGCGCAGGTCGAGGCGGTCGAGGCCGGCGCGATCGGGCCCGTCCGCAGCGTGCGGCTGGCCGGGTGCGGGCACGCCCCGCACCGGGATCGGCCGGACCGGGCGCTCGGGGAGGCGGAGCGCTTTCTGCGCGAGACGTAGGGCGCTCCCGGCGCGCTCAGCGCGGCCAGCGGTCGTCGGAGCAGTCGGTGTCGGGCAGCCGCCCGTCCGGGTCGACCCGGGCTCCCACCACCCGGCGGTCGTCCGGCACCCGGTAGGTGAACTGCCGCCCCAGGTTCCAGGCGTCGACCGGGAGGTGGACCCGGCTCCGGTCGCCGCCGGCGTACTCGATCTCCAGGTCCACCGGCATCACCATCGTCCCCCGGTTCGAGAGGCGCACCTCCCAGCCGCCGTCCTCGCGGCGCGCCACCGTGTCGACGGCCACGTCCAGGCGGGCGGTCGAATAGATCCACTCGCGCCAGAACCACCCCAGGTCGCGGCCGGACTCGTCCCGCATGACGCGGAAGAAGTCGGCGGGGGTCGGATGGCGGAAGGCCCAGTCCCGGGCGTAGGCCCGGAAGGCGCGGTCGAAGCGCTCCGGCCCCAGCACGACCGTGCGCAGGAGATGGAGCATGAGGGCCGGCTTCTGGTAGCCCGTCCAGAGCAGGTCGCGCTGCTCGACCGGCCGGTCCGCGAGCGGCTGCTCCTGGCCCGGCACGGCGTGCGCCCCGTACAGGTGGAGCGGCCGCTCGCCGATCGTGTCCCCGTAGGCCGTGCCGCGGAAGTACTCGGCCGCCCCGATGTAGTCGATGAAGGTGTTGAAGCCCTCGTCCATCCACGGATACAGGCGCTCGTTGGAGCCCACGACCATCGGGAACCACTCGTGCCCGAACTCGTGCATGATCGTCCACTGCAGGTCGTGGCGATCCTGTCCCGCCGGGCAGAAGGTGAGCATCGGGTACTCCATGCCGGCGATGGGTCCCTCCACGGTGGTGGCGTGCGGGTAGGGGTAGCGCAGCCAGTGGCGGCTGAAGCCCGCGATGGCCGCCCGGGCCATCCGGTTGGCCTCCGTCCACAGCCGGGCCGAGGGGCGGTAGAGCGTCTCCACCAGCACGCCGTCGGCCGAGCCGGCGTCCCAGCGCAGCTCCGGTCCCGCGGCGAAGGCGAAGTCCCGCACGCTGTCGGCGTGGAAGCGCCAGGTGAGGGTCCCGGACGCGCCCGGCGGCCGCGCGGCCGGGGTGCCCGCCTCCGCCGCCGTGACGACGGCGACGGTGGTGTCCGAAGAGCGGGCCGCCTCCAGACGCCGCCGCTGCCCGGCCGTCAGCACCTCGTCCGGGTTCAGCAGGGTGCCGGTCGCCGCCACGAGGTCGCGGGCCGGCACCGTGAGCGAGACGTCGAAGCTCCCGTACTCGAGGTAGAACTCGCCGGCGCCGATGTAGGGCTCGTGGTTCCAGCCCGTGACGTCGTCGTAGACCGCCATGCGCGGATACCACTGGGCCATCTCGTACAGCGGCCCGTCGTGGCCCATCCTCCCCGCCCCGTAGGGAGGCACCCGGAAGCTCCAGACCACCCGGAGGTCCGTGGCCCCGCCCGGCCGCAAGGGCGCGGGCAGCTCCACCCGCATCACCGTCCCCTCGACCGAGCGCTCCGCCTCCCGGCCGCCGATGGAGAGGGAATCGAGGGTCACGCCGCCGTCGAAGTCCCCGCAGGAGAAGTCGAAGGACACCGCCTGGAAGACGAGCGGGGGCTGGTTCAGCGTGTTCGTGAGGCTGCCGGGGGCGCAGATGTTCTGGTCGAGCTGCATCCACACGTGGTCGAGCGTCCGCGGGGAGCGGTTCACGTAGTGGATCGTCTCGCGGCCGCGCAGCTCGTCCGCGCCCGGATCCAGCGTGGCGTCGATCCGGTAGTCCACCCGCTGCTGCCAGTAGTCGGGGCCGGGGCGGCCGTCCGCGCCGCGGTATCGGTTCGGCGCCCGCAGGTCCAGCGGCCGGAAGGGCGAGCTGTCCGCCACCGCCCTCCAGGCTCCCGCGGCGCCCCCGGCGGAGGCGCCCTCCTGGGCCGCCAGCGCGGAGGCGGGCACGAGGACTCCGGCCAGGGCCGCCAGCGCCGCGGCGGACGCCAGCAGCAGCCCGGCGAGGGCCGCGGGCGCCGCACCTGGCGGGCGCCCCGGGACGGCGGCGGCGGGAGGTCGGCGGTCGGTGCTCTCGGGGTGGGCCATGGCGGCTCCCGGGTCGGGAGAAGCGGCTCGGGGGGCGGCGGCGGGCCGCCCGCGCGGAGCCGGCCTTCCCCCGGATCGGCCCGAAGATGGCGCGGCGGCGACCGCGGCGGCAAGACGGCCGGCCCGTCGACCGGTACGGAGCACGACGTGCGGAGCGGTCCGGCGACGGGGGCGGAAGGCCTCCGGGCCCGGCCGGACGCCGCTCAGCCCCGCTCGAGCAGCACCACCGTCCCCATCCTCCGCATCTCCCGGCCCTTCCTCGGGAACAGCCGCCCGATGAGGCGGGGGATCCACGCGCCCCGCATCTCCCGGCCCAGGCTGCGCGTGACGGGCGGCAGGCCGGGTGGGCTATCTGACAGCTGTCTGGATACCCTCGAGGCGCAGCGACCCGCCCCTCCCGGGCCGACGGCGCCACCGTGGCCTTCCAGCATAATGGGTGAAGGCTGGAGGGCCCCATTCACGCTCCTCTCCCGACCGGCCGGATCGAGTGGGGTGCCCTCGTCTAGAGCCGACGTGCCTTCCGATCACCGGATGCCGCCCCTTTACCCCACCTCGCCGATCTCATGCGCGCCAATCTGAGGCTCCGGAGCTCTCTCCTCTTACCCTGTGAGCGGGTTCCCAGTCCGGCGCAAAGCGCTCTACGGCCGCAGCCAGAAGGCCCAATCGCCGCTTCGGATCGCGGGCCTGGGGGCCCCGCGCCAACACTGGGACCGTTCCTGACCGACGGACCGAGACATGGTCCAGGTGGCCCCTGGCGACGGTCTGTATTCCGGTCGGATGGATCGGCCGGTGGCCGCCGCCTCAATCTCAGTTCGAGCACCCTGACGATTCCGACCCGTCGCCGCACTCTGAGTGTGGCCAATGAAGAACACTGAACTGTGATCGTTACAGGCTCGAAACGCGGGACGGATCCGAATTTCACGATACCCAGTGAATCGCTGGTGCCAGACTCGGATCCGACGCTGCCGATGGCACTCGAGGTCGCCCAGGCCAGTTCAACGTGAGCACGCGCAACGGGCGCATCCGACTCACGGTCTACCACCCGAATCCAAACGGTGTCGCCACTCAGGAGATCGGTTGCTCGGGCTCCTCTGGGTGTCGCGGCCACGGCGGTTGCCACGATGCCAATCACGGCCACATCGCAGCATATCGCCGGCGATCCCTGCCTCCACAACTGGCTGAGGCTCTGGCCGATCCTACGTGAGATGCTGGCCACGTGATCGTGCGTCAGCATCCCGAAACCATCCGTCGCAACTCCGCCCTTTCTTCCGAATCAAGGAATCCCTCCCAGGTGCCTGCGACAGCTCCGCGGCGATCGACGACCACGATGACGGGGGAGCGTGTCAGGGGGAGAAAAGTGAAGAGAGCGCTGCTGGCACCGTAAAGCACTGGAAACCCGAGGGAATGTTGTTCGATGAATTCGGCAAGCCGACTACGAGGTCCGAGAAACAACCCGACAGATCGCACGTGACACCCGGACACGCGCTGCAGGGAATCCACGAAGGGCAGCATCCTCACGCATGCTGGGCAGTCCGGATCGACCGAAAACAGCATGGACCCCAGTACTCCGTCCGCCAAGGTGTAGGACACCGCCCTTCCCTGGTCGTCGAAACCGGACATCTTGCGAGCGCTGTCAATGAGTACGACGAATTCGAAGGTCTGCCGGAGACGGCGTAGTTCCGTTTCATCCTGGTTGAACCGTGCCCTGAGCGTCGCCTCACGAACGGCTCCCGCTCCAAGCTGCTCAACGGCCGTAGATATCGCGCTCGCACCTTGACGGCGAGCACTACAGCACCAATCACGGCCAGAGTAAGCGCTCCTTCCAGAAGGGCCGTTCCCCGGTTCATGACCTTCACCGGCTCTCGATCCGATAGACGAAAACCTGGGGATTCGGCGTGTCACGGTAGGTAGCCAGGCGACCGTCCCTCAGATCCCCGACGAAGCCGGGGATGGTCAATCCAGTGCTGTCATCTTCCAGCCGGAAGGCAAAGCGGGCAAGAGGCTTGAAACGTGAGGAATACAGGTCGTAGGCGAATCTACCGTCCGATGGATCCATGGAGGCCAGAATGAGATAGCGCGAATCGCAGCCGAGGCCGAGCACTGCTCCCCGCTGTACCGAAGGTCCGACAGCAGTGGTCGGTGGATCCACCGCAGTCAGGATGGAACTCCGTCGCACGTATCGCCGAATGGATGGGCTCGAGAGCCAATCAATGCGAACGATCTCGTACGTCCACGGATTCGCGTACAGCAAGTCACCTCGAGCGGTGCCACACGACGCGCCGGGTTCAGAGAAGTACGGTCCGTACAGTTGTGCGGTAATCGGGGGCGCGTGCAGGAAGACCCTGATTCCAAGACTGTCAGGGTCGAGACCGACCAGCGCAGCCGTGTCCGATACGGCCATGGAGAGGGACATGGCTATGACCCCTTCCGGGCCGCGGGAGAGGTTCGCTTCCGCCACGGGTCCAACTGTAATCTGGCGCTCGAACCTCCCGTGCACAGAGAACAGCTCGACGCGCTTGGTGCGCGCATCGAATACCGCGACAGTCGAATCCAGAACGGCAATGCTGTACGGCTCTACGAACTCACCGGGTCCTGCACCTGCGCGGCCCCACTCTTCCACGAAGCGGCCTTCGGTGTCGAAGACAGATATCCTCTGGAGATGAGCATCTACAACGTACAGATTGCCGCCGGGGTCCAGCCCCACGTCCGTTATGAAACCAAAGGTTTGGTCGGGCGATCCGTCGAGAGCGCCCAGGCGGAAGCTGCGCCGCAGCCGAACCGATGGCGTGTCCGGAAATCTGCGAAGTGTCGATGCCGCAACGTCAGGAGCGACCGAAAATTCCGACGCGACATCCTTCGAATCCGCAACTCCTCGGCACCCGGCAAGAGTCGTGGCTACCAGGATGGTCACAGAGGCCCCGAGACTCAGGGTGCTCTGCCCACCGACCGCGCCGATTCTCAGCCGCACGCCATTCTCCTCCTACGCCCGACATACGCCTGCATGATCTTTGAGGCCTGACTCTTTCTTCAGCGGTCCAGCCCGCTAGACCAACGCACAATTGGGCGGATTGCAGGGATCCGTGGGCGCGGTGACGGGGCAGGTGTCGGCACCCTTGCTGCAGACCTGCCAGCAGCCGGGCTCGGGCGTACTGCTTATTGAGCGTAGGCCACGGAGGGGGGGGGATGTCAAATTGTACGGGATGACGATGCGGCGCAGCCCGTAGACTTGCGGAGCGAGACCGACATCAAGGCAGGTTCCCGGACGCGCCTACACCCGACCCCTCACGCCCTCTCCAGCAGCACCACCGTCCCCATCCTCCGCATCTCCTCGCCCTTCCTCGGGAACAGCCGCCCGATGAGGCGGGGGATCCACGCGCCCCGCATCTCCCGGCCCAGGCGGCGCGCCTCCTCCAGGTGGGAGCGGACCTCCGCGGCCCTCCAGCCGTGCGGCTCGAAGTAGGCGGGGCCCTCGGCCGGCCCGAACCGGAAGGGGACAGTGCGCACGTGCGGCCCCGAGTGTGCGCGCGAGGAATCAGGCGCGATCAGCGCCCGCCAGCGACAGACTCAGCCGCCCTGGACGTGGCTCATCCGGCAGGCTCCCGAGCAGGGTTCTCAGCCCCACGAACAGCAACGTGAGCCGGTGCGAAGACCCGCACCAACGGTCGGACCTCGACGGTCTCCCCCCGACATCCAACTACCCGGATCTTCTGGGTCCTCCAGGCGAACAGGAAGTTCGGAACGTCGCTACCCGCGACACCGTCGAGAGCCATGGCAAGGAACCGTGGATCTCCCGACCGTACCACTTCCTGCACTGCCGACTCGAGCTTCAGATCCAGGTTCTCGAGCACGGTCACGCCGACGTTGCACTGCGGATGCACATCGCATCCGCTGTGAACGAACCCCGGGTGGCTACACTCGTACTTTCCGCCCCAGCCACTGCAATCGTGACCAGCATGGAGCTCTTCGCAGCTGCACCCCTGTGCCTGGAGACCCTGTGGGAGTGCCAGCAAAACCGCCGCGGCAGCGACAACTGCCATCACCCGAATGGACAACGCGATGCTCCTGATCATGATTCGTCTCCTTCCCCATTGAGATGCGGCTTCCAGACGTCGATGACCGGAACCCCTGATTCGGTCACGTCGTAGCTGAAGAACAAGGGTTGGTCGTCATTCCCTCGCACGACTCGAAGAGCTGCATCGGTGCGCTGTCGAGCAACGACCTCCTCCGACTTGATATCTATGACTTCGACGACCGAATCGAACACGCCATTGAAGTCCGCATTCTCAGGCGTCAGGGGCGTCTTCTCCGTTGCGAGGTCGCGAGGCTTCCAGCTACGATCCGCCACATCCACGAGCACCCACAAGTATCCCTCTCGTCGACCGGCAACGAGGCCCTGGACGTACGGTGCGGGCTTCTCCGTGTACGGGTTCGCAAACCTCGGTTCCGTGGTGGTGTCGCCGGGGAACCACGCTGCATTTCGAATCAACGTCGTCAGTCGCGCGCCAGTCTCCAGGCTCCACCGGGACAACCGATATTGTCTCCGCATGGCCGTCCAAACGGAGTTGTCGGCCATGACGTCGGCCACCTGTGGCGTGTAGCTTCGTGGAACGGTTCCGCGCCACGTCTTTCCGACCGACAGGAGGAGGTCACGGTCAGTGGAGTAAACGTGGAACCCCTGTTGGTCTTCGGCGCGCCGCTGGCTCTGGCGCCACCCCTGTACCAGGAACCGATGGTCCGGAAGCACCCAGACGTCCATGGGAGGCAGAAACGGCAGTGACTCCGTTCGGACATAGGTCAACTCGGGCGAGAAGACCGTGAGCCGCCTCAACGACCGATCCACCACGTACAGAGAGTCCTGGGCGCCGACGGCCACGCGAACGATATTCCTGCTGAACTGTCCGGGCCCCTGTCCGGTACCTCCGAGGGTCCTTTCGAACGTGCCGTCGCTTGAGTAGACGAGAACCTCGCCTTCACCCTCCATGGGCGCCACGAAGAACTGTGCCGCCCCATCGGTGGTTCTGCAGGACACATTCGCGAAGAGTGCCGGCGAACCCGGGTCGTCGAGCCCACCAAGTCGGGCGACATGATCGAGCTCAATGCCGCAGCTGGTGCATCGAGTGTCGTCGCCGATCGTGTGGGGTCCCGCAGGACTGGTGGTAGAATCCCTCTTGCAGGCAGCGACCGACACGAGGGCAGTAACCAGGGTGAGGACAACACGGGAAGGCGATCCGGAGCCCACCCGAGGCAACCACGTTGCACTCGTGGATTCGCAATTCGGAATGACTGGCTCCCAGATCCCGCTCACGTCGACCGAGTCCGTCCGGACATTCCGGTTTTCGTATTATTGAGCGTAGGCCACGGAGGGGGGGGACGTCAAATTGTACGGGATGACGATGCGGCGCAGCCCGTAGACTTGCGGAGCGAGACCGACATCAAGGCAGGTTCCGGGACGCGCCTACACCCGACCCCTCACGCCCTCTCCAGCAGCACCACCGTCCCCATCCGCCGAAACTCCGCGCCCTTCTTCGGGAACAGGCGGCCGATGAGGCGCGGGATCCACGCGCCCCGCATCTCCCGGCCCAGGCGGTGCGCCTCCTCCAGGTGGGAGCGGACCTCCGCGGCCCTCCAGCCGTGGGGCTCGAAGAAGGCCGGGCCCTCGGCCGGCGCGAACCGGAACGGGACGCTCTCGACATCCATGCCGCGGGAGTAGCGGCGCTTCATCCACTCCAGGAGCTTCGGGGAGCCGAGGTCGATGAGCCACCGGCCGAAGGAGGGCGAGGCGTGGAGGTCGCGGGCGAGCGAGGCGACCCCGCCCGGCTCCAGGTAGAGGAGGAGGCCCTCAGAGACGACCAGGGTCGGGAGGCCCCGCGCGTCTAGCTCCCCGAGCAGGCGCCGCCGGGCGTCGCGGTCGGCGAGGTCGAGGTCGACGGTCTCCAGGTCGCAGACCGGCACATCGTCGGCGAGCACCTCCCGCTTGCGGGCCAGGAGGTCGGGGAGGTCGACCTCGACCCAGCGGAGGTCCGCCGGGAGGCCCAGCCGGTAGGGACGCGCGTCGAGGCCGGCGGCCAGGTTCACGACCTGCCGGACCCCCTCGCGGACCACGCGCAGGATGATCTCGTCCATCACGGCCGTGCGGACGATCATGGCCCACGCCGAGCCCCGTCCGCCCGGGATGGCGTCGAGGATCTCCTCCCCGCGGTCGCCGATGAGCCGGCGGGCACAGGGGTCCCGGAAGAGCGCGTCGGGCCTCTCGCTCTCCATCGCCCGGTAGGTGGCCACCCACAGGGCGGTGTCGGAGACGTGCTCGATCCCGGCTATAGGCCGCCTCCGCCGGCCGCCTTCTCCTGCCCGCCCGCCGTGCGGTCCTGGTAGGGCGGCCGCTTCGGGCTCGGCGGCGGGTTGTTCTCGAGCTCCTTCTCGACCACCTGCACGGCCCGCTCGAGCTGCGGGTCGTGGCCCTTCGCGAGCGACGTAGGATCGTCGACCACCGGCACGTCGGGCTCGACGCCGTGGCCCTCCGGGAACCACTCCCCCTCGGGGCTATACATGCGGAACGTCGGCACCGTCACGCCGCCGCCGTCGATGAGGCCCGGCACGCCGCTGATCCCGATCAGGCCGCCCCACGTCCGCATCCCGACCAGGGGCCCGAGCTTCGCCTCCCTGAAGTAGTACGGGAACGCGTCCCCGCCCGAGCCGCTCCACCCGTTGATGAGCATCGCTTCGGGGCCGAAGTGGCCTACCGGCGGCCAGCGCCAGTCCTTCCCGTTCCGGACCGCCCAGAACGACAGCGCGGGGCGGTTCAGGAGCTCGATGAAGCGGTCGGGGATCTGGCCGCCCGAGTTGAAGCGCTCGTCCACGATGAGGCCGGGCTTCGTGTACTCGGCCGTGAACTGCCGCACCAGCTCGCTCTGACCGTCGATGCCGGTGTTCGGCACGTAGACGTAGCCGATCCGGCCGTTCGAGAGCGAGTCGACCGCCCGGCGGTTGTGCTCGATCCAGGCCAGGTGGCGGAGGCGCGTGTCGTCGTCCAGCGTCTTCACGACCACCTGCCGGGCGCCGTCGGCCGTGGGCCGGTCGTTCACCGTGAGGACGACGGTCTTGTCGGCCAGGCCGTCGAAGGCGGCCCACGGGTCCTCGCTCGGGTCCAGCGGACGGCCGTTCACGGCCAGGACGTAGTCCCCCTCCTTCACGTCCACGCCCGGCTGGTCCAGCGGGGAGCGCGCCTCGTCGTCCCACGGGGCCCCGTGGAGAATGCGCGCGATCCGGTAGTGGCCGTGGTCCACGGCCCAGTCCACCCCCAGCACGCCCGTGCCGCGGCGGGGCCCCTGCTCCAGGTCGCCGCCGCCCCGGTAGGTGTGCGAGGAGCTCAGCTCGGCGATGAGCTCACCGATCACGTAGTTCACGTCCGAGCGGGTCACGGCGTCGTCGAGCATCTTCCCGTAGCGCTGGCGCATGGCCTTCCAGTCGACGCCGTGCATGTTCGGGTCGTAGAAGTAGTCGCGCTCGAAGCGCCACACGTCGCCGAAGATCTGGTGCCACTCGGCCGGCGGGTCGACCGTCATGGCCATCTCGTCGGTGGCCATCGGCTTGTCCATCTTCTGGCCGGGCTTCAGGTCGACGATCGCGAACTTGCCGTGGCTGGCCACCAGGAGCTTCTTGCCGTCGGCCGACAGCTCGTAGCCGTCCGCGTCGTCCAGGACCGTCTGCTCCTTCCGGTCCTCGAGGTCCCAGTAGACGATCGGGCTCTTCTCGTCGGCCGAGCCCGAGCGCGGGAGCCGGCGGTAGACGACCTTGCCCGAGGCCGTCTGCAGGTCCGTGTAGTTCCCGTGCTCGGGCGGGAGCTGAACCAGGCGACTCTCGAAGCCGTCCAGGTCGATCGCGACGGGCGCGGGCGTCTTCGCGGCGCCTTTCGCCTTCGCCTCCTGGCCGTTCCCGTTCCCGTCGCCGGCCTTCTCCCCGTTCCCGGCGGCGGCCGTGTCGGCGGCGCCCTCGGTGTCGTTCCTGGGAGCCAGCGGCGAGGCCACGTCCTTCCGGAGCGGGATGGCCGCGACGTTCGTGGCGTTCGGGTAGATCCAGGTCCCCTGCAGGGCGCTGTACACGGGCTGGAAGGTCCGCGACGTCAGCACGTACAGGTACTTCCCATCCGGGTCGAAGACGGGGTCGCCCGTGTCGTAGAAGCCGGAGGTCACCTGGTGCCGCTCGCCCGCCCGGGTGTCGTACAGGACGATGGCCCCGTGATGGTTCTCCTGCTCCATCGTGTAGGCCATCCACCGGCTGTCGGGCGACCAGCTCACCCGGAAGCCCTGCAGCGCACCCTGCCCCATCCACATCGTGCTGTGGTCGATGGTCGAGACCTTCCCGGACGCCCGGTCCAGGAGGTGGAGCGCGCCGGCCTGGTCGATGAAGGCCAGCTTCTTGGAGTCCGGCGACCAGTACGGGGTGTAGCGGAAGCCGCTGTCGAAGGACGTCAGGGTCTGCGGCTGGCCGCTCCCGTCGGCCTTCCGGACCGCCAGCTGGTACTCGCCGCTCGCGTCCGTCCAGTAGGCCAGCCACTCGCCGTCGGGCGACCAGGTCGGCTCCCGCTCGGCCGCGCCGGACGTCCGGGTCAGGTCGAGGACCGCCCCGTGCTCGGCCGGCACGGTGAACAGGTCCCCGCGGGCCTGGAACACGGCGCGCTTGCCGGAGGGCGAGATGGAGGCGGCCTGGACGAGGTCCCCGACCTTCTCCTGCCGCGGCTTCATGCCCCGCTGGTCGGTGACGACCCTGACCGGGACCTCGGACGTCTTCTCGGTGGAGAGGTCCATCCGGTACAGGATGCCGCCGTCCTCGAACACCATGTCGTCGGGCCCGATGGCGGGGAAGTGGACGTCGTAGTCGGTGAAGTCCGTGACGCGGCGCACCTGACCGCTCCCGGTGTCGTACGCCCAGATGTTCTCGCGCTCGGCCCCGCCCTGGTCCGAGAGGAAGTAGAGCGTGTTCCCGTGCCACATGGGCATGTCGTCGTTGGCCGGGCGCCCCGTGATGTTCTTCGAGGCGAAGGTCTTCAGGTCGAAGATCCAGATGTCGGGCGCCCACCCGCCCCGGTAGCGCTTCCAGGTCCGGAAGGCGCGGCTCTTGGGCGTGTAGGCGATCGACGAGCCGTCCGGGGAGATCGCCCCGAACTCGCCGTACGGGACGGGGAGCTCGTGCGGCAGCCCGCCCGAGGGCGGCACGCTGTAGAACCGGTCGTAGCGCTGGCGGCCGCTCTGCATCGAAGTGGCGATGAGGAGCGAGTCACCGTCCGGGTACCAGTCCACCAGGCGGTCCGCCATCGGATGGTGGGTGACCCGCACCGGCTCGCCGCCCTCGGCCGGGATCACGTACACGTCCTCGTTCCCGTCGTAGTCGCCCGTGAAGGCGATACGCTTCCCGTCCGGGGAGAAGCGCGGGAACGACTCCTCGCCCGGCGGCGTGGTCAGCCGGTGCGCCGTGCCCCCTCCCCTGGGGACGACCCAGATGTCCCCGGCGTAGACGAACGCGATGGACGTGGCGGAGACGTCGGGCTGGCGGAGCATGCGCGCGTCGACCTGCGCGCGGGCCGTGGCCGGGGACAGGGCGCCGGCCAGGATGCAGACGGCGGCGAAGCGGGCGGCGGGTCGTGACATGCGGTCCCTCGCTCTCGATGGGTCGGTCGCGGTGGCTCGGTCGCAGGATCCTACGGCCGGGCCTCCGCATCGGTTTCGGTCCACGCTCCGGTCCGCTCCGTGAACACCCCGGACCTCGGCCGCGTTGCCTCGCGGGCGCCCGGACGGAAGCCTACGTTTCCTCCTTCATGGGCGAGATACCCCTCCTCAGCCTCGGCCACGTGCTCCTGGCCCTCGGCCTGACCCTGG
The DNA here is from genome assembly GCA_035267645.1 of Gemmatimonadota bacterium. Taxonomy (GTDB): domain Bacteria; phylum Gemmatimonadota; class Gemmatimonadetes; order Palauibacterales; family Palauibacteraceae; genus Humimonas. The sequence continues at coordinate 3,273 of DATFLN010000062.1, read as the reverse complement.
ACGTCCTCCTCCACAAGGAACGTCCGGTCTCGGCGGTCCTGTGGCTGGCCATCCTGTGGGCGGTGCCCTACGCCGGCGCCGCCGCCTACCTGGCCTTCGGCGTGGACCGGATCCGCCGCGGCGCCCGCGAGCGCCGGGTCGTCCAGGAGATGGTCCACCAGTCGGCACGCCTGGCACCGCGGCTGGACGAGCACATCCTCCGGGAGGCCGCCCCGCCGCCGGGCGCGCCCGACCGCCTGGGCCGTCACATCCTGCGCGGGACCGACCCCGCCGTCCCGGCCCATCGCGTCCTGACCGGGAACCGGGTCCGCCTCCTCGTGGACGGAGACGAGTTCTACCCGGCCCTCCGCGAGGCCATCCTGGCCGCCGAGCGGACGGTCCACCTCCAGACGTTCATCTTCGCCCCCGACGCCATCGGACGCGAGTTCCGGGAGCTCCTCTCTCGCCGCGCGGAGGAGGGGATCACGGTGCGGCTCCTGTACGACCGGTTCGGATCGACCCGGGCGCACCTCACCCGCTTCTTCGAGCCCGCACGCCGCGCCGGCGTCCAGGTGCGGTCCATCTCCCAGGCCAACCCTCTCAAGGGACACTTCCAGATCAACCTCCGGAACCACCGGAAGGTCGCGGTCGTGGACGGCCGGGTGGGCTTCGTGGGCGGGATCAACATCGCGGACAAGAACGTCGGCGCGCGGACCGGCGGCCAGCCGATACGCGACTACCACGTCCGCCTCGCGGGACCGGCCGTGGCCGACGTCCAGCTCGGCTTCGCCGAGGACTGGCTGTTCGCCTCGGGCCAGCCGCCGGAGGAGCTGCTGGGACGCGACTGCATCCCCGACCTCGAGCCGGTCGGCTCCGCGCTCGTGCAGGTCGTGCCGGGCGGGCCCGAATCGGCGGGGCGAGGCCTCGCCGACGCCTTCTTCGCCGCCATCGTGGCGGCCGAGGAGTCCGTCTCGATCGCGACGCCCTACTTCGTCCCCGACGCGCCGATCATCCGGGCCCTCAGCTACGCCTCCCGGCGCGGCGTCCGGACCCGTGTGGTCGTCCCGGCGAAGAACAACCACTGGTACACGGGCTACGCAGCGCGCGCCCTGTACGGACCGCTGCTCGAGGCGGGCGTCCGGGTGTTCGAGAGGGGCCCCCCGTTCATGCACGCCAAGGCGCTCGTCGTCGACGACGTGTACGCCATGCTCGGCTCGGCCAACCTCGACTACCGCAGCCTCCACCTCAACTTCGAGACGAACGTGGAGGTGGTGGACCCCGACTTCGTGGCGACCGTGGCCCGACAGGTGCAGTCCGAGATCGAGGCGAGCCGGGAGGTGACGCCCGAGGCGTACGCCTCGCGTCCCCTCCCCCGGAGGCTGGCCGAGAACTTCTGCCGGCTGTTCGAGCCGGTCCTCTGACCCCGGAGACCCCGACGGGCTCCCCCCAGGAGGGATCATGTCGAGCCGGCGGACGCGGACGGTGATGCCGACGGAGCGGACGACCCGGGGCCGGCGGCTGGCCGGCCTCGCGGTCGGCGTGGTGGCGGCGGCCGGCCTGGCCTGCGGCTCCTCGGGCGGGGGGAACGGAGGCGGCACGGGCCCCACGCCGTCCCTGGTAGCCACGCCAGTGGCGCAGGGACTCTCGAATCCCCTCTTCCTCACCTCGCCGCCCGGGGACGACCGCCTGTTCATCGTCGAGCAGGGCGGGACGATCCGCATCTCCGAGAACGGGCAGCTCCTCCCCGACCCGTTCCTGGACCTGTCGGGCGCGATCTCGAGCGGCGGCGAGCGGGGCCTCCTCAGCCTGGCCTTCCACCCCGACTACGCCTCGAACGGGACCTTCTACGTCGACTTCACCAACGCCGACGGGAACACGCGGGTGGTGCGCTACGCGGTGAGCGCCGCGAACCCTGACCGGGCCGATCCGGCCAGCGGCGACACCATCCTGGCGGTGGCCCAGCCCTACTCGAACCACAACGGCGGGCTCCTGCTCTTCGGCCCGGACGGGATGCTGTACGTGGGCCTGGGCGACGGGGGCTCGGGCGGCGACCCGCAGGGGAACGGACAGGACCCGGCGACCCTCCTCGGCACGATCCTCCGTCTGGACGTGGACGGGGGCTCGCCCTACGCGATCCCGGCGGACAACCCGTTCGCGGGCTCCTCGTCCGGGAGGGGCGAGGTCTGGGCGTACGGCCTCCGGAACCCGTGGCGCTTCGCGTTCGACCCGGCCGCCGGGCTCCTCTACATCGCCGACGTCGGCCAGAGCGACTGGGAGGAGGTCGACGTCGTCCCCGCCGACTCGGCCGGCGTGAACTACGGCTGGAGCGTCATGGAGGGCGACCACTGCTACTCGTCCTCGAGCTGCGACCGGACCGGCCTCGAGCCCCCGGTCCTCGAGTACGGCCACGACGAGGGCTGCTCGATCACGGGCGGGCTCGTCTACCGCGGGCAGGCCATGGCCGACCTGCAGGGGACCTACTTCTACTCCGACTATTGCAGCGGCTTCCTCAGGAGCTTCCGCTACGAGAGCGGGAGCGTGGGCGAGGAGCGGAGCTGGGACGTGGGCGACCTGGGCGGGGTCCTCTCCTTCGGCCGCGACGACGCCGGGGAGCTCTACGTGCTCTCGGCCAACGGCACCGTGTATCGGCTCGAGCCCGGGTCCTGAAGGGGCGGGGGGCGCGCGGCGCCCGACGGCGGCCGGCGGGCCGCGGACCGGCCCGGGAGGTGGGGCGCGCGGCGCCCCCCGTGCGCGAGCGCCCGATGCCACGCCCTCACGCCACCTCCTCCTTCTCCGGGAGCCGCATCCGGACCGCCACGTAGACGTCGGCGTCGGTGATGCGGTTCCTTCCGGCCAGGTCCGCCACCGTGCGGGCCGCGCGCTGGATGCGACGGCAGGTCCTGGCGCTGAGCCGCCGGTCCTCGGCCGCCGTCTCCAGGATCTTCTCGGCGGCGGGGCCCAGGGCGCACAGCTGGTCGAGCTCGGCGTCCGGGAGCTCGGCGTTCAGGCGTCGGCCCTGGCGTCGCCGCTGCCTCTCCCGCGCCTCCAGGACCCGCCCGCGCACCGCCTCCGAGGCCTCCGCCCCGCCCCGCGAGGCCAGCTCCCGCCACGGCACCCGGCTCACGTCCACCTGCAGGTCGATGCGGTCCAGGAGGGGGCCGCTCACGCGCCGCTTGTAGCGTCGGACCGCAGGCGGATCGCACGTGCACTCGTCCGGTGCGGCGGTCCTCCGGCCGCAGGGGCACGGGTTCATGGCCGCCACGAGCTGGATGCGGCACGGGAACGTCACGGCGT
>DATFLN010000061.1:0-4318 GCA_035267645.1 Gemmatimonadota bacterium | reverse complement strand
GAACGCGCCGCCCAGGAACGACATCCACAGCGGGATGCCGGGCGGGAGCGTGAGCCCGAGGAGGAGGCCGGTGATGGCCGCCGACCCGTCGCCCAGCGTGCCCCGCTCCCCGAAGCCGCGCTCGGTGAGGAGGGCGCCCAGGGTGGAGGCCGCGATGACCAGGAGCGCGCTCAGCCCGAAGAACCACACGGCGGCGCCGATGACGGGGACCAGCGTGGCCACCACGGTCCACATGATCCGGGAGGTGGAGTCGGGCGCGTGGATGTGGGGCGAGGGCGCCAGGTGGAGCCGCTCGGGGCCCCCTCCGTCCGTCCCGCCTCCGTTCCCTGCGCCGGTCCGGCTCTCGGGCTCGCCCCGCAGCCGGCCCCGGCCGCTCCCGGTCCCCCGTTCGCTCCCGCTCATCGTCCGCCCGTCCTCTCCCGCCGTCCCCGCGTCACGCGGCCGCGCCGGTCCCGGCCTTCGCCGGCTCCGCCTCCGCCCCGGCCGCCTCCTTCGCCCTCCGTTCGAGCTTCCGGACCATGGACCTGGCGAGCCCGAAGAGCTGGCTGAGCGGGATGTGGGAGGGGCACACGTACGAGCAGGAGCCGCACAGCATGCAGTCGGAGAGGCGGAGGTCCGTCATCTCCTCGTAGCGGCCCGCGCGAGCCAGGCGCCCCAGGTCCGCGGGGTCCAGGAACACCGGGCAGGCGTCCAGGCACTTCCCGCACCGGATGCACGGGAGCTGGGCGCCGCCCGCTATGGCATCCCCCGTCAGCACCACGATCCCCGTGGTGCCCTTGAGAATCGGGGCGCCCGGCTCCGGCTGGGCGTTCCCCATCATCGGGCCGCCGAACACGATGCGCTCGGCGTCCGGGGTCATGCCGCCGCAGTGGTCCAGGACGTCCTGGATGCGAGTCCCCACCGGGACGATGAGGTTGGCCGGACGCCGGATCCCGGGGCCGGTGACCGTGACGATGCGCTCGATGAGCGGGTAGCCGGTCTGGAACACCTCGGCGATGGCCGCGATCGAGCCCACGTTCTGCACCACCGCTCCCACGTGCATCGGGAGCTTCCCCGAGGGAACCTTCCGGCCCAGGAGGGAGTGGAGCAGCATCTTCTCGGCCCCCTGCGGATACTTCACGGTGAGCCCCTCCACCCGGATGTCCAGGTCCGGGGGGACGGTGGCCCGCAGCGCCGCGATGGCGTCGGCCTTGTTCTCCTCGACTCCGATGATGGCCCTCTCGACGCCGAGCGCGTGCATCATGACCCTGAGGCCGAAGTGCACCCGCTCCGGGTACTCGAGCATCGTCCGGTGGTCCGACGTCAGGTAGGGCTCGCACTCGGCGCCGTTGGCCACGATGACGTCGATGTCGAGGTCGTCGGGTGGCGAGAGCTTGACGTGGGCCGGGAAGGCGGCGCCGCCCAGGCCCACCACGCCGGCATCCTGGATGGCGGCCACGACCTCGTCCCGCGTCAGCCCCTCCCACTCGGGGACGATCCGCGGGCGGGGGCGCTGGGGGGAGACCGGGTCCACCTCGATGACGACGGTCTCGGCCATGCTCCCGTCCGGGTGCGGCCACAGGCGCACGTCCCGTACGGTGCCCGCGGCGGAGGCGTGGACGGACGAGGAGATGAAGCCCTGCGCCTCCCCCACCTTGTCGCCGCGCTCGACCCGGTCTCCGCGCTCGACCAGCGCCCGGGCCGGCGCGCCCGCGTGCTGCCGGAGCGGGAGCGCCAGGAGCTCGGGGAAGGGCATGCGGCGGATCGGGAGCCCGGCCGTCAGCTCCTTGAGACCCGGGGGATGGACCCCGTGGCGGAAGCCGCCCATCACTGGAACCTGGCCGCGCGCTCGACCCACTTCTCGAGGTCGGGCTCGTCGGGGCTCAGCGGGTCACCCGGGTGGATGATCCCGGCGGTGCAGCGCTCGGCCGCCTGCACCAGCTCCCTGAAGGTGCCCGCCGACGCGTCGGAGATGTACGCCTGCTTGTTCTCGTCGTAGGCGAACAGCTTCGGGTTCAGGTTGATGCACTCGTCGCAGCTCGTGCACCGGGCGGTCTCGATGAACGGCTCCATACGGAGGCCGCCGTCCCCGGCCGCCTCCTTCTTCGCAGGCTTCTCGGGCTCGGCCCGGGCGGTCTCCGCCTCCTCCGCCGGCGCCTCCACGGCCGTGGCCGCGGGGGCCGCGGACTCGCCGGATCCGCCAGCCGGACCGGCCGGGGCCGCCGGGGCGGCGCCCGAGCCGTTGACGCCGAGGCCCGCCTCGTCGAGGCCGATCGGCTCGAGGTTGGGCGTGCGCTCGGCCTCGGAGAGGATGTCCTCCAGCGTGCGGTCCGGGTCCCCGGCCCGAACCAGGCCCTCGGCCAGGCGTCGCGCCACGATCCGCGGGAAGCGGGACCGGAAGTCGGCCAGCTTCGCCTCGTACTCGGCCTCCAGCGCCTTCGCCTTGGCCTCGAACTCCGCCTCGACCTCCGAGCGCAGGGCGCTCCGCACCGAGTCGGGCACCTCGAGGCCGGCCAGCTCGCGGAGCTGCGACCAGAAGCGCAGCCGGTCCTCGGCCAGCCCGGCGATCTCCTCGGTCACCGAGAGCCGGGTCGGGCGCCCCTGGTCGTCCACTGCTCGGACGTACGCGGTCTTCCCGCGCCGCTCGTCGGCGGGGAGCTCCACGTACTCGTGGAACGGGACCAGGTCCTCCTCCGGCGGCGCGCCCTCGGCACCGGCCTCGGGCAGCGTCCGGAAGTGCTTCCGGAACCGGCCCTCGGTGGCGGCCCAGTCGGCGATCGTCATCGGCAGCTCGTGCGTCCCCTCCTCGCCCGTCTCCGGGTCCGTCCACGTCAGCTCGTAGGTGGGCCAGGTGGCGTCCCGGGCGGGGTTGTCGTCCAGGTCCAGGCAGTCGGCGATGGAGCCGCCGGCGTCCGGGTCGTAGACGAAGTGCGGGAAGGCGCGGCTCTCGTGCGCCATCTTCGCCGCGGTCGGCGCCCAGTCGTCGGGGAGGCCGTGCTCCACCGGGCAGGGCGTATGGATGTTGAAGATCGCGGGCCGGCGCTTCCGGATGCCGCGCAGCACGCCGCCCAGGAGGTGGGCCGGCGAGGCCTGCGAGCTCTGGAGCACGTAGGCGCCCCGGTGCGCGATGGCGATGAGCCCGAGCTCCTTGCGCTCCTCCCGCTTCCCGTGCTGGGCCTTCCCGAACTCGGCCATGTCGGAGACCTGGCCCAGGAATCCGCTCGTGCACGCCTGTCCGCCCGTGTTCGAGTAGACCTGGGTGTCCAGCACCAGGACCCGCACCGGCTTCCCGCTCGCCATGAGGCGCGACAGGTTCTGGAAGCCGATGTCGAGCATGGCTCCGTCCCCGCCGATGACCAGCATCGGCGGGCACAGGTCGAACTCCTGGTCCGTGAAGCCCTCCCAGGTGAGGGCCTGGAACTCGGGCTCGTGCTCGGCCGGGTCGTAGTCGCCGGCGGCCAGGAGGCGCGCCCGCCGAACCGCCACGAAGTCGTCGGCCATGCGGCGCATCGCGCCCTCGAACAGGCCGATCCCGATCGACGGGGCGTCCTGGAAGAGGTGGTTCACCCAGGGCACGGGGTAGGGGTTGTAGGGATAGGTGCTCCCCCACACCGAGGAGCAGCCGGTGCTGTTCGAGATCCCGAGCGGGGCGCGGCCCCGGCCTCCCGGGCCCTCGTCGTAGCGCCACCTCAGGTCCCGCAGGGACTCGATGGAGGAGGCGAGCCGCCGCAGGGTCTCCTTCTCCCCGGGCTCGAGCTCGATGTCCACCGTGTCGCCCTCGGCCACGGCGGCCATCTCCACGTCGGCGTCGGCGGAGAGGATCCCGCGCGCCTTACCGTCCAGCTCGTCGATGAGGCCGTCGAGCTCCTCCACGAACGTCTTCACGCGGCCCTGCATCGCGGCCGTGATCGCCGAGACCACCAGGTGCACGGCGGTCTTCTCGCCGCAGCCCATGCAGGCCCCGTCGCCGCCCACCATGGAGCGGTAGACGTCCTTCTTGAGGAGGAGGGAGGGCAGGACCCCGATCCCCTCGTCCACGTCGATGACGTTGACGTATCGGTCGTCGGTGTCGGGGAGCTCCTCCCACAGCCGCCAGTTGTCCCGGAGGCGCTCGACGGTGGGCTCGTCCTGGCGGACGGTCACCAGTGCCTCGTCGGGGCAGACCTCGACGCAGATGTTGCAGCCCTTGCAGGCGTACGGGTTGATCGTGATCGACAGGAGCCCGCCCGTCCCCTCCTCGCGCGACTCGGGGAGATCCCAGAACGGCGCGGTCACCGCGACCGGGAAGTCGGCGGCCACCTCGTGGACGGCCGCGAAGTCACGGTCGAGCTCGGCGCGG
>DATFLN010000060.1:0-39351 GCA_035267645.1 Gemmatimonadota bacterium | reverse complement strand
GGGCGATCAACGGGGAGCCGGAGGAAGAAAGCGCGGCGGAGAGTCGCCGACGGGCGGGAGGCGGCGAGCGAGGGGCGCGGAGCGGGGGATCGGGGCGGGGTCCCGGACCCGGCCGAAGCCGCGCCCGAAATCCTGTCAAGGGGGGACCGGCCGGTATACCGAACCGGCCGGGTTCCGCGGAACCGCCCGCCGGTGGCGGAGCCGGGCTTCAGGCTCCTCGGTCCTTCCTCGCCTCCGTCCGCTCCACCCAGGCCCGCGCCACATCGTGCAGGGCCCCGAACGTCAGCCGGTCGCCTCTCCAGCCCCCGCCTCGCCGGCCCCCGCCCCTCGTCGCACCGTCCTGGATACCTCCACCTCCGGCGCGCTGCGCAGGGTCTGGAGGACCACGCAGTAGCGCTCGGTGAGGCGGACGAGCGTGTCGAGCTCCTCGTCCGTGGCGTCGGTGTCCAGGTCGAACCGGAGCCGGATGTCCCGGAACCCGACCGGCGCCTCGCGGTCCACGCCCAGCGTGCCGCGGAAGTCCAGGTCGCCCTCGGCGTGCACGACGCCCTCCCGGATCTCGGTCCCGAGCGCGGTGGCCACCGCGTTCATGGTGACGCCGGCGCACGCGGCCAGGGCCTCGAGCAGCATGTTGCCCGAGCAGGCGTGGACCCCGCTTCCACCGGTGGCCGGGTGGAGGCCGGCCTCGACCAGGGCCTTTCCGGTCTCGACCCGGCAGGTCACGTTCTCGCCCAGCCGGCCCTCAGCCTCGAGCGTGATGACGGCGGCCTCGGGGTCCTCCCGGTAGCGCTCCTTGAGGGGCGCCTGGCGGGATCGGAGCTCGTCGGATCTCACGGCGTCTTCCTCCTCAGCTTCCCGGCGGCTTCTGGCCCGCCACCCACTTGATCGTCCGCCCGGCGGGGATCGGGTCGTCCGGCTGCATCTGGTTCATGATCGCCAGGGTCTGGACGTCCACCGGCGATGCCCTGGTCCGCGCCAGCTCGGTGATCGTGGTGGCGTGGTCGGGGGTGTACAGCTCCACCCGCATGGGCTTCACGTTCAGCGCCGACGAATCCGTGAGCCGGTCGAAGCTCCCCATCGTCGACTCGAAGGGGGAGCGGTAGCGGGAGAGCGACCCGGCCGTCGTGTAGCCCAGGATCCTGTAGACGTGCCCGCCGTAGCCGATGAACGCGGCCTCGCCCTCCACCTGCCCCTGCTCGGTGCTCGCGCTGAACAGGCCGGTCGTGGCCGGGAAGCCGTGGATGGTGGTGCTCGAGACCCGGCTGGCCTGCACGCCCTGCGAGGAGAAGAAGGCCCGCGCGGCCGCGTCCTGGGACCCCGCCGAGTCCGCCAGCGTGAGCTCGAGGATGGCGTCCTGGTCGGGGCTCTGGGCCGCGACGGCCGAGGGCATGTTCTGGGTCTTCCATCCGTCCGGGAACTGGACCCGGAAGGCCAGGTTCGGGTGGAGGAAGAGGCCGCCGCGGAAGAAGCCGTCCCGGGGGTCCGACCCGAACACCATGCCGTCGATGTGGCGCAGGTAGGCGTCCCGGGACACCCGTCCACTCCTCTCCGCCGGAGGGAGGGTGTCGATCTGCCGGCGGATGTTCTGGACGCGGTCGGCGGGGGCCGGGTGGGTCGCGAGCCACGAGGGCACGCCGCTCCCGCCTGCCGCCGCGCTCTGCCGGTCGAGCATCTGGAAGACGCCGATGGCCTGGTAGGGGTCGTAGCCGTCCTTGACGGCGTAGCGGATCCCGAGCGCGTCGGCCTGGTTCTCGTCGTCGCGGCTGTACTTGAGGAAGAGGACCTGCAGCCCCGCCCCGAACAGCTGGCCGTACTGGCGGATCGGCTTCACGAAGATCGAGCCGAGGCCCAGGCCGAGCTGCGCCAGCTCCTGCCGGCTCATCTGCTCCACGGAGTGGCGCGCCGTGACGTGGCCCGACTCGTGGCCCAGGATGATGGCCAGCTGCGCTTCGTTCTCCAGGTAGGGGAGGATGCCGCGCGTCACGAAGATGAACCCGCCGGGGAGGGCGAACGCGTTCACGACCGGCTCGTCGGCCACTTGGTAGCTCCACGGGAGATCGGGGCGCTCGGAGACCTGCGCCAGGCCCTGGCCGACGCCGCTCACGTAGGCGGCCAGCGCCGAGTCCCGGTAGATCCCGATCGTCTGGCGGACCTGCTGGGCGCCCTGGCGCCCCATCTCGATCTCGCGTCCCTCCCCGATGAGCGAGAGCTGGGACTCGCCCGTGGCCGGGTTGGTGGCGCAGCTCCCCAGCGGCGCGGCGGTCGCCGCGACCAGGGCTGCCATTGCGAGGGTGCGGAAGCGCGAAATCCTCATGGTGTGGGCCTCCCTTTCCAGTCTCCGGCCGGCGCCCGGCCGGTCGGGTGGCGGCCGAACGTCATCCGCCCGTGGTGTCCCAGCTCAGGCTCTCGTGGATGTCGTGTCCGCAGAAGGTGCCGTCGATCGTGCGGGTGCGGGCGTCCGGGTCGAGCTGGCTCGTGAGGTCCACCTGGCAGGAGCCGCTGGTCCCGTCGGCCTTCACCCAGGTGAAGCCCCCCTTCAGGGAGAGCGTCTGCACGCCGCTCGGAAGCCCGTCCACACGCATACGGTGGGCCTCCAGGGTGAGATTCGGGTTCCCGGTGACCGTGATGTCATGGCCCCGCACCGTCAGGACGCAGGCGTCGTGGGTCACCGTGGCCCGGAAGTCCGCCGTGAGCGTGCGGGTGCTCGTGTCGTAGGTGTGGTCGACCCGGCCGTCGACCGTGAGCGTGCCGCCGAGCCGGCAGTCGCGCTCGGTGTGGAAGCTCGTCGAGCTCGAGAGGACGTCGGGCGAGGGCGCGGCGGCGCCGGCGCCGCTCGTCCCGCCGCCCACGTCCGCCAGGGCGCCGGTGCGTGCGGCGACGTCCAGCCGGCCGGTCTGGTCGCCGATCACCTGGTTGCCCGAGCCGTCCATCGTGGCGGCCAGGTCCCGGGCCTCCGCCGCGCTCAGGCTGCCCTGCGCCGGCCCCGTCGAGCCGCCGCCGCAGGCGCCGACCGCGGCGGCCAGCCCGACGACGCACATCGCCGTCCATGCCGTCCTGGCCATGACCCGTCCTCCTTGTCCTCGCGCCCAGAATGGGGGATCGTGGGAGCCGCTCCCCGATCGCTGCAAGATAGACGCGAGGCGGCGGGGACGCGTCACGCGGCGAGCGGCAGGAGGTGGAGTGGAACGAGCGGGCGGCGGCCGGGGCGGACCCCTGGCCATGGACCCGGAGACCATGCGGAGGCTGGGCCACGAGGTGGTGGACCGGATCGTGGACCGGTGGGCGGGGCTGGCGGAGCGGCCCGCGCTCGGGACGGCCGGCCGTGAGGAGATGGAGGCGCGGCTGCGGGAGCCCCTCCCGAAGGCGGGCGAGCCGATCGGGCCGCTCCTCGAGCGCTTCTGGAAGGACGTCGAGCCGTTCGCGGCCCGGCTGGACCACCCCCGTTTCTTCGCCTTCGTCCCCGGCTCCCCCACCTTCGCCAGCCTCCTGGGGGACTGGCTCGCCTCCGGGTGCAACTTCTTCGCGGGCACCTGGCTGGAGGGGGCGGGTCCGTCCGAGCTGGAGCTCGTGGTCCTGGAGTGGCTGCGGGAGTGCGTCGGCCTGCCCCCGGGGAGCGAGGGGCTCCTCACGAGCGGCGGCTCGGCGGCCAACCTGGTGGGGCTGGCGGTGGCCCGCGAGGAGCGGCTGGGCGGCGCCCCCGAGGGGGTCGCCTACCTGTCCGACCAGACCCACTCTTCGGTGGACCGGGCGCTCCGGATCCTGGGCTTCCCGCGGTCGGCCGTCCGGCGCCTCCCCTCCGACGCGGACTTCCGGCTGCGCTCGGAGGCCGTGCGCGGGGCCGTGGCCGAGGACCGCGCGGCCGGCCGACGGCCCTTCTGCGTGGTGGCCACGGCCGGGACCACGAACACCGGGGCCGTGGACGCCCTTCCCGAGCTGGCGGACCTCTGCCGGGAGGAGGGCCTGTGGCTCCACGTGGACGGCGCGTATGGCGCGCTGGCCCGGGTCACCGTGCGCGGGCGGGAGCGGCTGGAGGGGCTGGAGCGCGCGGACTCGCTCGTCCTCGACCCCCACAAGTGGCTGTACGTGGGCTACGAGTGCGGGTGCCTCCTCGTGCGGGAGCCCGGCGCCCTCGAGCGCGCCTTCCGGGTCCTCCCCGACTACCTCCAGGACCTGGAGGCCGCGGAGGGCCGGGTGAACTTCGCGGACCGGGGCCTCCAGCTCACCCGCCGCGCGCGGGCCGTGGCCCTGTGGCTGTCGATGAAGCACCACGGCCTGGCCGGGCTTATCGCGGCCATCGACCGCACCCAGCACCTGGCCGAGCTGGCCGCACGCCGGGTGGAGTCGGAGCCGGAGCTGGAGCTCGCGAGCCCGCCGCGCCTGGGCGTGCTCACCTTCCGCTACGCGGGGAAGGGGGGCGGCCCCGCGGCGGGGAGCGGAGCCGGCGCCGCCGAGCCCGCAGCCGACCTCGAGGCCCTCAACCGCGGCATCGTCGAGACCCTGCAGGACGAAGGACGCTTCATGATCTCCTCCACCCGGCTCCGGGGCCGCTACGTCCTCCGGCTGTGTCCCCTCAACTGGCGGACCTCCCCGGACGACCTCGGCGCGCTCCTGGACGAGGTCCTGAGGATCGGGCGCGAGAGGGCGGCGTGAACCGGCGCCCGCGCCGCCTCGTCCTCGCCGGCCTGTCCGCCGCGCTCCTGGCCGCGGCGGCCGCGCCGGGAGCGGCCGCGGTCCGGGCGGCGTCGGCCCGCCAGGGCTCGCCGCCCCGGCCGCCGGCCAGGCCCGCGCGTGCCGACACGACCCCGAGCGACACGACGCCCGCGGCCGCCGCGGCGGCGGACACGACCCCGGCCGACACGGCCGCCGGACAGGAGAAGCCGCCGAAGATCCGTCCCTACCGCGACGTCGTCCCGGCCACCGCCGAGCGCCAGGAGGGGGTGTTCGCGGCCGACCGCGTGGGCGACACCCTGTACTACGAGATCCCGCGGGAGGAGCTCGGCGCCCCGTTCCTCCTGGTCTCCAGGATCGCCCGGGCGCAGACCGGGACCGGCTACGGCGGCCAGAAGCTCGGGACCCGCGTCGTGCGCTGGACGCGCCACGGCGACCGCGTGCTCCTCCGGAGCGTCTCGTACGAGATCGTGGCCGACAGCACGACGCCGATCTACCGGGCCGTGAAGGACGCCACCCTCGAGCCGGTCATCGCGGCGTTCGACGTCGAGGCGTTCGGGCCCGACAGCTCGTTCGTGATCGACGTCACGAGCCTGTTCACGACCGACGTCCCGGAGCTCTCGCCCCGGAAGCTCCTGGGCGCGAGCTCGCTCGACTCGCGGCGGAGCTTCCTGGAGAGCGTCCGGGCCTTCCCCCGGAACCTCGAGGTGGAGGCCATGCTCACCTACAGCGCGGACACGGTGAGCGCGTACGGGTTCGCGCCGAACTTCGCGAACCCGCCCCGCGTGGGGACGATCTCCGTCGTCGTCCATCACAGCATGGTCCGGCTCCCCGACCGCCCCATGCGCCCGCGGCTGGCCGACGACCGGGTCGGCTACTTCGAGGTCCAGCAGTACGACTTCGGCCGGGACGAGGACCGGGCCCCGCGGCGGAGGCTCATCACCCGCTGGAGGCTCGAGAAGAAGGACCCCTCGGCCGCCGTGAGCGAGCCCGTCCACCCGATCGTCTTCTACGTGGACCGGGCCACCCCCGAGAAGTGGCGGAAGTGGATCGTCCGGGCCGTGGAGGACTGGCAGCCCGCCTTCGAGGCCGCGGGCTTCCGGAACGCGATCGTGGCCAGGATGGCGCCGAGCGAGGCGGAGGACCCGGACTTCAGCCCCGAGGACGCGCGGTACTCGGTGATCCGCTGGCTCCCGTCCAGCATCGAGAACGCCCGCGGCCCCAACGTCCACGACCCGCGCTCGGGCCAGGTCCTGGAGGCCGACATCCAGGTCTACCACAACGTCCTCAAGCTGGCGAGGGATTGGTACTTCGTGCAGGCGGGCGCCGCCGATCCGCGCGCCCGGCGCCTGCCGCTCCCCGACTCGCTCGAGGGACGGCTCATCGAGTACGTGGTCTCCCACGAGGTCGGCCACACCCTGGGCCTGCCGCACAACATGAAGGCCAGCTCGGCCTACCCGGTCGACTCGCTGCGCAGCGCCACCTTCACCGCCCGCCACGGGGACGAGGCGTCGATCATGGACTACGGGCGGTTCAACTACGTGGCCCAGCCGGGCGACGGGGCCTCCCTCGTTCCGGTGATCGGCCCGTACGACCGATTCGCCGTCATGTGGGGCTACCGGCCGATCCCCGGGACGGCCGGGCCCGAGGCCGAGCGCGACACGCTGGACGCCTGGGCCCGCCGCCAGGAGGGCCACCCCGAGCTCCGCTTCGGCCCCGGCTTCGGCGCCGACCCGAGCGCCCAGATGGAGGACCTCGGGGACGACCACGTGGAGGCCACCCGCCTGGGCCTGAAGAATCTGCGGCGCGTGTCGGGGATGCTCCTGGAGGCCACCGGGCGCCCCGGCCGGAGCTACGACGAGCTCGAGGACATGTACCGGAGCCTCGTGCGCCAGTGGTCCACCGAGCTCCGCCACGTGGTGGACGTGGTGGGCGGCGTGTACGAGACCCGGAAGCACTACGGCCAGGAGGGCGTGGTCCACGCCCCCGTCCCGGCCGGCCGCCAGCGCCGGGCGGTGGACTTCGTCCTCGAGCACGCGTTCCACGTGCCCGACTTCCTGGTCGAGCGCGACGTCGTGCGCCGGTTCGAGGCGTGGGGGTCGGTGGACCGGATCGAGGGGGAGCAGGCGTCCCTCCTCGAGGACCTCCTCTCCGACGACCGGCTCCGGCGCCTGGGGGAGGCGGAGGCGCTGGCCGGCCCGGGAGGGGACGCCTACCCGCCGGGCGCGCTCCTGGACACGGTGCGGGCGGGGCTGTTCTCCGAGCTGCGCCGCGGAGGCGAGGTCCGGATCGGGCCCTACCGGAGGAGCCTGCAGCGGGCCTGGGTGCGGATCCTCACGTTCAAGCTGCAGGCCGACAGCGACATCGGGGCCCTGGCCCGCGGAGAGCTGGAGGCCTCCCGGGACCGGATCGAGGACGCCGGAGGCCGCGCCGGAGACCGCATCACGCGGCTCCACCTGGAGGACCTCGCCCGCCGGATCGAGCGCGCGCTGCAGCCTCCGGCCGGCGGGTCCTGAGGGGCCGCCGGCCCGTGACGCTCCTCCGCGCCCCGCGACGTTCCCCCCGCGCCCCGGGGCGCGGGGCTACTCCGGCGCGGCGAACGCCGTGTCCGGGACCGCAGTGTCGGCCACCACGCCCCCGAAGAGGATCCTCATCCCCCCGCCCTCGAAGCGCCGGTCGGTGGCCAGCTCCAGGCCCTGGGGCCCGAACGCGCGCCAGTCCGTCCACCAGATGACGGGGCCCTTCTCTTCCTGTCCCTGCAGCCGGTAGCGCCACGCCGCCATGCGTCCGGAGTCCGGATCGAGGAACGCCCAGTACTGGTCGTTCGTCACGCCCAGGCCGGACTCGAAGGTGAGGTGGACCGTCGGATAGGCCGCGCTGTCCGGCAGGAGCGTGCGCCCCTCGTACGCCAGGTGCACGCCCGGGTCGCCCCACTTGAGCGGCATGAGGAGCCAGTAGGAGTCGTTGATCGCGATCGCGTACGCCCGGCGGAGGGCGGAGTCGCGGGCCGCCCCCTCCAGCTTCCGGCCTCCCACCCACGCGTCGCCCTCGGGCGGCGTCGTGTCGGAGCGCATGCTCTGGAAGTCGAACAGCGCCAGGAAGGGCTGCCCGTCCTGGGGTGTGAAGGAGAGCCGGTAGCGGCCGGACCAGCGGTCCCAGCGGTGGGCCCGGTCGGCCACGGTGTCGCCGCCCCGCTCGACGATCCAGTCGAACGCCAGGTAGCGGGTGCGCTTCCACGCCGCCTGGCCGCCCTCCGCGCTCATCAGCCGGCAGGCGAAGTACGAGGCGGAATCGGCCGGCGTGCCCGCCGCCTTCGAGCAGTCGGTCCCGGCGCTCCCCGCCGTGGCCGCGCCGCCGCTCCCGGAGCCGCCGGCGGACCCTCCTCCGCCCGACCCGCCCCCGCAGGCCGCGATCAGCAGGACGAGGGCTCCGGTCGTCAGGCCGCGGGCCACGCTGGACATGGGCGTCTCCTCTCGATGGGGTGTCAGGTCTGGATCTCCTCGATGTCGGCGTCCCACTGGATGTCGACGCACGGGGTGAGGGTCACGGCGACCGGGCAGTGCTCGCGGTGCACCTCCAGCGCCCGCTCCGCGGCCTCCCGCTGCCCGGCGGGGACCGCGATGTGATAGTGGACGTGGATGCTCGCGATCCGGAGCGTGCCGTCGTCGTCGATGATGCGGCCCTCGACCTCGGAGCTCAGACGGTCGGGGTGGCTCGGTATGCCTCGTGCTTCCAGGGCTCCGCCCAGGGTGCCCGTCAGTCACCCGCCCGCCGCGGCCACCACGTGGTCCAGGGTGGTCGGGATGGGCTCGGCGGTCTCGGCCCCGTAGAACTCCCGGATCTCGCCGTGGACGCCGAACTCCAGCGGCTCATCGAAGGGCTCGATCCACGCCTTCCGGTGGGGGCCCTCGAGCTTCTGGATGCGTACGTGCGAGCGATACAGCGGCTCCTCGGTCGTGCGGCTCATGCGTGCCTCCGGTCCGTGTCGTCTTTCGGCGCGTGGGCCGGGTCGGGCCGCCCGGGCCCGACCCGGCGCCTCCATCCCGAGCAAGGGACGCGCCCGCGGCGGAGTTCCGGGACGGCGACCCGCGTCAGCCGAGCCCGAGCTCGGCCTGCTCGTCCGAATCCCCGGCGGCGTCGGGAGCCGGCTCCTCCCGGGCCCCGCCATCCGACCCCACCGTGGCCGCGCCGGCAGAATCCTCCTCGTCCGCCGCTTCGGCCGTCGGCCCGGAGCGGAGCGGGTGGATCGTCGCCACGTCGTCGCCCTCGAGCCGCCCCAGGACCCTGAGGCTCGCGTCCGACCTGTCCCGGACCCCGAGCTCCGAGACGGCGGTCGTCCTCAGCTCGCCGGAGCGGAGCTCCCACACCACCGAGTCCCCTGGATGGACCTCCAGGAGCCCGACCAGCTCCCCCGCCTTCGCGGTGTCGGGAAGGATCGCCGCGCCCTTGCCCGCCCGGCCCTGGAGCCGGAGGTCGGTGAACGGGACGCGCTTCCCGAAGCCGCGCGATCCGGCCACGAGGAGCTCGGCGTCCCGCCGGGGGGCGAGCCCGCTCACCACCCGGTCGCCCGCCTCGAGGTCGATCCCCTTGACCCCCTGGGCCGTCCGTCCCATCGGGCGCACCTCGTCCTCCGCGAAGCGGATGGCCTGCCCCTCGCGGGTGGCCAGGACGATCTCCCGGCCGCCCCCGGTCGTGAACGCCGCCAGGATCCGGTCGTCCCCCGAGAGGCCCGCGGCTATGATGCCGCCGGACCGGACGTTGGCGTACTCCTCGAGCGCCGTGCGCTTGATCTGGCCGCCCTCCGTCACCGTGACCAGGTAGCGGTCCTCCGAGAAGCTGTCGACCGGGAGGAGAGCCACCGGCTCGTCGCCCTCCTCCATCTCCAGGTAGCCGGCGAGGGGATGCCCCCTGGAGCTCCGCGTGCCCCTGGGGAGCTCCGCCAGCGGGAGCGCGTGGGCGTGGCCCTTCCGCGTGAGGACCAGGAGCGTGTCGCTGCCGCGGCACAGGACCGCCTGGCGGACGAAGTCGGCCTCGCGCTCGGAGAGGGCCTCGGCGCCGGCCAGCCCGCCCGTGCCGCCGCGGACCGGCTGGGCCTTGAGGTAGCCCCGCCGGGTGAGGAGGACGAGCGTGGCGCCGCTCCCGCCGCCCTCGGGCAGCGGGAACTTCCCCTCGCCCTCCAGGATCTCCGTGCGGCGCGCGTCCCCGTAGGTCGCCTCCAGCTCCTCGAGCTCGGCGCACAGCGCGTCGCGGCGCGCCTCCTCGCTCTCGACCAGGTGGCGGAGCTCCTCGATCGAGGCGCGGAGCCCGGCCAGCTCGTCCTCGAGCTTCTGTCGCTCGAGCCCGGTGAGGCTGGCCAGCCGCATGGCCAGGATGGCCTCGGCCTGCCGCTCGCTGAGCCCCATCTCGTCCTGGAGGGCGCGCGAGGCGGCGGGCGGATCCTCGGCGGCGCGGATGAGCTCGAGGACCCGGTCGATGTCGCCGAGCGCGGCGAGGAGCCCCTCGACCACGTGCGCCCGGTCCTCGGCCTCCCGCAGGTCGCGGGCGGCGCGGCGCGCGATGACCTCGAGCCGGTGGTCCACGAAGCAGCGGAGCGACTCCGCCAGGTCCAGCTCCTCGGGCCGCCCGTCCACCAGCGCCAGGTTGATGATCCCGAAGGTGTAGCGGAGCTGGGTCTTCTTGAAGAGCGCGGGGAGGAGCTTCCTGGGCTCGGCGTCGCGCTTGAGCTCGATCACCAGCCGGATCCCGTCCCGGTCGGACTCGTCCCGGAGGTCGGTGATCGCGCCCATGCGCCCCCTCCGGACCTGCCGCGTGATCTGCTCGATGACGCGGGACTTGTTCACCTGGTACGGGAGCTCGGTCACCACGATGGAGCTCTTCCCGTAGCTCCCCTCCTCCACGTGCATGCGGGCCCGCATCTCGACCAGGCCGCGGCCGGTGCGGTAGGCCTCGTCGATCCCCTCGCGGCCCCAGATGTAGCCCCCGGTCGGGAAGTCGGGGCCCGGCACGTAGGCCGTGAGGTCGTCCACCGTGGCCTCCGGGTTCCGGACCAGGTGGACCGTGGCCGCGAGGAGCTCCCGCAGGTTGTGGGGCGGGATCTTGGTGGCCATGCCGACCGCGATCCCGTCCGACCCGTTCAGGAGGAGCTGGGGGAGCCGGGTCGGGAGCACGGTGGGCTCCTCGAGCCGGTTGTCGAAGTTCCCGGTGAAGTCGACGATCTCCCGGTCCAGGTCCTCCAGGAGCTCGGTGGAGATCGCGGCCAGCCGTGCCTCCGTGTACCGGTAGGCCGCCGCGCTGTCCCCGTCGATCGAGCCGAAGTTCCCCTGGCCGTCCACCAGCGGATAGCGCATCGAGAACTCCTGGGCCATCCGCACCAGGGTGTCGTACACCGCGCTGTCGCCGTGCGGATGGTACTTCCCGAGCACGTCGCCCACGACGGTCGCACTCTTCTTGTAGGGTCGTCCGGGCAGGAGACCCAGCTCCCACATGGCGTAGAGGATCCTGCGGTGGACGGGCTTGAGCCCGTCCCGGGCGTCGGGCAGGGCGCGCTGGACGATGACGCTCATCGAGTAGTCGATGAACGAGTCGCGCATCTCCTGCTCGAGGAAGCGGGTGACGATCCTCTCGTGCTGTGCCGACGTTCGTACCACGGTTCGTCCCTGGGCTGGCGGGGGGTTCGGCTCCTGTTCGGTCAACGTGCGGCGCGCCCCGCCCCGGGACAAGGGCCGGCGGTGCCCGGAGAGGGAGAGACGGGAGGTCGATGAGCGAGGAGAAGCTGCCGAGGGCGGCGTTCGCGGGCCTGTTCGTGGCCAACGGCGCGGCCATGCTCGGGCTCGGGATCATCCTCCCCATCCTCTCGCCCTACATGGAGCGGCTGGGCGCCACGGGGTTCGTGGTGGGGCTCGTGTTCGCCGGCTACGCCCTGGCCCGCGGGATCCTGGGGCCCCTGGTCGGGCGCATCTCCGACCGGATCGGCCGCAAGCGGATTCTCATCGGCGGCCTCCTCCTGTACGCGGCCCTGACCCCGTTCTATCCGGCCGCCTCCTCGGTGGCCGTCGTCGCCGGGCTGTGGTTCCTGCAGGGCGCCGCCTCGGCCATGGTCACGCCCATCGCCCAGTCCTACATCGGAGACATCACGCCGGAAGGGCGCGAGGGCGAGATCATGAACCTGTTCTACGTGAGCCTGTTCTCCGGCGTGGCCGTCGGGCCCTTCCTGGGCGGCTGGATGGCCGACCACGTCTCGGGGTCCGCCCCCTTCTTCGCCATGGGCGCCGCGGCCCTCGTGGCCGTCGTCCCGGTCCTCCTCGCGGTCCCCGGAGGGAAGCCGCCGGGTCCGGAGCCGGAGGAGGGCGAGAAGCCGGAGCCCGGGACCCGCGCGGTGCTCGGGTCGGTGCTCCGCGACCGGCCCGTCCGCGGGATCCTGGCCTACATCACCACGCGCGGGTTCTACCGCTGGGGCTTCAACAGCTTCTTCCCGCTGTTCGCGATCGGTGCGGTCTCCCTCACCCGGAGCCAGGTGGGGCTCCTCCTGAGCGGCTACATGCTCACGGGGAGCGTCCTCCAGTATCCGCTGGGGCGGTTGGCCGACCGCTGGTCCGGGCGCCGCGCCGAGTTCGTGGCCGTGGGCGGCCTGGCGGCCGCCGGGTCCATGGCCGCCGTCCCCGCCGCCCACCGCCTGTGGAGCCTCCTCGCCCTCGTGCTGGCGATGGGCGTGTTCAGCGCCGTCTCGCGCGCCTCGGTCGTGGCCGTGCGCACCGAGCGGGGCCGGCGCTACGGCCAGGGCGCGGTCACCGGGGTGTACACGGCCGGACTGTCGGCCGGGCAGGTGGCCGGCCCCGTGGGCTTCGGGGCCGTCGTGCCCGTCCTCCACATCACGGGGGCGTTCGAGGTGGGGGCGGCAGCGGGCATCCTGGGGACTGCGGCCGCGTGGTGGCTCCT
Organism: Gemmatimonadota bacterium; assembly: GCA_035267645.1. Lineage (GTDB taxonomy): Bacteria > Gemmatimonadota > Gemmatimonadetes > Palauibacterales > Palauibacteraceae > Humimonas. The sequence continues at coordinate 26,748 of DATFLN010000060.1, read as the reverse complement.
TCGAGGGCACGGTCCGCCTGGTCCAGGTGGCGCCGCTGGTGCGCCGGCCGCTAGGTTGGCGCCGCGCATGGATGCCCCCGGCCGAACCCCCGTCTTCCGCCGCAGCTCGGCGCCGCCGCGCCGCGCTCCGGCGCCGCCCGCCGCGTCGCGACTCGCGCTCGCCGCGGGCCTGGCGGCCGCGTGCCTGCTCGCGCCGCCGCCCCTCGCCGCGGCCGATCCGGGTCCGCCCCCGCCGACGGTGCGCATCACGGTGGGCGACTCGGGCATCGCCATCCCGGACCTCCTCCCGCCCGGCCTGGTCCGCCTGCGGCTCGTAGGGGAGGGGAGCGCGGCGCACAGGGTCGTGCTGTCGCGGCTCCGGCCCCGGCAGACGGCTTCGTCGTACCTCCAGGGCGCCGAGCGCTGGCTCCGCGGCGGCTCCTTCGACCTGTGGGGCGAGGATCCGGGGAGCCCCGGCATGGTGGCGCCGGGGGACAGCACCGAGGTGGTGGTGCGCCTGAACCCCGGCCACTACGTGATCGCCTCGTGGACGGACGGCCAGGGCGGCCCCGTCCACATCCGGGAGGGGACGCGCGCCACGTTCGAGGTCCCCGAGCCGCCGGCCGGGATCCCCCGGGCGGCGGCGCCGGACCCGGACGTCACCGTCCGCGTGACCGACTACGACTACGTCCTGTCCGGCCCCCTCACGGCGGGACGGAACGTCGTCCGGATCGTGAACCGCGGGCCGCAGGAGCACGACTTCCAGGTGGCGAGGCTCCGGGACGGACGGACGGTCGCCGAGGCGCGGGCGTGGCTCGAGGGCGCCGCGGCGGAGACGCCCCCACTCGAGTTCGTGGGCGGCCTGGTGGGGATGTCGCCCGGCCACGAGGGCTTCCTCGAGGTGAGACTGATGCCGGGCCGCTACGTCCTCCTGTGCCTCGTCCCCGACGTCTCGGACCGGAAGCCCCACCTGGACCACGGGATGCTGACGTCGGTCCGGGTCCGTCCGCGCGGCGACGGGGTGGCCGGCGGACGTCGTTGAGCGGGCCCGCCGCCGCGCCTAGCTTCGCCATGCCCAGGACACGCAAGAGGGAGGTCCCATGCTGGTCGGCCTGACGGCCCACATGCTCCGCGCGATGGCCCTGCTGACGCTCCCGGCCGCCGGGACGCCCGCGCTCCCGCCGGCCCCGGCGCCCGCGGCCGCTCCGGTGTCTTCCGGGGGGCCCGCGCCGGCCGCCGCGGACACGATCTGGCAGCAGCGCGTGGCCTATTCCACGCAGGCCGTGCTGGACGAGGACTCGCAGCTGCTGCGCGCGGCCGAGGTCGTCCGCTACCACAACGCCTCTCCGGACACGCTGCGCCGGCTGTACTTCCACCTCTACCTGAACGCCTTCCGGCCCCACAGCCTGTGGGCGCGGAACGAGCAGCGGTCCGAGTTCCCGTTCGACACCCTGACGGACCCGAACTACGGCTACGAGCGGATCCGGGACGCGGCGCTCGTCCCGTGGGGCGGGCAGGCTGCGGGCGGCGCGGGGGCGGCCGGGGCGCTCACTCCCTCCTATCCCTTCGCCCCCGACTCGACGGTCGTGCGCTTCGACCTGCCGCGGCCGCTCGTCCCCGGCGATTCCCTCCGGCTCCGGATCCGGTGGGACGCCCGCCCGGCCACCCTGTGCCGGCGGCAGTGCCGGCAGGGCCGCCACTGGGACATGGCCCAGTGGTATCCCCGCGTGGCCGTGTACGACACGGCCGGCTGGGAGGACCACCCCCTCTACCCGCAGGGCGAGTTCTACGGGGAGTACGGCACGTACGACGTGACCCTGGACCTGGCATCCGACCAGGTGGTGGGCGCCACGGGCGTCCCGGTGGACGGCGACCCGGGATGGACGCCCGACGGGACGAGCCCCGACTCGGCCGTGGACTACCAGCGGGACTGGTACGGCGAGGTCCGGCCCGAGGACGACCCGGGCCTCCTGGACGGCGCCGCCGGGTCCGGGCGCAGGCGCGTCCGCTTCCGTGCCGAGCACGTCCACCACTTCGCCTGGAGCGTGGATCCGGAGTACCGGTACGAGCAGGACCACCTGGGGAAGTCGGTGGTCCGCGTCCTGTACCGGCCCGGGGACCTGGACTGGGACCTGGGAGCCGCGGCGCGCCGGACCGTGCGGGCGCTGCGGTGGCTGGGGGGGATGTACGGCCCCTACCCGTGGCCGCAGCTCACCAACCTCCACCGGCTCGAGGGCGGGGGGACCGAGTTCCCGATGGTGGTCATGAACGGCGGCCCGGGCCAGGGGCTCATCACCCACGAGACGAGCCACCAGTACAACATGGGCATCCTCGGGAACAACGAGTGGAAGGAGGGCTGGCTCGACGAGGGCATGGCCAGCTTCCTGACCAGCTGGTTCGCGACCGAGCACGGCGTGCCGCACGTGTGGAGGCGGACGATGCAGGCGATGCGGGCCCGGGAGGCCGCCGGGCGGACGCAGGTGGTCTCGCAGGCCTCCGAGGACTTCACCGACTACGGCATGTACGGGTCGATGATCTACGGGAAGGGCTCCGTCGTCCTGCGCATGCTCCGCTGGCTCGTGGGCGAGGACGCCTTCCGCCAGGGGATGCACGCCTACTATCTCCACAACCGCTTCCGTCACGTCACGGGCTCGGACCTCGAGGCCGCCATGGAGGATGCCAGCGGACGGAAGCTGGACTGGTTCTTCCATCAGTGGCTGCACACGACGTGGACGCTGGACTACGCGGTCGCCGAGGCGAGCACGCGGGCGGTGGGCGACGGACACTGGCGCACCCGCGTCGTCGTGACCCGGCAGGGGAAGGCCTGGATGCCGGTGGACGTGGCCGTCGGCGACACGACGGTCCGCCTCGACTCACGTGACGCGCGCCAGACGGTGAGCGTCATCACGACCGGGAAGCCGGCCTCCGTGCAGCTGGATCCGGAGGGGGTGCTCCTGGAGACCGACCGGAGCAACGATCGCCAGAACCTTTAGCGACACACGAAAGGAGACGCCTCATGCGTGCACGCAGCGGAGGATGGGTCCTCGGACTCGGCGCCCTGGTGGCGCTGGCCGCCCCGGCGGCGGCCCAGCAGGCGCACGCGGTCTCACCCGAGCAGGTGACGCGGACCGTGGACGGGGCGACGACGAGGTCGCAGGCCGACCGGGCGGCCCTCGAGGAGCTCCTGGCCCGGCCGCAGACCGAGGCCGTGGCGAACCGGTACGGCCTGGATCTCCAGCGCGCGCGGGAGGCGGCGGCCACGCTCGACGGGCGGGAGCTGGCCCGGCTCGGGAGTCGGGCGCGCCAGCTGAACGAGGCGCTGGCGGGCGGGGCCGACATGATCGTCATCTCGTCCACGACCCTGATTATCGCGCTCCTCGTCCTGATCATCATCCTCGTGGCGTGAGCCGGGCAGGGGCCGCGGCGCTCGCCGCGGCCCTGCTCCTCCTGGCCCCGGCCGGGGCCAGGGCCCTGACGCCGACCGCGGTGGGCGCCCCCCCCGTTCCGCGGTCCCATCTCTCCGTCGACACGACGGCCGGACAGGCCGTCCTCGACGTCCCGTACGTCTCCCAGACGGAGGAGCTGTGCGGGGGCGCGGCCGTGGCCATGGTCTTCCGCTTCTGGGGGCGCGCGTCGCTGGACGCACAGGCCTTCGCTCCCCTCGTCGACGACAGTGCGCGGGGCATTCGCACCGGCGTCCTCCAGCAGGCCGTCCGGCGGCTCGGCTGGAGGAGCCTGGCCTACCGCGGCAGCCTGGAGGGCCTCCGGGACCAGGTGGGCCGCGGCCGTCCGCTCATCGTCCTCCTCCGGGTCTCCCCGGACCGCTGGCACTACGTGGTCGTGGTGGCCGTCGGGGAGGACCGGGTCCTCGTGCACGACCCGGCCCGCGCGCCCTTCCAGCCCATCCCGATTCCCGAGTTCCGCCGGATGTGGGAGCCCTCGGGCCGCTGGACCCTGCTCGCGCTCCCTCCCGTGGGGGAGCGCGGCGAGGCTCTCCCCGACCTGTCCGCGAGCCCGGACTCGGCGGCCGGCGGGGAGACGGCGCGGGACACGGCCGGCGCCGCGCCACGCGACTCGGCCCGGGGCGCGCCCGCGGAGGAGGGCCCGTGCGCGGCGGGCGTGGCCGCCGGGGTGCGGGCGGCCCGGGCGGACAGCCTGGAGGTCGCCGCGCGACGGCTGCGGGCCGCGGCGGAGACCTGTCCTGCCTCGCCGGCCCCGCCCCGGGAGCTGGCGGGCGTCCGCTTCCGCCAGGGGCGCTGGGACGAGGCCGCCGCGGAGGCCCGGCGCGCCCTGCACCTCGGACCGGGAGACGCCTACACGGTCCGGCTCCTGGGCGGGGCCCTCTACATGGCGGGACGGAGGGGCGAGGCCCTCCGGGCGTGGAACGCGCTCGGGGAGCCGCGGGTGGCGGCGCTCGACGTCTACGGGCTCCGGCGTGTCCGCTACCGGGTCGTGGCGCGGCGCGTCGACCTCGCCGCGGACAGCGTGCTCACCCCGCGCGCCCTGGCGCTCGTCCGGCGGAGGCTCGACGCCACGCCGGCCTTCGGCCGGGCGCGCGTGGACTGGCGTCCGACCGGCCGCGGGCGTGCGGACCTGCGCGTGGCCGTCTTCGAGAAGCCGCCGGTGCCGGGAGGGCCGCTCGGGCTCGTCGTGGCCCTGGCGGCGGGCCTCCCGGAGCGCTCCGTCCGGCTCCCCGCCGGCTCCCTCGCGGGCGCCGGCGAGACCTGGACGGCCACGTGGCGCTGGTGGGAGGAGAGGCCGCGCGTGGCCCTGGACCTCCGGGTCCCGGACGCCGCGGGAATCACGGGGACCTGGGAGGTCGAGGGCGCCTGGAGCCGTGCGGCCTTCCGGATGGCCGGCGGTGGGGGCGCGGCCGACACGCTCCGGGAGGAGCGCTGGCGCGGAGGGCTCGCGCTGTCGGCGTGGGCGAGCCCCCATCTCCGCTGGCGGGCCGGCCTCTCCCTGGACCGCTGGACGGGGCTGGGGACCGCGCCGGGAGCCGCGGTCGGCCTCGCGCTCCTGGCCGCCGGGGACCGCGTACGTGTCGCGGCCGGAGCCCGGGGGTGGTCCGGCCCCGATCGCGCGTTCGGGACGGCCCGTATCGAGCTCGGGTGGCGGACCTCGGGCGAGCCGCGGGGGCTCGTGGCCTCCGCGCGCGCGGGCCTGGACGTCGCCTCGGCGGGCGCGCCGCTCGACACGTGGCCCGGGGCGGGAACGGGGCACGCGCGCCCGGCCCTCCTCCGGGCACACCCCCTGCTGGACGGCGGGGTGGTGGCCGGGCCCGTCTTCGGTCGGCGGGTGGCGTCCGGAGGGGTCGAGGCCACGGCCTGGGCGGCGGGCCCGGGCCCGCTCTCCACGGGCGCCGCCGTGTTCGTGGACGCGGCCCGGGCGTGGCGCCGTCCCGGCGGCGGCTCGAGCCCCGCGGAGGTCGACGTCGGGGCGGGGCTCCGCCTCGCCCTGCCGGTGGCGCGGGCGCACCTCCGCGTGGACGTCGCGCACGGCCTGCGCGACGGGGAGAACGCGGTCTCGGTGGGCTGGGAGGGCGGATGGCCCGGGAGCGGAGAGCGATGATCGGCCGTGGGATGGCGGTCCTGGCGGCCACGGGGAGCGGCACGTTCCGGCCCGGTCGGACGCTGGAGGCGGGGGTCTCGGCCGACCTCCGCCGAGGGCCCTCAGCCGACCAGCAGCTCCCGCGTGGCTTCCTGGGGTGGCGTGGGATCGAGGGGAAGGGAGAGGGTCAGGGCGCGGACGTTCCGCTTCTCGGGGAGGTGGAGGAGCAGCGCGCCCTCGGGCACCTGGCCCTCGGCCAGCTCCCGCGCCCGGCCCTCCCGGTCCACGACCACGTCCCGCCCGGGAAGCAGCCGTCCCGCCAGCCATCGCCCGTAGGCGATCCACGCTTCGACCGGGTCCCCGTCGCCTCCGCCCGCCTCGCCCAGGTCCCGCTCGTAGCGGCGGACCGCCTCCTCGTAGGCATCGGAATCCTCCTCGCGGAGGCGGCGCAGGAGGTCCCGGTACAGGGCCCTCGGGTCGGCCATCGCCCGCCTCTGAAGGGCCTCCTCGAGGCTCACCGCGGGTCCCGGCCCCGGAGCGCGTCCGCCGGCCCCGTCCCCCGTGCGCGCAGCGTCACTCGCCGGCGGTCATCGAGTCCAGGAACTCCTGGTTGCTCCTGGTGCGCTGGAGGCGCTCGATCAGGAACTGGACCGCCTCGGCCGGCGGCATGTCCGAGAGGAAGTTCCGGAGCAGGTACATCCGGTTCAGCTCCGTGTCGCTGAGGAGGAGCTCCTCCTTCCGGGTGCTCGAGCGATTGAGGTCCAGGGCCGGATAGATCCGCTTGTCGGCGATCTGCCGGTCCAGGATGACCTCGCTGTTCCCCGTTCCCTTGAACTCCTCGAAGATGACCTCGTCCATGCGGCTCCCGGTCTCGACCAGCGCCGTGGCCACGATCGTGAGGCTCCCGCCCCCCTCGATGTTCCGGGCCGCGCCGAAGAATCTCTTGGGCTTGTGGAGCGCGTTCGCGTCCACGCCGCCCGAGAGGATCTTGCCGCTGTGCGGCACCGTGGTGTTGTAGGCCCGGGCCAGGCGGGTGATCGAGTCGAGGAGGATGACCACGTCGTGGCGGTACTCCACCAGCCGCTTGGCCTTCTCGAGCACCATCTCGGCCACCTGCGTATGGCGGTCGGCCGGCTCGTCGAACGTGGAGGAGATGATCTCCGCGTCGACGTGCTCCTCCATGTCCGTGACCTCCTCGGGCCGCTCGTCGATGAGGAGGACGATGAGCTTGCACTCGGGCTGGTTTTCCAGGACGGAATTCGCGATCTTCTGGAGGAGGATCGTCTTTCCGGCCTTGGGCGGGGAGACGATGAGCGACCGTTGCCCCTTCCCGATCGGGGCGATCAGGTCGAGGATGCGCATGGAGATGTCCCCGTCGATGCGCTCGAGCTTCAGCCGCTCCTCGGGATAGCGCGGGCGCAGGTTGTCGAAGGCGATCCGGTGCTTGGCCTTCTCCGGATCCTCGCCGTTGACGGTCTCCACCTTGAGGAGCGCCAGGTAGCGCTCGCCCTCCTTGGGGGGGCGGACCTGTCCCAGCACCGTGTCTCCCGTCTGCAGGTCGAAGCGCTTGATCTGGGACGGGGAAACGTAGATGTCGTCCGGTCCGTACAGGTAGTTCCAGTCCTGGCTTCGGAGGAAGCCGTATCCTTCCGGCAGGATCTCGAGCACGCCCTCCCCGCGCAGGACGGTGTCCGTGTCGAGAAGGCTCTGCTCGATGCGGAAGATGAGGTCCTGCTTCCGCAGGCCGGAATAGTTGTGGATGCTCAGATCGTCGGCCATCTCGTGGAGCTCGCCGATCGATTTCGACTTCAGCTCTGCAATGTCCACCAGGAATGCTCCCGTGAGGTGTGGCGTCAGTAGCCGGGTCGGGTGTGGACCGCGGGGTCGGTGTGCCGTGATGTCCGTCTCAGTTGCCGTCCGCTCGCGCGGAGCGTGCGAAGGGCCTCGGGGCGACGGAAGAGCGAGGCTGGAACGGCGGGCGCTCGAAGGGCCCGGCTGGCTCTCCTACTCTAATCCGACGCGCCGTCCGCGGTCAAGAGAGGCCCTCCGCGGTCCGAGCCGGCCTCTTTCGTGGCTGCCCCCCGGGCCGGCCGCGGGGGGGCCGATTAGTATGACTTGACCAAGCCATGGTCACTGAGTGTATTTTGTATACCCAGAGGCGAAATCGCAAGTTCCGGGGGCGAGGCGCCGCGGCCGGGAGGGTCCCGGGCCGGCGGCCGATCCCCGGCGAGAGTTCTCCCGGACCGAGGCAGGAGGAAAGCATGGCCCGCCACAATCGTGAGGCCAGGGGTGTCGACCAGCACGGCGAGCTCTGGCACATCAGCTACCAGCCCGATTGGATGAAGCGCGTGAAGATCTCTCGGGAGCTCCCCGATGGCCGGCGCCGTTCGACGGTGACGCTGTTCAAGAACGAGGCGGACCAGGCCGCGGCCGAGCCCGGCAAGGTGGTCCGCACCCGGATCGCCGCGGCGGATGGATCGGCGGCCTTCCAGGTCTCCCTCGAGGACGACGAGGACATCGTGGAGCGCATCGTGGTGGTCACCCGCCGAAAGAGGGGACGGAAGAGCGAGGAGGTCCACTTCGTCTTTCACGGCGACCTGGAATCGTCGGAAGACTGAGCCGGCTCCGCCTCGGTCGGTCCGTCGCCTTCCTCGGTGCGGCGCCGGTCGACCCGGCGAGCGCGGTCAGAAGATCCGAAAGCGGATCCAGCGGAGGGGATCGGCCAGGAGCCTGGTCCTGAGGGCGTCGACGCGGCTCCGCATGAGGGAGATCTCGCGCTCGATCGCGCGGTCGTGGAGAGCGCGGCCCGCCGTGCCTCGTCCGGCCGCGAGGCCCTCCTCGAGGGAGCGGGCGCGCTGGTCCAGGCTGTCGAGGACGGACGCCAGCGCGCGGGCCCGTCCGGCCGCTCCGTCGCCGCCGGCCGCTTCCCGGGCGCGCAGCCCCGCCTGGATGTCCCGGAGGCGACGGACCACCTCGCGGGCCCGCTCGCCGAGGGCCGTGTCGGCCAGGAGCCGGGGCACGGTGCCTCCGCGCGTCGCGAGCGCGAGCTCCCCGGTGCGCCGCGCCTCCCGGGAGAGCCCGCGGAGGACGTCCGGGTGGCGGCGGAGGGAGGCCAGCGTGCCCGGACCCTCCTCCAGCCGGCGGGCGAGCTCCCTGCCGCGCGGCCGCAGCGTCCGCAGGCGGGCGAGCAGGCTGTCGGAGCGGGCCATGACCTCGCGCGGCGTCGCCTGGGGCCGGGCCGTCAGGGTGTCCCCGAAGTCGTAGGGGCCTTCCGGGCTGCGGCCCGGGTCGACCGAGAGTATGGCCGGGCCCAGGAGGGTCGAGGCCCTGATGGTGACGCTGGCGTCGGCCCGGAGCTCCTTCGCGGCCCCCGGCTCGAGCACGGCGTCCACCAGGACCAGGCCGCCGCGCGCTCCCGGCGGGCGGAAGTGGAGGGCCGTGACCCGGCCGGCCGGCACGCCCGCCACCCACACCTCGCTCCCGACCGCGAGGTCGCGCGCCTCCCCTGTCGTCACGACGAGCCGCGGCCCCTCGGTGATCTCGCGCCGCAGCGCATCCAGGAAGAAGATGGCCGCCAGGAGCAGGGCGAGGGAGGCGAGCAGGCTCACGCCGACCCGGAGCGACCTCCAGCTCGGGGCCGGACCCTCGCGGCGGGCCGGGGCGCTCACGCCGCTGCCCCGCTCAGAACGCCCAGTAGAGGCCGACCACGAGGCGCTGCGCGTGGCGCGTCTCACCGGTCCGGTCGGTGGGCTCGAACAGGGTCTGCAGGCTGGCCGTGTAGGCGCGGAACTCGGCCCGGGCGCCGAGGCCCCTCGCGATGTGGGCTTCGACGCCGCCTCCGATCTCGAAGGCGTTCTGCGACCGGGTGGGGAGGTCGGCCCGACGCGGGTCGAAGACGAGCGTGCCCAGGCCCACCGTGGCGAACGGGATCACGCCCAGCCGCTCGAGCGACGGCAGGTCCAGGCGGGGCTCGGCGGCGACCTCGAGGAGGTAGCCGTGCACGTCGGTGGCGCCCGCCGCGTCCTCGACGCGGGTGGGCAGGTAGTTCGCGCCGAGCCGGACGGACAGGTAGCGGAGGAGCTGCCGGCCCACGTCGATGCCGAATGCGGCGTCGTCCCCCGGAACCCGGGACTGCGACTGGTCCCAGAGAAGCGCCCCCGCCGTGAGCCCGAGCCGAAACTGGAGCGGCGCCGGCGCGATCTCCGGCTCGGCCGGGCCCGATGTGTCCGCGGGCATCGCGCCGGCGGTGGTGGGCGCCCCCCCCTGCTGCGCCCGGAGCGGTCCGGACGCGAGTCCGAGCGCCATCGCCAGGACGCCGGCCAGCGCGGCCGGAGCTCGCCGCCTGCCCGGCGGCCGGCGCCTCCCTCGGGCCTCGGTCGGGCAGGTCGGGCTCGGCATCGTCGACGTCTCCTCGCTCGGGTGTTCGGCGCGTCCGCTCATCGCTCTCCCACGGCCGCCATGAGGTTGGCCCTGGCCACCCCGTAGTCGTGGAGCGCCCGGGCGCGGTTGCTGCGAGCCTGCGTCACGGCCAGCTCGGCGTCGTGCAGCTCGACCTGGGTCGAGAGCCCGTTCTTGAAGCGCGTCTCGGCGATCTGGAGGGCGCGCTCCGCCCGGTGGACGTTGGCCTGCGAGGCCTGGATCCGCTCCCGGGCGGCCTGCATGGCCTGGTAGGCCTGCTGGACCTGGAGACGGATGTCCTGCTGGAGCTGGGCCAGGCGGAATCTGGCCTCCTCCTCCTGCGCCCTGGCCTGCTGGACCTGGCCGGCCCGTCTGCGGCCGTCGAACAGCGGCACGCTGAACTGCAGGCCGGCGGTGGTCGACTGGGCGAACTGGGATTCCGGCGGCAGCAGGTCGTTCGAGGACGCCTGGCGCCGCACGCCGGCGGTCAGGCTCAGCGTCGGGAGGGCCGAGAGCTTCTTCGAGCTCAGGTTCTCGTGGTAGAGCTGGACCTGGACCTGCTGGGAGCGCAGGTCGGAGCGGCGCCGTCCTGCCAGCACGAGGTAGTCCTGGAGGCTGGCGGTGTCGGCCGGAGCCGGGAACGTGTCGGTCAGCGCCACGGGCCGGTCCAGGGAGATCCCCACCGTCCGCTTGAGCTGGTTCCGGTTGAGGGCCAGCTGGTTCCGGGCCTGGATGAGGGGCGGCCGGAGGTTGTCGACTTCGACCTGCGCGGTGAGCAGGTCGAACTCGGAGGCCGTGCCCGCGTCGTAGAAATCCTGCACCTGGGACAGGCGACGCTGCGCCTGCTCGAGCGCCTTCTCCTGCACGTCCACCAGCGCGCGTGACAGGAGGACGTCGTAGTAGCTCGTGCGGGCCGAGAGCGCGACGTTGGTGCGGGCCGCCTCGACTTCGGCGGCCGTGGCCTCCCGGCTCAGGCGCGCGGCGGCACGGGCCGGGCCCAGGGAGAAGTCGAAGAGCGTCTGGGTCAGCGTGAGCCCGATCGAGTAGTCGTTGTCGTTCCCGATCGTGATCGGCTGCACCTGCCCGCCCGAGTTGAAGAAGATCACGGGCTTCTGGATGTTGCGCGTGTAGCCGAAGTTGGCGTCGATCTGCGGCAGGGCGTCGGCCCTCACCTCCTTGACCGTGCCAGCGGCCCGGGCCTGCTGGGCCCTGGCGATGAGGACCTGCTCGTTGGTCGTCGTGGCCCGGCGGACCGCTTCGTCGAGGCCCAGGCGCAGGGTGTCCGCCTGCGGCTCCTGAGCCCGGGCTGCCGGGCCCGTCGCGACCAGGGCCGCCAGGGCCCCGAGCGCGATGCCGATCTTCCAGGCCGCGGTCGGGGCTCGGAGGCGCGCGCGGTCGTCCCGTGCCGGGCGATCGTGTCCGTGCTGCATGCTGTCTCCCGTGGTGTCGTCGTCTCGGAGGGTCGCGCGGTCGAGCGGTCCGGCGCCCCGGACATCCCCGCCTCCGCTCCTGCAAGGCGCACGCCCCCTCAGTCGGGCGTGATCTGCACTTCTCCGTTCCCGCTCCTCCCGTGGAGGAAGAAGATGAGGGGGAGGGCCACCGCGAACACGATGGCCATGAGGTAGAAGACGTGGTTGAACGCGAGCATGGCCGCCTGCCGGCTCACGATCCCATCCAGGGCGGCCATCGCTTTCTGGCGGGCCATCTCCGGAGTGGCCCCGAGGCTCTGGAAGCCGTGGGTGGCGCTCTCGATCCAGGAGGCCACGGACTGCCGCGCCTCGGTGATGTGCCGCCCGAGCGCCACGTGGTAGCCGGTGCGGCGATCGTCCAGCTGCGTGGCGGCCAGCGCCACGCCGGCGCTGCCGAACACGCGGCGGACGACGTTGTAGAGCCCCGTGGCGTCGCTCATCTGGTCCTTGCGGAGCTCGGCCACCGCGGCCGTGCTCAGGGCCACGAAGATGAGAGCGAAGCCCACTCCCTGGATGACCTGGGGCCAGAACAGGTCCCAGAAGCCCACGTTGATGTCGAGCTGGCCCAGCTGCCAGAAGGCGATCACGCTGAGCGTCAGGCCGCTCCCGATGAGGAGCTTGGGCCCCGCCCTGTTGTACAGCCGTCCCGCGATCGGGAAGACCACGCCCATCGCGAGGCTCCGCGGCATGAGCGTCAGCCCCGAGTTGAAGGCCGGATACCCCAGGAGGTTCTGGAGGAAGAGGGGGAGGATGAAGACGCTCGCGTACAGTCCCACGCCCAGGATCCCCCCGATCAGCGTCGCGGAGGCGAAGGGCACGTTCTTGAACAGGCGGAGGTTCACGGCGGGCTCGTCGGCCTTCCTCAGCTCCCACCAGATGAAGGCGGCCAGCCCGACCACGGCGAGCCCCGCCAGCCAACGGATGAGGTCCGACTGGAACCACTGCTCTTTCTGCCCCTTCTCCAGCATGACCTGCAGGCAGCTCAGCCCCACGGCCAGGAAGCCCATGCCCGTCCAGTCGATGGAGACCTCGCGACGCCGTGCGTAGGGCGGGTCCTCCACGAAGTAGTTGACGAGCATGAGGTTGAGGAGGCCGACCGGGACGTTGATGAAGAAGATCCACGGCCACCCGTAGTGGTCGGTGATCCAGCCGCCCACCGTGGGTCCGAGCGCCGGCGCCAGCACCACGCCGATGCCGAAGATCCCCATGGCCGTCCCTCGCTCCTCGTGCGGGAAGTTCTCGAGGAGAATGGCCTGCGAGAGCGGGATGAGGGCGCCGCCGCCCACTCCCTGCAGGACCCGGAAGACCACCAGCTCCGTCAGGGAGCTCGAGGTCCCGCACAGGGCCGAGGCGACCGCGAAGAGCATGACGCTCAGCATGTAATAGCGCTTGCGTCCGATCTTGGCGCTCAGGAGAGACACGAGGGGCATCATGTACCCCTCGGTCAGGATGTAGCCGGTCGACACCCACGTGATCTGCTCGACGGAGGCCCCGAGGCTCCCCTGCATGTGCGGGAGCGCCACGTTCACGATGGAGATGTCCAGGACGCTCATGATCGTCCCGGTCATCACCGACATCGTGACGAGCCACTTGTTGTGGTCGGGGGTCCACTCGGAGGCGCCCGATCGCGCTCCGGGACCCGGCGACGAAGATGGGCCTTCGGCCACGCTCAGCCGCCCTGCCGCGGCCCGTCGCCGCGGCCCGTGCCCATCTGCGAGGCCACCGGGGCTCCCGCGTCATCCGGGGAGCTTCCGGTCTCCACGTGGGGCACCGCCGAAAGGCCGGGCCACAGGGGATGAGACGGATCGGCCTCCGAGTCGATCCAGATCCGCACCGGGACCCGACGCACCACCTTCACGAAGTTCCCCGTGGCGTTCTCGGGGGGCAGGAGGCTGAAGACCGCGCCCGTCCCCGGCTGGAAGCTGGCCACGTGCCCTCGGAAGCTGGTTCCGGGATACGCGTCGATGTCGATCTCGACCTTCTGGCCGACCCGGATGTCGTGGAGCTGGGTCTCCTTGAAGTTGGCGTCCACGTACATGCTGTCCCGGCGGACCAGCTTGAGGAGCGGCTGGCCGGGCTGGACGATCTGGCCCGGATCCACGCTCTTCTGGGCCAGCACGCCGGGCGCCGGGGCGGTCAGCGTGGTTCTCCCCAGCTTCACCCGTGCGTCCTCGAGCGCGGAGCGGGCCTGATCGATCTGATCGGACTCGAGCTGGATCTGCGCCTTGAGCCGCCGGATCGTGGCCCCGGCGCGGTCCACGGAGGCCCGGGCGACCTGCAGCCGGGCCTCGGCTACCTTCCATGCCGATTGCTTGTGGTCGAAGAGGCTCTGCGAGACCGAGCCGGCTGCCAGGAGCCGGGCGTAGCGGTCCTTCTCCCGGGTGGCCAGCGAGTCCTGCGCGGTCGCCGCCCCGAGATCGGCCCGCGCGGCGGCCAGCGCCCTGCGCTGTTCCTCGAGGGACGCCTCCGTGGCTCGCTTCTGCGCCTTCGCGCTCGCCAGGGCCGCCGACCGGGAGTCCACCGCGTTCCGGTAGTCGGTGGGGTCGATCGCGAGGAGGGGCTGGCCCTCCCGCACCGTCTCGTGATCGCCGACGAACACCCGGACCACCTTCCCGGCCACCTGGGCACTGATCGGGACGATCGTCCCTCCGACGTACGCGTCGTCGGTGCTCTCGTGGGAGAAGGAGTAGATGAGCCTGGGGCCCATGTAGGCGCCGGCCAGGACGACCAGGGTCACCGGAACGATGCGCAGGGCCCACTTCTTCACCGTGGCCCAGCGGTCGTCGCCGCTGCCCGCCACGTCCGGGCTGTCCGTCGTGTCTTGGCTTCGCTCGTCGCTCACGTTGCGTTCCTCTCCGTGTGGTGCTCGCCGAACCCCGGGGACGCCCCGTCCGTCTCCTTCCAGGTCTTCAGGCCCGTCTCCATGCGCGCCACGACGTGGTCGTAGAACGCCTCCATCCGGGCCAGGCGCTCCGGGGCGCCCTCGAGGTCCTCGTCCCCGTCTCCGCCCTCCCTCGCCTCGAGCGCCAGACGCGCCTCCCGCGTCATGTCCCTGATGCGGCGCCGGCGCTCCAGGGACGTCTCCACGAGGTTCCCGAACGGGTCGTCCGGCATCTGGTGGTAGACCTTCTGGTCGCCCGGGAGCCCGGTGCGCTCCAGCAGGCCGCGCGACTCCAGGTAGCGGGTGCTCATGCTCACGCCGCCACGGCTGATCTCGAGCTCCTCGGCCAGCTCGTCGCCGGAGCAGGGCCCCCCTCGCACGACCATGTAGGCGAAGACGCGGGCGGCCGTGCGGGCCAGGCCCTCGCACTGCGCCTCCATGCCCATGCGCTCGATGAACTCCTCTACGGCCGCGTCCAAGGCCCCTCCTCCCGCGTCGGGAACGACTCCTGCAGGAGAGCCCGTCCGCGGCGCGTTCCGCCGCGGCCCCTCCCGTCGAGTGTGTTTCATGGCGTTCAATACAGATTGAAAATCGTCGGGTTCCCCCGTGCTGCGAAAGCCGTGCCGCCGACACCATCGCTTTCATCGACCTCGTGGCGGGAGTAACGTGAGTCGATGCGTCTCCTCCAACCCATCCAGTGGATCGGTCGCGGCGCCGCGGCGATCGCGGCGGGCGCCGGCCGCACGGCCGCGTTCGCGGGAAGCGTGGCCAGGGCCGCGACCGAGGTGCGGACCTGGCTTCCCGAGTTCGCGAAGCAGGCCCGCAGGATCGGGGTCGACTCGCTGCCCATCGCCCTGTTCATCGCGCTGTTCACCGGGATCGTCCTCGCGCTGCAGAGCTCCTACGCCTTCACGGGCGCGGTGCCGCTCTATTTCGTGGGCACGCTCGTGGGCAAGACCATCATCCTCGAGCTGGGGCCGGTCCTCACGGGCCTCGTCCTCGCGGGGAGGGTGGGCGCGAACATCGCGGCCGAGATCGGGACGATGCGGGTCACCGAGCAGGTGGACGCGCTGGAGATGCTCGCCTACGACCCCCTGGCCTACCTGGCCGTACCGCGCGTGACCGCCGGCCTGGTCACCTTTCCGATCGTCGTGGCCTTCGCGATCGGGATCGGGGTCGTGGCCGGGTGGGCCACGTCCATCGGCCTGCTGGACCTCTCGAGTCACGAGTTCGTCCGAGGGCTCAGGATGTTCTACCGGCCCTTCGACCTCCACTACGCGCTCATCAAGTCGGCCAGCTTCGGGGTCGTCGTGACCGGTGTGGGCTGCCTGTTCGGCTACGGGACCAGCGGCGGGGCCGAGGGAGTGGGGCGGGCGACCACCCGGGCCGTCGTGGTCGCGTGCATGACGATCCTCGTCCTCGACGCCTTCTGGGCGATGGTGCTCCTGTGATCCGGCTGGACGGCCTGCAGAAGGCGTTCGGAGACCTGCGCGTCCTGGAGGGCTTCAGCCTCGAGGTCGAGACCGGTGAGACGGTGGCCGTGATCGGCCGCTCGGGCGTCGGAAAGTCGGTTCTCCTCAAGCACGTGGCCGGCCTGATGCAGCCGGACGGGGGCGAGGTGTGGGTGGGCGAGGACCGGGTGGACGGCGCCTCGCGGACGGAGGTGAACCGGGTGCGGCTGGAGATGGGCTACGTCTTCCAGTTCGCCGCCCTGTTCGACTCCATGACCGTGAGCCAGAACGTCGGCCTCGCGCTCCGGCGCCACGGCGTCCCCGAGGACGAGATCCCCGGACGGACGCGGGCGAGCCTGGAGCGGGTCGGCCTGGGCGGCTGGGAGGACCGCTACCCGGCCGAGCTCTCGGGCGGGATGCGCAAGCGGGCCGGGGTGGCGCGAGCCGTGGCGCCGCGCCCCCGATATCTTCTGTACGACGAGCCGACGAGCGGCCTCGACCCGGTCACGACGTCGATGATCGACGAGCTCGTGGTGGCCCTCAAGGAGGACCTGAAGGCCACCAGCATCGTCGTGACGCACGATCTGCGGAGCGCAGGCCGGGTGGCCGACCGCATCGCGCTCCTCCGGGAGGGGCGGGTGGCGTGGATGGGGACGCCCGCGGAGATCCGGGAGACGGACGATCCGGCGGTCCGGGCCTTCGTGGAGGGAAGGAGGGACCTGTGGCCCGGAGACTGAGGGCGGCCCGTGCGGGCCGGCCCGCGGCCGGGCCCGCGGGAGGCCCGAAGCGGCACGCGAAACAGGGAGCCGACTGGTGAAGCGACGCGACGAGATCGTCACCGGGGCGTTCGTCCTCCTCGGGATCGCCGTCATCGTGGCGGGCGGCCTGTGGCTGTCCCAGAACCGGTGGGGCGGGGACTTCCGGACGATCCGGGCGCGCGTGCGGTCGGTCGGCCAGCTCCGCGCCGGGAACGTGGTGACCGTGCGCGGCGTCGAGGTGGGCCGCGTGCAGGACATCGCCTTCGCCGACTCGGGGGTGGACGTCGTCCTCCGCGTGCGGGCCGACGCTCCGCTGCCGTCCGACCCCGAGGTCCTGCTCCGGCCGAGGTCGCTGTTCGGGGAATGGGGCGCCGCGATCGTGGCCCGCGGCGCCTCGGGGACGCCGACGCCGGACACCTCGCTGGTGACGTCCGACTCGGTGCTTCCCGGGGCGACGGCCACCGACTTCGCACAGCTCAGCGATTATACGGCCCAGATCGCCGAGAACCTCCGGACGATCACCGACCGGGTGCAGGTGGCCTTCAACGCGCAGACGGCCGCCAACCTGGCCCATTCGATCGACAACTTCGAGAAGGCCAGCTCGGACCTCGTGGACCTGCTGGGCCGCCAGCGGGAGAGCTTCGGCGGCTTCGCCGAGGACATCGCGGCGGCCGGACGCATGGCCCGCCAGGCGAGCGCCGACCTCGACTCGACCCTGTCGCGGCTGGAGGAGGCCACCTCGGGCGGACAGCTCCAGGACATCTTCGCCGACGTGCAGTCGACCTCGCACTCCATGTCCGACGTGGCGACGCAGCTCCAGACCACGAGCCGGAACGTGAACGCGACCGTGACGCGGGCCGACAGCCTGCTCACGAGCTTCCAGAGCCTGGTCGGGGGCGTGAACCGCGGCGAGGGCTCGCTGGGACAGATCGCCCGGGACCCCGCGCTGTACGAGAACCTCTCGTCCACGCTCGTGGAGCTGAGGGCGCTGCTGGACGAGCTCAAGCGGAACCCGGGCAAGTACTTCAAGTTCTCGATCTTCTGAGGGCGGCGGCCGACGGCGCCGGCGGGGCGGCGCGCGCGTCCCGCCGCCCCGTACGCGCGGCCGCGACCCGCCCGTCAAGGCCTCTCCGGCCGCTTTCCGATCCGGCCGGCCGCCCCTCCCTCCGCGCCTCCACGCACCGGCATCCTCGCCGGCGAGAAGATGTCAGCCGTGCACACCGCATCCGCGAGGAGGTCCGCATGAGCCGTTCGGTGAATCGCGTCACGCTGGTGGGGAACGCAGGGTCGGAGCCCGACGTGAGGGAGACGGGGAAGGGGACCCGGGTGGCCCACGTGTCCCTGGCCACGAACCGGACGTACGAGGTCGACGGGGAGGAGCAGCGCCGCACGGACTGGCACCGCCTCACCTTCTGGGGCCGAGCCGCCGAGGCGGCCGAGCGCTACGTGCGGAAGGGGACCCGGCTCTACGTGGAGGGTCGGATCGAGTACGGATCGTACGAGCGCGATGGCGTCACGATCCCGACCGTGGATGTCGTGGTCCACGACTTCGTGTTCCTGGACGGACGCGGGCCGTCCGAGGCCGTCCCTGCGGCCGTCGGTGCCGCGGCCGGCGGCGAGTCCGGGGACGAAGCGTCCGGGATCGAGATCGACTGAGCCCGCCCGCGGGCGGGGCCCCCGCAGGCCCCGCCCGCTCCTCGCGTTGCGCCCCTTCCGCACCTGCGGCACATTGAGCCGTCTCGACGGCCCAGCGCGTCATCCGCATTCGAGCTACCCTTCACATTCCGAGCAGGAGCGGCCATGCCGGGGGGCTCCTCGTTTCCGCACCCCGACGCCTTCGGGGCCTCCGGCCGCGGAGAGGCGGCCACGCGGGCCGAGGAGGATCCGCTCCTGGCCGGTCCGGACCGGAGCACGACGATCCTGGTGACGGGTGGCTCCGGCTTCGTGGCCCGACATCTGGTGCCTCGCCTCCTGGCCAGGGGCCACCGGGTGCGCGCCGCCTGCCGGGGCGGAGCGGGGGCGGCCGGGCGCACGCATCACGGCCTGGAGTGGGCGAGCGCGGACCTGACCGACCGGGCCGCCGCGGAAGGGCTGGCGGAGGGCTGCGAGGTCGTGGTGCACCTCGCGGGCGGGCCCCTGGACGATCTCGCGGCCGCTCGGCGGGTGGAGATCGAGGGCACGCGGAACCTGGTCCGGGAGGCGGATCGAGCGGGCGCGCGCCGCGTCGTGTTCGTGAGCGCGCTGGGCGCGGAGACGTGCGCCGGCGCGCTGCTCGACGTGAAGCGGGAGGCGGAGGCCGCGGTGCGCTCGGGCCGGGCGGAGCACGTCATCCTCCGCCCTTCGGTCGTGGTGGGGCCCGACGACCACGTGGTCTCGGCCCTGGCCCGGGCCCTGCGCCGGGGTCCCGTCCTCGTGCCGGCGGGTCGCGGGCGCGAAGGCGTCCTCCAGCCCGCCGCGGTCGAGGACGTGGCGGAGGCCCTGTGCCAGGCCGTCGAGCGCGCCGACCTGGCGGACACGGTCCACCGCGTGGCGGGCCCGGACGCCCTGGCCCCGTCCGAGGTGGTCCGGGCGGTGGCGGCGCGCCTCTCGCTGGTCCGGCGGGTGATCCGGCTTCCGCGCTGGAGCGGCCGACGCCTCGAGGGGCTGGCCGGCCGCACGGGCCTGACCGCGCCGTCGGCGATGCGAGCGCTCGACGTCCGGGCGCTGCCGGAGGAAGTGGAGGACGCCGCCCGCGCGCTCAGGCGGGTCTTCCATCTCGAGCCGCTGCCGTTCGCGGCGGCGCTGGACGATTACCTGTAAGGAGCGAGAAGGCGATCCCGTGAGCACCGGCGCCGACAAGTCTCCCGCCTCCGCCCGCCGCGGCTGGCTCCACCAGCTCGTGGTCGTGGCCGCGTTCGCCGTCCTGGCGGTGAGCGTGCGGAGCGTGCTGTCTCCGTTCGTCCTCTACCTGCTCTTCCTCTACCTGGTGTGGCCCGCCCTCTCCTCGTCCCCGGTGGCGGTGCGGCTGGCCGCGGCGGCGTCGGCGCTCATGGCCCTGTGGGTGACGCAGACGGCCGGCCTCCTCCTGGCCCCGTTCATCCTGGCGCTCCTCCTGGGCTACATCCTCGATCCGGTCGTGGACTGGATCGAGGGGCACGGCCTTCCGCGCTCGCCGGCGATCTGGCTCCTGGCCCTGCCGGTCCTGGGCATCCTGGCCCTCCTGGTGTTCGTGGTGATCCCGGCGGTCGCCGGGCAGGTCTCCCAGCTCATCTCGAACGTGCCCGGCTACCTGCGGACGCTGGAGGGCTGGGCCGACCATGTCCGGAGCTGGGTGATCGGCCTGGGGATCAAGGGGCTGGACGAGTCGACGGTGCCCCGGCTCCGGGACATCGACGCCCAGGGTCTCGTTCGCTACCTGCAGCAGCGGCAGTCGGAGCTGGCCGCGGGCGGCCTCCAGGCGGTGCTGGGGCTGGGCCGTGGCATCGGAGCGGTGCTCTCGGTGGTCGGCTACCTGGTGCTCCTCCCGATCCTGGCCTACTACCTCCTGAGGGACTGGGACCGTCTGCGGCAGCGGCTGGCCGAGCTCATCCCGCCGGCCTCGCGGGCCCAGGTCCTGAGCTTCGCCGGCGAGTACGACAGGCTCCTGGGCCGTTACCTTCGGGGCCAGCTCGTCCTGGCCAGCTGCGTCGGCGTCATCATCGGCGTCGGCTTCTGGATCCTCGGCTTTCCCTACGCGCTCCTGCTCGGCCTCGTGGCGGGCGTCCTCAACTTCGTCCCCTACCTCGGCCTCCTGGTCAGCCTGGCCGTTGCCGTCCTCATCGCGCTGTTCAGCGGCCACTTCCTGGGAGGTCTCCTCAAGGTCGCGGTCGTGTTCGGGGCGGAGCAGGTCATCGAGAGCGTGATCGGCCCGCGCATCGTCGGGAACTCGGTCGGGCTGCACCCGGTGTGGGTCATCCTGGCGCTGGCCCTGTTCAGCTTCTTCTTCGGCTTCGTCGGCCTGTTGCTTGCAGTCCCGGCGGCCGTGTTCCTGAAGCTCGTGCTGTCGGCGGCCCTCCGTCGCTACCGTGCCTCGCGGTGGTTCCGGGGCGGGGACGCCGGCACGCAGATCGACCGGACCGGAGGAGTGGCCGAGGACACCGGAGGCGGCTGACCCGCATGGGAGAAGAGACGACGCAGGCGAAGGGGGGCGAGCGTCCGGAGACCGCGCACGACCCCGGCTTCCTCACCTTCTCGAACCTCCTCTCGCTGAGCCGGGTGCCGCTCGGCTTCCTCTTCCTGGTGGTGAGCGACCGGGGCTGGCTGGCCGTGCTCGTGGCGGGCGGCGCAGCGACCGACCTCCTGGACGGGTTCATCGCGCGCCTGAGCGGCACCGTCTCCAGGCTCGGGATCCTGCTCGATCCTTTCTGCGACAAGGTCTTCGTCCTGATCGGCCTCCTGTCGTTCCTGCCGGGAGGTCACCTGGACTGGGCCGCCTTCCTGATCCTCGTCCTGCGGGACATCTTCACCGGAGGCTCCTACCTGGTGGGCCTCCTGGCGGGCCGCGCTCTCCCCTTCCGCTCGCGCCTCGGGGGAAAGCTGACGACCGGCCTGCAGGTGCTTACCTTCTTCGCGCTCCTGTTCTGGCCGAAGGGAGTTCCGCTGCTCATCGTCCTCGTGGGCGCGGCTTCGGTGTACGCCATCATCGACTACGGGATGTACAGCACGCGCATCAGCCAGGCCCGGCAGGGTCGCTGATCTCGACCACTCGGAAGGGACGGACGCACACGTGAGCTCAGATCTGGTCGACGTCACGATCATCGGGGGAGGGCCCACCGGCCTCTACGGACTGTTCTACGCGGGGATGCGGGGCGTGAGCGCCCGCCTCATCGACGTGCTCCCCGAGCTCGGGGGACAGCTCACGGCGCTGTACCCGGAGAAGGACGTCTACGACGTGGCCGGCTTCCCCAAGGTGCTCGCCAAGGACCTGGCCAAGGCCCTCGTGAAGCAGGCCACCCAGTTCGACGCCGAGATCTGCCTGGACGAGAAGGTCGAGGCCATGCGCCGCGTGGACGACCACTTCGTGCTCGAGACCGACCGGGGCGAGCGCCCGACCCGGACCCTGGTCATCGCCGCGGGAAAGGGAGCGTTCCGGGCTCGCCGGCTGGACGTGCCGGGCTTCGACGAGTTCTGGAAGCGGGGGGTGTGGCCGCACGTTCACGACCCGGAAGCGTTCCGCGACCGGCGCGTGCTCCTGGTGGGCGGCGGAGATTCGGCCTTCGACTGGAGCTGGGCGCTGCGCGACGTCGCGGAGCGGATCGTGCATATCCACCGGTCGGACCGGTACCGCGCGCACGACCATACGGTCGGGCTCGTGGAGGCGGCGGCGCAGAAGGGCGAGATCGATCTCCTCACCTACCACGAGGTCGAGGCCATTCACGGCCAGGAGCGGATCACCGGCGCCACCATCTTCGACAACCGGACCGAGGAGCGGGTGGAGCTCGAGATCGACGACGTCCTGGCCCTGATCGGGTTCGTGCCCAACATCGGGCCCATCGCCGAGTGGGGGCTGGAGCTCGAGGGAAACACGATCCGGGTGAACTCGCGTATGGAGACCAACATCCCGGGGGTCTACGCCGCCGGGGACGTCGCCAACTACGACGGCAAGCTCGAGCTCATCTCGACCGGGTTCGGCGAGGCGGCCATCGCCGTGAACTACGCGGTGCACCACGCCGACCCCGACGCGAAGGTGAGCCCGGGCCATTCGACCAGCTCGGCGGCCTTCCGGGAGAAGTGACCGCCGGCGACGAGGTGGGACCGAGGAGAGGTTCGTGAAGGGCCATAGACGGACGAGGGGGGGGATTCCGGTCGGCCGGGCCTCCCGGGGGGGGATCCTGCGCTCCGGCCCGGCGGCCGCCGTGACGGCGGCCGTGCTGGTCGCGGGGGCGTGCGGGGGCGGAGGCGGCGGTGGCGCGACCGCGCGTCAGCTCCCGGTGGAGACCGCCATCGCCCGGGCGGACACGGTGTCGGTCGAGCTGAGCTCGGTGGGCTCTCTCCAGGCGCAGACGTCCGCCGAGGTGGCCTCCCAGGCCAAAGGCCAGGTGGCGGCGATCGAGGCGCGCGAGGGCTCGAGGGTCGAGCGCGGAGAGGTGCTCATGCGCCTGGACGCCCGCAAGCTCGCGGCGCAGCTCCAGGCCGCCGAGGCGGCGGCCGAGCGCGCCCGCGCGCAGGCGAAGAACCTCGAGCGCCAGCTGGAGCGGAACCGGGAGCTCCGCCAGAAAGGGGCGATCTCCCGGCAGGCGTTCGACGACCTGCAGGCCGCCTACGATGCGGCCCGCGCCCAGCTCCACCAGGCCGAGGCCGACGCGGCGCTGGCGCGCCGTCAGCGGCTGGACGCGATCATCCGGGCGCCGTTCGCGGGCCGCCTCGGGGAGCGGAAGTTCGACGTGGGGGACTACGTGCGCGAGGGCGATCCCCTGTTCACCGTGACCGACGACGACACGCTGGAAGTCCGCTTCGAGGTGCCCGAGAGCTACGCGGACAGGCTCGAGCCCGGCAGCCCCATGCAGGTGCGGACCCCGGCGACTCCGGGCCGCTGGTTCGACGGCGTGGTCTCCTTCGTGAGCCCCACGGTCGACCCGGTGAACCGGACGGTGACCCTGAAGGCGCAGGTGCCGAATCCGGACGGCCGGCTGCGGGCCGGCTCCTCGGCCGACGTACGGCTCGTGCTCGAGCGCCGGCCGGGCGCGGTGGTGCTCCCCGAGGCCGCCCTCGTCCCCCGGCAGGGCCGGACGCTCGTGTTCGTGGTGAGCGGGGGGAAGGCCGTCCGGCGCGAGGTGACCGTCGGGGTGCGCTCTGCCGGGCGGGTGGAGATCCGGAGCGGGGTGGCGGTGGGCGACACCGTGGTCACGGCCGGCCAGCAGCGACTCGAGGACGGGGCAGCGGTCGCGATCCAGGGTCCGGCGGCCGGAGGCTCCCCCATCGCGGCCGCCGACACCGCGGCCGCGGCCGACTCCGGGACCGCGGTGGCGGACACGGCCGGGGGCTGAGCGGTGTTCCTTCCCGACACCTCGATCAAGCGGCCGGTCCTCACGCTGGTCGTCTCGCTCTCCATCCTGCTCGCCGGCTGGCTGGGCTACCGGGCCCTGGCCGTCCGCGAGCTACCCAACGTGGAGTACCCGATCGTCAGCGTGTCGACGGCCCTGCCCGGCGCGAGCCCGACGGTCGTCGAGACCAACGTGACCAAGCCGCTCGAGGAGCAGATCAACACGATCGAGGGGCTGAAGACCCTGACCTCGATCAGCGGCGAGGGCGCGAGCCAGATCACGGCCCAGTTCGAGCTGAGCCGGGACGTGGACCTGGCCCTCCAGGACGTCCGCGCCAAGGTGGGCCTCGTGCGCGGGCAGCTCCCCGAGGACGCCCAGGAGCCGGTCGTCCAGAAGGTCGACCCGAACGCGCAGCCCATCATCTGGCTCAGCATCCAGAACCCCAACCTGGACATCACGCAGGTCAACGACTTCGCGAACGACGTCATCAAGCAGCGGCTCCAGCGGATCTCGGGGGTCGGGAACATCATCCTGGGAGGCGAGCAGCGGTTCGCCGTCCGCATCCGGCTCGACCCCCACGAGCTGGCCGCGCGTCACCTCACGGTGGACGACGTCCAGCGGGCTCTCCTCGCCGAGAACGTGAACCTCCCCTCCGGGAGGGTCGAGGGGAAGAGCCGCGAGTTCACGGTCCGCACGCAGGGCCGCTTCCCGACCGCCGACGCGTTCAACGACCTCATCGTCGCCACGCGCGACGGGACGCCGATCCGCATCGGCGACGTGGGGGTGGCCGAGGCGGGCGTCCAGGACGAGCGCACGCTGGCCCGCTTCAACGGGAAGCCCACCGTCGGCGTGGGCGTCGTCAAGCAGTCCGACGCCAACACGGTGGAGGTGGCCGATCGGGTGCTCCAGGACGTGGACCGGATCCGCCAGCAGGCTCCGCCGGGCTACGACATCGAGGTCGCCGTCAACAACGCGGACTTCATCAAGGATTCGCTCTCGGAGGTCCGCTTCACGCTGCTGGTGGCGTTCGGACTGGTCGTCCTGGTCATCCTGCTCTTCCTGAGGAGCTGGCGGGCCACTTTCATCCCGGCCCTGGCCATCCCCGTCTCGATCGTGGGGACCTTCGCGGTCTTCTACGTCCTGAACTTCTCCATCAACACGCTCACGCTCCTGGCGCTGGTGCTGGCGATCGGAATCGTGGTGGACGATGCGATCGTGGTGGTGGAGAACATCTACCGGCACATGGAGGAGGGGGAGCCCCCCTTCGAGGCGGCGCGGAAGGGCTCGGCGGAGATCGCGTTCGCGGTCATCGCGATCGCGATCACCCTGGTCATCGTGTTCCTGCCCATCGCCCTCATCAGCGGGATCGTGGGGCGGCTGTTCCGCGAGTTCGGCCTCGGCGTGGCGATCTCGGTGCTGATCTCGGCCTTCATCGCGCTCACGCTGAGCCCGATGCTGAGCTCCCGGATCCTGAAGCTGGAGGAGCAGCGGAACTGGGTGTTCGAGCACATGGAGCGGCTCCTGGACCGGGTCACCGAGGTCTACCGGGTCACCCTGGAGTGGGCCCTCGAGCACCGGTGGACCATGGTCGGGATCGCGGCGGGGAGCCTCCTGGCCAGCTTCTTCGTCATGGGCGTGATGGGGAAGGAGTTCGTCCCGCAGGAGGACCGCGGCCAGTTCATCGTGACGTTCGAGGCCCCGCAGGGCGCGACCCTGGAGTACACGGACCACTACCTGCACCGGATCGAGGACATGACCGCCTCGACCGAGGGCGTGGACCGCTTCTTCGCGGCCATCGGCCTCAGCATAGGCGGCCCGCCCTCGGTGAACTCGGGCCTCCTCTTCATCCGTCTGAAGGACCAGCGGGACCGAAGCCAGCAGCAGATCATGAACGAGCTGCGCGGGAAGCTCTCCACGCTGGCCGGCGTGGACGCCTACGCGATCGCGCTGAGCGGCCTCCAGACGGGCGCGTTCGGGAAGCCCCTCCAGTTCGTGATCCAGTACCCGGACCTCGACACCCTCGGGATGTACGCCGACAGCATGGTGGCGCGCGCCTCCCGGATCCCCGGACTCCAGGGCGTGGACTCGGACCTGGACCTCAACAAGCCGCAGCTCCAGGTGACCGTGGACCGGTCCAAGGCCTCCGAGCTGGGCGTGAGCGTGGCCGAGATCTCGAACACGCTCCAGATCCTCCTCGGGGGTCGCCACATCGGGGACTTCGAGCGCGGCGACAACCGTTACTGGGTCGTCGCCCAGCTCCAGGACCGCTTCCGGGCCAACCCCGAGGACCTGCGGTCCATCTACGTCCGCTCCCGGAGCGGCGGCCTCGTCCAGCTCGGGAACCTGGTGGACGTGCGGGCGGGCGTCGGGCCCAACGTGGTGAGCCACTACAACCGCGAGCGCTCGGCCACGATCGGGGCCAACGTGTCGGGCACGTCCCTGGGGGCCGGCCTGGGGCGCGTGCGGGCGCTGGCCGACAGCCTCCTCCCGGCCGGCTTCTCGACGGACGTGGCCGGCCAGGCGCAGAGCTTCCAGGAATCCTTCGCCAGTCTGATCTTCGCGCTCGCGATGGCCGTGGTGGCCATCTACCTGGTGCTGGCGGCCCAGTTCGAGAGCTTCGTCCACCCGTTCACGATCATGCTGGCCCTGCCCCTGGCGCTCATCGGGGCGGTGGTGGCGCTCTACGCCTTCGGCATGACCCTGAACATCTACAGCATGATCGGGATCATCATGCTCATGGGCCTGGTGACCAAGAACTCGATCCTGCTGGTGGACTACGCCAACCAGATGCGCGAGCGGGGCGAGGAGCGCCGCGATGCGGTCATGCGGGCGGGAACGGTGCGGCTGAGGCCCATCCTCATGACCTCGGTGGCGATCATCTTCGGCGTCCTCCCGATCGCCCTGGCCCTCGGGGCGGGCGCCGAGTCCCGCCGGCCGCTGGGCGTGGCCGTGGTGGCGGGGATGTTCAGCTCCACCGCCCTGACCCTCCTCGTGGTCCCCGTGTTCTACGAGATCATCGACGACGGGCTGCTGTGGACGGAGGCCCGCTACCGTGACGTGAAGCGGCGGGTCTTCGGGGGAGGCGGCGGTGGAGGAGGGGAGCCGGCGCCGCCGACGCCTTAGAGTGTCCTGTTCCCGAGTCGCCGCGAGAGGTTCATGGCCCTGGCCAGATCTTGGCGGCTCCGATGACCTGTGCCGGGGTGCGGCCTCGAGTCCAGCGGCCCGTGTGGGCTCGGCCGAAGTTGTGGAAGTCGAGATAGC
>DATFLN010000059.1:0-25932 GCA_035267645.1 Gemmatimonadota bacterium | reverse complement strand
TTGCCCGTAGCCGACTCCGACTCCGCCAGGATCTTGAGGGCGGCGGCCCTCTCCCTCGCGTTGCTGGACTGTGAGAGAGCCAGGGAAGAGAGGTCGATCGCCTCCGTGTGTGCATAGGAGTGGGCCGACTGCTCGGCGGCGCGGAGCGAGTATTCGTAGGCCCGGGGCCTGTCACCGCCCAGGGCGAAGTGACGGGCGAGGGTGCTCGGGCTGACGGACTCCTCGCTTCCGGCCAGGACCTCTCCGGCCACGAGGTGGAGGGCCGCCCGCTGCAGCTCGCCCATGTTCGAGTACACGTACTCGCGCGTGATGTCGTGGGGAAACTCGAGTCGTCCCTCCTCGTCGTGCAGGAGACCGCGACTGTAGAGGGTTCTCCCGATCTCGGCGACCCGTCCGCTGGACATGTTGGTGGTCCGGGCCACCAGGAAGGGCCGCGCGTGCCGCTCCAGGATGGCGATGGACTCCAGGAGCCTCACGGCCTCGAGGTCGAGTCCCTTGAGCCGTACGCCGATGAGCGAGCGCAGGCCCCGGGTCATGAGCTTGCGAGAGCTCTGCTGCGAGGCCCCCCATTCCTCCAGGTCTGCCGCGGCGGAGACCATCTCCAGGGCGAAGAAGGGGTTGCCGCCGGCCAGACGCTGGATCGTGGCGGTGATCGACTCCGGCAACCCCTCGGGCCGCACCGCGCCCACCAGGTCACCGACGTCTTCCTGGCTGAGCCCACCGAGTTCCAGGCAGGTGGCCCGGCCCCGGCCGCACCAGTCGTCCACGAGGCCCTTGGTCGTCTCCGCCAGCGCCTCGCCTTCCCGGACCGACACCAGGAGGAGGAGGGGCCGATCCCTCAGGCGGCGGGAGACGTAATGCAGGAGAGCCGCCGAGGAGGCGTCGATCCAGTGGAGGTTCTCGACGATCCAAAGGCGAGGCGTCCGATCGCAGGCGCGGCCGAGGAGCATGGCCGTCTCCTCGAACAACCGTCGGCGGCCCGCATCCGCCTCGAGCTCGTCCCGCCGCTCCTCGCCCGGATCGTCGAAGTGCTCGGGGAAGAGGACACCCAGCTGATAGAAGCTGTGCCGGTCCCCGTTCTCCCGGGCCGGGTCGGCGGCTACGGGCGCCAGGCCTTCGACCACGGGCCCGTACGGGACATCCGATTCGGCCGCGAAACAGCGACTCTCCAGGGTCCGGATGCCTCTCAATCGTGCCAGGTCCCTGACTTCCTCGACCAGGCGGGTCTTCCCGATCCCGGCCTCTCCGTGGAGGACCACGACGCCGCCCGCACCGTTCTCGAGCCTGCCCAGAGCGTCCTTGAGGAAGCTGAATTCCTCCCGCCTTCCCACCAGACGGGGCCTGTCGCGCGTCGCGGGCTCGGGGCCGGCGGTGTCGGCACGGGAGCTCCGGATGCGATCGACGAGCCGCAGGGTCTCCTGTGAGAGGCCGGCCGGCAGCTCATCGTTCAGGTGGGCCTCGATGCGGCGGAAGTGCTCGAGGGCTCCATGCTGGTCCCCCTGGAGCCACATGCCTCGCATGAACGCCCGGTGGGCCTCCTCGTTCAGCGGATTCATATCCAGGAGACGGAGGGCCGCCGTGCACATCTCGCCCCAGCGCGCCCGGTCGTCACACTCGATCACGTACTGGTAGAAGGCAAGCTCGGCGAGCCGTTGCAGCCGGTTCCGCTCGTCCTCCACCCACCGCTCGTACTCGTCGGTGGCCACACCCTCCAGGTGAGGGGCGAAGGGACCCCGATAGAGGCGTACGGCCTCGATGGCATCTCCCGAGCGCACGGCCGCCTCGAAGCGTTCGGCCTCCGAGTCGACGCTCCCCGCCTCGAGGGCCACGTGGTTGACCGTGGTGTCGAAGCGGGCGCCAGGCAGATTGGAGCGGATGTCGTAGAGCGCCTGGCTGAGCGAATGGCGCGCCTGCGTGCGTTCCGTTTCCCAGAGCATGGAAGCCAGGCGGTCCCTCGGGTGCTCCCGGTCCGGGTTCAGGACCAGGTAGACGAGCAGGGCCAGGTGCTTTCGCGAGCGGAGACGGACCGAGGCGCCGCCGGATCCCTCCATTCCCAGACGGCCGAAGCAGCGGAGCGTGTGCATGGTCGTTCCCCTTCGTCGGTGGGGCCCGCGTCCTTCCCGGCTCGTCCCGACCGTCCCATCACCGCGACGCGGTCACTCAGCATAGGGGGGCCCTTCAACCTACTATCAACAGGCCCCAGGTGCGATCAGGGAAGATGTTGAGAGTCCTCGGGAAAATCGGCGGCCGGGGGCACCCCGGGCCTTGCGCGGCGGGCGCTCCGGGCGCCATGCTATCATACGAACGGTTGTATGAGTCGGGTACGAGACCCGCACTTCACTGCAGTCCTGGGAGTTACGAGACATGCCGGCGAGAGACACCCGCGAGACGATCCTCGAGGCGGCCCGCCCCCTGTTCGCCCGTCAGGGCTTCGAGGGCACGTCGGTGAGGCAGATCACGAAGGCGGCCGATGTGAATCTCGGCGCGGTCACCTACCATTTCGGCTCCAAGCGCGCCCTGTACGAGGAGGTCCTGGCGCGTGCCACGCGGCCGCTCGTGGACGCGGTGGACGGGAAGGGGGAGCCCGGTGGCGCCGCGGGCGGCGGGGCGACCGAGAGGATCGAGACTGCGCTCCGCACGCTCCTGGGGGCGCTGCGGGAGCACCCGGACCTTCCCGGCCTGCTCTTCCAGGAGGCGGCCGCCGGCCGGGAGACGCCGGAGCCCGTCTCCGAGACGCTGCACGGGCTGCTCGAGCGCCTGGCCGGGCTGGTTCGGCACGGGAAGACCTACGAGAGCCTGGAGGCCGGCGACCCGGTGCTCACGGCGGCCAGCCTCCTGGCGCAGACGCTCTCGTTCGGCCTTCTGTGGCGAACGCTCGAGCGCCCGGCGCCCAAGGGCGTGCTCGGCAGGTCCCAGGCCGGACTCGAGGCGCACGTGGTCGACTTCACGCGCAGGGCCCTGGCCCGGGAGGTGGGAGGAAGCCGCCGCTAGCCGGCGCCGCGCCCGACGCTCGGGCCGCGAGGGACCCGACGTCGGGCCGGCGTCAGCTCAACCCCCGATGCCCCTCTCGCCCAGCAGGGCGTAGAGACGCGCCAGCGCCTCGATCCCGTCGTGGTAGACGTCCAGGTCCATCCACTCGTTGGGCGCGTGGAGGTTGGAGCCCGGCAGGCAGAAGCCGATCGGCGCCACGGGCGCGCCCAGGGTGTCGGCGAACAGCGCCACGATCGGGATCGACCCGCCTTCGCGGATGAACACGGGCTCCCTCTCGAAGGCCGCCGCCATCGCCTCGGCCACGATGTCGAAGAGCGGGCCTTCGGGATCGACGGCCCACGGCAGTCCCTCGTTGAACAGCGTGGTCTCCACCTCGATCCCCCTCGGCGCGAGCTCGCGCACGTAGGCGTCGAACGCGTCGGAGATCGCGTGCGGGTCCTGATCGGGCACCAGGCGCATGGAGATCTTGGCCATGGCCGTCGCGGGGAGCACGGTCTTGGCCCCCTCCCCGGTGAAGCCCGAGAGCAGGCCGTTCACGTCCAGGGTGGGCCGGTACCAGACCCGCTCCAGCGTGTCGAACCCCTCCTCGCCGACCAGCTCCGACGCGCCCACCTCCTCGAGGAAATCGGTCTCGTCGAAGGGGAGGCTCGCCATGTTCTCGCGGGCCTGGTCGGTGATCTCACGCACGTCGTCGTAGAAGCCCGGCACGGTGACCCGGTTGCGGTCGTCCTTGAGCTTCCCGATCACCTCCGCCAGGGCGTTGGCCGGGTTCTGGACGGCGCCGCCGTACACGCCCGAGTGGAGGTCGCTGGAGGGTCCGCGGAAGCGGACCTCGAAGTACACGAGACCCCGGAGCCCGGTCGTGATCGTCGGGATGCCCTTCTCGAACATCCCGGTGTCGCTGAGGATCACGGCATCGCAGGCCAGGCGCTCCCGCTGCTCGACCAGGAACTCCTCCACGTTGACGCTCCCGACCTCCTCCTCGCCCTCGATCACGAGCTTCAGGTTCACCGGGAGCCGCCCCGTCGCCTCGTGGCAGGCCTCGAGGGCCTTGAGGTGCATGTGGACCTGGCCCTTGTCGTCGGTGGCGCCCCGCGCGTAGACGCGGCCCTCCCGGACCGTCGGCTCGAACGGAGGGGAGTCCCACAGCTCCTCGGGGTCCGCCGGCTGGACGTCGTAGTGCCCGTACACGAGCACGGTCGGCGCGTCGTCGTCGACGTGGTGCTCGCCGAGGACGATCGGGTGCCCCGGCGTATCGACCAGCTCGACCTCCGAGACGCCCGCCTCCCGGATGCGCTCGGCCACCCACTCGGCGCATCGCCGGACGTCGTCCCGATGGCCGCTGTCCGTGCTGATGCTCGGGATGCGGAGGAAGTCGAAGAGCTCCTCCTCGAACGCGTCCCGGTGGCTCCGGATGTATTCGTCGATGCCGCTCACGTGATCCTTCCTCTCTGCCTGGGTCCTCGTCCGATCGGAAAACTAAGGCCGCGGCGGAGTCCGGGACGAGCCTTCAGGACCCGCTCCCGTCGCCGTCGCCGTCTCGCTCCTCCGTCCCCTCGTCCGGGGGCCTCTCGCTCTGCGCCCCGTCCTCGGCCCGCTCGAGGTCCAGGTACCGGTAGCCCGAGCGCTCCCGCCGGCCCCGCTCCCGGACCCGGACGGGCCTCCGGAAGACCGGCCCGTCGAAGCTGAACGTGTGGAACTCTCCCTTCTCGCCGCAGGGATCGACGTCGGGCCGCGCCCGGATCTCGGCCAGGAGGTCGCCCTCGAGCTCCCGGCCCAACCAGGCGGGGTCGGCCTTCTCGAGCCACACGCTCACCACGATCGCCCGGTAGCCCAGGGTGACGTACTCCCGCGCCAGGCGGGCGGGATCGCCGCCCCACAGGGGCTCCACGTGCTCGAACCCCTCGTCGCGCACCCGCTCCTCGTACCAGGCCCGCACGTCCTCCAGGTGGATGTTCCCGAACACGACCGCATCGACGCCCGCCTCGCGGAGCCGCCCGAGGCCTCGCCGGAGGGCCTCCTCGAAATGGTCGGGCTCGGCGGCCTGGAGCACGGCCTCCAGGCCGAGCGCGTCGGCCTGGGCGGCGATGAGGTCCGGGGGAACGCCGTGGTAGGCCACCCGCTCCGACTCCCCGTCGTAGACCGTCAGGAGGTGGGTCACACGCCAGCCTTCGCGCCGCGCGCGGTGGAGCGCCAGGGTCGAGTCCTTCCCTCCCGACCAGGCCACGGCCGCCGTGGCGCCCTCCTCCCCCTCGCTCACGCCGGGTCTCCCGCTCCCCGGGCGGCCCGCTCCATCGTCATGTCCAGCGCGGCGGCAAGGAGGCCGCGCCTCGGGTTCCCCGCGCGGCCCACGGCCTCCTCGACCGCCCCCTCGATCAGGCCGGCGATCGAGTCGAAGACGGCCGCGGGGTCGTCGGGCTCCGCGCCCCGCATGAAGTGGTAGAAGGAGCGGGCCGCTCCGCAGTTGGCCACCATGTCCGCGATCACCGCGAAGCGGCCGTCCGCCTCGCGCTCGAGCCGGGTGTCGCCGGGCTCGGCGGCCGCGAACGGGCGGTTGGCGCCCGAGGCCACGATCTCCACGCCGCGCTCCTCCAGCGCGTCGAGCGCGGCCCCGTCCAGGGTCCCCGAGGCGGCGGCGCACACGTAGATGGTCCCGGCGGCCCGCTCGAATCGGCGGCGGTCCGCCGTGCCCCTGGCCGGCTCCACGGGAAGGAGGTTCCGGCGGCGGCGCCGGAGGAGCTCGGCCACGGCCTCCGGACCCAGGGGAGCGTCCGGCACCAGGCCGTGGCGCGCGTCCACGATCCCGGCGATCGGGACGCCGGCGCGGGCCAGGTACCAGGTGGCCGCCCCGCCCACGTTCCCGAAGCCCTCGACGAGCGCCGGGGTCGTGGTCGGGTCGCGTCCCTGCAGCTCGAGGAGCTTCAGCGTGGCCCGGGCCACCCCGTAGCCGGTCACGAGGTCGATCACCCGGAGGTCGTGCGCCCCCGGGACCGTCCGATCGGGGTCGGCCGGGCCGTGCAGGGCCGACTCCATCGCCTCGAGGCGGGCGGCGAGCGCTTCCCCCGCCAGGCGGAAGTGGCCCCGGGCCACGCCCTCCTGCGGGTGACGGATCCCGAGGGAGCGGCACAGCGGCACCACGTCCCGCGCCTCGTCCACGTTGAGGTCCCCCGCCGTCCCGTAGCAGGAGCGCAGGAAGGGCTCGATGGCCGCGAACCAGCGCTCCAGGACCTCCTCGCGCCGCGGGTCGGCCGGGTCGAAGGCGATCCCGGACTTGGCGCCCCCGATCGCAGGTCCTGAGAGCGCGAACTTGAGCTCCATGATCTTGGCCAGGTACACGACCTCGTCCGGTCCGAGACCCCGGCGCATGCGGGTCCCGCCGCCCGCGGCTCCGCCCCGACGGCTGTTCAGGACCAGCCACCCCCGGGCCTCCGAGTGGGGGTCCGTCCAGGCCAGCACGGTCTCGGGAGGCTCCCGGAGGAACGCCCCGTACCGGCTCCAGACCGTCTCCGGGGCGGCCGAGGTCCGCTTCACCCCGCCCCCCCGCCCGTCCCGTCGGCGGGGCCCCCGGCCGGACGCGCGCCGGCGCTGCCGCGGCCGCCTCCGCCGCTCGCTTCGTTCCACGCGTCGTTCGAGCGGTCGATGTCCGGGAACCGGTGGTCCGGATCGAGCCGCACCTCCCGCACCTCGCCCCCGGCGTCCACGGCCCGGGTCACCGTCCGGGTGCCGGCCCACACGCCGGCCGGCCAGCGCACGTCCACGGCCCGGCCGTCCGCGGTCTCGAGCCGGAGGAGGACGGGCATCACCGCCCCGCCCCTGTTCTCGACCGTGACCCGCACCGAGTCCCCCTCCTGCCGCACGCCGGCCACCGCCTGGTCCAGCACGTCGGTCCGGTAGAACCACTCCCTCCAGAACCAGTCGAGGTCGCGGCCCGCCGCGCGCTCCACGGCCGCGAAGAAGTCCCAGGGGAGCGGGTGCCGGTAGCGCCACGCCCGGGCGTAGCCCGCGTAGGCGCTCTCGAAGGCCGCCTCCCCGACCACGGTGCGGAGGGCGTGGAGGACCGTGGCGGGCTTGGTGTAGGCGGCCACGACCCGGCCGCGGGGGCTCGTCACGTGGTCGGTGTGCTGTATGAGGGGCGCCTCCACCCCGGCGCGCGCCGCACCCAGGTAGCTCGCCATGTCGCCCAGCCGGCCCCGCTCGTCGCCGAAGAAGTCGGCGGCGGCGAGGTTCTCGTCGAAGCTGGTCAGGCCCTCGTCCATCCACGCGTACGCCGCCTCGGGCGATCCCACCTGCATGGGGAACCACTGGTGGCTCAGCTCGTGGGCCAGGACGCCGTACAGCCGCCGGCCCGGCCCCGAGCGCCCGATGAACACGAGCATCGGGTACTCCATGCCGCCCACCGGCCCGAACGCGGCGCTCGCGTGCGGCCACGGGTAGGGGGCTATGAAGCGGCTGTAGTGCTCGAGCGCGTGCTTCTCGTAGCGGGCCGCGTCGCCCCACCAGGAGATCTGCGGGTCGTAGAGCGCGTCGACCCGGGTGCGCCCCACCTCGCCGCCCACCCGGGCGCCCACCGCGTCCCACACGTACCGGTCGCTGGCCGCGAAGGCGAAGTCTCGCACGCGCCGGGCCCGGAACCTCCAGGTGAGCCGGCCGTCCCCGCCGCCCGGCCGGGTGGCCTTCCCCGCCGCCCGATCGGCCGCGCTCACCACCGCCACCGTCGAGTCTCGGCCGGCCGCCCCGCGCAGCCGCTCCATCGCCCCCGGGAGGAGCACCCGGTCCGGGTTCTCGAGCGTCCCGGTGGCCGTGGCCAGCCATCCCGCCGGCAGCGTCAGCTCCACCTGGAAGTCGCCGTACTCCAGGTAGAACTCACCGTCCCCGAGGTACGGCGTCCGGTCCCATCCGTGCACGTCGTCGTACACGGCCACCTGCGGGTACCACTGGGCCACCACGAACACGTCGTGGCCGATCCTCCCGGTCCGGAAGGCGTCCGGGCCCGGGACCTCGTAATGCCAGGCGAACCGGAGCTCCGCGGTGTCGCCGGGCGCCACGGCCCGCGGCAGCCTCAGGGTCGCCAGCGTGCCGTCCACCGTGTAGCCCGCCGCCCCACCGTCCGGGGTCCCGTCCGCGCTGGCCGAGGCGGGTCCCGAGTCGGGCCCCGGACCCGCCCCCTCGGAGAGGACGGCCCCCTGCGCCTCGACGCTCTCCAGGTGCATGCCGCCCGTGAGGCGTACCGTCCGGTCCCGCTCGGCGCCGGGCGCGAACACGTTCTGGTAGAGGTGGACCACCATCGTCCGCAGCGTGTCCGGAGAGCGGTTCACGTAGCGGACGGACTCGCGGCCGCGCACCCGGTCCGAGTCGGGCACGAGCTCCGCGCGGATCCTGTAGTCCACTTCCTGCTGCCAGTAGGCGGGACCGGGGACCCCGCTGTCGGTGCGGGTCCCCGCCCGGATCGCCGCCCGGTAGCCGGCCGGGGGCACCACGGGCCGGAAGACGGGGATGTCGGAGACGAGGCCGGTGTCGACCCGGGCCGCGCCGGGGGAGGCGGGGGCGGCGGGCGGCGCGCTCGGGCGAGCACCGGCGGAGCCGGGCCCGGGCGCCGCGGCGCCCGGCACGGCCGCGGCCGCCAGGGCCGCCACCGCCGCGAGGAGGGCCGCGACACGCCGGGCCGCGGCGCCCGGCGTCCAGCCGTGCCTCTCGACCCGGGCGCCTCCCACCGACATCGGCTGCTCCTCCATCTCCCGTCTCCTGGCGGCTTCGTCTCGATCGCTCCGGCGGCGGCTCCCCCGGGCGCGGCCGGCCGCAAAACTAGTGAGGCGCCGGTGAGCGAGACAGTCCGCCGGGCCGCCGCGCGGGCGGCGGCCGGCCGGACCCGCCCGGGGCGGCTTGCTTGCCCCCGAAACGGGCGTTACGCATCGTGCATAAAGACGCGGACCGCAGGGGGTTCGCCCCCCGTTCGCCGCGCGCGCCCGTCCGCCGCCCACGGAGTCCCCGCGCCACGGGAGGAGCCCATGAACCCGTTCCCCTGCCACGCCCCGGTCCGGGGCGAGGATCTCTGCGACCGCGAGGACCCGCTCGAGGCGGTGCTCGCCGCCGCGGGGGCCGGCCGGCCGCTGGCCGTGGCCGGACCGCCGGGAGCGGGCGTGAGCTCCCTGGCGCGGGAGGCGACCGCGCGGCTGGCCGGCGAGGGCCTCGCTCCCGTCCCGGTGTCGCTCGTCACCGTGGCCGACGCCGCCGACCTCGAGGCCCGCCTCGTCTCCGCCCTCGAGGCCGCCCCCGGACGGCCGCCCGCCCGCCGGATCCTGGTCGACGACGCGGACCGCCTGGCCGGTACGGGCGAGGACGCTGACGTCCGGGAGGCGATCGCCCGGGCGGGCGGCGGGCCGGGCCCTCTCCTGTTCGGCCACGACGGGGCCGCGCTCCTCGAGCTGCTGGGCGGCGCGGACGAGGACGTCCTCCTCGAGGTCGGCCCTCTCCCGTTCGCCGCCTGGCTCCCCTACGCGCTCGAGCGCTTCCTCGAGACCGACGTGTGGGTCTCGAACGACCAGGTCGAGGCCGCGCACCGGCTCGTGGGCGGCCACCCGCGCCACCTCCAGGGCCTCTTCCACGAGCTGTGGGACCTGGCCGGGGGCCGGGGAGGCCGGGTGGAGGACGAGATGCTCCAGGCGGCGCTGGAGCGGGTCCTGGGACGCCGCGCTCGCGAGTGGCGCGCCGTGTGGGACGGCCTCACGGCCAACCAGCGCCGGTTCCTCAGAGGCGTCGCGCGGGCCGGGACCGAGCCCCATCCCTTCTCCTCGGCCTCCCTGGAGCGCTCGGGCCTCGCGAGCGCGTCGAGCGCCCAGCGCGCCGCCTCCTCGCTCGAGGGGAGGGGCCTCCTCGTCCGCACGCCCGGCGGGGGCCTCCGCCTCGTCGACCCCCTGCTCGGACGGTGGCTCGCCGCGGAGCCGTGAGCTCGGGCCGGGCCGGCTACTCCCACTCGGTCCAGCGGAGGAGCGGGAGGAGCTGGGGCCGCCCGTCGTGGAGCCAGTCGGCCGGCGGCCACGCCACCTCCCCCAGGGGCGCGATCCTGCACGCCCCGAGGCGCGCGGCCAGATCGGCCAGGGCCGGGAGGCCTTCCCTCCCCGCGTAGCCCACGGTCTGCACCCGCCCCTCGAGGGGACCGAGCGTGCGCCCGAGCTCCTCCACGCCCGCCGCGCCGTGCACCCGCACCAGGCGTGGGAGGCCCAGCGTGAGGAGCGGGTCCTCGCCGCCCACGACCACCGTCCAGGCCAGCCCCTCTCCGCCCAGGACGTGCACGTCCCGCCCGGCCAGCCCGGCGAACTCCGCCTCCGCCCGGGCGGAGCGGATGGCCACCGCGGTCGCCTCGTCGGGCTGGGGCCTCGGAAGGCGGGCCACCTCCTCCTCGAGCGCCTCCGCCAGGCGCCGGCCCAGCTCGAGCGGGTCACTTCCGACCGCGTACGCGAGGCGGGGCGAGACGCACCCCTGCTGCTCGTAGGCGCACACGTCCGCGGCAAGGGCGGACGCGGCCTCCCCTGCGGACGCGTCCGGGAGCGCCACGGCCACGCCCAACCGGGGGCCGTACGCCACCAGGTCCTCGTCCCCGGGCACCCGCCCGCGCACGCCGCGGACCGCCTCTTCGCCGCCGTAAACGACCACTTTACCTGCGCGCTTTACCCACGTGTCCCAGGCCGCCTCCCCCCCGTCGGCCGGCCACCACGTCGTGGCCAGCGAACGGCCGAGCGCCGGCTCCTCGGCGGTGAGGGCGCGGGCGAAGCAGGCCAGGAGGCCGGGCTCCGAGCCCGGCGCCCTCGACAGGACCCCCGACCGGACCAGGAGCCCGCGGATGGCGGCGGTCACGGCGACCCCGGGGACGTTCCCGGCGTGAACGACGAACAGGAGGGGAGGGCCGGAGGCGCGCCGCCGGCGTCCCGGGAGGATCGCGCCTTCGTCGGTCCAGCCGTCGAGCACGGCGGTCCCTCCCAGCTCCCGCTCCACGACCCGGTGGAGGGCGTCCTCCGTCCACGAGCGGCCCATCCCCGACAGCGTCTCCTCCGCCAGGGCGCTCGGCCAGCCCAGCTCCTCCGAGAGGGTCGAGGCGGCCTCCCGGCCGGCGGGGTCCGAGGGATCGGCCACGCGGCCGGCCGCGGCGGCGGCGGCCTCGATGACCCGCGCGGTGGCGAGGCGGCCGCGGCCTTCGAGGGCGGCCGCGCGCACCTCGTCGGCCACGGCCTCCGCGTCCTCCCGCGACAGGGCCGGCACCCGGAAGGAAGCGCCGGCCGCCGTGCGCCCCGCCTCGGTCTCGCGGCCGTCCCTCCCGGGGAGGCCCGGGAGATGCCAGGGCACGCCCCTCACCCGCGCGCCCCGCGCGCCTCGAGCAGCTCCGCGGTGGCCAGGGAGCAGCCGCGGGGCGGGGCGCCGGGCGAGCGGCCGACCCACTCGAGCGCGCCCCCGCGCATCCGCCCCAGGTCCTCGGTGAGCACGGCCACGGCGCTCCCCGCGTTGGCCAGGTCCACGTGGCACAGGACTCCGGCCTCCCCCTCGGGGAGCGGCTCCAGGGTCGTCGGGTCCAGGACGCGGGTCTTCAGCCAGGGCGGTCCCTCGAGGAGCGGGCGGCCCGGCACGCGGCCGTAGCGCTGGGAGAGGAGCTCGGTCATCCCGAGCTCGTTCACGACCCGGCCGGGGGGCACCCCGAGGGCCGACCGCGCGCGGCGCAGGACGTCGTCCCGCTCGAGGCCATCCCTCCCCTTGGCGCCGCCCGTGTCCATGATGACCGAGCCGGCCGGGAGCTCCACGGAGGTCCCACCCGCCTCCAGCTCGCGGAGCCACGCGTCCAGCCCCAGGGTCGTGGCCAGGAGGCACGCCGGCACGCCGTCCGCCGCGCATCCCTCCGCGAACGCGAGCGCCGCCCCGGCGTCCGGCCCGGACTCCCCGGCCAGCTGTCGCGATCCGGGCGCCCCGAACGTCCGGAGCACGTCGTCGCACATGAAGGAGAGGGAGGAGTCCGGCGCCTCCTCGAAGGCCGTGACGAGCGATCCGATCCGGTGGTCGCGGATCGCCTCCGCGCCGGCCCCAGCGCCCTCTCCGGCCGGCCGCCCCCCGGCGCGAGCGCGGCCGGCCTCCGCCCGCCCCCGGCTCCCGCCCAGGACGAAGCGCGCGAAGGGCGGGCGGAGCGCCGCCCGGTACAGGTCCGGATGGGTGACCCGGTGCGTCCCGCGCCGGCCGCCCCCGCGCGTCGTCCCGCTGGTCCTGAACACCAGGTCCCCCGGACCCGGGGCGGCCACCGTGAGCTCGACCTCCCGGAACGCCGCGGTGGGCACGGGCGGGACGGCGCGCCAGCCGTCCACGGAGGCGGGGTCCGCCCCCCGCCGGCGGCAGTACTCCCGGTAGACCGGGACGTGCTCGAACTGGAGCTCGAAGGCCCGCAGGGCCAGCTCGCCGAAGAGGTCGTCCGGCCAGGGGCGGGGATCCCGGCCCCAGGCGGCGAAGCGCTCCTCCAGCTCTTCGGCGAGCGCGTTCAGCCGGTCGCGGCGTTCCACAGCCAGAGCAGGATCGTGGCGGCCGCCATGCCCGCGAAGATCGGCACCCCGGTGCGCACGGCCTCGTACAGGAGCGCCAGCGTCGGGATGTCGCCGTGGCTGAAGACCGTGATCGTGAGGATCTTGCTCCCCGACAGGAAGCTGCGGGCGATGAGGACCGGGATGAGCGGGGTCATCACGCCCACCCACACGGCGGTGGCCATGCCCCAGGGCCGGTTGCCGCGCACCAGCCCGACCACGAAGGAGAGGCCGAAGAGCACGATCTCGGTCACCCGGAGGCTTCGGGGGGAGTTGGTGAACCAGGGCTGGATCAGCCCCCGCCGCGCCGCCTGCTCGAAGCCCGGCCACGCGGACTGCACGTAGAGCTCCTGCCAGGCCGTCACGAAGTGGAGGTGCAGGAAGGCGAAGGTCAGCGCCCCGAGGATCCCGGCCAGGATGAAGGACGGGAATTCCTTCCTCGCCATGTCTCCCTCTTCGTGAAGATGTCCGCCGGCGTCGCGGGACCTTCCGCCGACCCCTCCCCGGAAGGGGAAGGCCCTTCACTTTAAGGCCTCCCACCTCCTCCGGCCAACAGCGCGGGGCGTTGCCGCGCCGCGCGGAGCCCCGCACGTTGGCCTGGCCCCGGACCCGAGTCGGAGGAGATGAGATGAGCGCGAAGAGCCTGGTGGAGGGCTTTCCGGTGGTGGTGGAGCTCCCGGTCCAGTGGGGCGACATGGACGCCTACGGCCACGTCAACAACGTCGTCTTCTTCCGCTACTTCGAGTCGGCCCGCGTCGAGTACCTGGTGCGCTGCGCCTTCACGTCCTCCTACGAGGCGCACCGGGTCGGCGCCATCCTGCACTCGACCTCCTGCCGGTTCCGCCGCCCGCTCTTCTATCCCGACCGGGTCCTGAGCGCCACGCGGCTGGCGGGGCTCGGGGAGGACCGGTTCGAGATGGAGTACCGGGTCGTGTCGTTCGAGCAGGAGGCGGTGGTCGCGGAGGGCACGGGCGTCGTGGTCTCCTTCGACTACGAGGCCCGGACGAAGGTGCCGATCCCGGACGGGGTCCTGCGCGGCATCGAGGAGCTGGAGGACGGGCTCCCGGAGGACTAGAAGGCCGTTGAAGAGCTGGGCGCGGCTCGCTCCAGTTCTTCAACGGCCTTCTGGGGCAGCGGCCCGCCTCAGTGGCCCTCCAGGACCCCGGTCATGGTCTTCCCCTTCCGGACCCACTGCACCACGACCGAGTCCCGGGGCGCCACGCCCACGAGGGCGGCGCGGAGATCGGTGCCGTCGTGCACGCGGCGGCCCGCGGCCCTGACCACCACGTCCCCCGCCCTGAGGCCGAGCATGCCCGCCGGCGTCCCGGGGAGGACGCGGAGCACCAGGAGCCCGCGGTCGGCCCCCTCGAAGTACTCGGCCAGCTCGGGGGTCAGCGGCCTGAACTCGGCCCCCGCCAGCCGGGCGATCCCGCGGCCCGACGCCAGCGCGGCATTCCTCCGGGCCGAGGAGCGGGCCCACTGCCGATAGGCCTGCCGCAGGGAGTCCATCCGCACCCGGGCCTCGGCCAGGACCGAGTCCTGGAAGATCTCGAGCCTGCGGGTCAGCGAGTCGTCCATGCGGCCCTGCCAGGTGCTCCAGGGCGCCTGTCGGCCCGAATCGCCCGAGCTCCAGGCGAACACGGTCGCGCCCTCCGGCGCGCCGGGCGGCGAGGCGAGCCGGAACAGCCGCCCCCCGGCGGCGCCGGGCGCGGACGGCCGCATGGGATGGACGCGGATGCGCAGCACCCCGCCCTCGTCCAGTCCGGTGTCGGCCACCCGCACGCGGAGGAGCCGCGAGCCCGAAGGCCACGTCGCCGGCGTCACGCGCAGCGTCCGGCGGCCGCCCTCCCGGGCGACCGCGACCCTCACCGGCCGCCCCGCCTCCAGTCCGGCCAGCACCCGCTCGCCCGCCTCCGAGCCCAGGGGGTGACCTTCCACGGAGAGGAGGGTGTCCCCGGGCTCCAGGCCCGCCTGGTCGGCCGGACCGCCGACCACGACGGTCTCGGCCACGTACACCGGGTGGCAGCCCGGGGCGGAGTCGTCCGGGGCCCGAGCGCCGGCCGAATCGTCCCGGTCGGGCCGGATCTCCGCGGGGCGATCGGCGGCCGCCGGGCAGGCCGGCCGATCGGAGATGCCCACGCCGATCCAGGCGGACGCGCTTTTACCCGCCTGCTGCGCGGGGAGGCCGGTC
Organism: Gemmatimonadota bacterium; assembly: GCA_035267645.1. GTDB lineage: Bacteria > Gemmatimonadota > Gemmatimonadetes > Palauibacterales > Palauibacteraceae > Humimonas. The sequence continues at coordinate 11,202 of DATFLN010000059.1, read as the reverse complement.
GCGGCCGCGGCCACCGCCAGGAAGCCGGCGGCGGCCGCGCCCACGCGCCGCGGAAGGCTCATCGGTACTCGAGCGACGCCACGTGGAGGGCGCGATCGAGCGCGTCGCGCTCGGCCACGACCTGGAACAGGAAGTCGTTGATCGCCGGGTCGGCCGGAGCGTCCTGGAGCGCCTCGCGCGAAGCGCGGATCAGAGCGTCCAGGCGCGCCAGGTGCTGGGCGGCCTCCTCGGGATGCTGGAGCACCTCGGACGGGGAGGGCCCCCTGGCCCGGAGCGCCTGCAGGCGCGAGTAGAGGACGCGGTAGGGACGCGGCAGGTCCGGCGGGAGCGAGACCGAGGAGTCGGACCCGTCCGTCGGCGCGAGCGACGCGGCGACCGCGGAGCCGTCCGTCGTCTCCGATGCGGGCGTCGCGCCGGCCGGGCCATCCGGCGACGCCGCGGCCTGCGCCGGGCCCGCGTCGGCCAGCCCCGGGCTCGCGGCCCGGGTCCCCGACGCCGCCCCCGACACCGTCGGCGGGGCCACCCACAGGCCCAGGCCCACGCCCGCCGCGAACACGATCACGGCGGCCGCCGCGCGGACCGACCCCGACAGCCACCCGCCCCCGAAGTCCAGCGTCGGCCAGCCGGCGGCGCGCTCCCGCTCCTCCCGGACGGGCAGCCGCGCCTCGATGGCCTCCCAGCCCGCCTCCGGGGGATCGAGGTCGTCGAGGGCGGAGAGGGCCATGCGCATCCTGCGCATGACGTTGAACTCCCGCCGGCAGGCCGTGCAGCCGCGCAGGTGGTCGCGCGCGGCGGGCCAGGCCTCGGGCTCGTCGATCAGGGCCGACAGTGTCTCGTGCTCCAGGTGCTCCGGCATCGTTCCCGCTTCAGACTTCGCTCTGCTCCGCCGCAGCGGAGCCGCCCGGATCGAGCAGCTCCCGCATGCGGGCGCGAGCCTTGTGGAGCTGCGACTTCGACGTGCCCGGGGCCACGTCCAGCAACTCTCCGATTTCCTCGTGCGTGTGCCCCTCCAGGTCGTGGAGGACGAGCACCCTGCGGTAACCCGGCGGAAGGCGGTCCAGCGCCTCCCCCAGGAGCCGCTGGTTGATGACCGCATCGTCCAGGTCGGCCGCGGAGCTCGTGAGCTCCGCCTCCTGCTCGACCTCGTCCCTCCGCCCGCGCCTCCGCAGGCGGTTCAGGGCCGTGTTGGTGGCGAGGCGGTACATCCACGTCCCGAAGGAAGCGTCGCCGCGGAAGAGGTGGAGCTTTCGGAAGGCCCGAATCCAGGCGTCCTGCGCCAGGTCCTCGGCCAGCGCGTCGTCTCCGGCCAGCCGGCGCACCACGGTGTAGACGCGGGCGGCGTGGGCCCGGTACAGCGCTCCCATCGCCTCCCTGTCTCCCGCCCTGGCACGCTCGACGAGCTGTCCCTCTTCCACCGCACTCCCCGGCTAGAACCGAAGATTGGATGAACGGCCTCGCGGAAGGGTTGCCCGGGCCGCCGCTCCCGATGTCGTGACCGGTGCTACCCCCGGCCGATCGTCAGGGTCGGGCCGCTCCCCCGCCCAGACGCCGGAAGAGCCACGGCACGACGGGGAACACGGTCGCCGCCACGACCAGGCCGCTGAGGGCGTCGACGCCGTAGTGGAAGCGGCCGTACACCGTCCCGATCACGAGCGCGGTGACGGGGAGGAGAAGGATCCAGAACGTCCGGCGCGCGTCCCGCCACGTCCCGAGCAGGGCGGAGACCGAGGCGGCCACGTGCGAGCTCGGGAAAGCCGTCCCCTTGGAGGATCCGCCCTCGACGACGGTGTGGACGAGGGCGTAGACGGGGCCGCGGGCGGGCGCCCCCTCGAGCGGCGGGAAGAGATAGCGGGGCCCCGCCACCGGGAAGACCGCGAAGCACAGGTAGCAGACGAAGAAGGCGAGGGAGACGGTCAGGGTGAGCCGCTCCAGCCCCCGGTCGCCGCCCGCCAGATAGGCGCCGAGCGCGGCCGTCGGCACGATGAGGTAGTAGGAGAAGTAGCCCGCGTGCAGGATCTCCGAGAGCCACGCGTACGGAAGGGCGCGCGCCGCCGCCAGGCTGAGCTGCGTCCCGAACAGGGTCCGCTCCCACCCCTGCACCGTGGCGTCGAAGTAGCCGTGGAAGAGGAGCTGGTCCAGGACGCGGAGCTCCGCGTACAGGACCGGGATCGCGACCAGGGGGAGGGCGATCCGCAGGAAGCGGAGCGCCGACCCGCCCGGCAGCGGGCGCCGGGCCAGGAGGACCACCAGGGCCGCCCCGGCCGCGTGCGCGGCCGCCAGCTCGAGGCCCGCCCGGCTCCCGCCGGCCAGCGCCAGGACCGCGCTCACGAGCAGGTAGGCCACCAGGAGGACGTCGGGGGCCAGCGCCCCCGGGGCGTGGGTCCCGGCCGCCGCACGGCCGGCATCCCCGGCCGGCGCGCTCCCGGCGCCGTGCGGGGCGGCGGGGGGCTCCGCGGCTTCCGTCGCGCTCACAGCCATCCCTCCTCCCGGTACCACGCCACGGTCCGGCGGAGCCCCTCGGGCAGCGGGACCTCGGCCTTCCAGCCGAGCGCCTCCTCGGCGCGCGCGGGGTCGCAGGTCCAGCGGTGGCGGGCCACGTCCTTCGCGCGCCGCAGGTCGAGCGGCGGCGTGCGACCGACGATCCGGAAGGCCGCCTGCGAGACGGCGCCCGCCGCCTCGAAGGCGGCCGAGGGTACGGTGACCAGCCGCACGCTCCGCCCCAGGGCCTCCTCCATGCCCCGCGCCACGTCCTCCCAGGCGTAGACGTCCCGCTCGGCCAGCGGGAAGGGACCGAACCCGGGGTCCGCGCCCAGGGCGTCCAGCGCCGCACGGGCCACGTCCTCGGCGTACACGGGCTGCAGGCCGCCCCCGGCCGAGGGCGCCACGAGCCAGCCCCGCGACGCCGTCCGGAACAGGGGGAGGAGCTCGGTGTCGCGGGGACCGTAGACGCCGCCGGGGCGGAGCGCCACGACCTCCAGGGCCTCCTCCAGCCCCCTGAGCCGCTCCTCCGCCTCCCGCTTGCTCGCCCCGTAGGCGCTCGCGGGCCCCCCGGCCCCGTCCGGGCCCCGCGCCGCCAGGCTGCTCATGTACACGAAGCGCCGGGCTCCCGCCCGCATCGCCGCCTCGGCCAGCCGCACGGAGCCCTCGGCGTTCACGCGCCGGTAGAGCTCGGGGCGCGGGACGCGGGTCACGCCGGCCACGTGGATCACGGCCGCCACGCCCTCCACGGCCCGCTCCAGGGCCTCCGGGCTCCGGAGGTCGGCCCGGACCAGCTCGACGTCCAGGCTCTCGAGCCAGCGGGTGTCGCTCGTCTCGCGGACCGTGCACCGGAGCCGGACCCCGGCGTCCCGTGCCGCGCGGGCCACGTGGCTCCCGACGAAGCCGGTGGCGCCGGTGAGGAGGACGGGGCCGTTCACGGTCCGGGAGGCCGGACCGCGGTGGGGGTGGGGCGGCTCACCGGAGCGCGCACGGGGAGCCGGTCAGACCGGCCGGTCGTAGAGGGCGTAGCGCTTGTAGACCTCGGCGCCGATCCGGTCCAGGGGCCGCCGCATCGCCTCGTTGTCCTCCAGGATCCAGGAGAACTCGCCCACGGTGATCCCGCGCGCCGCGCCGCGGCGGAACAGCTCGTAGTACATCAGCGCGTCCACGCCCTTCCCCCGCCACGCCTCCACCAGCCCCAGCGTCAGCACGCGCATCCGGTGGATGTTCCGCGAGTGCCACAGGATCTTCAGGAGGCCGAAGGGGAAGAGCCGGCCGTTGGCGTGCTTGATGGCCCTGTTGAAGTCGGGCAGGGCCAGCGAGAACCCGATCGGCTCACCCTCGGGGTCCTCGGCGATGAGGACCAGGTCCGGATCGACGGCGGGCTTGAGCTCCTTCGCCAGGAACCGGAACTCCTCGTCCGTCATCGGGACGAAGCCCCAGTTGTCCTCCCACGCGGCGTTGTAGAGGCGCTGGACCAGCTCCAGCTCCCGGTCGAACTCCTTCATGCGGATGGAGCGGACCGAGACCCCGTAGCGCTTCTTCACGAGCTCGGCGCCGCGCTCCAGACGCTCGGGAGGCCGGTTGTCCCGGAGGACGTAGGCCAGCAGGCCCATGGCCTCCTCGAAGCCGGCGCCCGTCACCAGGCGCTCGTAGTACGGGGGGTTGTAGGCCATCATGATCATCGGCGGGTCGTCGAACCCCTCGACCAGGAGACCCGAGATGTCGTTGGTGGACGGGCTCGTCGGCCCGCGCATCGTCTCGAGGCCCCGCTCGCGCAGCCACGCCCTCGCGGCGTCGAACAGCGCGGCCGCCACCTCCGGCTCGTCCACGCTCTCGAAGAAGCCGAAGAAGCCGACGGGCTCGGCGTGGCACTCCACGTGCCGCCGGTTGTGGATGGCCGCGATCCGCCCCACCGGCTCGCCGTTCCGGCGGGCCAGGTAGAGCTGCATGTCCGAGTGGAGGTGGAAGGGGTGCTCCTCCGGGTCGAGCATCGTCCTCATGTCCCGGATGAGGGGCGCGACCCAGTTCGGGTCCCCCTCGTAGATCCGCCAGGGGAGGCGGATGAACGCATCCTTCTCGCGGTCACCCCGGACGGGGCGGACCTCGACGCTCACACCACCCCGAGCTTCTTCCCGATCGCGCCGATGCGCTCGAGGACGAAGTCCAGCTGGTCGTCCGTGTGCGTGGCCATGTAGCTGGTGCGCAGGCGGCAGCTCCCCTCGGGCACCGCGGGCGGCACGACCGGGTTCGTGAACACCCCTTCGTCGAAGAGGGTCTTCCAGAACAGGAAGGTCTTGTCCATGGGGCCCACCAGGATCGGGATGATGGGCGTCTCGGTCGGGCCGATGTCGAAGCCCAGGTTCTGGAGCTCCCGCATCATCTTTCGGGTGTTCTCCCACAGCCTCTCGCGGTGCTCGGGCTCGGTGCGGATGATCTCGAGCGCCTTGAGGACGGTGGCCACGGCCGCCGGCGGCATGCTCGCGCTGAAGATGAGCGCGCGCGCGTGGTTCCGCAGGTAGTCGATGATCTCGGCGTCGCCCCCCACGAACCCGCCGATCGACGCGAAGGACTTGCTGAACGTGCCCGTGATGAGGTCGACCTCGTCGGTGAGGCCGAAGTGGGCGGCCGTGCCGTCCCCGTTCGGGCCCACGACGCCCAGGGAGTGGGCGTCGTCGACCATGAGCGCGGCGTCGAACTGCTCCTTGAGCTCGACTAGGCGCGGGACGTCGGCCAGGTCCCCCTCCATGCTGTAGACGCCGTCCACGGCCACGAGCTTGCCGCGCGACTCGCGGGTGGAGGCCATGAGGCGCTCGAGTCCGTCGTAGTCGCCGTGGTTGAATCGCTGCACGTCCCCGAACCCGAGCCTCGCCCCGTCCTGGATGCAGGCGTGGTCGAGCTTGTCGACGAAGACCGTGTCGTTGCGGCTGATGAGCGCGCCCAGCGTGCCGAGGTTGGTCTGGTAGCCGGTGCTGAAGACCAGGGCGGCCTCCTTCCCGACGAAGTCCGCCAGCTCCTCCTCGAGCCGGTCGTGCAGGTCCAGGTTGCCGTTCAGGAACCGGCTCCCCGTGTTCCCGCTCCCGTACCGGTCCATCGCCTCCTTGGAGGCCTCGATGATGCGCGGATCGTGCGTGAGCCCCAGGTAGTTGTTCGAGCCGATCATGACCTTCTCGTGGCCGTCGATGACCACGGTCGTGTCACAGGAGCGCTCGATTCGCTGAAAATAGGGGTAGAGGCCCCGCTTCCGGAGGTCGTCGGCGGTCGTGAAGTTCTCGCACTTGGCGAAAACGTGCATGCTGTAGGGCCTCGTCGCTGGCTTGATGCGCGCCGGGTCTCCGGAGGGCCGCTCCGGAGCCCGGGCTGGTCGGTAGCGGGCAAAGCTACCGGGGCCCGGAAGGGGCGGCAAGCAACTCCGGTAGCTGTCGGGACGGTCCTCCGCGGCCGACCTTGGGAGGCGGATCCGAACGAGGAGAAGAGGATGGCGCCCGACGGAGACAGGTACGATCTGGTGGTGGTGGGCGGAGGCACCGCCGGGCTCGTCTCGACGGCGGTCGCCGCCGGCCTCGGGGCGCGCGTCGCGCTCGTGGAGCGGGACCGGCTGGGGGGCGAGTGCCTGTGGACGGGCTGCGTCCCGAGCAAGGCGCTCGTGGCCTCCGCCGGGGCCGCCGCGCTGGCCCGGTCCGGCGCGCGCTTCGGCCTGCCCCCGCTCGAAGCCGGGGTGGACACGGGCGCGGTGCTCGAGAGCGTCCGCGAGGCCCGGGCCCGCATCCAGCCCCACGACGACCCCGGGCGCTTCCGCGCCATGGGGGCGGAGGTGATCGAGGGGACCCCGGCCCGGCTCCTCTCCCCGGAGGAGGTGGAGGCCGGCGGACGCCGACTCCGCGCGCGGCGCATCATCCTGGCGACCGGCTCCCGGCCCGCCGTCCCGCCCATCGAGGGCCTCGAGGAGGCCGGATACATCACGCACGAGGGGCTCTTCGACCGCCCGCGCCTCCCGGGCTCGCTGGTCGTGCTCGGAGGGGGCGCGGTGGGCGTCGAGCTCGCGCAGGCCGCCGTGCGCCTGGGCGTCGAGGTCACGCTCGTCGAGCAGGAGCCCCGCCTCCTCCCGCGCGAGGACGCCGACGTCTCGGCCGTCGTGGCGGCCGCGCTCGAGGAGGACGGCGTCCGGGTCCTGGCGGGATGCCGGGCCGTCGCGGCGTCCGGCCGGGAGGCCGGCGGGCGGCGGGGGCTCGAGCTGGCCCCGGCGGCCGCGGGACCGCCCTCCCCGGGGCGGCTCGGCGCGGGGGCGCCCGCCGGCGGGACGGACGCGGCCGGGCGCGGCGCTCCCGGCCGCGTCGAGGCCGAGGAGATCCTGGTCGCGGCGGGGCGCCGCCCCAACGTGGAGGGCCTCGGGCTCGAGGCGGCCGGGGTCGAGGCCGGGGCGTCCGGGATCCTCGTGGACGGGAAGCTCCGCACGGCCCAGCCCCGGATCCTGGCCGCCGGCGACGTCATCGGCGGCCTCCTCTTCACCCACGTGGCCGACCACGAGGCCCGCACCGCCGTGCGGAACGCCCTCTTCCCGTTCCCGTCCCGGGTCGACTACTCCGGGGTCCCGTGGGCCATCTTCACCGACCCCGAGGTGGGGCGGGTCGGGCCCACCGAGGAGGAGGCGCGCGAGCGCTGGGGCGACCGGATCGGGGTGCATCGCTACGACCTCTCTGACCTGGACCGCGCCATCACGCAGCGCTCGGTCGGTGGCCTCGTGAAGCTCGTGACCGACCCCCGCGGGCGGCTGCTGGCGGGCCACGTGGTCGGCCCGGAGGCGGGCACGGTGATCTCCGAGGTGGCCCTGGCCGTGAAGCGGGGCCTGAAGGTCTCGGAGCTCTCGGAGCTCGTCCACCCGTATCCGACCATGAGCGAGGGGGTGCGGCGGGCGGCGGACGCCGCGATGCGCGCCCGGCTCACCGACCCGCTCCGCCGGTGGGTGGACCGCTGGTTCCGCGTGGCGCGCGCCCTGGGGCTCTGAGCGGCATCCGCCCGGCCGGCGGCGCCCTCCACCTCGGCGGCACAGGCTGCCTCCGGTGACCTCCACCTTGCCGCGCGCCGGCCGGCGGGCCCAACCTGTTCGGCGATGAAGAGTCGAAGGAGAACCCCGATCCTCGCCGTCCTGATCGCCGCCGTCTCCCTCCCGGCCTGCGCCGGGACGCGCCAGCCGCCCGAGCCGGTGGAGGCCCCGCCCGCCCCGAAGACCGCCGCGGCGCCCGACACGGCCGCGCCGGAGCCGGGCGTCACCCTCGAGCCCGTCGAGCCGGGGCCGCCGCCCCTCCCGTGGCTGCCGCTCGGAGTGGAGTGGGAGCCGGGCACGCCGCGCGAGGGCCAGGCGATCGGGATCCACCTCCTCCAGCCCGCCGCGGGCCTGCATCCGGTCGCGGTCGAAGGGCGCCTGGGCGAGTGGCCCGTCCACTTCGCCCACCTGGGGAAGGGCTGGTTCGGGGTCGCGCCCGCCCCGATCGGCTCGGCCGGCACGAAGACCCTGGTCCTCCGCTACCGGCTCTCGCCGGACTCGGTGGTCGTGGACAGCCTGCCCCTCCCGGTCGCTTCCTACACCTTCCCGTTCACCCGCCTGAGCGTGGCGCCGCGCTTCGCCAACCCGCCGCCCGAGGCGGTGGAGAAGATCCGGCGGGACCGGAAGGAGATCCACGCGGTCATCGACAGCGCCACGCCCGGGTGGATGCCCCGCCATCCCTTCGAGTGGCCGCGGAAGGGCCGCATCACGAGCCCGTTCGGACAGCGCCGGATCTTCAACGGCGAGCTGAAGAGCCGCCACACCGGGGTCGACATCTCCGGGCGGCGGGGCGAGCCCGTCCGCTCGGCGGCCCGCGGACGTGTGGCCCTCATCGGGCACTTCTACTACACGGGGAACACCGTCTTCGTGGACCACGGGCTGGGCGTCTACACGAGCTACGACCACCTCTCCAGGGTCGACGTGCACGAGGGACAGGTGGTCGAGCGCGGCCAGCTCATCGGGGAGGTCGGCGCCACCGGCCGCGTCACCGGACCGCACCTGCACTGGGGCCTCCACGTGGACGGGATCCCCCTGGACGCGCGCAGCCTCTTCGACCTCCGCTTCCCGGTCTCCTCCTCCGGCGGCGCGGCCGCGGGCGGCTGACCCTCCGGCCGGCCAGGTTGCCAGACCCGGGCCGGCGATCCACTTTCGGGGCGGCCGCGGGCCGCCGTTCGGAGCGGCCCGCCAGGAGTCCAGGAGGATGCGGGGAACCGTGAGGAAGATCGCTCTCATCATCGGAGGTGGCCCGGGGGGCGGCGCGTACGCCGCCGGCGCCGTCGTGGAGCTGCTCACCGCGCTCGAGGCCAACGAGGCGTCCGCGGCGCCCACGCTGGACGTGATCGTGGGGAGCTCGGCGGGCTCGCTCCCGGCCGCCCTGGCCGCACGCGCCCTGGTCGTGAACCCGACCCTCGTCCCCTGGATCGAGCGCGCGTGGCTCGACGCCCTGGACGCCGACGTCCTCCTGGACCCCGGTCGGCCCGACCGCGGCGGCCTCCTGGACGGACGGCCCGTGGCGGAGCTGGCCTCCACGCTCATCGCGGGCGAGCCCGCGGCGGACGACCGGGCCTCCGCGGCCTTCGGCGGCGCGCTCGAGATCGGCTTCCCCCTCACGCCGGTCCGGCCCGCCGGCTCGCCCCTGCGCTCGGCCGCGTTCCGCCTCCAGGCGCGCCGGGGCGCCACCGATCCCGTGTGGGACCGGATCGCGGCCACCGCGCTCGCGGCGTCGGCCACGCCCGGCCTCCTGCCGCCCCGGCCCGTCCGGCCGGACGAGGGCCCGGAGGTGCTGGCGTGCGACGGTCAGGCCGGCGGCGAGCCGCTGGCCGACCTCGCGCGGCGGCTGGTGGGCCGGGTGGCGGACGGGGCGGGCGCGACCTGGGACGTGCTCGTGGTGGAGCCCCGGCTGTTCGCTTCCCCGGGGGCGGAGGGAGACGCCCCGAGGGGCGACGGGTCGGGCGGGCTCCTGGCCGCCGTGGCCGCCGCGCTGGGCGGTTCGGACGCCGCCGCCACCTGGCACGACGAGGCGGTCCGGCGGGACCGCTCGATCGCCTTCTCCGACCTGGCGGCGGAGCTGGGCGCCCTCAGCGGCGACCTGGACGACCCGCACGCCATCGCCACGGGCCGCCGCATCGGCGTCCTGGCCGAGCGGGTGGCGGACCGCCGCCTGGCGCGCGGCGAGGGACCCGACGCCGGCGGCGCCGATCCGGCCCTCGAGATCCTGGACCGGGAGCTGGAGCGGATTCCCCGCGACCCGAGCTACGCCGAGGCGTTCCGCGGCGTCGAGACCCGGGCGGGCCGGACCCGCCTGGCCAAGCTCGTGTTCGTGCTCGAGGAGGCGGCCGGCGCCGCTCGGGAGCCCGCGGGCCGGCTGCACGCCGTCGCGCCCCCACCGGGCCGTGCCCTGGCGGGACCCGCGCTGGCCGGGCTGGCCGGTCCGCTGTGCCGCGGCTGGCGGGTGCACGACTTCCGGTCGGGGCGCCACGACATGCGCCGGGTCCTGCGCGAGGAGCTCGCGGACGCGGTGTCGTGGCCGGGCGAGGGGCTCGAGGCCGAGGATCGGCCGGAGCCCCTCCGCGCCGGGCTCTCGTCGCTCCCCGCCCCGGACCGGCGGCGGCTGGACCGGTTCCTGGAGGGGGAGGTCGACCGCTGGCTCGAGACCCTCCGGCCGGGGGGGCTCGGCGGCCTCTTCTTCGGGATGGCGCGCTCGGCCGCGCGCAGGGCGGGGGCCGCCCGGCTGCGGCGGGAGCTGGAGGGCGTTCGGGTCTGAGCCGCGGCGGGCGCAGGGCCGGCCCTTCGACGGCCTTCCCGGCCCGGCTCCGGCCGCGTCCCCGGCGGGCGCCGGGAGGCGGCCGCCCTCAGTAGCGTCGGACCACCAGCTCCCGGTCCACGATCCCGCGCCGCACCAGCTCCTCCTGCGCCCGCTCCACCACGTCGCTCCGGAAGCGCACCTCGTCGCGGTGGTCCAGCACGTAGGCCTTGACCCGAAGCCGCACCAGGAAGGTTTCCCGGAACTCCGACTCCACAGCCACCTCGACCGGGCGGGAGAGGTCCACGTAGCGGGAGGAGGCCGCCGCCTCGAAGGCCACGCGCCTCGCCTCGGCCACGGGAGCGTCCGCCGGCAGCCACAGGTCGCTCACGACCTGGCAGGTCAGGCTCCCGCTGCTGGCGTTGGAGACGGGGGTGCGCATCACGTAGGAGTTCGGGAGGGTGACCTGGGTGTCCTCGGGGGTCCGCAGGCGGATGGACCGGATCCCGATGGAGAGGATCTCGCCGTAATGGTCGCCCACCCGGACCCGGTCCCCGACCTGGAACGGCCGGTCCAGGACCAGGGCCACCCCGCCCGCCAGGTCGCGCAGGAGGTCCTGGACGGCCAGCCCCACGCCCACGGCCGCGCCGGCCACCAGCCCGATCACGGAGCCGGCCTGCCCGGGCCGGAAGATCCCGAACAGGCTGACGTAGAGCGCCCCGCCCCACAGGAGGATCTGCACGATCGGGATGGCCTGCTTGACCCGGATCCGGAGGCGGGGCGTGCGCTCGGCGAGCGCCGTCAGGGCCCACGCGACCACCCGTCCCGCGATCCAGGCGCCGAGGAGCACGAGGAGGACGGCCACGACCTTCCCCGGTGTGAGCGCCTCGAGGGCGCGCTGCAGCGCGGGCGCCGGGTTCACCCCGTCGGCGGCCTG
>DATFLN010000058.1:0-51956 GCA_035267645.1 Gemmatimonadota bacterium | reverse complement strand
GGTGGTGGCCACCCAGGGCCGCAGCTTCTGGATCCTGGACGACGTGACGCCGCTGCGGCAGATGGCGGACTCGGTGGCGAGCGCCGACCGCTTCCTGTTCCAGCCCCGACCCGCCTTCCGCGCCGGCATGGGCGGCTTCCGAGGAGCCGGGATCTCCGGACCTCCGGGACCGGCCGTGTTCGACTACTACCTGTCCGGGAAGGTCCAGGACACGCTCAGGCTCGAGATCCTGGACGCCGACGGGAACGTGGTCCGGACCTTCGAGAGCGGGAAGGCCGAGGGCGGCGAGGCCTCCGAGGAGGAGTCCTTCTTCGGGGGCGGGCGCGACAGGCCGCTCCCGAGCGGGAAGGGCATGCACCGCTACACCTGGAACCTCCGCCTGCAGGGCGTCGACAAGCCCGAGGATGCCGTGGTGTGGGGGTACACGGGCGGCCCGACGATCGTGCCGGGGACCTACACCGCCCGCCTCAGCGCCGGGGACTGGTCGGCGGAGCGGAAGCTCGAGGTCCGGCCCGACCCGCGCTGGCAGGGAGTGTCCCACCAGGACCTGGTGGACCAGCTGCACATGGCCACGGCCGTCCGCGACACGCTGCAGGGTGTCTACGACGCGATCCGGGCGCTGCGCTCTTCGAGGAAGCAGGTGAAGGCGGCCGCCGAGCGGGCCGAGGCCGCCGGCGCGGACGGGGAGGTGGCTGCGCGGGCCGACTCCCTGACCGCGCGCATGACAGAGCTCGAGGGCGAGCTCATGCAGACCCGGAACGAGAGCGGCCAGGACCCGATCCGCTTCCCGCCGCAGTTCGACAACCAGGTGGCCGCCCTGTACGGCAACGTGGCCGGACCGGACGGCGCACCGACCCGGGGCGCTCGGGAGCGCTGGCAGGACCTCCTGTCGCAGTGGAAGGAGTTCCGCGGGCGTCTGGACGGCCTCCTGAAGGACGACCTGGGCGCCTTCAACCAGCTCCTGCAGCAGCAGAACGTGCCGGCCGTGGTCGTCCCGAAGGGGAGCGCGGGCGGCAACGGATCCTGACCGACCGGCGCGAGCGGCGAAGACGGGTCACTGCGCCGTAGACCCGACCGTGCGGGAGGCCCGGCCGACGCGCCGGGCCTCCCGCCCCGCTCCGCCCCGATGTCCACTCGAACCCCCGACGGGAGAGCCCCATGCCCCAGCCCGAACGAGAGCAGTGGAGCACCCGCCTCGGATTCGTCATGGCCGCGGTCGGATCGGCGGTCGGCCTCGGCAACATGTGGAGGTTTCCCTACCTCACGGCCGAGAACGGCGGAGCCGCCTTCGTCCTCCTCTACATCCTCACCACCGTGTTCATCGGCCTGCCGATCATGCTGGCCGAGTTCACCCTGGGGCGGGGCTCCAAGCGGAGCCCGATCCAGGCGCTGGCCTCCTTCGGGGGCGACCGATGGAAGCCCCTGGGCGGGCTGTTCGTGGCGGCGGGCTTCCTGATCCTGGCCTACTACGGCGTCATCGCCGGGTGGACGTTCCGCTACGCCGTCGATGCCCTCTTCCACGGCTTCGGCGGCGATCCGGCGGCCCGCTTCCAGGCGGCGGCCGGAGGATGGGACGCGGTCCTGTGGCAGCTGCTGTTCATGGGGGCCACGATCACCATCGTCGCGGCCGGGGTGCGGAGCGGAATCGAGCGGACGTCCCTCGTCCTCATGCCCGCGCTGGCGCTCATCGTGATCGGCCTGGACCTGTACGCGGCCACGCTGTCCGGGGCGGGGGCGGGCTACGCCTTCTACCTCAAGACCAGCTTCGCGGACGTCCTCTCGTGGCGGGTCCTGGCGGACGCGGCGGGCCAGGCGTTCTTCAGCCTGAGCCTGGGGATGGGCGCCATGCTGACCTACGCCAGCTACCTCTCCCGCGACGACGACCTGCCGCAGGAGGCGGTGGTCATCGCCGGCACCAACTTCGCCTTCGCCTTCGTGGCGGGGCTCATGGTCTTCCCGATCATCTTCGCCTTCGGCCTGTCGGGTGAGGTCGGCGAGAGCGCCGTGGGCGCGCTGTTCATCAGCCTCCCCAAGGCGTTCGCCTCGATCGGGACGGCCGGCCGGGTCGTGGGGTTCCTGTTCTTCACCGCCATGCTGGTGGCGGCCCTCACCTCCGCCCTCTCGCTCCTGGAGGTCGTGGCTTCCTCGGCCATCGACGGGCTCGGCTGGAGCCGCAGGACCGCCGCGCTCGTGTGCGGAGGCCTCATCACGGCGCTCGGGATTCCCGCCGCCTTCGACCTGGACATCCTCGACCTCATGGACAAGGTGGCCGGGAACGTCCTCCTCCTGGTGGGCGGCTTCTTCCTGGCCATCTTCGTGGGGTGGGTGGCGCCCGACCCGACCGGGGAGGTCCGGAAGGGCGCCTCCTCGACCGGGTGGCTCCCGGCCTGGCAGGGCTTCCTGCGCTGGGTCGTCCCGGCCCTCCTGCTCATCGTGCTGTGGTTCAGCACGCAGGAGGCCTGGGGCTCGCTCACGACCCTGGTGAGCCACCTGACGGGAGGGTGACCGGGGCGCCCGCCCCCGGTCGGGCCGCGGCTCCGGCCACCGCGGCGGCCGGGGCCGTGTCCGTCCCCCACAGCCCCAGCCGCTTCTGCGCCGTGTCCAGGTAGGTGTAGACCACCGGCGTCACGTACAGCGTGATGAGCTGGGAGAACAGGAGCCCGCCCACCACCGCCAGGCCCAGCGGGCGGCGCGACTCCGCCCCGGCTCCGAACCCGATCGCGATGGGGAGGGTGGCCATGAGGGCCGCCATCGTGGTCATCATGATCGGCCGGAAGCGCACGCTGCACGCCTCCAGGATCGCGTCCCGGGGGGACGCCCCCTCGCTCCGCTCCGCGTCGAGAGCGAAGTCGATCATCATGATCGCGTTCTTCTTCACCAGCCCGATGAGCATGATGATCCCGACGTAGGCGTAGACGCTCAGCTCCACGTGGAAGACCAGGAGCGTCACCAGCGCGCCGAAGGCGGCGAACGGGAGCCCCGAGAGGATCGTGATCGGGTGGATGAAGCTCTCGTACAGGATCCCGAGCACCAGGTAGATCACCAGCACCGCCAGGACGAGGAGGACCAGGAGGCCCTGCTGGCTCGACTGGAAGGCCGCGGCGGTCCCCGAGAAGGTCGTGTTGACGGCCGAGGGGACGCGCGCCCGCGCCAGCCGCGTGATCCGCGACACCGCCGTCCCCAGGGACGTCCCGGGGGCGAGGTCGAACGAGAGCGTGACCGAGGGCACCTGGCCGGCGTGGCTCACCGTGAGCGGGCCCATCGTGCGCTGCATCGTGGCCAGCGAGCGGAGCGGCACCATCGTCCCGTCGTCCGAGCGGACGTAGAGCATCCCGAGGGCGTCCGGGTCTCGCTGGTACTGCGGCAGCAGCTCCATGACGACCCAGTACTGGTTGGTCGGCGTCAGGATCGTGGAGACCTGGCGCGAGCCATAGGCGTCGTACAGGGCGCGCTCGACCTGGCTGGTCGTGACCCCGAGCGCCGCGGCCCGGTCGCGGTCGATGTCGACGGCCACCTGGGGATTGGAGATCTGCAGGTCGCTCGTCACGTTCACGAGCACCGGCAGGCTGTCCATGGCCGCCTGCATGACCTGCGCGCTCTGGTAGAGCGTGGGGAGTTCGGCGCTCTCCAGCGTGAACTGGTACTGGCTCTTGGAGCCCCGCCCGCCGATCCGGATCGAGGGCGGGTTCTGGAAGTAGACCTTCACGCCCGGGATGGCCGCCACCTTCCGGTTCAGGCGCCGGATCACTTGGTCCACCCCGTCCCGCTCCGAGCGCGGCTTGAGATGCATGAAGACCGTGCCCTGGTTCATAGTCCCGCGCCCCCCGCCCACGAAGGACATGAAGTCCCGGACGGCCGGGTCCTCCGCCACGACGGCCGCCACCTGCTTCTGGTGGGCCAGCATCGCCTCGAACGAGGTCCCCTCCACCGTCTCGACGGTGCCGTGGACGCGGCCCGTGTCCTCTTCGGGGAGGAAGCCCTTGGGGATGTGCACGAAGAGGAGGATGGAGGCGACCAGGATCGCGGCGGAGAAGCCCATCGTCTCGACCCGGTGGTCCATCACCCAGTCCAGGGAGCGCTCGTACAGCCGGAGCGAGCGCTGCCACAGGTCCTCGGTCACCTCGAACAGCCGGCCGTGATGCTGCTCGCTCGGCGGCCGCAGGAAGCGGCTCGAGAGCATCGGGGTCAGGGTCAGCGACACGACGCCCGAGACGAGGATCGCGGTCATGATCGTGACCGAGAACTCGTGGAAGAGCCGCCCGATCACCCCGCCCATGAGGAGGATCGGGATGAAGACCGCGGTGAGCGACAGCGTCATCGAGAGGATCGTGAACCCGATCTCCCGCGACCCGTCCAGGGCCGCCCGGATGGGCTCCTTCCCCATCTCCATGTGACGCACGATGTTCTCGAGCATGACGATCGCGTCGTCGACCACGAAGCCCACGGCCAGGGTGAGCGCCATGAGGCTCAGGTTGTCCAGCGTGTACCCGGCCAGGTACATGACCGCGAAGGTGCCGACGATCGAGATCGGGAGGGCCAGGCTCGGGATGATCGTGGCGGAGAGGTTCCTCAGGAAGAGGAAGATCACCATCACGACCAGGCCCAGGGTGAGGATCAGGGTGAAGCGCACGTCCGAGACGGAGTCCTGGATCGACTCCGATCGGTCGTAGAGCATGTGCACCTGGACCGAGGCGGGGATCTCCTTCTGGAGGCGGCCCAGGAGCTTCCTCACGTCCCCGGCCACCTTGACCGTGTTCGTGCCCGGCTGGCGCTGGATGGCCAGGATGATCGAGCGGGTGTCGTTGAACCAGCCGGCGGTCTTGTCGTTCTGGACGTCGTCCACGACCCGCCCCAGGTCCTGGAGCCGGACGGGCGAGCCGTTCCGGTAGGCCACCACGAGGCGCCGGAAGTCCCGGGCGTTCCCGAGCTGGCCGTTGGCCTGCACCGTGTACGCCTTCTGGCTCCCCCACAGGACGCCGGTCGGGAGGTTCACGTTCCCGCTCGAGACCGCCTGCGAGACCTGGTCGATCCCGATCCGGCGCGACGCCAGCTCCCCGGGGTCGAGCTGGATGCGGACGGCGTACTTCTGCGAGCCGTAGATCGAGACCTGCGCCACGCCCGGCACCGTGGAGATCCGCTGGCCCAGGACCGTCTCCCCGTACTCGTCCAGCGAGGAGAGGGCCAGACTGCTCGAGGTGAGCGCCAGGTACATGATCGGGGAGGCGGCCGGGTTCACCTTGTTGTAGCTGGGCGGGATGATCCCGGTCGGGAGGTCGTGGAGCGTCTTGGAGATGGCCGCCTGCACGTCCTGGGCGGCCGCGTCGATGTCCCGGTCCAGGTCGAACTGCAGGGTGATCGAGGTGGAGCCCTGCGTGCTCGTGGACGTCATGTCCGAGATGCCGGCGATCGTCGAGAACTGCTTCTCGAGGGGCGTCGCCACCGCGGCCGCCATCGTCTCGGGGCTGGCCCCCGGCAGGCTGGCCCGGACCGAGATGGTGGGGAAGTCGACGTTGGGCAGGTCGCTCACCGGGAGCATCCGGTAGGCCATGATCCCGAAGATGAGGATGCCCGCCATCACGAGCGTCGTCGTGACGGGCCGCCGGATGAAGAGCTCCGAGGGGTTCATCGCGTCCCCTCGCTCCCGCCCCCGGCCTCAGCCGCCGCCGCCGGCCCGCCGTCACCGCCACCGGCCGCCTCCCGGCCACCGGCCGCCGCGGCGCCCTCCGTCGCGGCCGCGCCCTCCCGCGACACCCCATCCCCCGCCAGCTGCGCGGCGTTGGTGACGTCCGCCCGGGCGCCGGCGAACAGCCGGAGCTGCCCGTCGGTCACCACGACCTCGCCGCCGTCCAGCCCCGAGGCGATCACGTCCAGGCTGTCCGTGGTGCGCGCGACCGTGACGTCCCGGGTGGCGACCGTGGAGTCGGACGGGTCGATCACGTACACGTAGGTCCCGTTCTGACCGGTGGACACGGCGCCCTGCGGGACGACGACCACGCCCCGGTCGACCTCGAGGACCAGGCGCACCTCCAGATACTCGCCCGGCCACAGCCGCTCGTCCCCGTTCGGGAAGCGCGCCTTGAGGGCGACCGTCCCGGTCGAGCGGTCCACGCTGTTGTCCACGAACGTGAGCCGGCCCTCGGCGCGCCCGTCCTCCCCGCCGGCCGGCGCGGCGTTCACGAGGAGGGAGTCCCCGCGGCGCTCGAGGAGCTGGGGGAGGTAGCGCTCGGGCACCGCGAAGCGCACCAGCACCGGCCGGATCTGGTTGATGACGACCAGCGGCTGCCCGCTCCCGGCGCGCACCAGGTTCCCCTCGTGCACCAGGAGGCTCCCCGTGCGACCGTCGATGGGCGAGCGGATCGTGGCATACTCGAGGTCGAGCCGGGCGCTGGCCAGGGCCGCCGAGTCGGCCGTGACCTCGGCCCGGAGGGCGTCCGCGTCGGCGCGCGCCTGGTCGTACTGCTGGGAGCTGACGAAGTCCTTCTGGACCAGCTTGGCGTAGCGCTCGGCCTGGAGGGCCGCGTTCCGGGCGCGGGCGATGTCGCGCTGCAGGTTCCCGTCGGCCTGGTCCAGCGCCGCCTGGTACGGCCTCGGGTCGAGCTGGAAGAGGACCTGGCCCCTGTGCACCGCGTCCCCCTCGGAGAAGGCCACCCGGCGGAGCGTGCCGTCCACCCGCGACAGGACCGAGACGGTCTGCAGCGGCTCGACCGTGCCGTTGGCCCGCACCTCGAGCGGGACGTCGCGGCGCTCCGCGCGGGCGGCTGTGACCGGGACCGTCCCGGGCGTCGGCCGGCTCCCGCCCGAGCAGGCGGGGAGCGCGACCAGGACCGCCGCGGACAGGAGCGCGAGCGCGGCCCTCACGGCGCCCCCGTCGTGTCGGAACGCAGGCGGATCGGGCTCCCGCCCTCCAGGTCCAGGATGCCGGAGTCGTGCGCCAGCTGGGCGAGGGCGATGTACCAGCTCCATCGTGCGTCGATCTCCTGCGCCCTGGCGTCGGCCAGCGCGCTCTGTGCGGACAGCAGGTCCAGGAGGCTCCCGACGCCCTCGCGGTACTGCGCGAGCGCCGCCTCCTCGGACTGGCGGGCGCTGACCAGGAGCCTCTCGCTCGTCCGGACGCGCTGGGTCGCCGTCTTCAGGTCGTTGTAGGACGCGAACACCTCGTACACCACCTGGCGCGCGAGTCCCTCCGCGCCGGCGTGGCTGGCCCGGGCGGCGGCCCGGGCGGCCTGGACGTCGTACTGGCGGGAGAAGCCGTTGAACAGGGGGATCTGGATCGCGAGCGTCCCCGAGTAGCTGCTCCCGCCCGCCGGGCTGTTCGCGAAGTAGGTCTCCGCGGCCTGGCCGCTGGCCACGAGCTTCGGGAGCAGCGCGCCCCGGGCCTCGGTGACGCCGGCGTCGGCCGCCGCCGCCCGCGCTCGGGCCGCCGCCAGGTCGGGCCTCTTCCGGAGCGCACGGGCGATGAGGCTGTCCACCGACTCGGCGACCTCCAGGGGCGGAGAGGAGCCGGGCGTGCGGCGGACGTCGTAGTCCACGTTGGCCGGGAGGCCCATGGCCACCGCCAGGGCGCCGCGGGTCGTGGCCAGCCGGCCCTGGGTGGTCTCGACCGCCAGCTGGGCCTGCGACACGGCCGTCCCGGCCTTGAGCGTGTCGGCCATCGTGGCCACGCCCACGGCGTGCCGCTCGCGGGCGGCCTCCAGGTTCCTCCTCGCCTCCTGCAGGGATGTCCGCTGGGCGTCCAGGAGCGCCCCCGTGGCCAGGTAGCGGAAGTAGGCCGCCTCCACCTGGAGGACCACGTTCTGGATGGCGGCGTTGTGGGTCCAGTCGGCCGCCAGGAGCGCGTTCCGGGCGCGGGAGATGCTCCCCGAGCGGGAGCCCAGGTCCAGGAGGGTCCAGGACAGGCTGGCGCTCGGGCCGTAGATGGTCTGGCGCACGGCGCTACGGCCCTGCGAGGGCACGGTCTTGAGCTTGGTGACGTACGCCTCGCCGTTCAGCTGCGGGAGCCACGCGCCGCGCGCCGAGCCGTAGTCGAAGGCCGCCGCGCGCGCCGTCTCCCACGAGGCCCGGGTCGTGGTGTTGTTGAGGAGGGCGACGTCGATGACGTCGGCGAGCGTCAGGCTGTCGAGGCGGGCCTGGAGGTCACCGGCCGGCAGGGTCGGGGCCACCGCGGCGCGTGGGGCGGTGTCGGAAGGGGGCGGCACCCACGGCTCGCCCGCCGACGGGGCGGTGCCCCGCACGCCGCCCACACCAGGGGTCGCCATGCAGCCGGCCGCGAGGACGGTCGACAGGGCGCACGTGAGGAGCGTCCGCGCCCCTCTCCTCCGATGACAGGCTGACCGCATGCGATTCCTCTGACTCGGTGTTCGAGCGGCCGCCCTCGTGCAGCGCGCTCATTCTCAACACCGGATCCCGGCCGGTCGTTTAGGCGGGCGGGGCGGTCAGGCCCCGTCGATCTCCGACCGCCAGGCGTCGCATCGGGCCCGCTCGGCCACGCTGCGCTCGACCTCCCGCTCCACCCGATCCGCCGACCAGCCCAGCTCGCCGCCCACGAGCCGCGCCGTCCGGTGGAAGACCTCCGGCAGGGCCGCGTCCGTCTCGAGCGCGAGCCGCGTGCGGCGAAAGAGGACGTCGTCCAGGTGGACGACCATCTCCCGGCGCGCCGACCACACCGCCTCGGCCGCCACGTACGGGAGGTCCTCGGCCAGCGGCTCGCGCAGGGCCGGCCGCTCCTCGAGGAGGTCCAGGACCCGGCCCGCGCGCGTCCCGTGGGCGGCGGCCAGGCGCTCCACGCTCGAGGGAGGGAGCCGGTAGGCGTCGGCCCGCCCGGAGAGCTCCTCGCGGAGCGTCTCCAGGTCCTCGAAGTCGCCTCCGGGGAGCGGCACCCTGGCCGTGTCGCACTGCCGGTCCGCCTCCACGCCGAAGCGGTCCTCGAGGAGGCCGCCGGCCCGGTCGACCAGCTTCTCGGCCATGTTCCGGTGCGAGGTGAGCTTCCCCCCCGCGATGGTCAGGAGCCCGGGCGGGCCCTCCCGGATCGTGAAGTCACGCGAGACCTCCTCCTCGCTCCCCGCCTCGCCCTCGGCCACGAGCGGCCGGATCCCGGCCCACGCTCCGACCACGTCCCGGGGTCCGAGCCCGGCCCCGGGAAACAGGCGGTTGGCCGAGTCCAGGAGATAGCGCACGTCTTCGGCGGTCGGTCGCACCTCCTCGGGAGGCCCTTCGAAGTCCACGTCGGTCGTCCCCACGATCGTGAGGTCGGGGCCCCACGGGAGGACGAACATGATCCTCCGGTCGACCGGCGACTCGAAGATGAGGGCGTGCCGATGGCCCACCCGGTCCCGCGGGACCTGGATGTGGGTGCCGCGCGTGGGGCGCATGAGCGCGGGCTCGCCCCCGCCGGCCATCCGGCGGGTCAGGTCGGTCCACGGGCCGGTCGCGCTCACCACGACCCGGGCCGGGATGGACCAGGAGGCAGCGGCCGGGTCGGCGCCCCCGCCCGCCAGGTCGCGGACGCGGACGCCGCAGACCACGCCGTCCCGACGCTCGACCTCGGTGACCTCCAGGCGGTTGGCCACCGCCGCGCCGGCCTCGGCCGCGGAGGTCGCGGTGACCAGCACCAGCCGGGCGTCGTCGACCTGGGCGTCGAAGTAGCGCGCGCCGCCCAGGAGCCCGTCGCGCCGGAGCCGTGGCTCGCGCTCCTCCAGCTCGTCGGTCCCGAGCATCTGGTGACGCTCGATGTTCCGGAACAGGGAGAGCGCGTCGTACAGCCACATGCCGGCGTCGAGCTTGACCTTCCCCACCCTGCCGTCCTCGTAGAGCGGGAAGAGGAACTCGAGCGGCCGGACCATGTGGGGCGCCAGGCGCAGGAGCGTGCGCCGCTCCTGGCTGGCCTCGAACACGAGGTCGAGCTCGAGCTGCTCCAGGTAGCGCAGGCCCCCGTGCACGAGCCGGGAGGAGCGGCTGCTCGTCCCCTCGCCGAAGTCCCGCGCCTCGACCAGGGCCGTCCGGTAGCCGCGGCGGGCGGCGTCCCGGGCGATGGCGGCGCCCGTGATGCCGCCCCCGACCACGACGAGGTCGAAGCTCTCCTCCCGGAGCCTCCGGAGGAGGTGCTCCCGGCCGAGCGTCACGGGACGAGCACCACTTTCCCGAACTGGTCGCCCCCCTCCAGGCGCTCGTGCGCCTCGGCGATCCGCTCGAGCGGCCAGACCACGTCGATGACCGGCTCGAGCCGGCCGGCGAACACGAGGTCCATGACGCGCTCGAACTCGGAGCGGCTGGCCATGGTCGTGCCGATGATGCGCACCTGCTTCCAGAACATCCGCCGGATGTCCTGCCGGCCGCTCGCCCCCGTCGTGGCCCCGTAGGTCACCAGGCGGCCGTTCCGGGCCAGCGCGCGCACGCACTGGTCCCAGATGGCCTCGCCCACGCTGTCCAGCACCACGTCGACGCCCCGCCGGCCGGTGGCCTCGTAGGCGGCCTTCGAGAAGTCCTCCTCGAGCCGGTCGATGGCCACGTCCGCGCCCAGGGCCCGGACCCGCTCCACGTTCTCGGGCCCGCTGGTCACGGCCAGGACCCGGGCGCCGGCCAGCCGGGCGATCTGGATCGCGGCGGTGGAGACGCCGCCCGAGCCCCCGGTCACGAGCACCGTCTCGCCCGGCCGGACGTCGGCCCTCCCGATGAGGGCGCGCCACGCGGTCTGGAAGACGAGGGGGACGGCGGCCGCGTCCTCGAAGGGGACGTCGTCCGGGAGGGCGTACAGGCTCTCGGCCGGGACCCGCACCTTCTCGGCGGCGCCCCCGTCGATGTGCTCGCCCAGGATCCGGAACTCCTCGCACAGGCTGTGCTCGCCGCGCACGCACCACTCGCAGCGCCCGCACCACTGGGCGGGGTTCACGACGACCCGGTCGCCCCGGCTCCAGCCCTCGACGCCCGGCCCGAGGGCGGCCACGGTCCCGGCCACGTCGGAGGCCCCCACGTGCGGGAGCTCGAGGTCCAGCCCCGGCAGCCCGCGGCGGACCCACAGGTCCAGGTGGTTCAGGGCGCACGCCTCCACGTCGACCACCACCTGGCCCGCTCCGGCGACCGGATCCTCCAGTTCGCCGACCTCCAGCACCTCGGGTCCGCCATGCTCACGGATGAACGCCGCCTTCATGCACTTCCTCCCGGACTCGAATTGCGCGTGGTGCGAACTCCCGCGAACGCGGGGCTTTCGTCCCCCCCTGCCCGCGAATATGGTGCCGCCGGCACGCCACTTGAAATCGAGTCTCAACTGGCATACCTTCCTTGGTCCATATCGATAACGATTATCGGTATGCGGGCCGCCCGCCTAGCGGCCCGCAGCCGCTGGACGCACGACACATGGAGAGCCGCATGGCAGAACACCTGCTGGAAGTCCGCGACCTGCACGCCGGGGTCGCCGAGGAGGACAACGAGATCCTGAAGGGCGTCGACCTCGTCGTGGACGGAGGCGAGATCCACGCGCTCATGGGCCCGAACGGCTCGGGCAAGAGCACGCTGGCCAAGGTGATCGCCGGACACCCCGGCTACGAGGTCACCTCGGGGGAGATCCTCTACCGCGGGCAGGACATCCTGGAGTGGGAACCCGACGAGCGCGCCCGCCACGGCGTGTTCCTGGCCTTCCAGTATCCGAGCGAGATCCCGGGCGTCACGATCTCCAACTTCCTGCGCTCGGCGGTGAACGCCCGTCGGGAGGAGGGGAGCGAGGTGGACGTCTTCGAGTTCCAGAAGGAGCTCAGGGAGCGCATGGAGCTCCTGGACATGGACGAGGACTTCGCCGAGCGCTACGTGAACGAGGGCTTCAGCGGCGGCGAGAAGAAGCGCAACGAGATCCTGCAGATGGCCGTCCTCCAGCCCCGCCTGGCGGTCATGGACGAGACGGACAGCGGGCTCGACATCGACGCGCTCAAGATCGTCGCCCACGGTGTGAACACGCTGGCCGAGGAGGACCCGGGCCTGGGCGTCCTCCTCATCACCCACTACAAGCGCATCCTGAACTACATCCGGCCGGACCGGGTCCACGTCATGATCGGCGGCCGCCTGGTCGAGAGCGGCGGGCCCGAGATGGCCGACAAGCTCGAGGAGCACGGCTACGACTGGCTGCGCGAGGAAGCGGCGGCCGGCGCCTGATGCGGCGGACCGGTCCCGCTCCGAACTCGGGTCCGGCGCGGGCGTAGGATGATGGCGAGCGAGAGGACAGCCTTTCTGGAGGGATTCGATGCCCCGTAACGAGATGGTCGAGAGCCTGGATCTGGACGAGTACAAATACCACTTCGTCACCAAGGACAACCCCGTCTTCAAGTCGCGCAAGGGGCTGTCCGAAGAGGTGGTGCGCCAGATCTCCGCGCAGAAGGAGGAGCCCGAGTGGATGCTCGACTTCCGGCTCCGCGCGCTGGAGATCTTCGAGTCCAAGCCCATGCCCGACTGGGGAGGCGACCTGTCGACCCTGGACCTGGACGAGATCTACTTCTACATCCGGCCGCAGGACCGGATGGGGCGGAACTGGGACGAGGTCCCCGACGAGATCAAGGAGACGTTCGAGCGGCTCGGGATCCCCGAGGCCGAGCGGAGCGTCCTGGCCGGGGTGGGCGCCCAGTACGAGTCCGAGATGGTCTACCACTCGCTGCGCGAGGAGTGGGAGGAGCAGGGCGTCATCTTCGAGTCCATCGAGGACGGGCTCAAGATGTACCCGGACCTCTTCCGCGAGCACTTCGCCACGGTCATCCCGCCCGCCGACAACAAGTTCGCGGCCCTGAACTCGGCCGTGTGGTCGGGCGGCTCCTTCGTCTACATCCCGAAGGGGGCGAAGATCGACATCCCGCTCCAGGCGTACTTCCGCGTGAACGCCGAGCGCATGGGCCAGTTCGAGCGGACGCTGATCATCGCGGAGGAGGGCTCGGAGGCGCACTACATCGAGGGCTGCACCGCGCCCCAGTACTCCACCGAGTCGTTCCACTCCGGCGTGATCGAGATCATCGTGAAGGACGATGCCCGCTTCCGCTACACGACGATCCAGAACTGGTCGGACAACATGTACAACCTCGTCACCCAGCGGGCGTACGTTCACGAGAACGGCTACATGGAGTGGCTGGACGGGAACCTGGGCTCCAAGCTCACCATGAAGTACCCGTCCTGCTACCTGATGGGCGAGGGGGCGCACGGGGAGGTCCTCTCGATCGCCTACGCCCGGGACGGACAGCACCAGGACACGGGCGGCAAGGTGATCCACGTGGCGCCGCACACCACCTCGCGGATCACGTCCAAGTCCATCTCCAAGGGCACCGGGCGCTCCTCCTACCGGGGGCTGTGCAAGGTGTACGAGGGTGCCGTCGGCTCGAAGTCCAACGTCGAGTGCGACGCGCTCCTCCTGGACGAGACGTCCCGGACGGACACGTACCCCTACATCGAGATCGACGAGAACGAGGCGACGATCGGCCACGAGGCCACGGTCTCCAAGGTCGGCGAGGAGCAGCTCTTCTACCTCATGAGCCGGGGGCTCGAGGAGGAGGAGGCGATGGCGATGGTCGTGCGCGGCTTCATCGAGCCCATCGCCAAGAAGCTCCCCCTCGAGTTCGCGATCGAGCTGAACCGGCTCATCGAGCTGGAGATGGAGGGCTCGGTCGGCTGAGGCCGGACCCCCGGGCCCCGACGACGATCGACCGCTGACCCCGAGAGGCGAAGGAGACGAGAGCGTGGCGAACGGAGTGACCGCGGCCGAGGCCGGCCGCGACGTCCGCGAGGGCGTCGACGACCGGCTCGAGGCCTTTCTGGCCGGGATCGACGAGCCCGGCTTCCTGACCGAGCGCCGCCGGGCGGCGTGGGACCGGTACCTGGCCCTCCCGATGCCGACCACGAAGTCGGAGGAGTGGCGCTACACCGACCTCTCGGACCTGGACCCCGAGGCGTTCGAGCCCTTCCCTCCGGCCGCGGAGGAGGAGGCCGCCGGGGCCGAGATCCCCGAGCAGGCCGCCCGGCTCCTGGAGGGCATGGAGGAGCGGAGCGGCGTCGCCGTCGACGTCGACGGCGCGGTCGTCCACCGCCGCCTCGATCCGGAGCTGGCCGAGAAGGGCGTCGTGTTCGCCCCCGTGCGCCGGGTGGCGCGCGAGCGGCCCGGGCTCCTCGAGGAGCACCTCTTCGCCAGCGACGTGGCGCCGATGGAGGAGAAGCTGTGGGCGCTCCACGTGGCGCTCCTCACCGGGGGCGACGTCCTCTACGTCCCCCGCGGCGTGCGCGTTCCCGAGCCGGTGCACGTCCTGCGCTGGGCGTCCGGGGCGGGCCGACTCCTCTCGAGCCACACGCTCCTCGTGGCCGGTGAGAGCTCCGAGGTCACCTGGGTCGAGGAGTACCTCTCCCCCGACCTGGACGGCGCGCTCCTCAGCCTGAGCGGCCTCGAGGTGGTGGGCGGCGACCAGGCCACGGTCCGCTACCTGGCCCTGCAGCGCTGGGGCCGGGGGGTCCGTCACTTCAGCATCCAGCACATCCGGACCGGGCGCGACGCCAGGCTGAGCGGCCTCAACGTGAACCTGGGCGGAGACCTGGCTCGCGACGACGTCACCAGCCACCTGGAGGGGCCGGGCAGCGAGAGCGAGATGCTGGCCCTGTGGTTCGGCGACGGGGAGCAGCACTTCGACCACCACACGCTCCAGCACCACGCCGCGCCGCACGCCTACAGCGACCTCCTCTACAAGGGGGCGCTCACGGACTCGGCCGACAGCGTGTTCCGGGGGCTCATCCGGGTCGATCGCGGCGCCCAGCTCACCGACGCCTACCAGACCAACCGGAACCTCCTCTTGAGCGAGAACGCCCACGCCACCACACTCCCCAACCTCGAGATCGAGGCCGACGACGTGCGGTGCTCGCACGGGGCCACGGTCGGGCAGGTCGACGACGGGATGCTCTTCTACCTGATGAGCCGCGGCCTGGACCGGAAGAAGGCCGAGCGCCTGCTGGTGTTCGGCTTCTTCGACGAGGTGCTGGGCCGGGTGCCCGTGCCGGGCGTGAAGGCCCGCCTGCGCGAGGCCATCGGCCGCAAGGTCGGCATCTGACGGGAGGAAGGGTAGCGATGGGGGAGTTCCGGACGGTGGCGCAGGTGGACGACATTCCCGCCACCGGCCTCAAGGGCCTGGAGGTGGACGGGCAGAAGATCGTCCTTGTGCGCCAGGGGAACGCCGTGTACGCGCTGGAGGACCAGTGCTCACACGAGGAGTTCCCCCTCTCCGACGGGGAGCTGGTGGCGGGTCAGCTCGAGTGCGCGCTCCACGGGGCGCGGTTCGACCCGGCCACCGGCGCGCCGAAGGCCCTGCCGGCGGTCAAGCCCGTCAAGACGTTCGAGTGCCGGGTCCGGGACGGCCGGGTCGAGATCCGGGTCGACTGATCCGGGCCCAGCGGGAATCGGGAGGACGGCCACACGGCCCGTACGATAGATGAGCACGATCGACGTAGCGCGGAGCTCGACCCCTTTGGACGTGGAGCGCATCCGCCGGGACTTCCCGATCCTCGACCAGGAGGTCCACGGCCGGCCCCTCGTCTACCTGGACAGCGCCGCCAGCTCCCAGAAGCCGGACGCCGTCATCGAGGCGGTGGACCGCTACTACCGCCACGACCACGCCAACGTGCACCGGGGCGTCCACGCCCTGAGCACCCGCGCCACCGACGCCTACGAGGAGGCCCGGCAGCTGGTCGCCGGCCACATCGGGGCCGCCTCGGCCTCGGAGGTGGTGTTCGTGCGGGGGACCACCGAGGCCATCAACCTGGTGGCCTCGAGCTGGGGGCCCGCCGCGGTGGAAGAGGGCGACGAGATCCTCCTGACCAGGATGGAGCACCACTCGAACCTGGTCCCCTGGCAGCTCCTGGCCGAGCGCACGGGCGCCCGCCTCCGCTTCGTGGACGTGACGCCGGAAGGCGAGCTGGCCCTGGACGACTACGAGCGGCTCCTCGGCCCCCGGACGCGCCTGGTGGGCGTGACCCACGTCTCGAACACGCTCGGGGTCGTGAACCCCGTTGCGCGCATCGCGGAGCTGGCGCACGACGCCGGCGCCCTGTGCCTCGTGGACGGCGCCCAGGGGGCGCCCCACCTCCCCCTGGACGTGGGAGAGCTGGGCTGCGACTTCTACGCGCTGAGCGGCCACAAGATGTGCGGGCCGACCGGGATCGGCGTCCTGTGGGGACGGGCCGAGATCCTGGCCGGGATGCCCCCCTACCAGGGCGGCGGGGAGATGATCGCCTCCGTGGAGCTGGAGCGCTCCACCTGGGCCGAGGTGCCCCACAAGTTCGAGGCGGGCACGCCCCACATCTCCGGGGCGGTCGGCCTCGGCGCGGCGATCCGCTACCTGGACGGGATCGGTATGGAGCGGATCCGGGCGCACGAGCGGGAGCTCACGGCCTACGCCCTCGGACGCCTGGACGAGGTCGAGCGCGTGCACGTCTACGGGCCCCGCGAGGGACGCGCCGGCGTCATCTCTTTCCAGTACGGC
This sequence comes from Gemmatimonadota bacterium, assembly GCA_035267645.1. Lineage (GTDB taxonomy): Bacteria > Gemmatimonadota > Gemmatimonadetes > Palauibacterales > Palauibacteraceae > Humimonas. The sequence goes on along the minus strand of DATFLN010000058.1, from coordinate 35,475 downwards.
GACATCCACGCCCACGACCTGGCCACCATCCTGGACCGCCGGGGGATCGCGATCCGGGCGGGCCACCACTGCAACCAGCCGCTCATGGAGCACCTGGGCGTGAGCGCCACCGCCCGCGCCAGCTTCTACCTGTACAACACGCGCGAGGAAGTCGACGCCCTGGTCGATGGCCTCCTTTTCGCATCCGACCTGTTCGGCGGGGTGGGCGAGCCGCCCCGTGACTGACCTCCTCCTCCACGACCACGGCGAATCCCCATGAGCGACACCGAGGGCGGACGCGGAGTCGACCGCTCCATCCCCGACTCGCTGAGTTCCCTGTACCAGGAAGTCATCCTGGACCACTACCGCCGGCCCCGGAACAAGGGCGACCTGGAGGGGGCGACCCACACGGTCACCATGAACAACCCCCTGTGCGGGGACGTGATCGAGCTGCAGCTGCGCGTGAAGGACGACCGGATCGCGGAGGCCAGGTTCAAGGGCCGGGGCTGCTCGATCAGCCAGGCCGCCGCCTCGATGATGACCGGGTCCCTGGAGGGCCGCACCACGAGTGAGGCGCTGGCGCTGACCGTCAAGTTCAAGGAGCTCATGCACGGCGAGCCGGAGCGCATGGAGGACGCCGACCTGGGCGACCTCCGCACCCTGGCCGGAGTGGCCAAGTTCCCCGTGCGGATCAAGTGCGCGCTGCTCGGCTTCAACTGCCTCGAAGAGATGCTCGAGGAGGAGGACGGGAACCCGGGCGGCCGGTGACCCGACCCGACGGTCCCTCCGGCCGCGTCCTGCGCGTGGTGGCCGGCACCTACATCGTCGAGGACGATGACGGCTCCCTGCTCGAGAGCGTGCTGGCCGGCCGCCTCAAGCAGGGCCCCCGGGACCGCGTGGTGGCCGGGGACCGGGTGGTCGTCGAGCGCCCCGCCGACGGCGGCGCTCGGATCATCGAGCGCCTGCCGCGCCGAAGCCGGCTGGTCCGGCGCGCCGGGGGCGGCCGCGGAGAGCAGGTCATCGCCGCCAACCTGGACCGCCTGGCCGCCGTGTTCGCGGTGGCCCGCCCCCGGCCCGACCTCTCCATGCTGGACCGGCTCCTGGTCCTGGCCGAGCTGAGCGGCCTCGCCTCCCTGGTGGTGGCCAACAAGATGGACCTGGCCGACCGTGCGGCCGACCCCGAGGATCCCCTCGCCCCGTTCGACGCCGTCCGCCGCGCCGGCTATCGGGTCTTCCCGACCAGCGTCCGGACCGGCGCGGGGGTCGGGGAGCTCGCCGGCGAGCTGGTCGGCCGGGTCACCGTCCTGGCCGGCCCCTCCGGGACGGGCAAGTCGAGCCTCCTGAACGCGCTCGTCCCCGACGCCGGCCGGCGCGTGGCCGAGGTGAGCGAGCGCACGGGCCGGGGCCGGCACACCACCGTGAACGCGACGCTCGTGCCCCTGGAGGGAGGCGGCTACCTGGGCGACACGCCCGGCCTCCAGGTGGCCGGCCTTCCCGACACGCCGCCGGGGGCCGTGGCTCGCGCCTTCCCCGAGCTGCGGGATCCGGCCGAGAGCTGCCGCTTCTCCGACTGCCGGCACCGGAGCGAGCCGGACTGCGCGGTGCTCGAGGCCGTCGCGGCGGGAGAGGTCCCCCGCTCCCGGTACGAGAGCTACCTCCGACTCCTGCGCGAGGCCGAGGAGGCCGCCGTCCCCGGGGGGCGGGGATGACCCCCGCCCTGCGGGCCGAGCTCGGCCGCCTTCTGGCCCTCCACGAGACCCGGCACGTGCCGGCGGAGGAGACGGACCACCGCGCCGCGGTCGTCCTCCTCCTTCGCGACGCCGCGGGGAGCCGCGCCGACGCCAGCGGCAGCCGGGCCGACGCCGCCGGCAGCCGGGCGCTGGACGAGCTCGAGGCCCTCTTCGTGCGGCGCGCCGAGGTCGAGGGGGACCCGTGGTCGGGCCACATGGCCCTGCCCGGGGGACGCCACTCGCCCCCGGACGAGGACCTGGCCGTGACCGCCCTCCGGGAGCTCCGCGAGGAGACCTCCCTCGACCCGGGCCGGGACGCCCTCCTCGGCCGCCTGGACGAGATCCACCCGCGGAGCCGGCGGCTCCCGTCGATCGCGGTCACGCCGTTCGTGGGCTGGACGGAGCCGGAGGTCACCGTGGTCGAGAACGCCGAGCTGGCCGGCCACGTGTGGGTGCCCGTCCGGACCCTGCGGGCCCCCGAGCACCGCTCCACCCTGCGGCTCGAGCGGCGGGGAGCCGTGCGGGTCTTCCCCACGGTCGAGTACGAGGGGCGGACGATCTGGGGCCTCACCTTCCGCATCGTGCAGGAGTTCCTGGAGGTGCTGGACGGAGGCGAAGGCGGCGCGAGCCGGGGCCGGGCGGACGCCGGCGGCCCGGCGCCGGGTGCGGCCGGAGGGGGCTCCCGTGGCTGAGGCGCTCATCGTGGGGTGCGGCTACACCGGCCTCCGCCTGGCCCGGACCCTCCGGGACGCGGGCCACGAGGTGACCGGTACGACGCGGAGCGGGGAGCGGGCGGCCGCCCTCGAGGCCGAAGGCCTCCGCCCGCTGCTCCTGGACCTCTCCCGGCCCGGCGCCGCCCGGGGCCTCCTGCGTGAGCACTCCGACGTGTGCTTCTACCTGGCGCCGCCCGTCGACCCGACGGCGTCCGAGGTCGAGGACGTGATCCGGGCGCTCGTCCGCGCGCCCCTGCAGGCCTTCGTCTACGCCAGCAGCACCTCCGTGTACGGGGACCGCGGCGGCGCGGAGGTGGACGAGCGGGCGGTCCCGGCGCCGGACTCGCCGGCCGGGGAGGCGCGCCTGGCGGCCGAGCGCCGGGTCCTGCGTGCGGGCTGGGACCTGGACTGCCGGCCCCGCATCGCCCGGATCTCGGGCATCTACGGCCCGGGGAGGACGCTCGGGGAGGCCATCCGCGAGGGGCGCTACCACGTGATCGAGGGCGTGGAGTCCTGGTCCAACCGGATCCACGTGGACGACCTGGTCCGGTCTCTCCTGGCCCTCTGGATCCGGGGCGCCGACGGGGGCATCTACGACGTGACCGACGACGAGCCCCATCCCTCCGACGCCTTCGCGCGGCTCGTGGCCGAGACGTGCGGGCTCGACCTCCCCGTCCTCACGCTCGAGGAGGCGCGCGAGCGCTACGACCCCGACCGCCTGGCCCGGAAGCTGGGGAGCAAGCGCGTCTCGAACCGGAGGCTGCGGGAGCGGCTCGGGGTGGTGCTCCGGTATCCCACCTACCGGGAAGGCCTGCCGGCCGCGCTGGCCGCGGAGGAGGAAGAGGCGGGCTGACCGGACTCGCCGGCTCCCGCGGCCGGCAGGGCTCGGGCGGCGTCCGCGCTCGCCGCACCGGGCGTCCCGGAGCCGGCCGTTCCGGCGACGGCCCCGGCCCTCAGGCGAGCGCCCGGCGGATCGCCTCGCGGATGGGGGGCACCAGGTCGTCCCAGCGCGCCTCCTCCGCTTTGGTCACGGTGATGAAGTTGTCGACCATGAGGAGCGCCCTCACGCCCTCCACGTCGAACAGGCGGCGGGCCAGGGGGTCCCCCGCCGCCGCGTCGGCGTCGAAGTAGGAGCGGCTCTCGTCGGTCGGGAGCGAGCGGCTCAGGGTGAACTTGGCCGCGTTCGGGTTCGGCGTTCCCTCGACCTGGATCTCGACCTCGGACATCGCGAACGCTCCTCCCCCTGCGGGCTCCCGGCCGGGCCGCGCGAACCGCTCCGCCGGCTCCTCCACCGCCCAATCTAGCCGCACGGCGGCCCGCGCTGAAAGCGGGGCAGGGCGGGCGACGCTCCGCCGTCGGCCCCCGCCCGCCGCCGGGGCTCAGGCCTCCCGCGCGCCGGCCAGGAGCCCGTCGAGGATCCCGACCGACCGCTCCAGGAGGTCCTCCTCGATCGTGAGAGGGGGCGTCAGGCTGAGGACGTTCCCCGCGGGCCCCCCGGCCAGGAGGATCCATCCCTCGCGGAGCGCCCCCGTCACGACCCGGCGCGCGAGCTCCGGCGCGGGCTCGCGGGTCTCCGGGTCCCGGACAAGGTCGATGCCGACCATGAGCCCCCGGCCCCGCACCTCGCCCACGACCTCGTGGGCGGCGGCCATCCCGCGCAGGGAAGCCATCCAGCGCTCCCCCAGCTCCCGCGCGCGCCGCACCAGGCCTTCCTCCTCCAGGACCCCCAGGCTGGCCAGGGCGGCGGCGCAGGAGAGCGGATGGCCCAGGAAGGTGGAGGTGTGGATGGCCTCGCCGGTGGAGGCGGGCCACGCGTCCATGACGTCGGCCGGGCCGGCACAGGCCGAGATCGGCATCCCACCCGAGAGCGCCTTCCCCAGGCACAGGAGGTCGGGCACGACGGCCTCGGCGTCGCACGCCAGCCACCGCCCGGTCCTCCCGAGCCCGGTGTAGATCTCGTCGGCGATGAGGAGGAGCCCGCGCTCGCGGCACACGTCCCTCACCCCGGCCACGAACCCGGGAGGGGGCACGACCTCGCCTCCCCTGCCCTGCGCCGGCTCGAGGATGACGGCGCCGACGTCCCCGCGCCCCGGGGCGTCCAGGACGCGCTCCAGCGCGGCGAGGGCCGGTCCGGGACGGGAGGCGTCCTCCAGCCCCTGCGGCGGGCGGAAGGGGTGGGGGTAGGGGGCGCGCGGGACCGCCGGGTTGAGCTGCGCCTCGAACGGGAGCCGGAAGTGGTCGCGGTCGGTGACCGAGAGCGCCCCGTAGCCCAGGCCGTGATAGGCGCCGGTGAAGGCCACGACCCCTGGCTTCCCGGTGGCCAGGGCAGCCGTCTTGAGCGCCGCCTCCACGGCGTCCGAGCCGGTCACCCCCAGGACGATCTTCGGCTCCTCGTAGGGGAGAAGTCCGGCCAAGGCTTCCAGGAGCTCTACCTTCACCGCGGGCGGGTGGACGTCCCCCATGCCGTGGATCAGCCGACCCGCCTGCTCCCGGACGGCCCGGACCACGGCGGGGTGCCGGTGGCCCGTCGCCGCCACGGCGAAGGCGGCGGTGAGGTCCACGTACTCGCGCCCGTCGGCGTCCACGACCCGCGCGCCCTCGGCCCGCTCCCAGAAGACGGGGAAGTCCCCGGACACGAAGGTGACGTTGCGGGACTCGACGGCCCGGAGGCGGCGCGCCAGGGCCTCCGAGGCGGCGCGCCAGGACTCGGAGGCGCTCATCGGCTGGCCCGAATCTTGTTCACCCCTTGCGCCACCCGCGCCACACGAACCCCGACCGCGAGGAGGACCCGCCCATGGAGCTCGAGAACCGCGTGGCCATGATCTCCGGAGGCTCGAAGGGCCTCGGAGCCGCGCTGGCCCGGCGCTTCGCGGAGGAGGGAGCGTCGGTGTCGATCTGCGCCCGGGGCGAGGAGGAGCTCGAGGAGGTGGCCTCCGAGGTCCGCGGAACGGGGGCGGAGTGCGTGGCCGTGGCGGCCGACGTCACGGACTCCGATGCGGTCGAGACCTGGGTCTCGGCCACCCTGGACGCCTTCGGGGAGGTGCACGCGTTCGTCAACAACGCTTCGATCCTGGGGCCGCGCGTCACCATCGAGGCGTTCACCGAGGATGCCTGGCGCAAGGTCCTGGAGGTGAACCTCACCGGCTCCTTCCTCTGCGCCCGGGCCGTGCTGCCCGCGCTCCGGGACACCCGCGGCTCGCTCATCAACGTCTCCTCGGGCGTCGGGGACCACGGCCGGCCGCGGTGGGGCGCCTACTCGGTCTCCAAGAACGGGCTCGAGGCGCTGGGCGGGATCCTGGCGGGCGAGCTCGAGAGCGCCGGCGTGCGGGTCAACACGGTCGACCCCGGAGGCATGCGCACCGAGATGCGCGCGGCCGCCTACCCGGAGGAGGACCCGCAGACGCTGCCCACCCCCTACGAGGTCACCGACGTGTTCGTGTATCTGGCCTCGGACCGCTCCCGCGGCGTGAGCGGCGAGCGGTTCCGCGCCCAGGAGTTCGAGATCGCCCGTCGCTGACGCGGGGCTTCCGGCCACGGCGCGCGTCGGGGACCCGGCGCGGACCGCGGCCCCGGCCCGGATCGCGGACCCGGCTGGCCGGCGGCGCGCCGGACCGCTCACCAGTCGTACACGGTCCACCGCCGGCAGTCCGTGTTCGAGCACACGAGCCGCACGCGGAACGGCGACGCGCCCTCCCGCGGCGCGGGGTGGCGCTCCACGCGGCGGACCATGGTCTCGCCGCAGACCGGGCAATCGGGCTCGCCGCCCGGGATCGGCCTGGCGCGGTCCCGCTCCTCGAGCTCCGCGGCTTGCAGCACGTCCAGGAGCGGACCGAGATTGTCTTCGGACATCATGAGATCGAACGATAAGGCGGCTCCGGAGGCTTCCGCCACCCGCGCGGACCTGGCCACGCGCTACCGGGAGGAGTTCCCGATCTTCCGGGACGCCGTCTACCTCAACTCCAACTCCCTGGGCGCCCTGGGCCGGCGCTCCCTCGAGGCCCGCCGGCGCTTCGAGCGGGAGTGGATCGAGCGGGGCGCCTCGGCGTGGTACGACACGTGGCTGGAGCGCCTGGACGGGGTCCGGGCCGCGTTCGGACGGACGATCGGGGCCGGGCCGGGGGAGATCGCGCTCATCCCCAGCATCTCCGCCGGGCTCACGGCCGTGGCCGACGCGCTCGGCTTCGGGGAGCGGCCCCGCGTCGTGACCAGCGAGCTCGACTTCCCGACCCTGGTCTACCAGTTCCTGGGCCGCAGGGACCGCGGCGTCGAGGTCGAGGTCGTGGAGAGCCCCGACGGGATCGAGGTCCCGCTCGAGTCGTGGGAGGAGGCCATCGACGACCGGACGGCCCTGGTGGCGACCTCGCACGTCTTCTTCTCGACGGGCGCCATCCAGGACGCCGCCGCCCTGGCGCGGATGGCGCACCGGGCGGGGGCCCGCTTCCTCCTGGACGCCTACCAGTCGAACGGCCAGCTCCCGATCGACGTCTCGGAGATCCAGCCGGACTTCCTCCTGTCGGGCGGCCTCAAGTGGCTCCTGGGAGGACCCGGGATAGCCTACCTGTACGCGCACCCCGGCCGGACCGACGGGCTGCGGCCGGGCGCACTGAGCTGGTTCGGCGTGGAGGACCCCTTCGCCTTCGACCCGCGCGGCGCGGAGCCGCGGGACGACGCCCGCCGGTTCGAGCTGGGGACGCCGGCCGCGGGAGCCGCGTTCACGGCGGCCGGAGGGCTCGAGGTCGTCGAGGAGATCGGGATTGGGGCGATCCGGGAGCGGAACGCCGCACTGGCCGAGGACCTCCTCGAGCGGCTCCGGGCGGAGGGCTTCGAGCCCCGGGTGGCCCCCGACCCCGAACGGCGCTCGGCCATCGTGCTCATCGACCACCCGAGCCCGGCGCGCGCCGTGGAGTGGCTGGCCGGGGCCGACATCATCGTGGACCACAGGCCGGGGCGCGTCCGCGTCTCGCCCCACTTCTACAACACCGTGGAGGACAACGTGCGCCTGGTCGAGCGGCTGCGGGCATTCCGGGAGGCGTCGTGAGGGTGCGGGTCCGGCGGATCCGGGCACGGTCGGTCTTCCTCGTGGCCCTGGTCCTCTACGCCCTGGTGGGCTTCCTCATCGGGGGTACGCTCTTCGTCCTGGACCTGGCGCACCTCGTGCCCGCCGTCGAGCGGACAGGGATCGACCGGCTCGGCCTCTGGGCCCTGGTCGTCTTCCCGGTCCTCTACGGCCTGATCGGCGGGTTCTTCGGGGGGGTGGCCGCCATCCTGTACAACGCGGTGGCGGCCGTCACCGGAGGGATCGAGACGGACCTGGACGTGCGCGAGAGGATGGGGGGACCGGGACCTCCGCCGCGGGAGGAGCCCACCGCCGGAGGCGACTGACCCCGCTCCGACGAGGGGGCGGAGACCGCCGCGCGCCGCCTCAGGCCACGGGCTCGGACGCCTCCGCGAGCACGGCCTCGGGGTCGTAGCCGGCCTGGCGGAGGATCCGCTCCACCGTCTCGCCGATCTTGCTGTTGGGCGTCGACGCCCCCGCCGTGAGCCCGATCTCCACCTCCCCGTCGGGGAGCCAGCCGCCGGTCTCGTAGCTCTCCTGGCCCATGATCTGCTTGTGGCTGATCGTGCCCGCCTCCGGATCGATGCACACCGCGTCCTCGATGTGGAACGTGCGGACGCTCTGCGAGCACAGGTGGGCCAGGTGGTTCGTGTTGCTGGAGTTGTAGCCTCCGATCACGACCATGAGGTCGGGGGGCTCGACCATCATCTTCTTCACGGCGTCCTGCCGGTCCTGCGTGGCCGAGCAGATCGTGTCGAAGCTCCGGAAGCGCTCGTCCGCCTCCTCCTCGCCCCAGCGCTCGATCATGGCCCCGTGCAGGCGGTCGGCGATGTCCAGCGACTCCGAGGCGACCATGGTGGTCTGGTTGGCCACGCCCACGCGCTCCAGGTCACGGTCGGGGTCGAAGCCGGCCGAGTGCTTCCCGCGGAAGCGCTCCAGGAAGGCCTCCCGCTCGCCCTCCCCCCGGATGTAGTCGCACACGACCTCGGCCTCGTCCATGTCGCGCACGACCAGGTACTGTCCGCCCTCGTGCTTGCGGACCTGCGAGCTGGTGGCCCGCGTCTCCTCGTGGTAGTGCTTCCCGTGGATGATCGCCGTGAAGCCTTCCCGGGCGTAGCTCTCGACCCGCTTCCACACCAGGAGGACCGAGCCGCAGGTCGTGTCCACGACCACGCACTCCATCTCCCGCAGCCGCTCGAAGTCCTCGATACCCACCCCGAACGCCGGCAGGATGACCACCTCCTCGGGACCCACGGAGCCGAAGTCGAAGCGGCCGGTCTCGTCCGGGTAGAGGAACTCGATGCCCATCTCCCGGAGCTGCCGGTTCACGTGCGGGTTGTGGATGATCTCGCCGACCAGGTAGATGCGCCGGTCGGGGAACTTGCGGCGGGTCTCGTACGCGTACTCGACCGCGCGGTCGACCCCGTAGCAGAAGCCGAAGCTCTCGGCCAGGCGGAAGCGCAGCCGTCCGACGTCGAGCCGGTGATCGCGCGCCTGGATGAGGCTCACCAGGGCGCTGCCGTACTCGGACTTGAGGATCGGCTGGACCTCGTCCTTGAGGCCGAGTCCCCGACGAAAGTAGGTCTCCCGGGTGTCGCTCACGTCTGCTCCGGTCGGAGCCGCGGTGTCGGTTCGAGTCCCCGCGTACCGCCGCGGGGACCGCTCAAGCTAAGGATACCACGTCGCCCGGTCGAGGTTCGGCCGCTCCCGCATCGGGGTCCGCACCTTCCCGCGCCGCCCGGATCGGGTCCGGCCCGCCCCCCGTGCCGTGTTGGCGCGGGGGCGGGAGGCGGGAACCCCCGGCCGCTTCCCCGTCATGCCATATAGGCGGGTCGTGACGGCCGCGGCGCGGTCCGAGGCGGCGCGGAACCTGCACCCTCATCCGCTGCCGGACCCTCCCGAACCGCGGAGCGGCTCCGGCGCCCGACGCTGAGGGATTCCCGAACCAGGGCTTCGAAGGCCGAACCGACATGGACTCACCAGGCGACGAGAACAGCCAGATCGTCTTCATCCCCTCCGACGAGGGGGGCGCCCCGGACGAGGAGGGCCCCGGCGACGGGCTCCCGGCCCGTCGTGAGAGCGGGGACGAGCCCCTGCCCGAGGGACGCCTCCGGCTTCCCGTGCTCCCGCTGCGGGGCACGGTGGTCTTCCCCTCCGTGGCCGCGCCGATCGCGGCCGGACGCGACAAGACGCTGAGCGGCGTGGAGACCGCCCTCGAGACCGACAAGCTGCTGTTCGCGGTGGCGCAGAAGGACGCCGAGGTCGAGGAGCCGGTCCCGACGATCCTCCACCGGGTGGGCACGATCTGCCGGATCGCCCAGATGCAGCGGGTTCCGGGCGGCATCCAGATGGTCATCCAGGGCGAGGGCCGCGCCGCCGCGCTCCAGTACGAGGACCGCGACGGACGGATCGAGGTGGTGTGCCGCCGCCTGACCGACATGCCGCCCCTGGACCCGGAGGAGTCGGCGTTCACGGCCCTCTACCGGGAGGTGAGGGAGAGGGCCACGCAGCTGAGCCGGCTGCGCGGCGTGCCCTCCGAGATCGTGAACCACCTCCTGGGCGGGATCTCCTCGCCCAGCGAGCTGGCCGACCTCGTGGCCTTCTATTCCGAGCTCGACGTCGTCGAGAAGCAGGAGCTCCTCGAGACGCTCTCGGTCGAGGGCCGGCTGCGGAAGCTCCTCGTCCACCTCCAGCGGCAGATCGGCGTCATGGAGGCCCAGGAGCAGATCCGGAGCAAGGTCCAGGAGGAGCTGGGCGAGCGGCAGCGCGAGGTCTTCCTGCGCGAGCAGCTCAAGGCCATCCAGCAGGAGCTGGGCGAGGACACCGAGGCGCAGGAGATCGCCGAGCTGCGCGAGCGGCTCGAGGCCCTCGACCTGCCCCAGGAGGCCCGCAAGGAGGTGGACCGGGAGCTGCGGCGCCTGGAGCGCGTGAATCGCGAGTCCGCCGAGGCCCAGGTCATCCGGACCTACCTGGAGACCGTGGCGGACCTGCCGTGGAGCGACCGGACCCCGGACCGACTGGACCTCAAGCGGGCCCGGGAGATCCTGGACCGCGACCACTACGGCCTCGAGGACGTCAAGGAGCGGGTCCTCGACTTCCTGGCCGTCCGCAAGCTGCAGCAGCAGCGGCAGGAGGAGGCCGCCGCGGCGGATGAGGAGGACGTAGCCTCCGGGGCCGCCGGAGCCGAAGAAGCGCCCGCCGCGGAATCCGACGGAGAGCCCGCGGGCGGCGCCGAGGGGGCGTCCGCCCCCGGTGCATTCGACGGGAAGGGCGCGCCCTCCCCGGCCGAGGGCCAGGACGACGACCGGACCGGCTCCATCCTCCTGTTCGTCGGTCCGCCGGGCGTCGGAAAGACCTCGATCGCCAAGTCCATCGCGGAGGCGATGGGCCGGGAGTACGTGCGCGTCTCGCTGGGCGGCGCCCGCGACGAGGCCGACATTCGCGGCCACCGACGCACCTACGTGGGCGCCATGCCGGGCCGCATCATCGAGGGCATGAAGCGCGCGGGCACCAAGAACCCGGTCTTCCTCCTCGACGAGGTCGACAAGCTGGGGGTCTCCTTCCAGGGCGACCCGTCCGCCGCGCTCATGGAGGTCCTGGACCCGGCGCAGAACGACGCCTTCGTCGATCACTACCTGGGGGTCCCGTTCGACCTCTCCGAGGTCCTGTTCATCGCCACGGCCAACGTCCTGGGACAGATCCCCGGGCCGCTCCAGGACCGCATGGAGGCCATCGAGTTCAGGGGCTACACGGAGGCCGAGAAGCTCCAGATCGCCCGGCGGTACCTGCTCCCGCGGCAGATCGCCCAGTCGGGCCTCTCCGACCAGCAGCTCTCGGTCGACGACGACGCCGTCCGCGAGACGATCGCCAGCTACACGCGGGAGGCGGGCGTGCGGAACCTCGAGCGGGAGCTCGGGACGCTGGCCCGCAAGGCGGCCCGCAGGATCGCGAGCGAGGAGGCCGAGCGGGTGGAGGTCGGCCGGGACGACCTCCGGGAGCTCCTGGGCCAGCCCAAGGTCCACCCGGAGGAGAAGCTCGACGAGGACACCGTGGGCGTGGCGGCCGGCATGTACTACACGCCCGCCGGCGGCGACATCATGCTCGTCGAGACCAGCGTCACGCGCGGCAAGGAGGACCTCGTCCTCACCGGGCAGCTGGGCGACATCATGAAGGAGAGCGCCCGCGCGGCGCTCACCTGGGCGAGGAGCCACGCCGACGAGATCGACATCCCCGAGGAGCGGCTGCGCGACCACGAGATCCACGTCCACGTGCCGGCGGGCGCCGTCCAGAAGGAGGGCCCCTCGGCCGGGATCGCGATGGCCGTCTCCCTGATCAGCGCCCTGGGCGACCACCCGGTGCGCTGCGACGTGGCCATGACCGGCGAGATCACGCTCACGGGCCGTGTGCTGCCGATCGGGGGGCTGAAGGAGAAGGTCCTGGGCGCCTATCGGGCCGGGATCCGGCACATCATCCTGCCGAAGGCCAACGAGGGCGATGTCGAGGAGCTGCCCGAGCAGGTGAGGGAGCAGGTCGAGTTCCACCTGGTCGGCTCGCTGGGCGAGGTGATCCCGCTGGCCTTCCGCGACCTCGGGGAGCCCGTGGCGGAGCCCGTGCGGGCCGAGGCCGCCGAGGACCGCGAGGTGGCGGCCACGACCTGATCGTGGCGTGGCGTAAGCGCTTTACGCGTCCGCTTTACTCGCCGGCGCCGGCGCCCCTCGCGGGATCGCGGCCCGGCTCCCCACCCTCCGTTCCCGCCAGCACCCGGTCCAGCTCGAAGATCGCCTCGAGCCACAGGTCCGGCTCGCCCGGAGCGAGGGTGGGGCGGTCGTAGGGCCCCCACAGGGCCGCGCCCGTCCGGGTCCCGGCCGCGCGCCCGGCGCGCAGGTCGTGCACGCTGTCCCCCACGAACAGGGCCCGGCCCGGCTCCCCCTCCCCCGCCTCGTCCAGGGCCCGCACGACCGGCTCGGGATCGGGCTTGTGCCTCTCCACGTCCGTGGCGGTGACGACCGCGGCGAACCAGGTCAGCTCGAAGCCGCACACCTCGAGCCCCCGCAGGGCGTTCCGGCGCCGCTTGCTCGTCACGATCCCCAACCGCACGCCCCGGCCGGCCAGGCCGGCCACGTAGTCGCGCACCCCGGGAAAGGGCCTCAGCAGCTCGTCGTGGATCGCCTCGTTGTGCTCCAGGTAGGTGGCGAGCATGGCCTCCGCCTCCCCGGCGTCCCGCGCGAAGTCCAGGAGCTGCGCCTCCAGCGGCTGGCCCATGGTCTCCAGCCAGCGCGCGTCCGGGAGCTCCCGGCCCAGGTGCTCGCGCATGGTGTGGCGGTAGGAGTGGAGGATGAGGCTCTCGGAGTCGATCAGGGTGCCGTCCAGGTCGAAGAGGACGGTGCGCGGCGGAGCGGTCACTCCAGGCCCTCGGACGTCCCGGCGGCGCCGGCCCGCCGCAGCACGGCCTCGATCTGCTCCTCGACCTCGCCGGGCGTGGAGTCCCCCGTCTCGACGCCGAGTCCGACCAGGAGGAAGTGGAGGCGCTGGAGGGAATCCAGGAGCGAGCCATCGGCCCCGCCCTCCTCGTCCCCGGCCAGGGCCGCCACGGCGGCCTCGGCGGCCGCGAGAGCGCGCGATCCGAGCTCCGCGTGCTCGTCCGGGAGGGCGGCCGCGGCGGACTCGGTCCCCCGCCGCAGCTGCTCGGCCCGCTCGTCGGGCGCCTGGCCGTCCCCGCCGCCGTTCGAGCCGGGGTCTCCAGAGAACAGATCGCTGAGCCCGCTCATGGGTCGCTCGCCTCCCGTGATCGTATGTCGCCGCGCTCCCGCCGGCCGGAGCGAATCGTGCAAGAAAGCTACCACGCGACAGGCGAGCAGGCTGGCTGCGAGAGCTGATGGGGAGCGACTCCATGGCTGGTACATCCGGGTCGGTACGGCGGATCGCGGTGAACACCGGGGGCGGTGACGCCCCGGGGCTGAACGCGGTGATCCGAGCGGTGGTCCTGGCCTCGCTGCGGCAGGGCTGGGAAGTCTACGGGATCGAGAACGGCTACGCTGGGCTCCTCGCCGGCGAGGAGGGGGGGCTCGTCCACCTCACGCGGAGGAAGGTGCGCGGGATCACCCACCTGGGCGGGACGATCCTCGGCACGTCCAACCGGGGCAATCCCTTCGCCTGGCCCGGGGAGGGGCCGGACGACGAGGCGCATTCCCGCGACCGCTCGCACGAGGTCCTGAGGGCCTTCGAGGAGCACGAGCTGGACGCCCTCATCGCGATCGGTGGGGACGGGAGCCTGGGGATCGCCCGCGATCTGTCCGCCGCCGGCCTCCCGGTGATCGGCGTGCCCAAGACGATCGACAACGACCTGGCGTTCACCGACCTCAGCTTCGGCTTCCTGACCGCGGTGGACACGGCCACCGACGCGATCGACAAGCTCCACTCGACGGCCGAGAGCCACCAGCGCGTCATGGTCGTGGAGGTCATGGGCCGGCACGCGGGCTGGATCGCCCTCTACAGCGGGCTGGCGGGGACGGCCGACGCGATCCTCATCCCCGAGATCCCGTACCGCATCGAGCACGTGTGCGAAAAGATCCGGGCGCGGGAGGCCCGCGGCCGCCACTTCAGCATCGTGTGCGTGGCCGAGGGGGCCCACCCGGTCGGCGGCGAGATCGTCACCAAGACGGTCCGGGCCGGCCACGAGAAGCAGGTTCGGCTGGGCGGGATCGGAGAGCGGGTGGCGATCCAGCTGGCCGACTGCACCGAGAAGGAGACCCGGTCGCTGGCCCTGGGCCACCTGCAGCGGGGCGGCCCGCCCAACGCCTACGACCGGCTCCTGGCGCTCCGCTTCGGGTCGGCGGCGGTGGCCTGCGCCGAGGAGGGACGCTTCGGGTGCGCCGTGGGCCTGGTCGGGGACCACGTGGAGGCGCCGACGCTGGAGGAGGCCCTCGAGGAGCGGAAGTTCGTCGACCCCTCGGGCGACCTCGTGCGGACGGCCCGCGACCTCGGGATCAGCTTCGGCGACTGACCGGGGAGGACGAAAGAAAAGGGCCGGGGGCGGCCTCGTCGGCCCCCGCCCGGCCCGCGCTCTTTCCGGACCGGCGCGCCGGCGGAACGGACCGCCGGCGACGCCCGACCCGTCGGGCCCGTCCTAGCGGGCCTCGCTCAGGTTCCTGGCGACCCGGTCCCAGTCGACCACGTTCCACCAGTTGTCGACGTAGTCCCCGCGCCGGTTCTGGTAGTGCAGGTAGTAGGCGTGCTCCCACACGTCCAGCCCCAGGATCGGTGTGTGGCCCTGCATGAACGGGCTGTCCTGGTTGGCCGTGGAGTAGACGGCCAGGTCGCCGCCGCCGTCCACGACGAGCCACGCCCAGCCGCTCCCGAAGCGGCCCGAGGCCGCGTCCGAGAACTCTCCACGGAAGCCCTGGAACGAGCCGAAGGCGCCGTCGATCGCCGAGGCCAGGTCGCCCGAGGGCTCTCCGCCGCCATCCGGCGACATGATGGTCCAGAACAGGGCGTGGTTCACGTACCCGCCGCCGTTGTTGCGGACCGCGGTGCGGATGCTCTCCGGCACCGAATCGATGCTCCTCAGGATCTCCTCGGCGGACATGCCCTGCTGGTCGGCGTGACCCTCCAGCGCCGCGTTCAGCTTGCGCGTGTAGCCCGCGTGGTGCTTGTCGTGGTGGATCTCCATCGTGCGTGCGTCGATGTACGGCTCCAGCGCGTCGAAGTCGTACGGGAGATCCGGAAGTTCGAATCCGGCCATCGTCTCCTCCTGCTTTGCCGTCGTCGCGTGGGCCATCGCGTCCCTCCTTCGTCGTCGAGTAGACAGCTCATCGACGGCGCGCGAGGCGCCTCGCTCGGTGCATGGCTCTCTCTGTAGGGGATTCCCTTTGTCATGCAGCATTCGGGCCAGCCCCGGGGTCGACGCGGGCCCGCAAAGGGCCCTCCCATCGCCCCGTCACGCCGCCGGGCGAGCTCGGCCGCATCGACCTCGACCGCCACCGGGGCGGTCCGCTACCAGCTCTCCTCGGGCGGCGTCGACCTCGGGCTTCGCCCGGACGATCCTGGGCGTGTTCGGCGGGGGGGCGCAGGAGAGAGTGCCCGGCGACGGCCCGAAACGGGGCGGCCGCGCGGCCCGGCCTCAGGGCAGGGGGATGTCCAGCGATGCCCCCGCGCCCCCCGGGACCGGGAGCAGCACGAGGGAGGGCGCACGGCGCGCGGGGTGGCCGGCGTCCGTCTCTCCGGGGGCGGCACGGCCGCCGCCCCGCGCGGCCCTCCGCCTCCCGGCGTTGAAGCGGAGGACGACCCGGGCGCTCAGGATCCCGAGCGCCGCCCCCGCCGCCACGTCCGTGACCCAGTGCTTCCGCCCCACCACGCGGCTGGCGGCGACGGCGCCCGCCGCCGGCCACGCCACCCACGGCAGCCAGCGCTGCCCGGGAAACTCGCCCACCGCGACCGCCGCGAGGGCGAAGGCGCCGGTGGCGTGGCCGGACGGGTAGGACTGGCTCGACTCGTGGAAGGAGATCGGCCGGAACTGGTCGGGATCGTCGGTGACCTCCGGCCGACGGCGCCCCAGGAGGACCTTCCCGCCGACGAGGACGGCGTCGGCGGCCACCAGCGTCTCGACCGCGTCCAGGCCGGCCCGCTCCAACCGGGTGCTCCCGGCCAGCTTCCCCGCGCCCCACGCCGCCAGCGCCACGCCGGCGTCGACCAGAGGGTGGCCCGCCACCTCTCCGGCGTCCACGAACGCCCGGTCGAACCCGGTGGGCTCGGAGGGGGTGTGCGCGCGGACCGTGCGCTCGAAGCCCTCGAGCGGCTCGATGAGGAGGACGCCCCCGAACACGACGCCGGCCCACGGGAGGTCGGACCGGGTGAACAGGGGGGGAGCGCCCGAGGCGGTGTCGGCGCGGGGAAGCGGAGTCCCGTCGGGGAGAGCGAGCCGAGGGCGGCCGGGCAGGACGAGCCGAGTCCGGCCGGGCAGGGCGAGCGCCGTCCGACTCCGGAACGCGGTCGCCGCCGAAGCCGCCACCGCCGCCGGAGCCGCCGCCGGGGGAACCGCCGCCCGGACCGTGCCGGCGCCGATCCCCAGCGCCACGACCGCCGCTCCCGTCCACGCCAGGGCCGTCCGGGCCGTGGCGGCCGCGGGCGCCCTCCCGGGGACGGCGGCCGCGCTCATCGAGTCAGTCCGCGATCTCCCGCAGGGCCCTGCGGACCAGGACGGGCACCATGGCGCGCCGCCACTCCGTGTCGACCACGATGTTCTCGAGCGGGTGGCACTGCCGGTAGGCCTGCGTGGCCACGGCCTCGATGACCGAGTCCGTGAGCCGGTTCCCGATCGCGGCCTCCTCCAGCCGCCCCACGACGCGCGGATAGGCGTTCATGGCCGAGGCCACGATCCGGAGGTCCCGGATCACCCCCTCCTCGTCCAGGCGGGCGGCCACCGCCAGGTTCAGGATCGGGAAGTCGATGCTCTTTCGCTGCCGGAGCTTCTGGAAGGAGGTGCGGGTCCCGGGCTCGGGCGCCGGCAGCCGGATCGACGTCACCAGCTCTCCCGCCTCCATCTTCCGGTTCCACACCCCGTCCGACGTGAAGAACTCCGAGACCTCGATCGTCCGCCGGCCCTCCGGTCCGGCGATCTCGGCCGAGGCGCCCAGGGTCATGAGGACGGGCGGCGTGTCGGCCGAGTGGGCCGCCACGCACCGGGTCCCGCCGGGCACCACGTGGCACGTGTCCCCGTCCTTCTTGAGGCAGAAGCCGAGCGCCTTCCTCCAGAAGAAGGTCTGGTTGTAGTAGGTGCAGCGGGTGTCCAGGCACAGGTTCCCGCCGATCGTCCCCATTCGCCGGAGCTGCGGCCCCGAGATCTCCGAGCAGGCCCTGGCCAGGGAGGGGTAGCGCTCCGCGACGAGCGGATCGGAGGCCACCGAGTCCAGCGTCTCGCACGCCCCGATCGTGAGGCCGCCCTCCCCGTCCTCCTCGATCCCGTGCATGGCCTCGATGTCCTTGAGCGCCACCAGGTGGGAGGGCGTGAACAGCTTGTGCTTCATGTTGGGGACGAGGTCCGTGCCGCCCGCGATGGGCATCACGTCACCCACGTGCTCGGCGAGGAGCGAGAGCGCCTCGTCGACCGTGCTCGGCCGGTGGTAGGTGAACGGGTGGAGTCGCAGCATATGCGGGGCGAATCTAAGGAGTCCGCCCCGGGCGCACCAAGCGTCGGGTCGCGCCCGCGGCCGGGCCGCCGACCCCCGGCCCCGGGCCGGCGCCGCCCGGGCCGGGGCGCGAACGCCCCGGCGGCCCTCAGGCGGGCGCCGCCGCGCGAATCCGGTCCAGGACCCGGCCGAGCGCCTCCTCCAGCGGCTCCCGCTCGATCCCGAATCCGATCCGAAGGTAGCCGTCGAGCCCGAACTGGCCGCCCGGCACGACGAGCACGCCGTCCTCGATCCGCAGCCGCTCGGCCAGCTCCGAGGAGCCGACGTCGGCCTCGTAGCGGACGAAGCCGATGGCTCCGGCGTCGGGCGGCCGCCACGCCAGGGCCCCGTCGGCCGAGGCCACCCACGCCTCCATGACCGACCGGTTCTCGCGCACGATCCGCCGGGTGCGGGCGAAGATGCTCTCGAGCGCGTCGGGCTCGAGCGCGGCCGCCGCCAGGCGGTCCGACAGGGCGGGCGGGGCGATGGTCGTGTAGTCCTTGTAGCCCCACAGCCGCTCGATCTCGTCGGCCGGACCCACGAGCCACCCGATCCTGAGGCCCGGCAGGCCGTAGGCCTTGGAGAGCGAACCCGTGACGAGGACCCTCTCGTAGCGGCCCCACAGGCTGGGCGTCCTCTCCCCCTCGACCTCCGCGCCCGCGTACACCTCGTCCGAGAGGATCCAGGCGCCCGCGTCCGCCGCGGCCCCGACGACCTCTCCGATCGCCTCCTCGCCCAGGACCGCGCCGGTCGGGTTGTTCGGGTTCGTGACCACCACCAGGCTCGCGTCCCGCGCGAGCGCCCGCCCGGCCGCGCCCGGCTCGGGCTGCCAGCCCAGCCTCTCCAGCAGCGGGATCGGGTGGACGTCGGCTCCGAAGGCGGGCCCGAGGCCGGTCGTCTGGCCGTAGGTCGGCACGACGATCGCGGCCCGGTCCCCCGGCTCCACGTGCGCCCAGGTGGCCAGGAGGTTGGCCTCGGCGCCCCCCACGGTGACGAGCACGTTCTCCGGGCCGGCGCCCGGGTAGAGGGCGGCGATCCGCTCCCTGAGGAGGGCGGTCCCGTTCGTCTGCGTGTACCCGAGCCGGACGGGCCCGGGCTCGACGCCGGTGAGCTCGACCAGCTCGTCCAGCGTGAACGGATGGACCCCGCTCTCCGACAGGTTGAGCTCCACCTCGTGCTCGTGGAGCGACTGCCAGCGCTCCATCTCGAACGGCCTCAATTGCATGCGTCCCTCCTCGTCCGGAATCCGCTCGCCGCGCGCGGCCGCGGCCCTCCTCAAGGCCATGTGACGCGTCCCGGGCTCTCTCGTCAAGCACACGTGAGCAGGACGGAGACTCTCCCGAACGGAGGACGACCCATGGACGTCCGGCGTGGTGCGACGACGCTCTTCCTCGTGGCGGCCTGCGGGGCGCTGGCCGCCTGCGGCGACTCGACGGGTCCCGGGGGCACGCGGCTCGACGTGCAGATGCACGATGCCTCGGGGCGGGTGAAGTCGGCGTGGGTGTCGGTCACGAAGGTGTACGCGGACGGGCCGAACGGCCGGGTGGACCTGACCGGGTCCTCGTCCGGGATGATCGAGCTGACCTCTCTCCAGAACGGGGCCACGGCCACGATCGCCTCGGGCGCGAACCTCGACGCGGGCACCTACAGCAACGTCCACGTGGTGTTCGGGGACGCCGCCGTCGAGACCGAGGACGGGACCGTGTACGGCACGAGCGCGGACCTCAGCCTCCCCGGCGCCTCCGCCTCGGTGAGCGCGTCTCTCTCGTGCTCGGCCTGCGGCGATGCGGGCGTCGAGGTCGCGCTCCCCGGCGGCACGTTCGACGCCCGGGCGGACGCGCAGAACACGCTGCTGGTCGACTTCGACCTTCGGCAGAGCGTCCAGGCCGACCTGACCGGCGGCCTCGTCCTCCAGCCCGTGCTCACCGGGAGCGACGCGGAGGAGGACACGGGCGCGATCGCCGGGAACATCCTCGTCTCGGCCGGCTCGGACACCTTCCCGATCCAGTGCGGCGGCCGCTCCATCGCCGAGGGCGACTTCTACGGCGAGTTCTTCATCCCGCAGGCCACCGCGCAGAACGAGACCGACGGGAACGGGAACGCCTACGTGAAGTCCGGCGCGGGCCACTCGGGCGGCACGTACGTGATCCCGGAGCTGCCCGCCGACACGTACTCGCTCGACGCGGTCTCCAGCTTCAGCTTCGACAACGGGGACCGGCTCAGCGTGGGCTCGGCGCCCGATTCGTCACGGGTCGACGTGACCTCCGCCGACACCGCGAACGTGGACTTCCACGAGAGCGTGAGCTGCGTCTCGGCAGGCTGAGCCTCGGCCGTTCCCGCGTCCGGCGCGTGGTGGTCCCCACGGACCGCCGCGCGCCGGTCCCGCGGGCTCAGCTCCCCCCGGAGGCCTCCTTCTCCCATCCCGCCGCCTGGACCCGGCCCAGCCGGCGCTCGACCCGGGCGGGACGGTACGGCGTCCGCGTCGTGAGGTCGAAGACGTCGCCGGCCCGAAGGAAGTAGAAGCGCCCACCCGAGTCCAGCGTGTGGGTCGGGTCGTAGATGGCCACGTAGCTCCGTCCGATGACCCGGAAGCGCGGCCCGTGCACCACGATGGCCGTGTTCTCGTCCAGGCCGATCCCCAGGAGGTCGGGGTGCGTCTCGATCACGGGGATGAGGTCGAACTCCCGGTTCCGGACGAGGACGTGCTGGTCGATGGCGGAGCGGGGCAGGAGCCCGAAGCCCTCCTGGTGATCCCCCATCATGATCGTGTTCGTCTTCGTGTCGCCTCGGACGAGGAAGGAGCCCTGGATCGTGGCGCCGGCCGAGGACCCCCCCACCACGCCGCCCCGCGCGAGCACGCCCTCGATCGCCTCCTGGGTCCTGGTCCCCAGGTACGCGTCGGCCAGCCGCCACTGGCGACCGCCGAAGAACCACACCCCGCGCGCGCGCCGGAGCGGAGCCACGAAGCTGTCCGAGCTCGCCACCGCCCGGTCCCGGGTGTGGAGGAGGACCATGTTCGTGGCCCCGGCGTCCCGGAACTTCCGGAGGCCGGGATAGGAGCGGTCGAAGTGGTCGCCCGCCGAGGCGGTGGGGATCATGACGATCGGGGCGTCCGGGCCCCCGGCCAGCTCCAGGAAGCGCCCGATGATGGCCGGGTCGTGCAGGTTGCCGCCGACGATCACGAGCGTGCCGCGCTCGGGTCCGCCCGGGTACACGGAATCCTGCTGCGCTGTCGCGGGGCGGGGGCCGGCTCCGATGCCGGCTCCGATCCCGAGCAGGAGGAGCAGGGTGCCTAGGATCGTCGCGGGTGGCCGTCGCATGGCTGCCTCCGGTCGCACGTGGACGCCGGCGGCCGCGGCGTGCCCGGCGGCCGGCCGGGGCGAAGGGCAACATGGCCGCGCGCGGCCCGGATCGGCAACGCGCCAGCCGGCCGGGGGGCACCTCCGTCGCCCGGGGGGGCGCCTCCGCGGCCGGCTGGCCGCCGTGGGGCCGCGGCCCTACGGTGGGAGCCGACCCGGGAGCGATCCCCGACAGGAGGACCCGCCATGCGTCACGCCCAGCCCGCCGCCCTCGCGCGCCTCGCTCGCCGCCTCGGCCGCGGCATTCCCGCCGCGACCCTGCTCCCGACGGTGGCGGCCGCCGCGGCCCTCGCCGCCGGGGGGCTCGCCGCTTCGGGCCCGGCCGCCCCGCTCGCGGCGCAGGACCCGCCGGTCGTCCTCCGCGGCGGCTGGCTGTTCGACGGCACGGGGAGCGCCCGCGTCCGGAACCCGGGGATCGTGGTCCGGGATGGCGTCATCATGGCGGTCGGAGAGGGCGCCTCCGACCTGGACCTCCCGGCCGCCCGGGTCGTGCGGCTGGAGGACGACGAGACCGTCCTTCCCGGCTTCTTCGACCTGCACGCCCACTACAACGTCCAGCTCGTGGGCCGGAAGCGGACCGAGGAGTTCGTGGTCCAGCCCACCGTCTACCTGGCCAACGGCGTCACCTCCACCTTTCCGGCCGGCGAGTACGATCCCGAGGGCATGATGCGCCTCCGGGAGCGGATCGACCGCGGTGAGCAGGCGGGGCCCCGCATCTACGACTCGGGTCCCTACTTCGGCCGGGCCCGGCCGGGCTGGGACCCGGACGCGATCGACCGGGACTCGCTGTACGCAGAGGTCGACTACTGGGCCGAGCACGGCGTCCGCGGCTTCAAGGCCAAGATCATCGACGCCGACCACCTGCGCTGGCTCATCCAGCGCGCGCACGCCCACGGCCTCACGGTGACGGGCCACCTGGGGTCGGGCTACCGGGGCGTCGTGAACCCCCGGGACGCGGTCCTCATGGGCATCGACCGGGTCGAGCACTTCATCGGGGGCGACGCGTTCCCCGCCACCCGCTCCGCCTACGCCTCGCTCTCCCGCATGACGCCCGACACGCCGGGCTACCGGGAGGAGATCGCGCTCTTCCGGCGCCACGGCGTCACGTTCGACGCCACGGTCACGGCCTACGGCTACTTCGCCCCCCACCGGGACTCGCTCTTCGACTCCTGGACGGACGAGACGCGCTTCTTCACGCCCGAGGTCCGGGAATGGGCCCGCACGCACGACCGACCGAGCGTGGCCTCCTTCGACAGCATCTACCGGGCGAAGTGCGCGCTGCTGGCCGCCTACTCCCGGGGCGGCGGGCGCCTGGGCGTGGGGACCGACCATCCGAGCTGGGGGGAGTTCCTGCCCGGCTTCGGCTACCACCGGGAGCTCGAGGCCTACGTCCGCTGCGGCGTGCCGCCGGCCGCCACGCTCAGGGCCGCCACCGCGGGCGGGGCCCGGGGCATGAACGTCTCCGACAAGCTGGGCACCGTGGAGGCGGGGAAGTACGCCGACCTCGTGGTCGTGGAGGGGAATCCGCTCGCCGACATCCGGGCGACGCGGAACGTGCGGATGGTGATGAAGTCCGGGCGGATCTACGACCCGAAGGAGCTCCTGGAGGGCGTGGTGGGGAAGCTCGGCCCGCCGCCCTACGAGTCGCCCGCTCCGTAGCTCGACGGCCGGCCGGGACGAGAGGGGGGAGGGCACCCGGCGGACGACCCTCTTCACATAGATTTCAAGAGCGCGCCCTGGGGGCTCCCGCCGCCGGCCTCGCGCCCGCCGTCAGCCCCGCTCCCCATCCAGGATCCTCCGCGCCGCCCGGCGGCCGCTGTCGAGCGCGCCGTGGACCGTCCCGCGGGCCGGGCCCGTGGCCAGCGCCTCGCCCGCGAAGAAGAGCGTGTCCTCGACCGGCCGGGCCAGCTCCGCGGACGCCTCCAGCCCCCCGACCGGCACGTGCCTGTAGGCGCCGCGGGTCCACGGATCCGAGCCCCAGTCGTGGGTGTGCGCCCCCAGCAGGCGGCTTTCGACGTCCGGACGGCGGAGGCCGGGCAGGGTGGCCAGGGAGTCGATGGCCCGCTCGACGACGTACTCCCTCCGCCGGCCGGCCAGCCGCCGGGCCGCCGGGCCGCCGGCCCAGCCCACCAGCTGCAGCGAGCCCTCTCCGGCGTCCGGGCCCTCCGCCGCCGGCTCGCTCCACCACACCGGGAGGTCGCCGCCCAGGCCGAGCACGAAGCCCGGGAGCTCGGCGGGGAGCGGGCCGGCCAGGCGCAGCACGACGCGCACGGCCGAGCCCATGGCCAGCCGCTCGAGGGCGCGGCGCGCGCGGCGTGGCTCGGGCTCGAAGCGGACCGCACCGGGGGCGCCCGAGGGCGCGTGGAGGACGCCGAGCGGGAGCGTGACCAGCAGGCGCGCCGCGCGGTAGGGGCGGCCGGCCGCCTCGACCGTGACCGAGCCGGGCTCCCAGTCCACCCGCGTCACCGGCGCCTCGAGCACGATCTCGGCGCCGGCGCCTTCTGCCCGCTCCGCGAGCGCGCGCGGCACGGCGTCGTAGCCGCCCGGGAGGCGGAAGCTGCGCGCGGCCTCGCCCGGGCCCGTGCCGGCCAGCGAGCGCGCCGCCACCCAGCGCGGGTCGGCCGCGTGGAACCCCTCCACGAACGCCAGGGCCCGGCGGCGGCCGGCCTCGTGTCCGGGGCCGGGGAGGAGGCGCCCGGCCACGTCGGCCACCGACTCGTCCTCGGCCGCCTCCCCCAGTCGCTCGAACAGCGTTTCCATCCCGGACCCCTCGCCGCCCGGCGCCCGGAGCCGGCCGGCGTCCAGCTCCCGGAGCTGCCCGGCCGTCTCCTCGACCTCGAGTCCCGCGTCCCGGGCCAGGGCCATGAGGGAGGCCGGCTCGCCGTGGATGAACTCGGCCCCGAGCTCGACGGGCCGGCCCGCCCCGTCGGGCCGGAGCGTGTGCACCCTGCCTCCGACCCGGTCCCGCGCCTCGAGCACGACCACGTCCCGCCCCGCCTCGGCCAGGGCCGCGGCGGCCGCCAGCCCGGCGACGCCGGCGCCCAGGACCGCCACCGTCTCGCTCACGGGCGGCCCCCGGCGGCCGTGGACTCCGGCCGGACCGGGCACCGGCGGGTCTCACGATCTTTACGCATCATGCGTAACGCCTCGGTCGTCGGGATGGGAGAGGGCTCGACCCGCTCCACCGGCGGGGCAAGAGGCGGGCCGAGCCCGCGCTCAGCCCGCCGTCCTCGTCCGCCGCCTTCGTCCGCCGGTCCGCCTCCGCCGGCCGGCCCTCGTCAGCCGGCCGATCTCCCTTTACGATCAGCGTGGGCCGGACGCGACCGGCCCGCGACCGTCCACCGCCCAGGAGGTCTGCCCATGCACAGCCCGCGGATCCGCCGCCTGCTCGTCCTCGCCGCGTCGCTCGCCGTGGCCGGCGCGGCCCTGGCCCCGGCCGGGCCCGCCCGGGCGCAGGACCACCCGATCGCGATGGTCATGCACGGGGGCGCGGGCACGATCCTCCGGAAGGACATGACGCCGGAGATGGAGGCCCGCTACCGCGGGAAGATGAAGGAGGCGCTCCGCGCAGGGTACGCTGTGCTGAAGAACGGCGGCCTGGCCACCGACGCGGTGGTGGCGGCCATCTCGGTGCTGGAGGACTCCCCGCTGTTCAACTCGGGGAAGGGCGCGGTGTTCACGGCCGACGGACACAACGAGCTCGACGCGGCGATCATGGACGGGGCGACGCTGAACGCGGGCGCAGTGGCCGCGGTCGAGCACATCGCCCACCCGATTCGCCTGGCCCGGCTGGTGATGGACAGCTCGAAGCACGTCCTCCTGGTGGGCTCGGGCGCCGAGGAGTTCGCGCTCGAGCAGGGCATGAGCCTCGTTCCCCACAGCTACTTTTTCACGCAGCGCCGCTGGGACGCCCTCCAGGAGGCGCTGCGGGGCGAGCACGAGCGCGGCGCCCTCGGCGACACCGCCGGGTCGCGGTCGCGATCGGGAGGCGGGCCGCGTGCCACCGCCTTCCCCGCCGTGCCCCCGCGCGGCGACGCTCCCGCGGCGGACGCCGCGCCCTCGCACCTCGGCACCGTGGGGTGCGCCGCGCTCGACGACCGCGGCCACCTGGCGGCGGGCACCTCGACCGGGGGGCTCACGGCCAAGCGCTACGGCCGGGTCGGGGACTCGCCCATCGTGGGCGCGGGCACCTACGCCAACGACTCGACCATGGCGGCCTCGGGGACGGGGATCGGGGAGGACTACATGCGGATGGTCCTCACCAAGGAGGTCTCGGACCTCATGGCCTATCGGGGCTGGTCGCTCCGGAAGGCGGCCGACTACGAGGTGAACCAGAAGCTCGTCCGCCTCTACGGGAAGAACACGGGCGGGCTGATCGCGCTCGACCGCGACGGGAACATCGCCATGCCCTTCAACACACCGGGCATGTACCGCGGCTACATCGACACGAGCGGGAAGCTGGTCGTCAGGATCTACGGCGACGAGGAGTAGTGGCCGCGACCGGATCCGACATGCAGGAACGCGCCTCCGAGCTCTTCCGCTCCCGGTTCGGGGGTCCGCCCGCCGCCGCCGGGGCGCTGTCCGGGGACGGCTCGGCACGCACCTACGTGCGCCTCGAGGCGGCCGACGGCCGCACGGCCGTGGCCGGCTACGGCCCCGACGCCGAGGAGAACCGCGCGTACCTGTCGTTCTCCCGGGCCCTGCGCGGGGCCGGCCTCCCGGTGCCCGAGATCTACGCCGCCGACGAGGATTCGGGCGTGTGGCTGGAGGAGGACCTCGGCGACACGACCCTGTTCGAGGCGCTGCGCCGGGCGCGTGAGGGCGAGGGCACCGACGAGGGCCACCCGCGGCCGCCCGTCGGAGCGGCGGGCGGGGGTCCCGCCGACACGGGGCGCGACCTCCCGGGCCCCATCCTCGAGGCCTACCGCCGGGTGGTCGAGTGGCTCCCGCGCTTCCAGGTCGAGGGCCACGCCGCGGTCGACTACGGCGTGGCCTACCCGCACGAGGCGTTCGACCGGCGGTCCATCCTCTGGGACCTGAACTACTTCAAGTACCACTTCCTGAAGCTCGCCCACGTCCCCTTCCACGAGGCGCGCCTGGAGGCGGACTTCGAGACGCTGGCCGGCCTGCTCCTCGAGGCGCCCCCCGACCACTTCCTGTACCGGGACTTCCAGTCCAGGAACGTGATGCTCCGGGACGGGGAGCCGTGGTTCATCGACTACCAGGGCGGCCGGCGGGGAGCGCCCCACTACGACGTGGCCTCGCTCCTGTACGACGCCAAGGCGGACCTGGGGGGGGACGTGCGGATCGACCTCCTCGAGCGCTACCTGGACGCCCGCGAGGCGCTCGAGTCCTTCGACCGGACCGCCTTCCGGGACCTCCTCCCCGCCTTCGTCCTCGTCCGGCTCCTGCAGGCCATGGGCGCCTACGGCTACCGGGGCTTCTACGAGGGGAAGTCCCACTTCCTGCAGAGCGTTCCCTACGCCGCCCGCAACGTGGCCGGCCTCCTCGAGGCGGGCCTCCCGGCCCAGCTCCCGGAGCTGGAGCGGGTCCTGGGCCGGATCGTCGAGCGCTTCGCGGGCGGGCGGGAGGACGAGGCGATCCGCCGCGGGCTCACGCTGCACCTGACCAGCTTCAGCTACAGGCGCGGCTACCCCGGCGACGCCGGCGGCCACGGCGGCGGCTTCGTGTTCGACTGCCGCGCGCTGCCGAACCCGGGCCGCGAGGAGGCCTGCGCGGACCTCACCGGCCTGGACGAGGCCGTGCGGACGTACCTGCGCGGCGAGCCCGCGTGCGAGGCCTTCTACGGGCACGCCCGAGCGCTGGTCGACGCCCAGCTCGCGCGCTACCGGGAGCGCGGGTTCACCGACCTCTCGGTGGCGTTCGGATGCACCGGCGGCCAGCACCGCTCGGTCTACCTGGCCGAGCGCCTCCGCGACGAGATCCGGGAGCGCTTCGAGGACGTCCGGGTCGAGCTCACCCACCGCGAGGCGCCGTTCTGGCCGGGGACCCGGTGAGCCCCGAGCGGACGCCGTCCACGGAGGGCGCGCCGGGCGCGGGGCGCGGGGCTCCCCCCGGTCTGGACGCCATGGTGTTCGCCGCCGGGCTCGGGACGCGGCTCCGTCCCCTCACGGACCGCACCCCCAAGGCGCTGGTCGAGGTCGAGGGGGAGCCGGCGCTGGGACGGGTCGTCCGCCGCCTGTGGCGTCACGGCGCGGACCGCATCGTGGTCAACGCCCACCCGTTCGCCGACCGCGTGGCCGCCTTCCTCGAGACCCTGGAGGCGGAGCTGGCCCGGGAGGCGGGAGGACGTGGGCCGAGGCTCCTCTTCTCGCTCGAGAAGGAGGGGCCCCTGGAGACCGGGGGCGGGCTCCTGCGGGCGGCCCCCTTCTTCCGGGGCGACCGGCCGATCCTCCTCCACAACGTGGACGTCCTCACCGACATCCACCTGGGGGCGCTCGCCGCCCGGCACGCGGGGAGCGACGCGCTCGCCACGCTGGCGGTGCAGGACCGCCCCTCGTCCCGGCGGCTGGAGTTCGACGACGAGGGGCTCCTGGGCCGCGAGGGCGAGCGGCTCCGCGAGCCCCGGGGCGAGGCGCGCGCCCGGGCCTTCGCCGGCGTTCAGGTGGTCTCGCCGCGGCTCCTCCCGCTCCTGGACACGATCGGATCGCCCCCGGCCGGCGCCGGGAGGGCCGCGGGCCCCGGACCCGCCTTCTCGATCGTGGACGCCTACCTCGAGCTCGCCTCCCGCGGCCACCGGATCGGGGCGCGCGACGTCACGGCGGCGTGGTTCGAGATCGGCACCCCCGAGCGGCTCGAGGCGGCACGCGAGGCGGTGCGGGAGGGGAAGGTCGGGTAGGGCTCCCGCCGGCGGCGGGCCCGCCCGCGGCCGGCGGTGCGTTCACGCCGCGGGCCGGAACCGGGGCGGGTTCTCCTCGTGGCTCCAGATGAACGGCGGCTCGACGCCCAGGAGGCGGGCGAAGACGTAGAGCTGGCCGCGGTGGTGGACCAGCTCGTCGTTCATGACGTGGAAGAAGACCCAGCCGGGGGCCGTCATGTCCCACGGCGTCGGGACCATGGCCGCGAGCTCCGCGTCCCCCGTGGCCGCCACGGCCGCGTCGGCCAGCTCCCAGCATTCGGCCGCGAACGCCACGGCCTCCGCCCGGCTCGTGAGTCCCGTGGCCAGACCCGCCTCGGCCTCCTCGCGCGCGACGATCTCTCCGCCGGCGACTCCCTGCGCGATGTCGCGCACGACCGTCCCCGAGATGTGGGTGACGACCTCCGCCGGCGACCTCATCCGGTCGACGGGCCGCGTCTGCAGCGAAGAATCGGGAAGCCGCTCGATGAGGCGGATGTAGACGCCGTACTTCTGGCGGATCTGGTCCCAGAGCCGATCGATGGCCTGCTTGTCCACGGTTTTGTCCGGTGGCGAGGGGGGTCGCGGCGGAGACACGTGCTCCGCGGGGTCCGCCTGCAGGATAACCGGAAGCGCCGGGACCACAAGGTCCCGGCGGGCGCCCTGAAGGCCGCCTCACCCCTCCCGGCGCCCCCTACTCGATCGGGATCCGGTCGGCGTTCTTGCCCAGCCACGCGTCCAGCGTCTGTAGCTCCGGGTTCAGCTCCCGGGACTCCGCCAGGTCCCGGACGCCGCAGTAGTAGTCGTTGAAGTCCCGCTTGAACTGGAACATGTTCCCGAGATCGTCGGCGCCCGGGAAGCCCAGGGCCCGGTACATCTCGGGCGGCACGTCGTCGTAGACGACCTCCTCGCCCAGGGCCTCCGTCAGCGCCTCGGCCATCTCCGCCCCGGTAGGGTGCCCGCCGGCGATGCCCACCGTCTCCCCGATGTACTCGTCGCCCCGTCGGAAGATGCCGTAGGCGCACCTCCCGATGTCCTCCACGGCGATGGACGGGAGCTTCGCGTCGCCCATGCACATGACCAGGGCCAGCGTCCCGTCGGGACGCCGCTGGGGGCCCGAGCCGAAGTGGATGAAGTTGTCCCAGTAGAACGAGGTCAGCAGGAACGTCGTGGGCGCGCCCGCGTCCGTGAAGAAGTGATTCGCCGCCCCCTTCGCGTCGAAGTGGGGGACCTTGTACTCCTCCATGAGCGTGGGCATGCGGTCGTCGTCGAGCGGCACCCACTCCCGGGTGTCCTCCAGCGTCGACCAGATCACGTGATCGAGGCCCTCCGCCGCGGCCGCCTCCGCCAGGTTCGCGGCCTGCGCCAGCTCCTTCTCGGGCGAGAAGTGCTCCCAGTAGTTGGTCACGCAGTAGGCGCCGTAGGCGCCCCGGAAGGCGCGCTTCAGGCTCTCCACGTCGTCCAGGTCCGCCCGGACGACCTCCGCTCCGGCCGCGGCCAGCTCCCGCGCCGCGTCCGAGTCCGGGTTCCGGGTCAGCGCCCGCACGGCGAAGCCGCCCTCGGGGTCGGCCAGGATGGCGCGGGCCAGCCCGCCCCCCTGCGCACCCGTCGCGCCCACCACCGCGATGACCTTCTCGTCGCTCATGGCCCCCGCTCCGTCTCGTGACCGCTCCGGCCGGTTCCCACGCGGCGACGCGACGTCACCCGCTCGACCGGATCCCGACCCCGATCATGCACGACCCGGACCCCGGCCCCGGCCCCCGCCTCAGAACCCCTCCGGCCTCTCGTCCGCCACGCCCGCCTTCCGCTCCATGGCCAGCCCGACGCGCGCGATCGTGCCCTCATCGAACAGGTTGCCGATGAGCGTCACGCCGTAGGGCACGCGCCGGGGCGGGGAGAAGGTCGGCAGCGGGTGGTCGGGGTCGGGCGCCCAGTCGCTCCTCGCCTTGGAGACCTTCACGAATCCCGTCCGAAGGGTGAGGGACGGGTGGCCGGTGTTGTTCGAGATCACCAGCATCTCGCCCCGCAGGGAGGGGACGAGGAGGAGGTCGACGTCCGACATGAGCCGGTCCATCTCCGCCGCGACCTTCCGCCGCAGGCGGTCGGCCTGCACGAAGTCCACGGCCGACAGGAACCTCGACTGCCGGAACAGGTTCGGCCACGCGTCGGGGACCTGCACCTGCATCTCGTCCAGCCCCCCGCTCAGGGTGAGCTCCTCGAACGCGGCGGCGGCCTCGGCGAAGAGCATCACGTTGAGGCCGTCGTAGGGCCAGTCGGGGATCGAGACCTCGACCGGCTCGAGCCCCAGGTCCCGCAGCATGTCGAGGGCCGCCCGGTCCACGTCGGTGGCCGGCGGCTCCTGCATCCAGTCGGGGAAGAAGCCGACCCGGAGCCCCTTCACGTCCTCGTCGGCCACGTAGTCGAGCTTGCTCGGCAGGCTGGCCGGGTCGCCGGCGTCGGGCCCCGAGATGGCCCGCACGACCAGCATCGTGTCCTCCACGCTCCGGGCCATCGGGCCCAGCTTGTCCAGGGTCCAGCACAGGGTCATGGCGCCGGTCCTCGGCACCCTCCCGAACGTCGGCCGCAGGCCCGTCACGCCGCAGCGCATGGCGGGATCGATGATGCTCCCCTGGGTCTCGCTCCCGATCGCGAAGGCGACGAGCCCCGCCGCGGTCGCCGCGCCGGGGCCGGCGCTCGAGCCGCCGGCGCCCTCCTCGGGGAGCCACGGGTTCATGGTCTGCCCGCCGAACCAGATGTCGTTCAGCGCCAGGGCGCCCATGCTGAGCTTGGCCACCAGGACCGCGCCGGCGTCGTCCAGGCGGCTCACCACGGCGGCGTCCGCGTCCGGCACCCGGTCCCGGAAGGGCTCGGCGCCGAAGGTGGTCGGGATCCCGGACGTGTCCAGGAGGTCCTTGGCCCCCCACGGGATGCCGTGCAGCGGCCCGCGGTAGGTCCCCTCCGCGATCTCGCGGTCCGCCCGCCGCGCCCGCTCCAGGGCCCGGTCCTCGGTGAGCGTGATCACGCAACGGAGGTCCGGCCCGTAGCGCTTCAGACGGTCCAGGTAGATCCGGGTCAGGCGCTCGGAGGCGAGCTTCCCGCTCTCGATCCAGTGGGAGAGCTTCCACACCGGAGAGAAGGCGATGTCCTCGTCCGACGAGGGGAGCGGCCCCGGGTCCGCGGCCGTCCGCACGAAGCGGTCGCGCTCGGGACCGACGGTCGTGGCGGAGAGGACCGGGTCCCACACGGTGGCCGGGGCCAGGCTCCGCTCGAGATCGACCTTCCTCGGGCCCGCGCGGCGCTCCATCAGCCCGGCCATCGAGGTCGGCCAGCTCCGGGCCGCCATGGCCCGGTGCGCCTGCGAGATCTCCACCCGCGTCAGCTTCTCCGCCTCCGCGAAGGTGGCGGCCGACACGTCGGGCCCGACGGCCTGCGCCGTGTTGAATGCCGGCGTGGCCCCGGCGGTGGTGTCGGAGGCGGCCCCGCCGGAGGCGCCTCCCGGCGCGCCGGGCTTCCCTCCCCTGCAGGCGGCGACGAGGCCGGCGAGACCGATCGGGGCGCGGATCAGGAACTGGCGGCGTGTGTCCATGGCTCGTCCACGCTGGGGGAACGGAGGCTGACCGGGGCGGACGTGCGCGCAGGCGGCTCCGCCCGCACCCCGACGTAATCCGGGGGCGCCGGGGGGCGCAAGGCGGGGGCTGACGCGTCCATCCGCGCGGAACCCGTCCCGGACGGACGTCACGCCGGGCGATGGGCCGCCCCCTACCCGGCGCGCGCCGTCCCGCGGAACGTGTAGCTGGCCGGGCGCCAGCCGGCGATGTAGTCGGCCTCGAGGTCGGCCACCTCGAAGCCCGCCCGCCGGAGGAGCCCGGGGACGTCGCGGTTCAGGTGGCAGCCGCCCGCGATCCGGCCCCACAGGCCATCGAGCCGGTCCTGCCACCGGCGGACCCCCTCGTCGGGCGCCAGGCCGTGCTCGCAGAACAGGAGGCGTCCCCCGGGCCGCAGCACCCGGCCCATCTCCCGCAGGGCGCCGACCGCGTCGGGGATCGTGCACAGCGTGAAGGTCGAGACGACCGTGTCCACGCTCGCGGTGGCCAGGGGGATCGCCTCGCCCTCCGCCCGCAGGAGGCGGACGGCGACGGGGGCCGAGGCCGCGCGGCCGGAGGCCATGGACAGGAGCCGGCGGGAGGGGTCGATCCCGACCACGCCGGCGACCCGGTCCGGCTCGTAGAACGGGAGGTTCAGCCCCGAGCCGACCCCGATCTCGAGCACCCGGCCCCGGGCCGCGGGGAGGACCCTCTCCCGCTGCCTCTCGGCCGGGCGGCCGCTGCAGGCGAGGTGGACGAGGCGGGGAAGGAGGTGCTCCTCGTAGAGACCCATGCGCGGCTCCTCCCCGGATCAGAGGCGAAAGGGGACGACGTGCGGGCGCCGGCGAGGGGGCCCGTCGACGGCGCTCACCCGCGGGAGCCGGCAGCGGTCCGGGATTCGCCCGCGGCGGCGGCGCTCTCCGCGCACGTCGCGCCCCCGTCCAGGCCCGCGGCCCGGCCCGTGGCGCACGCGTCGCGGACGAAGGGGTGGGCCGGGCCGATGCGGGCGGCCAGGCTGGCCAGGGCCTCCCGGTAGGCGGGCTCGACGCTCGCCCGGTCGCCGGCTCGTGCCTCTGCCTCGGCCAGCCCGATGGCGGCGCGGGTCCGGACTGGATCGGCGGTCGCGAGCGTGGCCCTCGCCAGCGAATCGGCCTCGCGGAGCGTCGCCCCGGCAGCGGCCTCCCCGCGCGCCATCTGGGCCGCTCCCAGCCACACCAGGGTCCGGGCGGTCTCGCGCGGCGCGTCGCCGCTCGTCGCCCGACGGATGGCCAGCGCCTTCCGGAACCAGGCCTCCGCCGCGGGCGCGTCCCTGCGCTGCATGTCGAGCACGCCGAGCGCGTACAGGGCGTAGCCGACCGCCCGGTGCGTGGGCCCGAGCGTGGCCCGGAACACATCCAGCGAGGCGTGGAGGAGAGAGTCCGCCTCGGCCCAGTCGCCTCCACGTCCCCGCAGCGCCAGCAGGAGGCCGAGCGAGAAGTAGGACTCGGCGGTGAAGCGGTGGTCCGGCCCCAGGGTCCTCACCCGTACCGCCAGCGCGCGCCGCATGAGGGGCTCGGCCTCGTCGTACTTCCCGGCCTCCCGGAGCTCCATGCCCAGGTTGTCCAGCGCCATGGCCGTGACCGGCCTCCGGACGGCGCTGTCCGCCAGGAGCGAGATGCGCACCGACTCCCGGAGGAGCGGCTCCGCCTTCGCGTACCGGCCCTCGAAGGCGTACTGGAGGCCCAGGTCGTTCAGGGCCAGGACCCGGTCGGGCGAATCCGGGTCCAGCGTCCGGCGCTGCAGGTCGATCACGCGCCGGAACGCGGCCTCCGCGTCGGCGTCGCGCCCCAGCCGGCCGTACTCGTTGGCCAGGTTCTCGAGGGCCGTGGCCACGACCGGGCTCCCCTCTCCCAGCGACGCGCTCCCGAGCGCGATCGCCGCCTCGAAGGCGGCCGCGGCCGAGTCGGGGAGTCCGAGCCGATCGAGGGCCTCGCCGCGGGCGTTCAGGGCCCGCGCCATGAGCGAGTCCCGGCGGGCCCCGGCGAGCGAGGAGCCGGGTAGCTCCCGCCGCAGGCCGACCTCCCGGTCGAACATGCTCTTCGCCGTACGGTACTCGCCCAGCGACATCTCGACCCGCCCCAGCGTCGCGAGGAGGTCGGCCTGCAGCGCCGGCTGACCGGAGAGCGAGTCCACCCGCCGCACGCCGCGCTCGAGGAGCTGCCGGGCGGTGATCTCGGCGCCCAGGTTCTGGTCGGGGTCGCTGGCCCGGAACAGCCCGGTCAGGAAGTCCTCCACCGCGCCCGACCGCGCCAGGGCCGCCTCCGCCGCCACCCGCGCCCGGTCGGCTCGCCGCGCCTGCCACAGGGTGGCTCCGAGCCCGGCGGCCAGGGCCAGGAAGAGGAGCGCGGCCGCGCCCACCGCGGCGGCGTGGCGAGCCACGAATTTCCGGGCCCGGTAGCCCAGGGAGGCGGGACGGGCCAGGACGGGCTCGCCGGCCAGCGCGCGGCGGACGTCCTCGGCCAGCTGCGCCGCCGTCGCGTAGCGGAGCTCGGGCTCCTTGCGCATCGCGCGGGCCGCGATGTTGTCCAGGTCGCCCTTCAGCTCGCGCGGCGAGAGCCCGGGGACCGGACGCCTCCTCACCACCTCGCTCGGGCGCGGGGCCTCCTGGTCCAGGACCCTCCGCCGGATCTCGTCGGGACTCTCCTCGCCCGGCGCGAACGGGTGCACGCCCGAGAGGAGCTCGTACAGCAGGACGCCGAGCGACCAGACGTCGGTGGCCACCGTCACGCGCTCGCCCCGGAGCTGCTCGGGGCTGGCGTAGGACGGGGTGAGCCGCGCCCCGAGGACGGTGGTGTGGGAGGCGGCCCCGCGGGCGAGAAGCTTGGCGATGCCGAAGTCGAGGAGCCGGGGCACCCCGTCGGCGTCCACCAGGATGTTGGAGGGCTTGATGTCGCGGTGGACGACCAGGGAGGCGTGGGCGTGCTGGACGGCGTCGCACACCTCCAGGAAGAGGCGGAGACGCTCCCGGAGGGGGAGGGCGCGCGCGGCCGCCCAGTCCGTGATCGGCTCGCCGTCCACGTACTCCATGACCAGGTACGGCGTCCCGTCGGGTGCCTCGCCCCCGTCCAGGAGGCCGGCGATGGAGGGATGGTGGAGGTCGGCCAGGATCTGCCGCTCGTCCCGGAAGCGGCTCTCGAGGTCGGGGCTGGCGAACCCGCCGCGCACGAGCTTGATCGCGACCCGGGCCCGGTAGGCCGCGTCCGCGCGCTCGGCCAGCCACACCGTGCCCATGCCGCCGTGCCCGAGCTCCCGGACCAGGCGGTAGGGTCCCAGCCTCACGCCTGCGCGGTCCTCGGCCGCGCCGAAGGCCAGCGTGGCCGAGCGCACGGCGCCGCTCAGGAACTCGCCGCTCGCCGACGCCTCGGCGCCCAGCAGCCGCTCGATGCGCTCCCTGAACCCGGCGTCGTCCCCGCAGGCCTCCTCCAGGAAGGCCTCGCGCTCGGACGGGGGCCGCGCGAGCGCGGCGTCGAACAGCTCCTGGAGCCGCCGCAGCCTGCCGTCCTCCGTCCCGCTCACTCGCCGCTCAGCCGGTCGTAGATCCAGCTCCGGGCGAACCGGAGGTCCCGGTCCACCGTCGCGGTGGACACGTCCAGCACGCGGGCCACCTCGCGATGCTCGAGCCCGGCGAAGTAGTGGAGCTCGACCGCCCGCGCCTTGCGCTCGTCCAGCCCCGCCAGCTCCTCGAGCGCCGCGTCCACCGCGATGACGTCGATCGGGTCGGTGCCGTCCTCCGCCGGCCGCTCGCCCAGCGTGATGCGCACCCGCTCGCCACCCCGCTTCTGGCGAAGCCGGGAGCGGGCGTGGTCGACCAGGACCCGGCGCATGGTGTTGGCGGCGATCGCCAGGAAGTGGCGCCGGCTCTCCCACTCCACGTCGCTCCCGACCAGCCGCAGGTACGCCTCGTTGATGAGCGCCGTGGGCTGCAGCGTGGCCGCAGCGTGCTCGTCCCGCATGTAGCGGCTGGCGATCGCGTGGAGCTCGGAGTAGACGAGCGGG
>DATFLN010000057.1:0-36654 GCA_035267645.1 Gemmatimonadota bacterium | reverse complement strand
GGTGGTGGCCACCCAGGGCCGCAGCTTCTGGATCCTGGACGACGTGACGCCGCTGCGGCAGATGGCGGACTCGGTGGCGAGCGCCGACCGCTTCCTGTTCCAGCCCCGACCCGCCTTCCGCGCCGGCATGGGCGGCTTCCGGGGGTCCGAGGCGCCCGAGGCGCCGCCGGGCCCGGCGATCTTCGACCTGTGGCTCGGGCGCGTCCCCGAGGCCGGGGTCGACATGGAGGTCGTGGGACCCGACGGGACCGTGGCGGCCCGCTGGTCCACCTCGGCCCCGGGTCGCGGTAGCGGCGCGGAGGAGGACGAGGAGGCGGCGGGCGGCGCGCCCGGCGCCCGTGAGCTGGACCTCCACGCGGGTGAGAACCGGCTCGAGTGGGACCTCCGCTATCCCGGTCCCAACCTGGCCGAGGGCGCGGTCATGGACCTGGGCTACACGGGCGGCCCGACCGCCGTGCCGGGCACCTACACCGTCCGGGTCTCCTCGGGCGACTGGACGGCCGAGCGGAGCTTCGAGGTGCGGAAGGACCCGCGCTTCACCGACGTGACGACCGCCGACCTCCAGGCCCAGTTCGACCTGGCCACCGCCGTCCGCGACACCGTGACCTCCATCCACGACGCGATCCGGGCGCTGCGCTCGGCCCGGGAGCAGGTGGCGGCGGCCGCCGGCCACGTGGAGGCCGGGGACGTCGCCGCCGACGCCGCGGCGCGGATCCGGGGCGCAGCCGACTCCCTCTCGGCCAGGCTCGACTCGCTGGCCGACGAGCTCCACAACGACCGCATCCACACGGGCGAGGACGGGATCAACTACCCGCCCCGCATCGACAACCAGTTCGACTACCTGTACGGGCACATCCACGGGTCGTACGGGCGGCCCACCGAAGGCTCGCGCCAGCGCTTCGCCGACCTGAACGTGGAGTGGGCGGGGATCCGGAGCCGCGTCCGGGCGGCGCTCGAGGAGAGCGTGGGCGCCTTCAACCGCCTCCTCGCGAGGGAGAACGTCCCCGGGATCGTGGTGCCCGCCCCTGGAGGCTGACCCCGGCGTGCGCCTTGCGACCTCCTGGTCCCGGAAGCGCTGCGACGAGAAGGGCGGGACGAGCCTCGCGACGCCTGCCGGCAGGCCGGGGAGGAGGACGATGGGATACAGGAAGCTCAGCGACCGGGACGAGTAAGGGCCGGGCGGGGCGCCTACAGGGGACCGCCGCCGGGGCGGCGCATCGACACCGGCGGCCCCAGCACCTCCGCCCACAGCACGGCGCGCTGCAGGCGGGACCGCCCGGGCAGGTCCGGGAGCCCCGCCGCGCGGCGTGCCGACGGGCGCTCGGCGGCGGCGTCCGGCGCCTTCGGCTCGGCCGGGCCCGCACCGGACGCCGGCCGGGCCCCCTTCTCGGCCCCGAGCCCGTGGCCGGAGGACCGGGGACCCGCAGGAGCGGCTGGGCGTGACGCGGGCTCCAGGGCCGCCCCTCCCACCGCCTCCGGCATCCAGAGCGATTCGGGATCGGGGAGCTCGGGCCGTCGGCCGGGGAATCGGGCACGAGGCCGCGGCGAGGAGCCGGGCCCCGTGCGGACCGGCGGGCGTCCGCCCAGCGCCGCGTCCACCGCGCCGAGGAGCTCCTCGAAGGCCCCGCCTTCGAGCCGTTCCGGCGTCGCGCGCATACGTCCCGGGGTCGCGGGCGTCCGTCCCGGGCGCGAGCCTCCCGCCCCCGACCGTCCGGGCGGCGTGCCGGAAGCCTCGCCTCTCCGCCCCGACCGCACCGCCGCCGAGAGGATCCGGTTCAGGGCGAGGACCACCGCGACGATGGCCACCCAGCCCGCGAGGCCGCTCATCGCCTCATCCCGCCGGGCGCTCGGCGTCCTCGCCGCCGGCGAGGGCCTCGCGCATGCGCGTGTCGCTCCGGACGTTCAGGTACTTCATGTAGTCCATGACGCCCAGGTTGCCGCTCCTGAGCGCCTCGGCCACGGCACGCGGCACCTCCGCCTCGGCCTTCACGACGTCGGCGCGCATCTGCTCGACCCGGGCGCGGTTCTCCTGCTCCTGGGCCACCGCCATGGCCCGCCGCTCCTCGGCCTTGGCCTGGGCGATCTGCTTGTCCGCCTCGGCCTGGTGGGTCTGGAGCTCGGCGCCGATGTTCTTGCCCACGTCCACGTCGGCGATGTCGATGGAGAGGATCTCGTAGGCCGTCCCGGAGTCGAGGCCCTTCTGGAGGACGGTCTTGGAGATCCGGTCGGGGTTCTCGAGCACGTCCTTGTGGGTGGCGCTGGAGCCGATGGTGCTCACGATCCCCTCCCCGACGCGGGCCAGGATCGTCTCCTCTCCGGCCCCGCCCACGAGCCGGTTCACGTTGGCGCGGACCGTGACGCGGGCGATGGCGATGAGCTGGATTCCGTCCTTGGCCATGGCCGCCACCTTGGGCGTCTGGATGACCTTGGGATTCACCGAGACCTTCACGGCCTCCAGCACGTCCCGGCCGGCCAAATCGATCGCGGCGGCCTGCTGGAAGGGGAGGTCGATGTTCGCCTTGTCGGCACTCACCAGCGCCGTGACGACGCGGTCCACGTCGCCGCCCGACAGGAAGTGGGTCTCGAGCTGCTTGGTGGCGAGCCCGAGGCCGGCCTTGGTGGCCGTGATCAGGGGCGGCACGATCGCGCGCGGGCTCACCTTCCGGAGCCGCATCCCGATGAGGTCGCCGATCCCGACCGGTGCGCCCGCGGAGATGGCCGCGACCCACAACCGGACCGGGATCGCCCAGAACACGAAGCTGAGGACCACGACGGCCAGCAGGAGAATGAGGACGGGGAGGGCGCTCTGATCCATCGCTGCCTCGCTGTGGGGGAGGGTCAGGTCGACTCTTCGTCGGAAGTCTCGCGCACCACGTGCCGGTAGCCCTCCGAGCGGATCACGGCGACGGAGCTCCCGCGCGCGATCCACCCGCCCTCGCTCACGACATCCACGCGCTCGTCCCCGAACGCGGCCGTCCCCGAGGGTCGGAGGTCGGTCACCGCCTCCCCGACGCGCCCGACCAGGTCCTCGCGGGGGGCCGAGGCCAGGAAGCCGGCCTCCCGGCCGGCCACCTCGCCGCTCCCCAGGAAGCGGCTGTGGGGAAGGTGGCGAATGACGCCGTAGGCCAGGCCCAGGAAGAGGAGGACCGCCGTGGCCACCACCCCGCTCGCGTTCAGGAGCTCCGGGCGGGTGGGGCTCGAGCCGAGCAGGCTGAGGAAGATCCCGCCGACGAGCGCCGCCAGGCCCAGGACGCC
This sequence comes from Gemmatimonadota bacterium, assembly GCA_035267645.1. Lineage (GTDB taxonomy): Bacteria > Gemmatimonadota > Gemmatimonadetes > Palauibacterales > Palauibacteraceae > Humimonas. The sequence goes on along the minus strand of DATFLN010000057.1, from coordinate 33,399 downwards.
GGGGACGCCCAGCCCCGGGACCACGAAGACCTCGACCCCGATGAGCACGATGCCGACGCCCACCAGGAGGAGGTCTACCGGCCCGGCCAGTCCGACCAGCCAATGCGAGCCGAAGAACAGCGCGAGGGCCAGGACCCCCAGGGACGCCGCGACGCCCAGGGTCGGGTGCTTGAGCTCGAAGAATATCCCCAGGAAGCCGAGGGCGAGGAGGACCGGGGCCATCCACGGTGACGCCAGGACGGCCACCACGCCGGCCCAGCCCGCGGCCACCTGGGCGGCGGCGGGGGCCGCGAGCGCGGCGGCGGGGACCGCGAGCGCGGCGGCGGCGTGCGGGTCGGGGAGCGCCGCGTGGGCGGCGAGCCCGGCGCCGAGGACGGGAGCGGGGGGCCGATCGGCGCCGTTCCGGCGGGGAGTCTCCATGGCTCCACGGTAGCGTCCCGACCCCTCCACCTCAACCGCGGGCCGCGCGGGCCCGCCCGAGCTCGCCCGCGACCACGTCGTCGCCGGACCCCGTCCCATCCTACCGTTCCGGCCAGCGCCCCCCTACTTTGCCGGCCTCGCGCCACGGCGGCGGCGCTGGCACCGCCCGTGCACGGGTCATCGGGGGGATCGCACGGCCGGCCGCCGGAGTCCTCCGGCGCCGGAGCCCGACGAGAGGACCGGGACCGAACTCGACGAACAGCACGCAAGGGAGCGCACGATGGCGGACAAGCTCATCCACTACGAAGCCACGGACGGCGTCGGCATCATCACGATGGACGACCCGCCCGCCAACACCTACACGTACGAGATGATGCGGCAGCTGGACGAGGCCATCCTCGAGGCGCGCTTCGACGAGGACGTCCACGTCCTCGTGCTGCGGGGCGAGGGGGAGAAGTTCTTCTCGGCCGGCGCCAACATCCCGATGCTCCAGCAGGCCGACCCCCACTTCAAGTACTTCTTCTGCCTCCACGCCAACGAGACGCTGAACCGGCTGGAGCAGAGCCCGATGCTCGTGATCGCCGCGCTGAACGGCCACACGGTGGGCGGCGGGCTCGAGATCGCGCTCGCCTGCGACCTCCGGATCGCGAAGAAGGACGCCGGGAAGATCGGCCTGCCCGAGGTCACGCTGGGCGTCCTGCCCGGCACCGGAGGGACCCAGCGCCTGGGCCGCCTGCTCGGCAAGTCGAAGGCGATCGAGCTCATGGCCGAGGGCCGCACCTTCGGGTTCGACGACGCGCTGGACCTCGGCCTGGTGAACAAGGTGTTCGAGGCCGACGGGTTCATGGACCGGATCATGGAGTACGCCCGCGGCTTCACGCCGCCCGAGAAGGCGCCCAGGGCCGTGGGGCGGATCAAGCGCGCCGTGTGCAGCGGCTGCGAGGTGCCGTTCTCGGAGGGCCTGGCCATCGAGCGCGAGCTGCAGCAGCAGCTCTTCCAGTCTCCGGACGCGCGCGAGGGGCTCGACGCCTACGTCGAGAAGCGGAAGCCCGAGTTCACGGGCGGCATCTGAGGGGGCGGGACATGGACCTCCGCACGAAGCTGCTCATCGGGGGAGTGTGGACCGAGGGCCGCGATCGCTTCCCCACCGTGAACCCGGCCACCGAGGAGACCATCGCCGAGGTGGAGGAGGCGGGCCCCGAGCAGGTCGACGCCGCCGTGCGCTCGGCCCGCGAGGCCCAGGCGTCGTGGCGGGACCTGGATCCCCACGCCCGCTCCGAGCTCCTGTGGCGGCTGGCCGACCTCATCGAGGAGCACGGCTCCGAGCTGGCCGAGGTCGAGACCCGCGACAACGGGAAGCCCCTGTTCGAGGCGGGCAAGGTCGACCTCCCCTCGGTCGTCCAGAACTTCCGCTACTACGCGGGATGGGCGGACAAGCTGACCGGCGAGACGATCCCGGTCTCGGGACCGTTCCTCAACTACACGCTGCGCCAGCCCGTCGGGGTGGTCGGGGCCATCGTCCCCTGGAACTTCCCCCTGTCGCTGGCGGCGTGGAAGGTGGCCCCCGCCCTGGCCTGCGGGAACGCGGTCATCCTGAAGCCGGCCGAGCAGACGCCGCTCACCGCGCTCCTCCTGGGGGAGCTGGCGCTCGAGGCGGGGATCCCGGCGGGCGTCCTCAACGTCCTGCCGGGCCACGGGCCCGTGACCGGCCAGGCCCTCGTGGAGCACCCGGGCGTGGACAAGATCTCCTTCACGGGCTCGGTCGAGACCGGGAAGAGGATCATGCGCGAGGCGGCGGCCACGGTGAAGAACATCACGCTGGAGCTGGGCGGGAAGTCGCCCAACGTGGTGTTCGCCGACGCCGACCTCGACGCGGCCGCGCGCGGCGCCACGACCGGGATCTTCTACGGGAAGGGCGAGGTGTGCGCGGCGGGCTCCAGGCTGTACGTGGAGCGCTCGGTCAAGGACGCCTTCATGGAGAAGCTCCTGGAGCGCGCCTCGCGGATGCGGCCCGGCGACCCGACGAGCCCTGGCACCCGCCTGGGCGCGCTCGTCTCGGAGGAGCAGCGCGAGAAGGTCCTCTCGTACATCGCCTCGGGGAAGGACGAGGGGGCGCACCTTGTGGCGGGCGGCGAGGCCGCCTCGGTGGACGGCAAGGGCTACTTCGTCGAGGCCACGGTGTTCGACGACGTCGACATCGACATGAAGATCGCCCGCGAGGAGATCTTCGGACCGGTGCTCTCGGTGCTCGAGTTCGAGGACGTCGACGACGCCATCCGCCAGGCCAACGAGACCATCTACGGCCTGGCCGCGGGCCTGTGGACCCGGGACATCGGCAGGGCGCACCGGTTCGCCAGGGAGGTGCAGGCGGGCACGGTGTGGGTGAACACCTACAACCGCTACGACTCGGCCTCGCCCTTCGGCGGCTTCAAGCAGTCGGGCTTCGGGCGGGATCTCGGGCGCCACGCCCTGGAGCAGTACACGGAGACCAAGAGCGTGTGGGTGGCGCTGGACTGAGACGAGGCGGCGCGGCTCGGAGCCCGCGGCGGCCCCGGGCCGCGCCGCGCCGGACGGAAGGATCGGAGACGTGAGCGAAGCGAACGACCGGGACGCGCTGATCCTGGGGGCCGTGCGGAGCCCGGTGGGGCGCGCCGGAGGGGCGCTCTCGCGGGTGCGGCCCGACGACCTCCTGGCCCGGGTCATCGAGGGGCTCCTGGAGCGGACGGGCGTCCCGCCCGAGCGGGTCGAGGACGTCGTGATGGGCTGCACGAACGGGGCGGGCGAGGACAACCGCAACGTGGCCCGCATGGGCGCGCTCCTGGCCGGCCTCCCGGTGGAGGTGGCGGGCCAGACGGTGAACCGGCTGTGCGGATCGGGGCTCCAGGCCGTGGTCTCGGCCGGCCACGCCATCCGCTGCGGCGAGGGCGACCTGTTCATCGCCGGCGGCGTCGAGAGCATGTCGCGCGCGCCCTGGGTCATGCTCAAGCCCGAGGAGGGCTTCTCCCGCCGGACCCCGCCCTTCGAGGACACCACGGTGGGCTGGCGCTTCACCAACCCCGACATGCCCGGGCGCTGGACGATCGGCCTGGGCGAGACCGCCGAGGTCGTGGCCGAGGAGCACGGCGTGACCCGCGAGGAGCAGGACGCCTTCGCGCTGGAGAGCCAGCGGCGGGCGGCCCGCGCCCTCGAGGAGGGCCGCTTCCAGGAGGAGATCGTCCCGATCGAGGCCCCGGTGGGCCGCAAGGGGCAGACCGAGGTGGTCTCCGTGGACGAGCACCCGCGGCCCGACGTTACGGCCGAGAAGCTGGCCCGCCTCTCGCCCGCCTTCAGGGAGGGGGGCACGGTGACCGCGGGGAGCTCCTCGGGGATCAACGACGGGGCCGCCGCCCTCCTGGTCGGGAGCCGCGCGGCCGCCCGGGAGCTGGGGATCGAGCCCCTGGCGCGAATGGGGGCCTCCGCCGTGGCGGGCATCGAGCCCCACCGCATGGGCCTCGGGCCCGTGCCGGCCACCCGGAAGGCCCTCGCGCGCGCCGGGCTCGAGGTGTCCGACCTCGATCTCGTCGAGCTGAACGAGGCGTTCGCCGCCCAGGCCCTCCCCTGCATCCGCGAGCTCGGGCTCGACCCCGACCTCGTCAACGTGAACGGCGGGGCCATCGCGCTCGGCCACCCGCTCGGGTGCACGGGGGCCAAGCTGCTCACCACCCTCGTCCACGAAATGCGGCGCCGGGGCTCGCGCACGGGCCTCGTCACCATGTGCATCGGCGTCGGACAGGGGATCGCCTCGGTCGTGCACGCGGAACGGGAGGCCCGATGACGAACGAGGGATCGGGCGGGCCGGACGGCGGCCCGGCCGAGCACGGCGGCGCCGCCTCCGGAGGCGGCGGCCACGTCCGCGTCGAGCGGGACGGCCGCATCGGCCGGGTCACGCTGGACCGGCCCGACAAGCTGAACGCCTTCTCCGGGGACATGCGCGACCGGGTGGGCGACGCGCTCGAGGAGCTGGGCGGCGACGAAGACATCCGCGTGGTCGTCGTGACCGGCGCAGGCCGGGCCTTCTGCGCCGGAGCGGACGTCGGCTACATGACCGGGCTCATCGAGGACGGGAGGATCGACGAGGCGAGGGCCCTGGTCGAGGCCGGGCGCCGGGTGGCCGTCACGATCGCTGAGATGCCCAAGCCGGTGGTGGCCGCGATCAACGGGCCGGCCGCGGGCGGCGGCGCCAACCTGGCGCTGGCCTGCGACCTCCGGATCGCCTCCGACCGGGCCTCGATCGGCCAGACCTTCAACCGCATCGGGCTCGGCCCGGACTGGGGCGGCACCTACTTCGTCCCGCGCCTGGTCGGTCCCGCGCGCGCCGCCGAGCTCTTCTTCCTGGCCGAGATGGTCGACGCCGAGCGGGCCGAGCGGCTCGGGCTCGTGAACCGCGTCGTGCCGCACGAGCGCTTCCGCGAGGAGGTCGACGCGCTGGCCCGCGAGCTGGCGGCGAAGCCGCCCCTCCCCATCCGGCTGGCCAAGGAGGCCATCCGCCGGAGCCTGGGGTCGAGCCTGGAGGACATGCTGGACTTCGAGGTCGAGATGCAGGAGGCCTGCTTCCGCTCGACCGACGCGCTCGAGGGCGTGCGCGCCTTCGTGGAGAAGCGCCCGCCCCGCTTCGGCCGCGGCAACGCACGGGAGGAGGACGATGGCTGAAGCGCCGCGCGTCCGACGCGCCACGACGGAGGACCTGGAGGAAGTGGTGGCCCTGTGGTCCCACTACCTCCGCCTGCACCGGGACAACCCGGCCTACCGCATGCGCCGGAACGGCCTGGAGGCCCGGCGCGAGCGCTTCCGCCGGCACCTCGAGGGCCCGGCATCGGCCATCTTCGTCCTGGAGCGGGACGACGGGGGCCTGGACGGCATGATCACCTGCTTCGTCGAGGAGAACCTCCCCTACTTCATGCCGCCGCGCTACGCGCGGATCCAGACCCCCTACGTGCGGCCGGATGCCCGCCGGAAGGGGAACCTCAAGCGCCTCCTCCGGGCCGCGCTCACGTGGGCGCGCGAGGAGGAGCTCATCGAGCTCCGGCTGTTCACGTCGGCCGGCAACGTCGTGGCCAACGCGATCGCCGAGGAGCTGGGCTTCGAGGCGGTCGAGGTCGTGCGCCGAAAGCCCGTCGACTGGCACAGCCCGCCGGAAGAGCAGATCGGGGACTGAACGCCCACATCGGGAGCGGGACGGAGACATGGAGCACGAGGACGACGTCAGGCTGGAGCCGCCCGGACCGGTCGCGGTCCTGGGCGCCGGGACCATGGGCCACGGGATCGCGCAGGTGGCCGCCATGGCCGGCTACGAGACGCGGCTGTTCGACGTGGAGGCCGGCGCGCTCGACAGGGCGCGCGGGAGGGTCGAGGCCAACCTCGACAAGGGGATCGAGCTGGGGAAGCTCGAGCCCGGCGACCGGGATCGAGCGCTGGCCAACCTGCGGACCACCACCGAGCTGGAGGACGCCACGCGGGGGGCACGGGTCGTGGTCGAGGCCGTGCCCGAGAAGCTGGCGCTGAAGCAGGAGGTCCTCGGGCGGGCGGCGGCGAGCGCCGCGGACAACGCCCTCCTCGCCTCGAACACCTCGTCCCTGTCGATCACCTCCCTGGCCGAGCCCGTCCCCTCCCCCGAGCGGGTCGTCGGCCTCCACTTCTTCAACCCCGTCCACATCATGGCCCTGGTGGAGGTGGTCCAGGGTGACCGGAGCGCCCCGCACGCGGTGGAGCGCGCCCGGGACTTCGCCGAGCGGCTAGGGAAGACACCCATCGTCGTCCACGACTCGCCCGGCTTCGCCTCCTCGCGCCTGGGCGTCGCCCTGGGCCTCGAGGCCATCCGCATGCTCGAGGAGGGCGTGGCCAGCGCCGAGGACATCGACCGGGCCATGGAGCTGGGCTACCGACACCCGATGGGCCCTCTGCGGCTCACCGACCTCGTGGGCCTGGACGTCCGCCTCGAGATCGCGCGCTACCTCCACTCGGAGCTCGGCGAGCGGTTCCGGCCGCCCGAGCTGCTCGTGCGCATGGTCGGGGAGGGGAAGCTGGGCAGGAAGAGCGGTCAGGGATTCTACAGCTGGTAGGAGAATAGTGACATGAGCGACGTGCTGAAGGTCGAGAAGCTGGACGGCGGGGTCGCCCGCCTCACGATCGACCGTCCCGACAAGATGAACGCGCTGAACGGCGAGGTCCGCTGCGCCATCTTCGGCGCCCTGGACGACCTGGAGGACGACGACGACGTTCGCTGCGTCGTCCTCACCGGCGCCGGCGAGAAGGCCTTCATCGCCGGGGCGGACATCCGCGAGTTCAAGGACGCCCGCCCCGTTGAGCAGTACCGCTCCATGGACCGCGGCAACATCTACCTGGCCATGGAGGAGTTTCCCAAGCCCGTGATCGCCATGATCAACGGCTACTGCCTGGGCGGCGGCTGCGAGCTGGCCATGGCGTGCGACATCCGGATCGCGTCGGACCGCGCCCGCCTCGGCCAGCCCGAGATCAACCTGGGCCTCATCCCGGGCGGCGGCGGAACCCAGCGCCTCCCGCGCCTGGTGGGCGAAGGCCGCGCGCTCAAGCTCATCCTCTCGGGCGGGATGATCGGGGCCGAGGAGGCCGGCCGCATCGGGCTCGTTGACGAGGTGGTCCCGGCGGGCGAGCTTACCGAGCGCACCCTCGAGCTGGCCCGTACGATCGCCTCCAAGAGCCCCATCGCCTTGCAGGCCGCCAAGGAGAGCGTGCAGGCCGCCCGCCGGACCCCACTGCGGGAGGGCCTCGAATTCGAGAGGAGCTGGTTCGCGCTCCTGTTCTCGACGAAGGACAAGGACGAGGGAGTCGATGCGTTCCTCGAAAAGCGGGAGGCCCGCTTCACGGGCGAGTAGCGGGGCCCGGCCCCCGGACGGCCGGGCCCCGGGCGCGGGCCCGGCCTCCTCCCGGGGCGCTTCCCTCCGCGCCCTCCTCCTCCCCGCCGCCTGCGGGCTCGCGCTCGTCGCCTTCGGCTTGCCGATCGCGGTGCCCGGGCTCCGCGGCGCCTTCCTCGGCGCGGGTGCGACGCTTCTCGCATGGACCACCGGCCTCTACGTGCGCGGCCGGAGGCGCGGGCGCTCGCTCTCCCTCCGGATCGCGATCTACAAGCATCACTGGGTCCAGGCGTGCGCGCAGATCGTCGTCATCCTCTACTGGGGCTGGTACGTCCATTTCGTCTACGCCTTCATCCCCCTCATCCTGGCACAGATCGTCTTCGCCTACGGGGTGGAGAGCCTGGTCAAGTGGGGCCGGGACGATACGTACCGCCTCGGCTTCGGGCCCTTTCCGGTCATCCTCAGCATCAACCTCTTCCTGTGGTTCAGGCCCGAGTGGTTCGCGCTCCAATTCGCGATGATACCGCTCGGCTACCTGGGCAAGGAGTACATCCGCTGGAAGCGCGACCGGCGCTCCGCGCACATCTTCAATCCGTCGTCCCTGCCCCTGGCCATCTTCTCCCTCGGGCTGATCCTGGCCGGCGCCTCGGGAATCACGTTCGGTCGGGAGATCGCCAGCTCGCAGTTCTACCCGACGCACATGTACCTGGTGATCTTCCTCGCGGCCCTGCCCGGCGAGATCCTGTTCGGGGTGGCGAGCATGACGCTGTCCGCCGTGGTCACGCTGGCGGGGATCAGCGCCGCGTACCTGGCCGTGTCCGGCACGTTCCTGTTCTACGACACCTGGATCCCGATCGCCGTCTTCCTCGGAATGCACCTCCTGTTCACCGATCCGTCGACCTCCCCGCGGTCGGAGTCGGGCCGCATCCTGTTCGGGATGCTCTACGGGGTGGGCACGGCGGCCATCTACGTCCTGCTCGAGACGCTCGGGATCCCGACCTTCTACGACAAGCTCCTGCCCGTCCCGCTGATGAACCTCCTGGTGAGGAACATCGACGGGCTCGCCGCGTCCGGGCGTCTGGCCCTCCTGGACGTCTCGAAGCTGGGCCGGAGGGTGGCGGGGATCTCCCGGAACGCGGCCTACACCTGCGCGTGGGCCGGTATGTTCGTGGCTCTGAGCACCGTGCGCGTGGTCGGCGACGACCCGGCCGGCCAGGCCCTGCCCTACTGGTTCAGGACGTGTGACGATGGGAACGCCCGGGCCTGCGAGTACGCCGACCGCATGACGCTCGCCTACTGCGAGGACGGCTCGGGATGGGCGTGCAACGAGTGGGGCCTCGACCGGGTGGCCGATGGGAAGCCGGCCGACGGCGCCTTCCGGCGCGCCTGCCGACTGGGATTCGATCCGGGCTGCGCGAACGTGGGCCGGGTCGTCAACGACACCACGGCGCTCGCCAGGGCAGCGCCGCGGAGGGCGGATCTCCCCGTCGTGCTCCGCGGCACCAAGCCGCCGCTCCGTGGCCTCTCGGACCAGGCGCTCGGCGAGCGCGCCTGCCGCCAGGGGTGGCGGGAGGTATGCCGACGGTCCGCACGCACATCGAACGCGTCCGGCGGCGCCGGACGTTGATCCTCAGGGGCCGGGCACGAAGAACCGGAGCGGCACGCTCACGCTGACGTTGGTCCCGCCCTTCCCTCCGTCTCCGCCGGGCGTGCCGTTGGTGGCGCTGAAGCTCCAGAGGACGACGGCCGTTCCCGCGGCCACGGCGCCGGCCACGAGACCAAGGGTCTTCCCCGTGTCGAGGCGCCGGCTCTCGACCCCCGTGATGTCCGAGGTGGAGATCCGGATGCGCTGGCGGAAGGGAACACCCGACCCGGAAACGCCCGCCGACTCCGGGGACCCTGCAACGCCCAGAAGGAGCTGCCCGCTTCCCACCTGCACGACCGTGCCCCGGAGGGGGGCTTCCGGGCGCCGGCCCAGCTCCGACGCCACCCGGGAGGCGGCTTCGGACGTGAGCCCCACCCGGACGGTGGCGTCCGGGCGGAGCTCGGTCACGGGGACTCGGCCGTACGAGTAGCACCCTCCCGCGGGAAGGAGCGCCAGCGTCGCGACGACCGCCACGGGCCGCCTCACGGCCGGAGGCTCCCGGTCGCTACTGCTGTCGGGTCAGCGGGTGGCTGACCGAGTAGCCCGACAGGTCCGAGTTCGAGTCCAGCTCGGACTTGCTGGGCGGCAGGCACTGGTCCCGGTCGGCGATCGCTTCGGAATGCATGGGCCCGGTCTCGTTGTACCAGCGGGTGACGTCCCACAGGTGCCGGGCCTCCAACCACACGGTGGCCGCGCGCTCGTAATGCAGGTCCTTCCACGCCGTGGCCATGTCCGAGGGTGCCGTGAGATGGCTCATGCCGTACACGTCCCGCGCCTGGTTCATGAGCGCGTAGGCCGCGCCGATGTCGCTGTTGACGCGGAGCTGCCCCTCGGCGCGAAGAAGCAGCATCTCCGTCCCCTTGACCAGCGGGATGTCCGAGTCCGCGGCCTGGTACTTGTCCTGCTGGTACATCGGGGTCTGGCCGTTGGCGCCACGCGTCACCGACCCGTCCGGGTTCGTGAGGATCGTCCACGGCGCCCGGGGGTCGCTGTCGTGGGCGGCCGACCAGGCGGGGCCATCCATGTCCTCCACGGCCGCCCGGCCGCTGTCGGACATGAAGGTGCCGTACACCGTGTACTCGTACCGGCTGTACGTCTCGTACTGGAAGTCGTTGTCCGGGCTGGGTAGCTGCAACGCGGCGCTGAACACGAAGTCGTCCGGCACGTTCTGAGCGTCGGCCATGGCCTGGGTCCAGTCGCCCATCCAGGCCTCCATGCTGGCCCGCGCCCCGTAGGCCGCCTGCACCGCCTCCGTGGCGCCCGAGGAGCCCCCGATCGCGATCGCCGAGTCCGCCTCGTCGATGCCCCGTGTGAAGTACGCCGCGGCGGGCTCGGCCGAGCCCCCGTCGAAGACGGCCGTGCACATGTTCTCGCCCAGGATGCGGTTGGCCAGCGAAGCATACATGAACGCCCGCGCCACGTACGGATTGTCGTGGAAGTCGGCGTCGCTCAGGATGCTGTCCCGCATCCGCTGGATGCCGGCCTCGGCCGTCCAGCGCGCCACCTGCGCCCCCCCCCAGTTGGCTCCCATGTCCTCGGGCTCCACGAGGCCGTCGGGCACCTGCGCCCAGGCATAGCTCCCCCCGTGGTACATTTCCCCGTCCACGAGGGAGGAGAAGATGACCATGTTGTCGCCGGAGGAGCCCATGATGTTGGCGATGCGGTTGGACATGCCCACGACGATGCCGGGAATCGCGCCCTCGTTGTCGAGGTTCTGGTCCGCGATCCTCCCCGGGCTCTGGACGCTGAACAGATCGCCGCAGGCGGCGGCCACCACGACCACCGAGGCGACCGCGAGCGTGAGAAGGCTTGCCTTCGATCGATGCATGGCTCTCTGCTCCCCGCTCAGAAGGAGGTGCGGAGGGTGAGGACGAGCGTACGGCCCGGCGGTATCTGGTAGTAGTCCCGCCGGCCGAAGCGGCCCGCGTCGCCCACCAGGTTCAGGTGATCCGCCGAGTCGGTCACTTCGGGGTCGGTCCCCGTGTAGTCCGTGAACATCAGCAGGTTGCGGCCGGCCAGCGTAATGCTCGTCCGCCGCGTCCACGGCAGGATCTTCTTCGGCAGATCGTAGGTCAGCGAGACCGAGCGGAGCTTCCAGAAGTCGCCCTTCTCGGTCCACCAGGAGACGTCGTACAGCGAGGTGCCGTTCGGAGCGCACCGCGCCCGCTCCATGGCCGTGTAGCCGCTCACGTCACCGCCGTTGAGGAACGCCTCCTGGTATCCCACGCACGGGAACCACGCGCCGCGGCGGGCGCTCTGGTAGCCCGTGTAGTTCTGCTGGTAGAAGCCTCCCTGATATGCCATCAGCGCGTCGAGCCGCAGGTTGCCCATCACCCTGAGCGACGTGCTGATGCTGAGCTCCCGCGTCGGGAACACGGGGCCGATCTCGCTGAGGCTGTCGGTGATCACGTTCGGGTCCGCGAACGCGTTCGGATTCGTGATCTCGTAGCCGTAGTACGCGGGGGCCGAGTGGCCGACCTTCATATAGGAGTTCAGACCCGTGTAGATCATGTGGGCCGTCGGATTCTCGACGGAGCCCGGCCCGAGGTCGAGGACCTTGCTCCGGAGCACCGACCCGCTGAACCGCAGGCTCCAGCGGAGGTCGTCCTTGTCCAGGACCTGCACGTCCAGCGTGCCCTCCAGGCCCTCGTTGCGCAGGGAGCCCACGTTCTCGGTCCTGTCCGAGAGGAAGCCCTGCGAGGGGGGGAGATTGACCGGGACCAGCCCGTCCTTGGTCTCCGACCGGAACGCCGTGAACTCCAGCCCGATCCGGCCGGCCATGAAGCCGGCGTCGAACCCGGCCTCGTACTCCGTGGTCCGCTCGGGGCCGATGTCCGCGTTCCCGACGTTGTCGGGCGCGAAGCCCGCCTGTCCGTTCTCGCCGGAGACCGGCGTCCAGGTGCGGAGCTTGTCGAACGCGCCGGGCGCCTTCCCGGACTGGCCCAGAGCGCCGCGCAGCTTGAAGGTGTCCCAGATTCCGCCCTTCGGGAAGAAGTCGTAGTCCGAGAGCACCCAGGAGATCTGCGCCTTCGGATAGGCCTGCAGGCCGAAGTTGGACCCGAACGCGCTGTTTCCGTCCACGCGCAGCCCGCCCGTCAGGAACAGACGGTCCTGGAAGCCGATCAGCTCCTGGAAGAAGAAGCCGGCGTTGGTCCCCGCGAACGGCCGGTCGCGGACGTAGGTGATCGCCGCGCCCGACTCGATGGTCGGCTCGCCGGGGCCGGCGAAGCCCGTCGCGTCCGTCTCCGTCCAGTGGTGCCAGTCGCGGAAGAGCTGGCCGCCCCAGGAGAAGCTCGAGGCGATCGACTCCGACAGGTCCGTCTTCCAGGAGCCCGAGTAGTCGAGCGAGAGCTTCTTGTGTTGGGTGTTCTCGGGCCAGTAATAGCCGGCCGGATCCAGGAAGTTGCCGAAGGGCCGCGTCGTGTTGTCGAAGATGTCCTGGTAGTCCCAGCCGACCGTGAACCGGTGGACGAACGACTCCGAGGGCCGGTAGTCGACCTCGAGGCTCGAGATGAAGTGGTGCGATCGCGAGTAATTCTGGGCTCCGAACACGTAGCCGTTGGTGATGCACCGCTTGTCGGACGGCACGTCGACGCAGTCGCCGGGCTCGCCGCCCTGCATGTAGCCGAAGGGGCCGCGGCCCACGTCCAGCAGGAAGCCGCCGGCGTTGTTCCCGTCGGCCACCCAGCGGGTGTCGCGGCGCTGGTAAGCGCTGCTCAGCGTGAGCTTCAGCGGGTCGGAGGGCGTGAACGCGAAGTTGGCCCTGAAGCCGCCGTCCTTGGACCAGCTGGTGGGAAGGTAGCCGTCGGTGCTGCTGTAGTTGCCCGAGGCGTAATACGTCAGGCTCTCGCTTCCCCCGCGCACGGACAGCGCTCCGGAGCCCTGGAACCCGGGCCGCTGCCAATCACCGTCGGACGGGCAGGTCGGGTCCTGGAAGTAGAGCCGCTGGCCGGCGCTGGCTCCGGTGGGGATGACGCCGTACAGGTTGTCGAGGTTCCCGCACTGGGTGTAGAACTGCGTGGGATCGTTCTTGCCCAGGTGGGGCGCCATGAGGGTGCCCGTCGAGAGCTTGGCCGACCAGCTGGCCTCTCCCGCCTCTCCGCTCTTGGTGAAGATCTGGATCACGCCGCCGGCGGCCTCCGTCCCGTACAGCGTCGTGGCCGCGGCGCCCTTCACGACCTCGACCCGGGCGATGTCCTCCGCGGGAATGTCCTGGAGCGGATTGGTGGAGGTGCGGCCGCCCCATCCGGCCCGGTGCTGATCGTTCGCGATCCGGACTCCGTCCACGTAGATGAGCGGCTGGACCGACTGGGAGACCGTGTTCACGCCCCGGATCTTGATCGTCCCGCCGGATCCCGGCTGGCCGCTGTTGCTCATGATCGTGACGTCGTTTCCCCGGCCCTGCAGGACATCCTCCACGTTCGCGACCGGCGCGTTCTCGATCTCCGAGGAGGCGATCACGTCCGTCGCGTTGCCCAGCTCCTTCTTGCGGGCCGCCGCGGCCGTCCCCGTCACCACGATCTCGTTCAGGTTCACCGCGCTCGCGGCGAGCTGGAAGTTCAGCGTCGCCGCCGCGCCCGCGCTGACCGCGACGGTCTTGCTGGCGTCGGCGTAGCCGATCAGGTGGACCGTCACCCTGTAGGAGCCCGGAGCCAGGTTCTGGAGCACGTAGTGGCCGCTGCCGTTGGTCAGCGTGCCCACGCTGGTGCCCCGGATGTAGACCTGCGCTCCCTCCATCGCGCGGCCGGAAGCCTGACCGACCACGGTACCCTGGATGCTGCCGGGCTCCTGGGCGGCGAGAGGGAGGGCGGCGCCGGCGATCATCAGGATCACCGCCGCCGGGAGCGCGATCGTCCGGGCGTGACCTAGAGGCCGCATGTGCTCTCCTCCACGGGCAGGGGTTCGCTTGCGCCGGAGACACCCGTCGGGGACCCGACGCCGGGATGGTATACGGTAGCCGCGATTTCGTACCCGGTATTCATATTTGCGCAAATCGACCATAAGGCGCTCCGTCTGGAGCGTCAACCCCATCCCGCGGCTACCTCGTTGCGCGGCCGTCGGGGACGCCTCTAGCTTCCCCGCCGCGCCGACTCGTCCCTCGATCAATCCGGGAGCCCTCGATGCGCATCGGATGCCGCCTCCTCACCATCCTCCTCGTCCTCGGATCCCTCGCACCGTCTTCGGCCCGGGCCCAGGAGGCGCCGAAAGGGCATCTCTTCATCGTCGGAGGGGGGAGCCGTCCGCCCGGGCTCATGAAGCGATTCGTCGAGCTCGCGGGCGGCCCGGGAGCCCGGATCGTCGTGGTGCCGATGGCCAGCTCCACCCCGAAGGAGACCGGTCGGGCGCAGGCCCGGGAGCTCCGCGGGCTGGGGGCCGAGGCCTCACCCCTCGTCCTCACGCACGACCAGGCGTCCGATCCAGCCACGGCTCGCCGGTTGGACGGCGCCGGAGGCATCTGGTTCTCGGGTGGCGACCAGCTGAGACTCGCCGCCGTGCTGGTCGGGACCCCCACGCTGGAGGCCATCGAGCGGCTCTATCGAGACGGAGCCGTGGTCGGGGGGACGTCCGCCGGGGCGGCGGTGATGAGCGACCCCATGATCACGGGGAGCCAGATCAGGGCCGGCGACGACACGGTCGGCTACTATGGCGATACTTTCGAGCGCATCGCGCGAGGCTACATCGACCTCGAGCCGGGCTTCGGGCTCCTCCGCGGAGCCTTCGTGGACCAGCACTTCATCGTCCGCGAGCGGCACAACCGGCTCCTGTCGGCGGTGCTGGACCACCCTGAGCGGATCGGCATCGGGATCGACGAGAGCACGGTCCTCGAGGTGGATCCGGACGGAATGTGGCGTATCCGTGGCCAGAGCGCGGCCGTCGTCTACGATGCGCGTCACGCCGAGATCACGCCGCCCGACGCGCCCGTCCTCGGAGCCGCGGGCCTCCGCGTGCAGATCCTCCCGGCGGGCTCCACCTACGATCCGGCCTCGGGACGCGCGACCCTGCCGGCCTCGGGCGGCTGAGGCCCGGCCCGCCGGAGGGCTGCGGCCGTCCCTCCGGCCGGGTCTCGCAGAGCGTCCAGCCGAGCGCCCCGACGCACGAAGGCCCCGGTCGACGCTCGGTCGGCCGGGGCCTCTCGCCTTCTCGCCTGCCGCGCCTCGCGGGGGGCGGACCCGCCGCGGGGCGCGCCGCGACTCCCGGGCTCAGGCCTCCGGCAGCACGCTCACGTACTTCCTGCCGCCCCGACGCGTCGCGAACGTCACCACGCCGTCCTCGAGCGCGAACAGGGTGTCGTCCCTTCCCCGACCGACGTTGCGGCCGGGGTGGATGGGCGTTCCGCGCTGGCGGACGAGGATGTTCCCCGCGCGGACGCGCTCGCCGCCGTACTTCTTGACGCCCAGATACTTCGGTTTGCTGTCCCGACCGTTCCGGGTCGATCCGAGTCCCTTCTTGTGCGCCATCTCAGCCTTCCTCGTCGCGCTGCTCGATCGCCTTCTGCACGTCGGACTTGAGGACGCGGCCGTCCTTGCCGGTGCCCTCGATCGTCGAGACGTCGATGCGGTTCTCCTCGGCCAGCTCGGCGGCGGCGGGCGTGATGTCGACCTCGTCGATCGCCTCGGCCACGGCCTCCGAAGACGGGGCCTCAGCCTCGGGCTCGGCCTTCGGCTCCGGCGCGGCCTCCGCCTTCTTCTCGGCGGCCGCCTCCTTCTCCGCCTTCGGCTTCGCCGCCGACTTCTCCTTGTCGGCCTCCGGCTCCGCCTTGTTCGCGGCCTTCTTCTTCGCCGGCTTCCCGGACCCGAGAGCGATGTCGACGACCTTCACCTCGGTGAAGTCCTGGCGGTGGCCCTGCTTCCGCCGGTAGCCCTTGCGGCGCTTCATCTTGAAGACGACGATCTTCTCGCCGCGCCCGTGGCGCACCACCTCGGTGGCCACGGAGGCGCCGTCCAGGGACGGCCGCCCCACCATGAGCTCGCCGTCGCTGTCGGCCAGGAGGACCTCGTCGAACACCACCTGCTGGCCGGGCTCGGCCTCGAGGCTCGGGAGCCTGAGCGTCGCGCCGGGCTCGGCGCGCCACTGCTTCCCCTTCGCCTGGAATATCGCGTACATGCGTCTCTGACCTTCGTTGCCTGGGTTGCGTCGGAGCCTAATACAATAGGGGCGCCCGGACCGTTCCGTCAACGTGTTCGCGGCCCGGCTCGCGGGGGTGCGGCCGCGTCCGGGCCGCCGGCCGACGCCGCGACCGATCCCCGCCGTCAGGCCACCGCGTAGCGGGCGGTCACGTCCTGGTCGGACGGGGCCGCCAGGATGCGGAACTCGTCCACGTGCATGAGCGGGTCGTCACGGATGTCGAGCGCGATCCCGGCCTCCTCGCGGAGCCTGCGCAGGAAGTCGGGCTCCTCTTCCAGCAGGTAGAGCGCCACCTCGGAGTGGACCCGGACCGTGAGGTCGCGGGACTCGCCCGCCGTGGCGGCGCGCCGCACGGCCCGCTCGATCCGGCGGACGACCGTCTCGGGAGCCAGGACCCGCCCCGTGCCGCCGCACAGGGGGCACGGCTCGGTCATGGCCTGGTAGAGGCTCGGCCGCACGCGCTGCCGGCTCATCTGCAGGAGCCCCAGCTCCGAGAGCCCGAACACCTTGGTGCGCGCCCGGTCGCGTCCCACGTGGGTCTTCATCTCGTGGAGCACGCGGTCCCGGTACTCCTGCTGGTCCATGTCGATGAAGTCGCAGACGATGATCCCGCCGATGTCGCGCAGGCGGAGCTGCCGGGAGATCTCCCGCGCCGCATCCATGTTGGTGCGCAGGATCGTCTCGGCGGGGTCCTTCTTGCCCGTGTAGCGGCCCGTGTTCACGTCGATGGCCACGAGCGCCTCGGTCGGGTCGATCACGATGTGACCGCCCGACGGCAACACGACCTTCCGCTGGAACGCCTGCCGGATCTCGTCCTCGATCCCGTACTCGTCGAAGATCGGCACGTCCCCGCGGTAGAGCTTCACGCGGTCCAGCAGCTCGGGGCTCACCTGGCCCAGGTAGGAGCGGATCTCCTGGGCCAGCTGGGTCGAGTCCACCGTGAGGAGGTCGACCTTCTCGGTGAACAGGTCCCGGATGATGCCCGAGGTGAGCTTGGCCTCCTGGTAGACGAGCGAGGGGGCCTTCATGGAGCGCGCGCGCTTCTGGACCTTGTCCCAGGACTTGCGGAGCGAGCTCAGCTCGTGCTCGAACGCCTCGCGCGTGAGCTCCTCGCCCACCGTTCGGATGATGATCCCGCCCTGTCCCTCGCCCAGGATCTCCCGACCCAGGGTCTTGAGGCGCTGCCGCTCCTCCCGGTCCTCGATCTTGCGGCTCACTCCCACGTGCGAGCTGTAGGGGAGGTAGACCAGGAAGCGGCCGGGGAGGGAGACCTGGCTCGTCACCCGGGAGCCCTTGGTCCCGATCGGCTCCTTGGTGACCTGGACCAGGATCTCCTGGCCGCGGGAGACGGCGTCCTGGATGGCCGGGTACTTCCGGCCGCGCCCGCCGTTGCCGCCCTCCTCGCCCTCGTCCTCCTCGTCCCTCTCCCGGAGGTCGGAGGCGTGCAGGAAGGCGGACTTCTGGGAGCCGATGTCCACGAACGCCGCCTGGATGCCCGGCAGAACGGCCTCCACCTTCCCCAGGTAGAGGTCCCCCACCATGCGATCGCTCTCGGGCCGCTCGTGCATGAACTCCACGAGCTTCCCGTCTTCGAGCATGGCCACCCGGGTCTCGTGCCCGGCGGCGTTGATGACGATCTCTCGTTTCATGGTGATCTCCCGCCTCTCCCTCAGTCCTCCAGTCCCCGAAGGAGCTCGCGGGCGATGACGATCTTCTGGATCTCGCTCGTGCCCTCTCCGATCTCGGTGATCTTGGCGTCCCGCATCATGCGCTCGACGGCGTACTCGCGCGTGTAGCCGTATCCGCCGTGGAGCTGAACCGCTTTCGTGGTCACGTCCATGGCCGTCTCGGAGGCGAACAGCTTGGCCATGGCCGCCTCCTTCTTGTGCCGCCGACCCGCTTCCCGCAGTCGGGCCGACTCGTAGGTCATGAGGCGGGCCGCGTGAATGCGGGTGGCCATCTCGGCCAGCATGAAGCGGACGCCCTGGAACTGGTTGATACGCGAGCCGAATTGCTCCCGCTCGTTCGTGTAGCGGACCGCGAGGTCGTAGGCGCCCTGGGCGATGCCCACCGCGTGCGCCGCGATCCCCACGCGTCCGCCGTCCAGCGTGTCGAGGAAGATCCGGAAGCCGCGGTCCACCTCGCCGAGCACGTTCTCGTCGGGAACCTCGACGTCCTGGAGGACGAGCTCGCGCGTGTCCGAGGCGTTCCACCCGAGCTTGTGGAGCTTCCGGCCCACCGTGAGCCCGGGCATGGGCTCGAGCTCGTCGCTGTGCCCGAACCCGACCCGCCTGGCCTCCTCCAGGTCGCACGTCTCCTTGGTGAGGATGAAGGCCGTGATCCCGTGCGTGCCCTCGCCGCTCGAGGTGCGGGCGGCGGCCACGATGATCTCGCCCACGCCCCCGTGGGTGATGAAGGTCTTCTGGCCGTTGAGGACCCAGTAGCCGTCCTTCTGGACCGCCGTGGTCCGGGTCCCGCCGGCGTCCGAGCCCGCGCCGGGCTCGGTGAGCCCGAAGCCGCCCAGCACCTGCCCGCCGGCGAGCGGGGTCAGGTACCTCCGCTTCTGCTCCTCGGTCCCGTGCCGGGACAGGGGCGTGCAGGCCAGCGAGGTGTGGGCGCCGACGAGAATGGAGTGGCTGGCGTCGATCCGGGCCAGCTCCTCGACGGCCACCACGGCCGAGAGAAGGTCCATCCCCGCCCCGCCGTACTCCTCGGGCATGGGGATCCCGAACAGGTCCAGCTCCGCCATCTTGGCGGCGTTGTCCCAGGGGAAGCGCTCATCCTCGTCCAGCTCCGCCGCCACCGGCTCGATCTCCGACTCCGCGAACTCGCGCACCATGTCGCGGAGCATGTAGTGATGCTCCTCGAGGTAGCCGTCGTACTCGTTCATCTATCTCCGATCCGCTCGTCTGGTCTGGAAGGCGTCGTCTCCGGGGAGCCCGCCGCTCCGGAGGTCCGGCCGGCCGGCTCGTGGTCCGCTACGGCCCCCAATCTATCGGCGCATCCGCGCCCATCATAGCCGGGGCCCGTCCATCCCCGCAGGAGCCGCGCCGCGCGCCCGGTCGCACGTGTCGCACCCGGCGCAGCGCGGGAGGGGATCCCCGAACCAGGCGGCGAGCACCGCCCGCCGGCACCGATCGGAGGCCACGTACCCGCGCACGGCCCGGAGGCGCCGGAGGCCCCGGCGCCGCCCGCGGACGACCAGCTCCGGGTCGATGCGCCGGCGGAGCGCGTCGGGACCCCGCCGCCAGGCCGGCTCCGCGTCCGCCGACCCGCCGCCGACGGGGCGAACGCACCCGCGCTCGGCCAGGAGGCGCAGCGCCGCCTCCGCGCCCCCTGCGGCCCGGCGCGGAAGGGCGGAGCGCAGGGCCGCGAGCCCGACCGGCTCCGAGGGCGGCATGGCGTCCCACACGCGGAAGAGGTCGGAGGGAGCCGGCCACGCGCGCTCGATGAACCCGCTCTGGAGCGTGCCGTCCCCCTCGTGCGAGACAAGGAGGCAGTCGGCCGGCGCGCCGTCCCGACCCGCCCGGCCGGCCTCCTGCACGTACGCCTCGAGGGACCCCGGCGCCCCGACGTGGGCCACCAGCCGGACCGAGGGATGGTCGACCCCCATCCCGAACGCCGAGGTCGCCGCCACCGCGCGCAGGCGGCCCGAGAGGAAGTCGGCCTGCACGCGGGCCCGGATCTCCGACGGGAGGCCGGCGTGGTAGGCCGAGGCGTCCACCCCGAGCCTGCGGAGCGCCCGGGCCAGGAGGACGGTGCGGCTCCGGGTGGGCGCGTAGACCACCGCCGCGCCGGACGTGCGCCGCACCGCCGCGAGGACGCGGACCGCCGCGGCCTGGAGCGAGCGCACCCGCTCGGCCGCCCAGCGGAGGTTGGGCCGGTCCACCGGCGCCGCGAACACGGCCGGGGCGCTGAGCCCGAGCACGGCGGCGATGTCGCCCCGCGTGGCCGCGGTGGCCGTGGCCGTGAACGCCGCCACCGGGGGGCGGGCTCCGCCCCTTCCCCTCCACGCCCGGCAGATCCTCCGGTAGGCAGGCCGGAAGTCGTGCCCCCACTCGGAGATGCAGTGGGCCTCGTCCACCGCGACGCGCGCGATCCGCACCCCGTCCAGCCAGCGGAGGAAGCCCGGGGACTCCAGGCGCTCGGGGGAGACGTAGAGGAGCCGGGCGCGTCCGCCGGCCACCGCCTCCAGGAGGGCCGACCGCTCCGCCGCCGGGGTGGCCGAGGTCAGCCCCGCCGCGGGGATCCCGCGCCGTCGCGCGCCCTCGACCTGGTCCTCGATGAGGCTGATGAGGGGCGAGAGGACGAGGGTCGGGCCGGGGGCCAGGAGGGCCGGGACCTGGAAGCACACCGACTTCCCCCCGCCGGTGGGGAGGACCGCCAGGACGTCCCGGCCCGCGAGGACCGCGCGCACGACCGGCGCCTGGCGGGGCCGGAAGCGCTCGTGTCCCCAGTGGCGCCGGAGGAGCCCGGCCGCGGCGTCGAGGTCGGGAGCGGAGGCCATCCCCCCACGCTCCCGCCCCGCGTCATGGCGGGATCAAGGAAGACGCGTCCGGACGCGCATCCGGCGGGGCCGAGCGGCGGCCGGTCGCCGGAGCGCCCCGGGGGGCGGGGGCGCTCAGCCCACGTGCGGCGCCAGCAGCTCCAGGTAGGGCTCGATGCGGTCGGCGTCGGCGGCCGCGGTCGCGTAGGGCTCGACCCTGCCCTGCCGCCGGAAGCCGTCCTCGGCCACCGAGCGCAGGCCCTCCGAGACCGCCCGCAGGAAGTCCAGGGCGTCCTCGTCCAGCGCGTCCGCCAGCACCTCCGCGGTGACGCCGCCTCCGGGCGCCTCCTCGAGGCCGTCCACGGCCTCGCGCAGGTCCCGGAAGCGCTCCCAGTAGTTCCTGCCGAGCGGCGCGATCTTCACCGAGCCCAGGACCTCGCGGAGCCCCCCCAGCTCCGCGGCGTCGAGCGCGAGGGGCGCCTCGGCGGCGGCGTCACCGCCTCCGTTCCCGTCCCCCGCCACCTCAGCCCCCTCCGGCGGCGTCCGCGTCCGGGAACGTCACGTCGGGCCAGAAGGCCCGCCGGTACACGTCCAGCCGCTGCAGGAGGCGCGGCCGGTAGGGGATCACGCCCTGGCGGACGGTGCCCCGGACCGGGTCCCCGAGGACGTGAAGGAGCCACGGGTCGACCTCCAGCATGCGCTGGAAGGCGGTCTCCGCCTCGTCCGCCCGGCCGGTGAACAGGAGGGCGCGGCCCCGCGCCAGCCACGCCAGCCCCGTTTGCGGCTGCAGGTCGATGGCCCGGCCCGCCAGCTCCAGCGCGCCCTCGTAGTCGCCCGCGTCCACGCTCCGCTCGGCCCGGGCCGCCAGGTCGTCCGCACGCCCGGCGTCGACGACGGCGGCCAGCGCGTCGGCCGGGCGCTGCACGTCCTCGACCTGGAGGCGGAGGTCGTGCCGGCCCAGCGGGGCCGTCCCCCCGGGCGGCGTCACGATCCACACCACGGCCGAGCGCGTGCGGGGCGCCTCCGACTCCGCCCGCCCGGCGGCGTCGAGGACCGCCGTGAAGCGGTCCAGGAGGTCGCCCCCGGTGCGCCCGTACACGCCCTCGAGCCGGCCCAGGAGCGTGCTGTCGGCCAGGCCCGAGCCCGCCAGGATCCAGCAGCTGGTCCCGCCCGCCGAGTTCCGGACCGACCCGCTCCACGGGACCAGGTCGGGCGGCGTTCCCGCCGCGGCCGAGCATCCGGGCGTGAGCGCGGCCACCTGCGGCGCGCCGGCCGGCGCGCCCGTCCCCGCGCCTCCGCCGCCTCCGCCGGTCCCCGCCGCCACGGCCTCGGCGGCCGTGCGTCCGCGCGAGAGGGCCCGGAGCGCGGCGCGGCCGGCGGCCGGGTCGAGCCGGCCGAGCGCCGCCACCGCGCCCGCCCCGGGCTCCAGGAACGGCACGCCCGAGCCGGAGGAGAATCGGTCGGTGGCCGCCACGATCCCTAGCTGTCCGGTCGCCCCGTCGTAGGCCAGGAGCGCCCAGCCGTACAGGGGCGCCCCGGTGGCGCTCGGCGAGGCCGTGGGCGCGGCGGCGGTCGTCGTGTCCCGCATCGCGGCGGTGGTGTCCCTGGCCGAGTCGGCCTGGGCGGCGGCGGGAGCCGGGGCCAGGACGAGGCCGGCCAGCAGCGCGGCGCACGCCGGGGCCCGCGCCGCGCCGGCCGCCGCCGTCCGGCAGGCCCCGAGCGCACGATCCAGAAGCGCGCGGGCCGTCCCCGCGGGCCGGGCGGCCGTCCGCCTCACGTCTCCTCCGAGGCGCCGGCCGTCCTGCGGCCGAAGCGGAGCAGGAGTCCCCCGATCAGGAGCCCGAGTCCCAGCCCGCTCAGGAAGTCCTCGTGCAGGAAGAGCGCGCCGACGCCCCAGGCCACCACGCCCAGCCCGCCCAGCACGAGCTGGAGGCTCAGCCACCATCCGCGCGTCCCGATCCCGCCCCGCTCCACCGTCCGGCCTCACGCCTCGCCCAGGAGCCGGCTCACGGGTCCGACCTTCGTCCCCTCGGCCCAGGCCAACGATCCGCCGACCACGAGGCCCCACGCCAGGTTGAGGAAGAGGACGAAGGCGAAGGTGAGGACGCCGAGCCGGACGCCGAACACGCCCAGGCCGAGGTCCGGATAGGTGACGAACAGCATGTACAGGCTCGGGAGCACGCTGAACACGG
Organism: Gemmatimonadota bacterium; assembly: GCA_035267645.1. Taxonomy (GTDB): domain Bacteria; phylum Gemmatimonadota; class Gemmatimonadetes; order Palauibacterales; family Palauibacteraceae; genus Humimonas. Next base: position 10,662 of record DATFLN010000057.1, on the reverse strand, counting down.
CCCCGCGTCCGAGGGCTCCGCCCCCGGGGATGACCGGGTAGGCGACGCCGAGGAGGAACCCCCAGGCCGCGCCTCCCAGGGCCCGCCCGAACCAGCCCGACGCCCCCAGGTGGGCGCCGAGCGCCACCCCGAGGAGGTCGGTGAGGTGGACGCGCGCGAGGAGCCACAGGGCGGCCGCGGCGGCGAGGCCTCCGAGCGCCCCGCCCAGGGTGCCGATGGCCATCCGCGTGCTGAGGTCCAGCGGGCCCTCGACCCGCGGGCCGTAGGCGTGCCCGCCGATCGCCACCGCCGTGGCGGCCAGCGACACCATGAGGAGGAGGACGCCTCCCGTGACCGAGGTCCGGCCCGCCAGGCTCGTCACGAGCCAGCCTCCCACGAAGAAGGTCACGACGGCCACGGGCCACGCCGTCAGCCGCCAGGCGGCGACGCCCGGCTCGCCCCCGTTCGGGCCCGCGACCGCTTCAGCTCCGCTCTCGTTCACCCTCTGCCTCCCCGATCTCGTTCCTCTGCGCCCGCACGGCGCTCCGCAGCGCCAGGACCGCCAGCACGACGGGCGGCCCCAGGAGGAGCGCGCTCAGGGGCGGTCCGCCCGTCCCGAAGCTCGTCCCCACCGCGTGCGCCTCGGCCGCGCTGAAGGCCACCATCGCCTCGAAGGCCAGGAATCGGCCGCCGGCGCCGAAGATCGCCCTCGACGGGCCCGCGTGCCAGAAGCGGCGGAGCACCAGGCCCGCCGCCAGGCCCTGCGCAGCCATCCCGGCCAGGGCCATCTCCGTGATCCACGGAATGTCGGTCCGCCACCCCGCGACCAGGCACACCGCCAGCTCGATGACCGAGATGACGACGAGGAGGGCGAGCGGCACGGACCTCTAGCCCCGGCGCTCCAGGAAGCGCTCGATGCCGGCCCGGCAGTCCTCGGTGAACCGGGCCAGCGCGTTCACCTCGGCCCCCGTGCGGATCCCCTCCTCGAAGCCCGCGCCGTCCAGCTGGTAGAGGAGCCGCTTGGTGAGGGCCACAGCCGAGGCGCTCCGCCCGGCCAGCTCCGCCACGAAGGCGGCGGCCTTCTCTTCGAACGCCCCCGCGTCGAGGACGCGGTGCACGAGCCCGAGCTCGAACGCGCGCCCCGCGTCGAACCTGTCGCCCGTGGCCACGAGCGCGAACGCCTGCTTCTCGCCCAGAGAGCGGCGGAGGATGGCCATGACCATGGCCGGCACGAAGCCGAGCCTGACCTCCGGGTAGCCGAACTCGGCGTCCCGGGAGGCCACGATGAGGTCGCAGGCGGTGGCCAGGCCGCAGCCGCCGGCCAGCGCGCGGCCGTGGACGGCGGCCACCACGGGCTTCGGGAGCCGCCGGAGGAGGAGGAAGAGCTCGCCGAGCGCGTCGGCGTCGGCCAGGCCGGCCAGGGCCCCCGCGTCCATGGAGGCCTTCACCTCCTTCAGGTCCGCGCCGGCGCAGAAGTCCGGGCCGGCGCCGCGAAGGCCCACGACCCGGACCGCCTCGTCCTCGCCCGCCTCCGCCAGCGCCTCCTTCAGCTCGGCGACGAGGGCGGCGTTCAGGGCGTTCCGGTGGTCGGGGTCGTCGAGGACGATCCACGCCGTCCCGGCGGCGGCGTCCCGCTCCACCCGCACCTGCGAGCCGCCGCTCACGCGTCCTCCCGCCGCGCGACGCCGAGCGGATCGGCCGCTTCGACTCCATCCCCTCCCCGCCGGCGGTCGGGCCGGGCCTCCCACGCCTCCGCCAGGACGTCCTCCGGCACGTCGACCTCCATGCGGAGCATGGCGGTCGAGAACGTCTTGCCCTGCGCGTCGAGCATGAGGGAGACCGTGCCGCCCCCGCCCAGCGAGCGGTGGAGGAGGAAGTTGAGCGCGTTCAGGTTCGGGAGCTCGAAGCGCTCCACCTGGCCGTGGCAGACGCCCTCGAAGTGCTGCTTCACGCGCTCGGCCGTGACCTCCCGGGCCAGGACCGGATAGGCCGACGGCACCACGGCGATCACCCCGACGTTGGCCGTGTCGCCCTTGTCGCCCGAGCGGGCGAAGGCGATCTCCCTGAGCCGGACCCTCATGCGCCCCCCGCTTCGGTGGTCTCGACGCTCACCTCGCGCTCGACGGCCGCGCGCTCGACGAGCGCCGGCCAGTAGGCCATGACCTCCTGCACCCGCGGGCGGCCGCCCGCGAAGCCGGTGACCGAGGGCGGCCCGGCTAGGATGAGGGGCGCGATCTCGCGCGTGAAGCGCTCGACCGCCTCCCGCCGCCCGGCCCGCACGCCGACCCGGAGCTCGACCTCGGGCAGGTCCTTGGGCGGCGGCCCCGCCACCGGGCCGTGGCAGGCGCCCGCCCCCACGAACTCGGTCCGGATCTCGTCGAACGCGAGGCCCAGGCGCCCGAGGCGGGCCCGGAGGATCTCGTCGGCGCGGCGCGCCTTGGCCAGCGCGTCCGGCCACGCGTAGGTCAGCGTCCCGGTGGCCTTCCAGCCGTCGCGGTAGGCGATCGACACCTTGAGCCTGTCCGTGCGCGGCCGGCCCTCGACCCCGTGCACCCGCACCCGGTCGCCCCCCTCGTCGTCGAGATGGATGGTCGAGAAGTCGGCGATCCCGTCCGGGGTGATGTACTCGGCCGGGTCCCCCATCTCGTAGACGAGCTGCTCGGTCACGGTGGCCCAGGTGACCCGGCCGCCCAGGCCCGGGTGCTTGGTCACCGTGAACGCGCCGTCCTCCTCCATCTCGATGATCGGGTAGCCCGGCGCCACGAGGTCGACCGAGCGCCAGTCGTAGAGCGTGTTCCCGCCCGCCGCCTGCGCGCCGCACTCGTTGATGTGTCCGGCCACGATCCCGGCGGCGATCCGGTCCCAGTCCTCCCGGTCCCAGCCCAGCTCGTGGATCATGGGCGCGTAGGTGAGCGCCGTGTCGGTGGAGCGCCCGGTGATCACGACGTCCGCCCCCGCCTCGAGCGCCTCCACGATCGGGTCGGCCCCCAGGTAGGCGTTGGCCGCCTGCACGCGGCCCCGGACGGCCTCCAGGGGCTCTCCGGTCTCCATGTTGGCCAGCTCGTGGCCCGCCGCGAGGAGCGCGTCCAGCCGGCCGGAGAGGTCGTCCCCGACCACCGTCGCGATCCGGAGCGGGCGCGGGAGGTCCCGGCCTCCGAGCGCCTCGGCCAGCGCCTCGCGGCAGCCCTCCGGGTTCACGCCGCCGGCGTTGGTGACCACGCGGACGCCCCTCGCGACGAGCTCGGGGGCCAGCTCCTCGACGAGCGGCACGAAGTCCCGGGCGTAGCCCGCCGACGGGTCGCGGTCCCGCTGCTTCTGCATGATCGACATCGTGATCTCGGCCAGGTAGTCGAGCATCAGGTAGTCGATCGGCCCCTCGCGCACCTGGAGCTTGGGCGCCTCCTGCCAGTCGCCCCAGAAGCCCTGGCCCGACGCCACGCGCACCGTCCCGCTCACCGCGGCCTCCCGGCCGGGCCGCTCGCCCCGAGCGCCGCCGGTCCCGTCACGTTCCGTCCCGTCCTACGCATCGTCCTCGAGGGTGAAGGCGCCGATGTGGGGCGCCGGGTTGTTGAGCGCCGTGCGCAGCGCGAACTCCAGGACCTCGCGCGTCTCCTCGGGGAAGACGATCGCGTCCACGAAGCCGCGCGCCGCCGCGTAGCGGGCGTCGAGCTGCCGCTCGTACTCCTCGCGGGTGCTGTCGACCGCCTCGCGGGTCGCCTCGTCCAGCTCCTCGCCCGTCTCCGTGGCCTCGTCCATCTTCGGCCCGTAGATGGCGCGCACCGCCGACTCCCCCTCCATGACGCCCATGCGGCCGGTGGGCCAGGTGAAGATGAAGTCCGGGTCGAAGCCCTGGCCCGCCATGGCGTAGTAGCCTGCGCCGGAGGCGTGGTTCAGGGTGAGGACGATCTTGGGGACGCGGGCGGTGGCCATGGACTCGACCATGCGCGCGCCGGCGCGGATGATGCCCGAGTGCTCGGCCTCCGTCCCGACCATGAACCCGCTCACGTCCTGGATGAAGAGGAGCGGGATGCGGTGCCGGTCGCACGTGTCCATGAAGTAGGCCGTCTTCTCGGCGCTGTCCGAGTAGACGATCCCCCCGAAGCGGGGCGCCCCGCCCTTCTCCGAGCGGAACATGCCCCGGCGGTTGGCGATGATCCCCACCCGGTGGCCCATGAGCCGCGCCACGCCGGTCAGCATCTCCGGCGCGAACTCCGCCTGGAACTCCTCGAGCGTCCCCTCGTCCAGGATCGTGTCGAGGACGTCCTCCGTGCGGTAGGGCTGGCGGTGGTCCCCCGGGAAGATCTCGTAGGCGTCCTCGGGGTCGCGGGCCGGGGGCGCCGCCTCGTCGGCGGGGCCCTCGCGCGTGGAGGGCGGAAGCTCGGAGACCAGCTCGCGGAGGCGGGCGATGCAGGCCCGGTCGTCCTCGACCCGGTAGTGGGCCACGCCGCTGATGGCGTTGTGCGTGCGGGCGCCGCCCAGCTCCTCGGCCTCGACCTCCTGGCCAGTGGCGCCCTTCACCAGGTTGGGGCCGCCGAGCCCCATGAAGCTGGAGCCCTCGACCATGATGATGACGTCCGAGAGGGCGGGCAGGTAGGCGCCGCCCGCGATGCAGGGGCCCATGACCGCCGAGAGCTGCGGCACGTCCAGGTAGTGCCGCATGATCGAGTTGTAGTAGAAGATGCGGCTGGCGCCGTACTGGCCGGGGAAGACGCCGCCCTGGTAGGGGAGGTTCACCCCGGCCGAGTCCACCAGGTAGACGATGGGGACGCGGCAGCGCATGGCGATCTCCTGGGCCCGGAGGATCTTGGTGATCGTCTCCGGCCACCACGAGCCCGCCTTCACGGTGGCGTCGTTGGCCACGACGACCACCTCGCGGCCCTCGACCTCCGCGATCCCCGTCACCACGCCGGCGCCGGGCGCTTCCCCGTCGTAGCGGTCGTGGGCCACGAGGAGGCCGATCTCCAGGAAGCCCCCGCCCGGGTCGATGAGGAGCTCGACGCGCTCGCGGGCGGTGAGCTTCCCCTTCGAGTGCTGGCGCTCGATCCGCTCCTCGCCGCCCCCCATGTGGAGGCGCTCCTCCAGGGAGCGGACCTCCCGGGCCATGGAGCGGAGGCGGCCGTCCGCCGTGGTGCTCACGCGGACCTCGCGCACGCGGAGCGCCGGGTCCGGCGCCTCACGCTTCCCCGTCGGCGCGACGCTCCTCGTACCACGAGCGGATGTACGCGACCGCCTCGTCGGTGCGGCTCCCGGGGCCGAACAGCTTCCCGATGCCCCGCTCGCCGAGCGCCTCGATGTCCTCGGCCGGGATGATGCCGCCCCCGGTGATGAGGACGTCGTCGAGGCCCCGCTCCTCGAGCTCCTCCTGGACGCGCGGGAAGAGCGTCATGTGGGCGCCCGAGAGGATCGAGAGCGCCACCACGTCCACGTCCTCCTGGAGGGCCGTGGAGGCGATCTGCTCGGGCGTCTGGTGGAGGCCCGTGTAGATGACCTCCATGCCCGCGTCCTGGAGGGCCGAGGCGATCACCTTGGCCCCGCGGTCGTGTCCGTCCAGTCCCGGCTTGGCCACCAGAACCCGGATCTTGCCTTCCGTCATCGACGCTCCTCTATCGGCCACGGAGCGTCCGGATACGGACGCCCCTGTCGCTTCGTGTGTGTTCTCGAGCTCACGCCCGTCCGGAGATCGGCCCCTACCCGGAGGCCGACCCCTCCCGGAGGTCGGCCGCCCCCCTCCCCTAGAAGCTCACCGGCTCCTGGAACCTGCCGTACACTTCCTCCAGCGTCGCGCGGATCTCCCCGAGGGTGGCGTAGGCGCGGACCGCATCCAGCATGGGCGGCATGAGGTTCTCGTCGGCGCGGGCGGCCTCGCCCAGCCGGTGGAGCGTGCGCTCGACCTCGTCCGCGTCGCGGCGCTCGCGGAGCGCGGCCAGCCGCTCCTCCTGCTTGTGGGCCGCCTCCTCGCCGATCTTGAGGATCTCGAGCGGCTCGTCCTCCTCCTGCTCGACGAAGTCGTTCACGCCCACGATGGTGCGCTCGCCCGACTCGAGCTCGCGCTGGAAGCGGCGTGCGGAGGCCGCGATCTGGGACTGGAAGTAGCCGTTCTCGATCCCCGAGACCACGCCGCCCAGCGAGTCGATCTCGCGGAAGATCTCCTCGGCCTCCTCCTCCAGCTCGTCGGTGAGGCGCTCCACGAAGTAGGAGCCGGCCAGGGGATCGATCGTGTTGGGGACGCCGGTCTCGTAGGCCAGGATCTGCTGGGTGCGGAGCGCCGTCCGGGCCGCCGTCTCGGTGGGGAGCGCCAGGGTCTCGTCCAGGGCGTTGGTGTGGAGGGACTGCGTCCCGCCCAGGACCGCGGCCAGCGCCTGGTAGGCCACGCGCGCCACGTTGTTGAGGGGCTGCTGCGCGGTGAGCGTCACGCCCGCCGTCTGGGCGTGGGTGCGGAGCCGCCAGCTCTCGGGCTCCTCGGCACCGTAGACCTCGCGCATGTGCCGCGCCCAGATCCTCCGGGCCGCCCGGAACTTGGCGACTTCCTCGAAGAAGTCGTTGTGGACGTCCCAGAAGAAGGAGAGCCGGGGCGCGAACTCGTCCACGTCCAGGCCGCGCTCGATCCCCCGCTCCACGTAGGTGAAGCCGTTCTTGAGCGTGTAGGCCAGCTCCTGGGCGGCCGTGGCGCCGGCCTCCCGGATGTGGTAGCCGGAGATCGAGATCGTGTTGAACTTCGGCGCGTGCTCGGCCGACCACTCGAACGTGTCCACGATGAGCTTGAGGGCCGGCTCGGGCGGGTAGATCCAGGCGTGCTGCGCCATGTACTCCTTGAGGATGTCGTTCTGGATCGTGCCCTGGACCTCCTCGAACGGCACCCCCTGCTTCTCGGCCGCCACCAGCAGGAAGCAGTACAGCATGATGGCCGGCCCGTTGATGGTCATCGACACCGACACGTCGCACAGCGGAATGCCGTCGAACAGCGTCTCCATGTCGGCCAGGCTGGCGATCGCCACGCCGCACTTCCCCACCTCGCCCTCGGAGAGCGCGTCGTCCGAGTCGTAGCCCATGAGGGTCGGGAAGTCGAAGGCGACGGAGAGCCCCGTCTGCCCGCGCTCGAGCAGGTACTTGTAGCGCTGGTTGGTCTCCTCGGCGGTGGCGAAGCCCGAGAACTGGCGCATGGTCCACAGCTTGGTGCGGTACATGCTGTGGTACGGTCCGCGGGTGAAGGGATACTCGCCCGGGAAGCCCAGGTCCTCCAGGTAGTCGAACCCGTCCCGGTCCAGGGGGGTGTAGAGCGGATCGACCTCGCGGCCCGAGACCGAGGTGAACCCCGCGGCGTCGTCCCGCTTGGGGACATCGTCGAACGTCTCGCGCCAGCGGCCGAGCTCCTCGCGTAGCGCCTCCACCTGGCGCTCGCGCTCCTCGAGCTCCCTGGCCAGCTCCTCGCGGGACCGCGTCTCGTCCAGCACACCGCTCATCTTCGCGCTCCCTCTCGTGGTTCGGCTCGCCGTCGGCTCCCGCTCGGTATACGGCACGCCGGGCCGGGCGTTCCCCGCCTCCCGCGCCGGTCGCGGGCCGCGTGCGCCGTCACGTCCCCTGTCGGCCTCACATCCCGTGCCGCCCTCACGAGCCGTCCCGCTCCCCGCCCGCCTCCCGCTCCAGGCGGTCGGCGCCCGCGTAGGGGCTCAGGCGCCCCTCCGCCACGGCGTCCCCGATGTCGTCCTCCATCGCCTCCCAGATCGCGTCCGCCCGGCTCTCGAAGCGGCGCCGGAGGACCGCCCGGGCGTGCTCGAGCAGGTGCTCGGCGCGCCGCGTCTCCAGCCGCCCGCCCTCCTTCATCGAGGCGAAGTGCTCCTCGAGCGCATCGGCGAGCTCCTCGATCCCCTCCCCCTTCGAGGCGACGGTCTGGAGCACGGGGGCCTCCGGACGGCCGGGGCGCGAGCCGGCGTCGCGGCCGGGGCCGGACCGGGCGGGCGCGTCCTCCGCGGAGACCCCGCGTTCGGATCCGGCGGCCGCACCGTGGTGCCCCATCGGCGCGCCAGGGGCCCGGCCCGCCCGGATCCTCTGCATGATCGCGATCTCGGCCGAGAGGCGGTCGGCGCCCGGCCGGTCCGCCTTGTTCACCACGAAGAGGTCGGCCACCTCCATGAGGCCCGCCTTCATCGCCTGGATCCCGTCGCCCGACTCGGGGACGAGGACCACCACGGTGGAGTCGCAGGCCTGGGCGATCTCGAGCTCGGACTGGCCCACGCCCACCGTCTCGAGGAGGATGCGGTCGAAGCCGAAGGCGTCCATGAGGTCGGCCGCCTCGCGGCTGGCGGTGGCCATGCCGCCCAGGGAGCCGCGGCTGGCCATGGAGCGAATGAAGATTCCGGATTCCGTGGCCAGCTCCGTCATGCGCACCCGGTCCCCGAGGAGCGCCCCGCCCGTGAACGGGCTCGTCGGGTCGACGGCCAGGATGCCCACGGTGAGACCGTCCTCGCGGAAGCGGCGGGCGAGGCCCGCGGTGAGCGTGGACTTCCCGGCACCCGGCGGGCCGGTGATCCCGATCCGCCGCGCCCGGCCCACGCCCTCGTGCAGGGCGTCGAGGAGCGCCTCGTAGCCGGGGGCGGCGTTCTCGACCAGGCTGATGGCGCGGGCGAGGCCGCGCTCCTCCCCGTCGCGGAACCGCTCGACCACCCGGGCCATCCTCTCGGACAGCTCCCGGCTCCCGGAGGCCCCCCGGCCCGGATCCGCGCCCTTCTCGGTCGTGGTCGTCATCGCGCGGTCAAAGTGTCAGAGGAGCACCACGGTGGCCAGCCCCAGGAGGAGGAAGAAGCCGCACAGGTCGGTGAAGGTCGTGACGAAGATCGAGGAGGCGACGGCGGGGTCGACCCCCAGGCTCTCGAGGAAGATCGGGATGAAGGCGCCCGCGAAGCCGGCCACGACCAGGTTGGCCCACATGGCCAGGAGGACGACCAGCCCGAACACCGGCTCGTGGGCCACGACGAGCCCCGCGACGGCGCCGATCGCGCCCAGGACGAGGCCGTTCACCAGCCCCACGAGGACCTCCTTCCCGACCACCGGCCACAGCTCGCGCGTGGTCTCGTCGGTGAGCGCGATGCGCCGGACGGTCACGGCCAGGGCCTGGGTGCCCGCGTTCCCGCCCATGCCCGCGATGATCGGCATGACGACGGCCAGGAGGACGATCTGCTGGACCGTCCCCTGGAAGAGGTAGACGACCCCGGCGGCGAGCACGGCCGTGAGCAGGTTCACGAGGAGCCACGGGAGTCGGCTCCTCACCGCATCGCGCGTCGAGCCCCGGAGCTCCTCCTCCTCCGAGACCGAGGCGAAGCGCAGGATGTCCTCGGTGGTCTCCGCCTCGATGACGTCGATGACGTCGTCGAAGGTGATGCGGCCCACCAGGCGTCCCAGGGCGTCGACGACCCCGATCGAGACCATGTTGTAGCGGGAGAGGATCCGGCCCACCTCCTCCTGGTCCATGTGCACGGGGACCACGGAGGGCGGCTCCTCGACCAGCTCGGCGACGGGACGGCCGGGGGGGCTGAGGACCAGCCGCTGCAGGCTGGCCACGCCGCGCAGGCTCCGGTCGGGGTCCACCACGAAGATCGTGAAGAACTCGTCCACCTTGGAGGCCTGGCTCCGGATGTCCTCCAGGGCCTCCCCCGCCGTGACGTCCGACGTCACGGCCACGAGCTCCCGGGTCATGATCCCGCCGGCCGTGTCGGGCGGGTAGTGCAGGAGCTCCTCGATCTCCACGGCCTCGTCCACCGAGGCCAGGACGCGCGCCTGCTCCTCCGGCGTCAGCTCCCCGATGAGGTCGGCCGCGTCGTCGTCGGCCAGCTCCGAGACGAGCTCGGCGATCCGGTGGGGCTCCAGGCGGGCCAGGAGCGCGCCCGGCTGCTCGACCTCGTCCATCTCCGCCAGGGCGTCCGAGGCGGCGTCGGCCGGGAGGAGCGAGAGGAGGTGGACGCGGTCGGGCTCCTCCAGGTGCTCGAGGAGGTCGGCCAGGTCGCTGGGATGGAGCTGCCGGGCGTAGGCGCGCAGCGACTCGTCGTCCTCGGACGCGAGCAGGTCGAGCGCGACCCGGCGCTGCTCCTCGGCGGCCGGCTCGCTCACGGGCGCCTCCGGCGGGCCTCGCGGAGGAGACGGTCCACGTCCAGCCCGCCCAGGGCCGGGCGGTCCGCCTCCGGCGACACGACGCCCGCCGAGATGATGAACTTCATGGCGTCCTCCACGCTCATGTCCAGGACGCGGATCCGGTCGGCCGGCACGACGAGCAGGTAGCCGGTCGTGGGGTTGGGCGTCGTCGGCAGGAAGACGCTCACCAGCTCCTCGTCGGGCCGGGCCTCCGCGATCGTGGCGGGCGCGGCCGCCGTCACCAGGACGACCGCGTAGGAGCCCGGCGAGGGATACTCGATGAGGGCCACGCTGCGGAAGATCCGGTCGTCCCGGTCCAGCAGCGTCTGCACGATCTGGGAGGAGGCGTTGTAGATCCTGCGCGTGAGCGGGAGGCGCAGGAGGACCCGGTTCCACCAGGAGAGCGCCCGACGCCCGATGGCCCAGCGCAGCATCCAGCCGGTGAAGAGCAGGATGAGGACGAGGGCCAGGAGCCCGACGCCCGGGAAGCGGACCTCCGGCGGGAGCCACTGGCCCAGGATGGCGTCCAGGTGCTCGAACAGCCACACCAGGACGTAGACG
>DATFLN010000056.1:0-30769 GCA_035267645.1 Gemmatimonadota bacterium | reverse complement strand
GTAGCTGATGGCCCGGTCGGTGAACAGGGAGGCGAAGCAGGAGCGCGTGGACTCGAGGATGTGCTCCTCGCCCGAGACGTTCAGGAAGGTCTCGTGCTCGCCGGCGAAGCTGGCGTCGGGCATGTCCTCGGCCGTGGCGCTCGAGCGGACCGCCACGTCCACGTCCTCGGTCTCGAACCGCCTGCCGAGCTCGCGGTAGGCCTCGAGGATGGCCTCGGAGAGGTCGTCGGGGATCTCGGCCGAGATCATGAGCGAGCGGATCGACTCGCCCGTGTGGGACAGCGAGTGCTTCCCGTCGTTCCAGTCGGACAGGAGGCCCGCGATCCGCTCGTCCAGGTCGTTGGCCTCGAGGAAGTGGCGGTAGGCGTCCGCGGTGACCGCGAAGCCGTCCGGGACGCGGATGCCGCGCTCCGCCAGCGTCCCGATCATCTCGCCCAGCGAGGCGACCTTGCCGCCCACGCTGTCGACGTCGTCCGCCCCGACCTCCGAGAACCACCGCACGAACTCGCCCATCGTACTCCTCCAGAAAGCTGCTTCGATCCGGCCGCGTGTCTCGCGCCGTTTCGGGATCACTCTTGCAGGTTCCCGGCCAGCGAGCGCGTCCGCGAAGGCGAGCCCCCGTCGGCGCCGTGAAACCCTTGCGCGCCGGGAGCTCGCGGGGCGGGAAGGGAGCCGTGCCGGGGGTGGCGGGTTCGCGAGGGGCGTCGGTGCGGCACCATCACCGCGATGGACCGCCCCCCGACGAGGCGCGGTGCGGTGCCCGTGCCACACTGCCGGGAGGCTCGCGGCACCGTCCCCGGTCCCGGGGAGATCTCAGGGCCGCCGGAAGGTGAAGTCCCAGATGAAGCTACTGTCCACCCACGCGGCCGACGGCGGGCCCCCGAGCCGCCAGCGGCCCAGCCAGGTCACGCCGTCGGCCGAGACGTCCAGCGACGTGGCCATCCTCCGGACGCTTTCCTCCCGGCCGGCGAAGGACGGGGCCGCGCTCGCCCCGCTCCCCGACCCGGGGACCGGAGGTCCGAGGAGCGCGGAGCGCTGCGCGACCTCGTGTCCCGGGCCCGCCGCCACCCGTGCCGAGCCCTCGATCCGACCCTCGCCCGTGGTGATCGTCACGGTGATGCGACGACCGTCGGCGGCCGGCCCGCTCCCGACCTCGACCGTCCCGTCCGTGACGCGGAAGCCGCTCCGCGCGAACAGCGCGGCCACCGGGCTCCCTGCCGGCGCGATCACCTCGGGGACGGCGGCCGTGCCCTGCGCGGCGGGCGCCCCCGCCGAGTCGGGCGGGGCCCGGACCGGGACGATCACGGCGGCGAGGGAGGAGGGCCCCGTGGCCCGGCCGTCCACCATCCCGCCCGGACAGGCGACGGCGAACACCGAGATGGGCGTCCGGCCGCCCGCGGCCCGGACGGGCTCGAGACCGGGACCGGCCAGCTCCCCGGCCCGGGCGGGCGGCAGGCTCCAGGCGAACGTGACGCCCTCGCACGCTGAGGAGTCGGGGACGGTCCAGCGGCCCACGGAGGCGGCCGCGTTCGCGGCGGAGCCGGCGTCGGCTCGCGAGCCGGCCGTCCCGGTCCCGGCCGCCGCCTCTCCCGCGCCGCCCGACCGGGCGCCCGCCATCCCCGGGCCCCCGGCCCGCCCGGCGTCCACTCCGTTCAGGAACGCCCGGATCGTGGCCACGTCGTGGGCGGAGTCGTCCTGCATGGTGAGGTGGCCGGCGCCGGGCGTGATCGACAGGACCGCGTTCGGGGTCTCGGCCGCGTACCGCCGCACGGTGGGCACCCGTGCCTCGTCGTACTCGCCCGTGATGTAGAGGACCGGGAGGCGGAGGTCCCCCAGGCTGTCGGTGATGTCGTAGTCGCGCAGCCGCCCGTCCATCGTGAACTCGCTGTGGCCGTTCAGCAGGTAGTACTGGACGGTGTCGAGCTGCGAGAACGCGCTGTCGATGTCTGCCGACCACGGCGTCTTCCTCGCCAGGTGGCGGAGGTAGTAGGCCTCGGTGGCCGCCCGGTAGGCCGGCGAGTCGAACGACCGCGTACGCTCGCCCTCCCGGATGGCCCGCTGCAGCGAGTCCGGGAGCTGCGAGACCATGGTGTCCGCGTCCGCCGCCCAGGCCGGGATGCTCAGGGTGGGGCTCGAGAGGATGAGGCTCCGGACCCCCTCCGGGTGGGCCAGCACGTACTCCGTGCCCAGGATCGTCCCCCACGACTGCCCGTACAGGTGGACCTCCCGGAGGCCCAGGCGGTGGCGCAGGCTGTCCAGCCGCTCGACGTACTTCGGGATCGTGAACAGCGTCGTGTCGGTGACGTGGTCGGAGCGGCCCGCCCCGAGCTGGTCGAAGAAGATGACCGGCCGGTCCGCGCCGACCCCGGCCAGCGGCTTCAGGTAGTAGTGCGGCGCCCCGGGACCGCCGTGCAGGGTGAGGAGCGGGGTCCCCTTCCCGCTCCCCACGATCCGGTACCACAGGCGCCCGCCGGGGACGTGCACGTAGCCTTCGCGGGGGGTCGGGTCCTCCTTCGCCCAGCCGCCGTCCCCGCCGCTCCGCCCGCAGGCGCCGAGCGCGAGGGCCGCGGCCGCCACGACCGCCGCCGCCGCTCCGATCCGCTTCGCCGTCACTCGTCCGGACACCTTTCGCATCGGACCTCCTCTCTGCCGCCCGTCCCGCTCCCCCGGAGCCGGACCGGCGGGAACGACGGCCCGCTCCCTCCGGCCGGGCCCCGCGGCCGTCCACCGCCGCGCCCCGCCCGCGGCCAATCTCGCCGCCGGACGCGCCGTCGTACAGGGCGCGGCCGGACGCTTGTCGGCGCCGGGGCGCTCCGCGCATCTTGCCCGGCCCCGGAACGAAGGGGACCACCACAGAAGCGGAGTCGCACCATGCACGTCCGAATCCGGTGGAGGTCCGGTCTCGCCCTGGCGGCCGCGCTGGGCGCGATCGCCGCGACCTCCCTCACCGCAGCGCCCGACCTCCCCGCCGCGCCATCCTCTCCCGCCGCCCTCCGTCCCGACACCGTCCCTCCCGCCGCCTGGGGCTCCATGCGCTGGCGGCTGGTGGGACCCTTCCGCGCCGGGCGCGTCCTGGCGGTGTCGGGCCTCCGGGGGAACCCCCGCACGTTCTACTTCGGCGCCGTGGACGGCGGGGTGTGGAGGACCACCAACGCGGGGCTCACCTGGGAGCCGATCTCGGACGGCCGGGTGAGCCCCTCGATCGGCGCCCTCGCGGTCGCCCCCTCGGACACGAGCGTCCTCTGGGTCGGGACCGGCGAGGCCGACATGCGCTCGGACATCACCTACGGGGACGGGGTGTACCGCTCCACGGACGGCGGGGACCACTGGACGCACCTCGGGCTCGAGGACACGCGCCACATCGGGAAGATCCTGGTCGACCCGCGCGACCCCGACGTCGCGCTGGTGGCGGCCATGGGCCACGCCTACGGACCGAGTCCCGATCGGGGCGTGTATCGGACGGCGGACGGAGGGAGGACGTGGTCCAGGGTCCTGTACCGGGGGCCCGACGCCGGGGCGATCGACCTGGCCCGCGACCCCTCCGACCCGGACGTCGTGTGGGCCTCCCTGTGGGCCATGCACCGCCCCCCGTGGAGCCAGTACCCGCCGGTCCAGGGCGAGGGGAGCGGCCTCTTCCGCTCGACGGACGGCGGGAGGAGCTGGGCTCCCGTCCGCGGCGGCGGCCTCCCGTCCGGCCGGCTCGGGCGCATCGGGATCGCCGTGGCTCCGGGCGGCCGGCGCGTGTACGCGATCGTGGACGCGCCGGCGGGCGGCGGCCTGTACCGCTCGGACGACGGCGGCTCCACCTGGGAGCTCGCGAGCGACGACCCCCGGATCACGACCCGGGGCTGGTACTTCGGCCGCGTGTTCGTGGACCCGACCGACCCCGACGTCGTCTACCTCCCCAAGGTGGGGCTGTACCGGTCCTCCGACGGGGGACGGACGTTCGTCTCGATCAAGGGCTCTCCGGGCGGGGACGACTACCACGACCTGTGGATCGACCCGTCCGACCCGGACCGCATGATCTCGGGCGTGGACCAGGGGGCCACCCTCAGCCTGGACGGGGGCGAGACGTGGAGCAGCTGGTACAACCAGCCCACCGCGCAGTTCTACCACGTGGCGGTCGACGACCACTTCCCCTACCGGATCTACGGGGCCCAGCAGGACGCGGGCAGCGTGGCCATCTCCAGCCGGAGCGACTACGGTGAGATCACGTTCCGTGAGTGGATCCCGCCCGGAGCGGGCGAGGCCGGCTACATCGCCCCCGACCCGCTGGACCCGGACATCGTGTACGGGGGCGACGTGTACGGCGCCGCGTACCGGTGGGACCGGAGGACCGGCCAGACGCAGACCATCTCGCCCGATCCGGCCGCCTCCTTCTCGACGCCCTTCCCGGAGCGGCGGTACCGGTTCACGTGGACCTCGCCCATCGTGTTCGACCCGCTCGACCCCCGCACCCTCTACCTGGGCTCGCAGGTGCTGCTCCGGACCCGCGACGGCGGGCTGCACTGGGAGGAGGCGAGCCCGGACCTCACGGGATCGGCGGCCGCGGCGGGGACGCCGGCCGATACCGGACGGGGCCCCCTCTCCGTGAAGAACGCCTCGGCGCGCGGCCACGGGGTCATCTATTCGGTGGCGCCGTCGCCGGTGCGCGAGGGCATCGTGTGGGCCGGGACGGACGACGGCCGCATCCGGGTCACGACCGACGGCGGGGAGGGCTGGCGGGACGTGACGCCCCGGGCCCTGACTCCGTGGAGCAAGGTGAGCCTGCTCGAGGCCTCGCCCTTCGACTCCGCAGCGGCCTACGCGGCCGTCGACCGCCACCGCCTGGACGACATCTCACCCTACATCTACCGGACCCGCGACCTGGGGGCGACCTGGACCCGGATCGACTCCGGAATCCCCGACGGGGCGTTCGTCCGCGCCGTGCGCGCGGATCCGGTGCGGCGCGGGCTCCTGTACGCCGGGACGGAGCGGGGCGTCTACGTCTCCTTCGACGACGGCGGACACTGGAGCTCCCTGCAGCTGAACCTGCCCACCGTGTCGGTGCGCGACCTGGCCGTCGCCCACGGCGACCTGGTGGCCGCCACCCACGGCCGCTCCATCCGGGTCCTGGACGACCTGTCGGTCCTCCGGCAGGCGGGCCCGGAGACGGCCGGCCCGGAGCCGTACCTGTACCGGCCGTCGCGGGCCTGGCGGCTGCGCAGGACCGAGTACCACGACACGCCGCTCCCGCCCGAGGAGCCGCAGGGCGAGAACCCGCCGGCGGGCGCGATCCTCGACTACTGGATCCCGGCCGGGAGCGAGGGACCGGTGCGGATCGACATCCTGGACGCGTCCGGGGACACGGTCCGGAGCTGGTCGAGCAGGGAGCGGCCCTTCACGCCCCCCGCGCCCACCTACTTCACCGCGAGCTGGCTCCCCCGGAGCGAGATTCCGGGCGCGGAGCCCGGCCACCACCGCTTCGTGTGGGACCTCAGGTGGGCCCCGCCGCCGGTCCCGGCGCGGGACTACAGCATCTCCGCCATCGCCGGGGAGGGGACGGTCATGGCGCCCGAGGGGCCGCTGGCCCTGCCGGGGACCTACCGTGTGCGGCTCGCCGTGGGCGGGCGGACGCTCGAGCGCCCGCTCGAGGTCGCGATGGACCCGCGGGTGGACGTCCCCGCCGGCGCGCTCGAGGACCAGCTGGAGCTGGCCCTGGCCATCCGCGACGCCGTCTCCGAGCGGGTCGGGATCGCGGAGGCGGCCTCGGAGCTCTCGAAGCGGCTGGCGGCGCTCGAGGAGAGAAAGGGCCTCTCCTCCGGGCTCCGCGGCGACATCCGCGGCCTCCGCTCCCGGATCGACTCCGTCGCGGCCTCGCTTCCGGACGGCCTGTCCTCCCTGGAGGAGGCCGTGCAGAGCGCCGACCGGGAGCCTCCCGCCCAGACCCGCGCCGCGTGGGCCCGGCTGTCCGCGGAGCTCGGCGCGGCCACCCGCCGCTGGGAGGCCCTCCGCCGCACCGGGGCCGCCGACCTCGACGCCCGCCTCCGGAAGGCGGGCCTCCCCGCGATCTCCGCCCCGACCGAACCCTCGCCACGAGCGCAGGAGGAGCCCCGCCCATGACCGTTCCGGCCACGCTGCTCGCCGCCCTCGTCTCCCTGGCGCCCGCGGCGCCTCACGCCGCGCAGCCCGGGCGGGCGGCCGCCACGTCCCCCGCTCTCCCCACCGACACCGTGCCGCAGGACGCCTACGCGGGCCTGCGCTGGCGGCTGGTCGGTCCCTACCGGGCCGGCTGGGCCACGGTGGCGGCGGGCGTGCCCGGGCAGCCGAACACCTTCTACTTCGGCTCCGCGGGCGGCGGCGTGTGGAGGACCGACGACGCCGGCCGCACGTGGAAGGGCCTCATGCAGCACCAGCGCTCGGCCTCGATCGGCGCGCTGGCGGTCGCCCGGTCGAATCCGGACGTGATCTACGCGGGCACCGGACAGCCCACGATCCGCTACGACGCCATGGCCGGGGACGGCGTGTACCGCTCGGGCGATGGCGGAGAGACGTGGACGAACGTCGGCCTGCGTGCCACGCGCCACATCGGCTCCATCCTGGTCGATCCGACGGACGCGGACCGCGTGCTCGTCGGCGCCCTCGGGCACGAGTTCGGGCCCAACCCCGAGCGGGGGATCTACCTCACCGAGGACGGTGGCCGGACCTGGAAGCACGTCCTCTCGATCGACCGGAGCACCGGCGTCGTGGACCTGGCCCGGGACCCCGAGCGCCCCGGCGTCGTGTTCGCCGCCGCCTGGCAGATGCGGCTCCACCCGTGGCTCGACTACTTCATGCCGCAGGCGGGTCCGGGCTCGGGGATCTACCGGAGCGACGACGGCGGAGAGACCTGGAAGCGTCTCCCGGGCCGGGGGCTGCCGGACGGTCCGCTGGACCGGATCGGCCTCGGCGTCGCCCGCGGGAGCGGCGCCCGGCGGGTGTACGCCACCGTCGTCGCCCCCGGGGGCGGAAGCGGCTTCTATCGCTCCGACGACGGCGGCGCGAGCTGGAAGCTCGTGAACGACGACCCCGAGCTGGCCAACGACTACTTCGGCCGCGTCACCCCGGCCCCGGACGACCCGGACGTCGTGTACGTCATGGGCCGCTCGATCCACCGCTCGGACGACGGCGGAGAGCGCTTCACGATCGTGAAGGGCTCGCCGGGCGGGGACGACTACCACTTCCTGTGGATCGACCCGGACGCGCCCGACCACATGATCACCGGCGCCGACCAGGGCGCCGCGGTGACCGTGAACGGCGGGGCGAGCTGGTCGAGCTGGTACAACCAGCCCACCGGGCAGTTCTACCACCTGGCCGCCGACGACCGCTTCCCCTACCGGATCTACAGCGGGCAGCAGGACAACGGGACGGTAGGGATCCTGAGCCGGGGGCCCTACGGGGTCATCGAGCTCCGGGACTGGCACCCCGTGGGGGGCGACGAGCGCGACTACATGGTCCCCAAGCCCGGCGACGCGGACGTCGTGTTCGGGAGCGGGCTCGGCGGGCACGTCTCCCGCTTCGACGAGACCACCCGGCAGGTGGCCGAGGTCTCGCCCTGGCCGGTCTCCACCTACGGCGCGCGGCCCACGGGCGTGAAGTACCGCTACACGTGGATCAGCCCGCTCGAGTTCTCGCCCGTGGACCGCGCCATGTACTTCGGCTCCCAGGTCCTCTTCCGCTCCACGGACGACGGGGACCGGTGGGACGTGGTGAGCCCGGACCTGAGCGGCAAGGTCACCGGGAAGAACGCGCCGTCGGCCGCGGCCTGCCGGGACCCCGACCTCGCGACGGCGGTCGAGTGCGGATTCGGCGTCATCTACACGATCGCGCCCTCGCCCCGCTCGGCGGGCACGATCTGGGTGGGGACGGACGACGGGCGGGTGAAGGTCACCCGCGACGGCGGCGCGCACTGGAAGGACGTGACGCCGGAGCGGATCCCCGCGTGGGGGCGCGTGAACGCCGTCGCGCTCTCCCCCTCCGACAGCGCGACCGCCTACGTGGCGGTCGACCTCCACCGCATCGACCGGTACGAGCCGATGCTCCTGAGGACGGCGGACGGGGGGAGGAGCTGGAGCCGGATCGACGCGGGGATCCCGGAGGGCGAGTACACGACCGTGGTCCGGGCCGACCCCGAGAAGCCGGGGCTCCTGTACGCCGGCACGGACCGGAGCGTGTACGTCTCCTTCGATGACGGGGCGAGCTGGCAGCCGCTCTCGAAGGAGCTCCCGACCACCTGGTACCGCGACCTCCTGGTCCACCACGGGGATCTCATCGCGGCCACCCAGGGGCGGGGAATCTGGGTCCTGGACGACGTCTCCCCCCTCCGGCACGCGGCCGAGGTGGCGGCGGGCGGGAAGCCCGCCCTGTTCCCGCCGCGTCCCGCGCTCCGGGTGCGCTACGACGAGAACCGCGACACCCCGTGGCCGCCCTCCACGCCCCTCGGGAAGAACCCGCCCGCCGGGGCGGTGCTCGACTACTGGCTGCCGGCGGCGGCCGGGGGCCCGGTGACCCTCACGATCCGGGACGGCGACGGGAAGGTGGTGCGGCGCTTCTCCAGCGGGGACTCGGCCGAGGGGCTGGAGGCCACACGCTACTTCGAGACCGCGTGGCTCGGGCCGAAGGGCGAGCGCGCGGCCGGAGGCACCCCATACGGCGGACGGCCCGTGTCGGCCTCCGCCGGCATGCACCGCTTCGTCTGGGACCTCCGCTATCCCAGGCCGCCGTCGCTCGGCTATTCCTACTCGATCGCGGCCGTGTGGCGCGAGGGCGAGCCGGTCGAGCCCGAGGGGCCGCTCGTCCTTCCCGGACGCTACACGGTCACGCTCTCGGCCGGGGGCGCGACGTCGACCGATACCCTGGTCGTGAAGCCCGACCCTCGGGTCGACGTCTCCCACGCGGTCCTTGCCGAGCAGCTGGACCTCGCGCTCGCGGTCGACGGCGCGCTGGCCCGGGCCGTCGGGACCTACCGCGAGGTGGAGGCGGCCCTGGAGCGCGGCAGGCTCCCGGCGGCGACGGCCGACTCGCTGCGCGCGCTGGCGGACGGGGGCGCGGGCCGGACCGGACCCGGCGCTCCGAGCCTCCGCTCGGTGGCGGGCGTCCTCTCGAGCCTGGCCGGCCGCGTCCAGGGCGCCGACGCCGCGCCGGCGAGCGGCCTGCGCGAGGTGCTCGACAGCTACCGGGAGGACCTGGACGGGCTCGTGGCCCGGTGGGAGGCGCTGAAGGGGTCCCTGCCCGGCGGCTGATCGGAGCAGGGACCGTCCCCGAGACCCTCTTGAACTCGAGTTCAAGAGGACGTTCGGGAGGCCGCGCCGGGGCCGGCGGGCGCACGCGGGCCACGGCCGTCGGGGAACCGCCGGCAGCGCGACGACGGGGCCACCGCGTCCCTCGCCGCTCCGGGGTGTCCGGATTCGGACACCCCGTCCCGCTTTCGGACACTCCCGGAGGACGCCCGGCCTCCCACTATTCTACATAAAAACTGACTTGACAATGACTTAGGGTACGCCGCACGTCCGGTACGTCCGTTGCCGTTCCAACGAGGCACTTCCGGGTGCGCCCGCAGAGCGCATCCCGGTCCGCGACCACCGAACCAACGGGACGGCCGAGCCGAGATGCGATCGACACCCCACTCCGCGGCCCCGGCCCGGGACGCGCGGCCGTGAAGTCGCTCCGCGAGCTCCTGGACGCGGCCGCCCGGGTCCTGCCCGGCGTCGACAGAGAGCCGCCCGAGAGCGATGCTCCCGGGGACGGGACCCGGATGGGGCCCCGCCTCGCCGAGGATGGGCCGGCGACCGACCCCCGCCGGGACCCTCGCGACCGGCCCTCGGCCGTCGCCCAGTCGGGCATGGACGTGGCCCGGGAGACGAAGGACCGCACCCGGCGCCGCCTCCTCATCGGAGTCGGCGCGGTGGTCGTCCTCGCCGCGGTCACGTATTTCCTCTCGCGCCTCGGGCCGGCGGCCCCGTCCGTGGACCGCGACTCCATTCTGACCGGGACCGTCGAGCGCGGGGCGATGACGATCTCGGTACGGGGACCGGGGACGCTCGTCCCCGAGCACATCCATTACGTCTCCGCGGTCACGGCCGGGCGCGTGGACCGGGTCCACGTCCAGGCGGGTGAATCCGTCGACTCCTCGACCGTCGTACTGGAGCTCAGCAACCCCGACGTGGACCTGGCCGCCCTCCAGGCCCAGCAGCAGTGGACGAGCGCGCAGGGAACCATGGTCGAGCTCCGGAGGTCGCTGGGATCGCAGAAGGCCGCGCAGGCCTCCCAGGTGGCCGGCACCCGGGCGGCGTGGCTCGATGCCCGGCGCGAGGCGGCCGCGGACTCCGCGCTCGCCGCTCGCCAGCTCATCCCGCTCAACGACGCACGGCGCTCCGCCGAGCAGGCCGACGCCGCGAAGGCCGCGCTCGACGCGGCGCAGGAGCAGCTGGACCTGCTCGCGCAGACCATGGAGGACCAGCTCTCCGTGCAGCGCGACCAGGTGGCCCGTCTGAAGTCCATCTACGAGTACCAGGAGCGCCGGGTCGCCTCCATGCAGGTCGTGGCCGGGGCCTCCGGGATCCTCCAGGACCTCACCCTCCAGCCCGGCCAGTGGGTCCAGTCGGGGACCGCCCTGGCCCGGGTGGCCCAGCCCGGCTCCCTGAAGGCGCAGATCGACATCCCCCAGAGCCAGATCCGCGATGTCCAGCTCGGACAGCGGGTCCTGGTGGACCTGCGCAGCGACACCGTCTCCGGCACGGTGAGCCGGATCGACCCCAACGTCCAGCAGGGCGCCGTGCAGATCGACGTCCACCTGGAGGGGGACCTCCCGCGGGCGGCGCGGCCGGACCTGAGCGTCGACGGCACCGTCATCATCGACCACCTCCCGGACGTCCTCCACGTGGACCGGCCCACCTACGGGGAGGCCGGGAGCACGGTGGGCCTGTTCAAGCTGGTCGATGGCGGGGACGCGGCCGTCCGCGTGCCGGTCAAGCTCGGCCGGGCCTCCGTGGACGAGGTCGAGGTCCTCGCGGGTCTCCAGGAGGGCGACGGAGTGATCCTCTCGGACATGTCCCGTTACGGGGACGTGGACCGCGTGAAGCTCAACTGAGCGGAGATGCCATGAACGATCCCCAGTCCCAGCTCGGCTCCACCGGCGCGGCGACCGCCGCACCCCCGCTCATCCGCATGGAGGGGGTCCGGAAGGTGTTCCTCACGGAGGAAGTCGAGACGCACGCCCTCTCCGACGTGCATCTGGAGATCCAGGAGGGCGAGTTCCTCTCGATCGCCGGGCCGTCGGGGTGCGGGAAGACGACCCTGCTCTCGATCCTGGGCCTCCTGGACTCCCCCACCGAGGGCGAGTACGACCTGGACGGCGAGCCCGTGGCGCGCCTCACGGCGTCGCAGCGCGCCACGATCCGGAACCGCCACATCGGCTTCATCTTCCAGGCGTTCAACCTGATCGGCGACCTGAACGTTTTCGAGAACGTCGAGCTCCCGCTCACCTACCGGGACATGCCCTCGGGCGAGAGGAAGGAGCGGGTGATGCGCGCGCTGGAGCGGGTGGGGATGTCGCACCGGACCCGCCACTACCCGGCGCAGCTCTCCGGCGGGCAGCAGCAGCGGGTGGCCGTGGCGCGAGCCGTCGTGGGCGACCCGCTCATCCTCCTGGCCGACGAGCCCACGGGGAACCTGGACTCCACCAACGGTGAGGCGGTCATGGATCTCCTGAACGAGCTCCACGGCGACGGGGCGACCATCTGCATGGTCACCCACGACCCGCGCTACGCCGAGTACGCCGAACGCCAGATCCACCTGTTCGACGGCCAGATCGTCGAGGACCGGGTGCGCTCTCCGGAGGTCATCGAGGAGCTGCGCGAGAGCGGCTACGAGGTGGAGCCGTGAGACGGGCTCGGAGGCCCGCGCGGCGCACACGCCGCGGGCGGGCCGCGCGCCGGAGGGGACCCGCACCCGCCCCGCGGACGGCGCACGCGGAGGCGCCCGACATGGGGTGACCGGGATGCTCGACGCCCCGAGGCAGGACCTCCGCTTCGCCCTCCGCCAGGTGCGGCGGAACCCCGGCTTCGCGCTCGTGGTCGTCCTCACGCTGGCGCTGGGGATCGGGACGTCCACGGCGATCTTCTCCGTGGTGGATGCGACCCTGCTCCGGCCGCTCCCGTTCCGGGACGCCGACCGGCTGGTCTTCCTGCGGGGCTACGCCCGGACCCCCGAAGGCCCGCGAATCCGCGGGGGATCCTATCCCGAGGTCCTCGACTGGGGGCGGATGAGCTCGTCGTTCACCGACGTCTCCGTCCTGGACGGCGTGTCGCTGACCCTCGGGGGCGATGGCTCCGGCTCGGAGTCCGCGGCGGGCGCCGAGACCATCGACGGAGAGGTGGTGTCGGCAGACTACTTCCAGATGCTCGGTGTGCAGCCGATCCTCGGACGGACCTTCACGCCCCGGGAGGCCGCCGTGCCGGGAGCGGCCGTGGTCGTGATCGGCGAGGACCTGTGGGCGCGGCGCTTCGGACGGGACCCGGACGTGCTCGGGTCCACGATCCGGATCGACCGGCAGCCCCACACGGTGATCGGCGTCCTGCCGGCGCGCTTCCGGGGCATGAGCTTCACCACCGGGGCCTGGATCCCCGCCGGGCACATGTTCGACCTGGGCACGGCGGGAGGCGGGCCCGAGGACCGCGGAAACCGGTGGCTGGGGGCCGTGGCCCGCCTCGCGCCGGGGACGAGCCCGAGCGCCGCGCAGTCGGACCTGGACCGGGTGGCGGCGCGGCTCGCGGCGGCCTACCCCCGCACCAACGAGGATCGGGGCGTTCGAATCTCTCCGGTGCGAGACGTGCTCCTGGGCGACACGGGGACCCTGGTCCTCGTGCTCATGGGCGCCGTGGGCCTCCTCCTCCTCATCGCGTGCGCCAACGTGGCCAACCTCCTCCTGGCGCGGGCCTCGGCCCGGAGCCACGAGCTCCTCACGCGGCGGGCCCTCGGGGCGGGACGGGGCCGCGTGGTCCGGCAGCTTCTGATCGAGAGCGCGGTCCTCGCGGCCGCGGGCACGTTCCCGGGCATCCTCCTGGCGCGCGCCGCACTGAGCGGGCTCGTGGCCCTCGTGCCGACGGGGATCCTGCCGGCCTACGCGACGCCCCGGCTCGACCTCCCGGTCCTCCTCTTCGCCGTGGGCCTCCTGGGCGTCACGGGCCTCCTCTCGGGGCTCGCGCCGGCGTGGGAAGGCGGGCGGGCTTCTCTGGCCGGTGGGCTCCGGGGCGCCGGTCGCGGGGCGATCGACGGGGGCGGGAACCGTCCGTTCGCCCTCCGCCACGTCCTGGTCGGGGCGGAGGTGGCCGTGGCGCTGGTGCTGCTCATCGGGGCGGGGCTCATGATGAGGAGCCTGCGAAACCAGCTGCGCGTGGACTCCGGCTTCGATCCGGGGCACGTGCTGGCCTTCCGGCTCTCGCTGCCCGAGGCGGCCTACGACCGCGACGAGGTCACTCCCTTCGTGCGGGAGCTCACGCGGCGGCTCGAGGGCATCCCGGGCGTCGACCGGGCCGTGGTCGCGTCGGACCTGCCGCTCCGGGGGATCAGCAGCGCCGCCATCTTCTCGTTCCTCCCCGAGCATCCCCAGGACCGGATCCGGGTCTACCTGCACCGGGTGCAGGGCGGGTACTTCGACGCGCTGGGTATCCCGATCCAGCGCGGTCGGGCGTTCCGCCCCGAGGAGGAGAAGGAGGGGGCGGACGTGGCGATCCTCGGCGCCTCCTACGCGGAGCGCTACTTCCATGGCCAGGACCCGCTGGGGAAGACGGTCCTGCTCGGGAAGTCGCGGTTCACCGTGGTGGGCGTCACCGCCCCTGTGCGGGTGCGCGACGTCACGTCCGACATCGTGACGGGGGACGACGACCCCGACCTGTACATCCCGTTCTCGCGGGCGCCCGACCGGAGCTTCGCGGTCGCGGTCCGTGGATCGACGGGACGACCGGAGGCGCTCCTGCCCTCGGTGCGTCACGTGGTGGAGCGCCTGGATCCCGCCCTTCCGGTGGCCCGGGCAGCGCCCCTCGCGGACGGCCTCCGGAGCCAGACGGCCCTCCCCCGCTTCGGCGCGTCCCTGTTCGGCTCGTTCAGCCTTCTGGCCCTGCTCCTGGCCGCCGTGGGCATCTACGGCGTGGTGGCCGTGAGCGTGGGCCTCGCCCGCGGGGAGATCGCCGTCCGCATGGCGCTGGGCGCCGACCGCCCGCGCGTGCTCCGCCTGGTGGTGGGCCGCGCGATGCGCCCCGCCCTGCTCGGCGCGGCCATCGGGCTCGCGGCGGCGCTGGCGGGGACGCGCGTGCTGCGGAGCCTGCTCTACGGCGTCGATCCCACCGACGGGCTCTCCCTGGCGGGCGCGGCCGCCGTGCTGCTGGCCACGGCCGTGGCCGCGGCCTACCTGCCGGCGCGGCGCGCCGCCCGGCTCGATCCCGCCCGCACCCTGCGGGAGGAGTGAGGCGCCCAGATGAGCCTCGACGCGATCATCCGCGACGTCCGCCACGCCCTCCGGAGGCTGCGCCGGAGCCCGGGCTTCACCGCCTCGGTGGTCCTCACGCTGGCGCTCGGGATCGGCGCCTCGGTGGCCATGTTCACGGTGGTGAACGCCGTGCTCCTGCGGCCCCTGCCGTTCCCGAACCCGGACCGGCTCGTCCAGCTCCTCCCGGGTAAGATCGCCAGCAACATCGCCCTGGCCTCCGAGCTCGGGCAGGACGCCCCCGACCTCGAGGCGTATACGGGCCTCTCGGTCTGGAACCTCACGCTCACCGGCCAGGGCGAGCCCGCGGCGCTGCGGACGCAGATAGTGGACGCCGGCTTCTTCCGCGTGTTCGGGGTGCAGCCGGCCGTCGGCCGCGCGTTCCGGCCCGGCGAGCGCGATCCCGGGCGATCGGACGTGGTGATCCTGAGCTGGAGCCTGTGGCAGAGCCGGTTCGGCGGCGACTCCACCGTCGTGGGCCGACGCCTTGAGCTGGACGGGTACCGGCACCGATACCGCACGGTGGTCGGCGTGATGCCCCGCGGCTTCGAGGCGCCGTTCGCGCCGGCCGGTCCGGACGTCCAGGCGTGGGCCCCGCTCAGCGTGGCGCCCGGCCGAAACGTGCTCAGCGACAGCACCTGGTACATCACCACGGTCATCGGGCGCATGCGTCCCGACGCCACGGTGGAGGGCGTGGCCACGCGGATCCGCTCCGCCATGCGGGAGCTGCACGACCGGTATCCCCAGGTCATCGACCGGGACGCGGTTCGCGCGGCGGGCGCCACGGGCGTCCTGGACTCCCTGGTCGGGGACGTGAGGCGGCCGCTGTGGATCCTCCTCGGGGCCGTGGGGCTCGTGCTCCTCCTCCTGTGCGCCAACCTGGCCAACCTCCTCCTGGCCCGGGGCGAGAGGCGGCGGCGGGAGCTGGCGCTGCGCTCGGCCCTAGGAGGCCGACGGAGCCGCCTGGTGCGCGAGCAGCTCCTGGAGAGCCTCCTCCTCTCCCTGGCGGGCTGCATCACAGGAGTGGGGCTGGCCCACCTGGTCCTGGCCGTCCTGCGGGTTTCCCGCATCTCGGGCCTCCCGCGCGCGGACTCGTTGCCGCTGGACCCCAGGGTGCTGGCGTTCGCCCTGGGCGTCTCCGTGCTGTGTGCGGTCGCCTTCGGCCTCCTGCCGGCGATCCGCGCCACGGCCGGCGACGTCGGGAGTGGGCTGGGCGAGGGCGCTCGGGCCGAGGGGACGCACTCGGGCCGCCGTCTGGGGCATGCGCTCGTGGCCACCGAGATCGGGCTGGCCCTGGTCGTGGTCGCGGGAGCCGGCCTGCTCCTGGGAAGCCTTCGGGCCCTGCGCTCGGTGGATCCAGGCCTGAACGCCGATCACGTGCTGGATGTTCGCCTCGAGCCGCCCGACCAGGCCTATCGCGGCGGCGGCGGAGGCCGGGCCCGGTCCTTCTACGCGGAGCTCCTTCCCCGCCTGCGGGCGCTCCCGGGGATCGAAGGCGCGGGCGCGATCCAGATCCTCCCCATGGGCGGCGGGAACTGGGCCTTCCCGTACCTGGCCCAGGGCCACCCGCCGCCGCGGGACGCTCCGCTCCCGAGCGCCAACTTCCGGGTCGTGACGCCGGGCTACTTCCGGACGCTCGGCATCCCGCGCGTGGCCGGCCGCCTCCTGGACGGGGACGACCGGGCGGACGGAGCCCCCGTCGGCCTCATCAACCGGACCATGGCGGAGGAGTTGTGGCCCGGCCAGAGCGCGGTCGGGAAGGAGATCAAGCTGTTCGGCTCCGCTCCCTTCCGAGTCGTGGGGGTGGTCGGGGACGTCCACCAGCAGTCCTTGCGCGCCGGGCCCCGACCGGTAATGTACCGGCCCCTGGAGCAGTTCCCGCTGGCGGGCATGGACATCGTCCTGCGGACGAAGGGGGACCCGATGGCCGTGCTCGGCGCGGTGCGCCGCGCGACCCACGAGGTGGCCTCCGACGTCCCGCTGGCGCGGACGCGCCTCCTCCGGGACGTCCTCGCCGACTCCCTGGCGCACGAGCGGTTCTTCGCGGGCGTCCTGGCCTTCTTCGCCCTCCTGGCGCTGGCGCTCGGAGCCGTGGGCGTCTACGGCGTGATGGCCTACCAGGTGGCCGGACGGCACGGCGAGTTCGGCGTCCGCATGGCGCTCGGGGCCTCGCCCGCTCGCATCCTCCGGCGCGCGCTCGGCGACGGGCTGCTGCCCGTCGGGATCGGGATCGCCGCCGGCCTGGCCGGCACCCTCGTCTCGTCGCGCCTCCTGTCGGACCTGCTGTTCGGCGTCGGCGCGGCCGATCCGCTCACCGTGACCGTCTCCGCGGCGGTCCTCGTGGCCGTGGCCGGAGGGGCCACCTGGATCCCCGCCCGGCGCGCCGCGCGCGTGGATCCGGCGCGGGCCCTGAGGGCGGAATGAGGGCGCCGCGGTCGGGACGCCCCCGGCCCTTCCCGCCTCCGGTCGCTCCGTGCGCGGGTCCCCGCCCCGTGGAGGCCTGACCATGCTCGACGTCCCGCTACAGGACCTGCGCTACGCCCTGCGCCAGCTGCGACGGAGCCCCGGCTTCACGGCGGTGGCCCTCCTCACGCTCGCGCTCGGCATCGGGGCGACCACGTCCATCTTCAGCGTGGTCGACGCCTCTCTGCTCCGGCCCCTTCCGTATCCCGACCAGGACCGCGTCCTGAGCGTCGCGAGCGCGTGGCAGGGCAGCCCGCGCGCGGCCGTCTCGCCCGCCGAGTACCTCGACTACCGGGCCGCCGAGGGAAGCGCCTTCGCCGCGCTGGGAGCCTACGCCACCGACGCCGCGAACCTCGTCGGATCGGGCGAGCCCGTCCGGCTCCGGGTGGGCTACGCCTCGGCCGGCGTGCTCACCACGCTCGGCGTCCGACCGGCGCTCGGGAGGACGTTCGGCCCCGACGAGGGCCGGGAGCAGCGAAGCGTCGTGCTCATCAGCCACGGGCTGTGGGCCCAGCGCTTCGGCTCGGCGCCCGACGTGGTCGGCCGCGACATCACGCTGGACGGACGGAGGACCGAGATCATCGGAGTCCTCCCGAGGGGGTTCCGGCTCCCCGCGGACTACGCGGACGGCGAGGCCACCGAGGCCATCGTCCCGCTCGGCCTCGACCCCGCCGAAGTCACCGACCGGGGCAGCCACTTCCTCCGGGTCGTGGGACGGATGGCGCCGGGCGTGACACGCGACCGGGCGCAGGCGGCCCTGTCCGCGATCGCGACGGGCTTCCAGGCCCGCTTCCCGGACGACTATCCACGGGACATGCACTTCGCCGTCACGGCCACGCCGGTGGCGGCGCAGGTGACGGCGGACGCGCGGCTCCCCCTCCTCGTCCTGCTCGGGGCCGCCGCGATCGTGCTCCTCGTGGCGTGCGCCAACGTGGCCGGGCTGCTCCTGGTCCGACTCGAGGGTCGCCGCCGGGAGCTGGCCGTGCGCTCCGCGCTCGGGGCGGGACGGGGGCGGATCGTGCGCCAGCTCCTGGCCGAGAGCCTCGTGCTCGGGGGCCTGGGGGGAGCGGCGGGGGTCGGGCTGGCGTGGGCGGGGATGCGCCTGCTGGTCTCCCTCCGTCCGCCGGGGCTGCCGCGCTTCGGGGAGGTCTCCCTGGACCTCCCGGTGCTCGGGTTCGCCGCCGCCACGGCGGCGGGCACGGGCCTGGTGTTCGGAGTCCTCCCGGCCTTCCGGGCCGCGGGCGGGCGCCCCGCGTCCGCCCTCCGGGACGGCACGCCCACCCTGACGGCGGGACCCGGCCGCCTGCGCCGCGGGCTCGTGGTCGGACAGGTCGCCATGGCGCTCACGCTGCTGGCCGGCGCCGGGCTCCTGGGCCGGACGCTGCTGGCGCTCCGCGACGTCGAACCGGGCTTCCGGCCCGACCACGTCCTCACCGGCCGCCTGACGCTCTCGCCCGGCGACTACCCCACCGAGCCCGGGGTCGTCGGCACGTTCGAGACCCTGCGGCGCCGCGTCGCGGCGATCCCCGGGGTCGCCGCCGTGGGAGCCGTCTCGAACCTCCCGCTCGGATCGAGCCTGGGCGACCTCAACTTCCGGATCGAGGGACGGCCCGTGCCGCGAGGCGAGGTCTCCCCGAGGGCGGACTGGCAGGTCGTCACGCCCGGCTACTTCCGGGCCCTGGGCATGAACGTGCGCCGCGGGCGAGCCCTGGACGAGAGGGACGCCGTCGACGCGCCCGGCGCCGTCGTCATCGACCGGACCATGGCCGAGCGCTACTGGCCCGGCGAGGACCCGCTCGGGGCCCGCTTCGTCCTGGGCGGCGAGGCCGGACCCGGGATCGTCACCGTGGTCGGCGTCGTCGACGACGTGCGCCACGAGAGCCTGGCGGCGCCGCGCACGAGCCAGATGTACCTCGCTCACGCGCAGTTCCGGTTCTGGAACGGCGGCAGCGTGGTGCGGTCCCTGACGCTGGCCGTGCGGACGGAGGGGGACCCCGCCGGCTTCGCGGCCGCCGTGCGCCGGGCCGTCCACGACGTGGATCCGCGCCTCCCCCTGTCGAGCGTCCGGACCATGGACCGGGTCGTGGCGGCGTCCCTCGGACGCCAGCGCGTCCTGCTCACGCTGGCGGGTGTGTTCGCCGCGGTCGCCCTGGTGCTCGGCGCGCTCGGGCTGTACGGGGTCATCGCCCACGGCGTCTCGAGCCGGACGCGGGAGATCGGCCTCCGGCTCGCCCTCGGCGCCGGACGCCGGGACGTGGCGGCTCCGATCGCCCTCGCCAGCGGCCGGCTGGTGGCTACGGGCCTCGCCCTCGGCCTGGCCGGCGCCGTCCTCCTCTCGCGCCTGGTCCGGGGGCTCCTGTTCGGCGTCGATCCTCTGGATCCGGTCACCCTGGGGGGCGCCGCCCTGGTGCTGGCGATGGCGGCCGCCCTCGCCACCTGGGTCCCGGCCCGCCGCGCGGCGCGGCTCGACCCCATGGAGGCGCTGCGTCATGAATGAGCCTCGCGGAGTCACGCTCGACGCGCTCCGGCGGGACCTGCGCTACGCGGTCCGTCAGCTGCGGCGCCATCCCGGCTACGCGGCCATCGTGGCCGTCACGCTGGCCCTCGGGATCGGCGCCAACACGGCCGTGTTCTCGGTCGTGGACGCCGTCCTCCTGCGGCCGCTGCCCTACGGGAACGCCGATCGGCTCGTGCGCCTCTGGAGCGCGTACCCGTCCCGGGGCGAGGACCGGGGCACGACCTCGAAGCCCGACGTCGAGGACTGGCGCGCCGGGAGCCGCACGATCGAGTCGATGGGCGCGTGGACGGCCATCCACGCCTCCGGTCTCGTGACGATGCGCGAGGGGACTCCCTCCGAGCTGGAGACCGAGTACGTGACGCCGGGCTTCTTCGAGACGCTGGGCGTCCCGGCGGCGCGGGGGCGCGCGCTCCGGGCCGCCGACCACGATCGGGGAGGGAACGATCACGTCGTCGTCCTCTCGTACGGTGCCTGGCAGCGGCTGTTCGGCGGCGAGGAGGGCGTGATCGGGCGCACGGTCACGCTGAGCGCGAAACCCTGGACGGTCGCGGGCGTCATGCCCCGCGGCTTCTCGTATCCGCGGCCCGGCATCGACGCCTGGGTGCCTCTGGAGGTCATCCCCGAATCGGGGATCCCGCGGCTGCGGCAGGTCCGCTTCCTGAGCGTGGTGGGTCGCCTGGCTCCGGGCGCCACGCCGGCCTCGGCGCGGCGGGAGATGGGCGTGATCGCGGGACGCCTGGCCCGGGCCTACCCCGACGCGGACCGTGAGCTCACGGCCGTCTCCGTGCAGCCGCTCCGCGACCAGATCGTGGGGAGCGTGCGCCCCGCCATGCTGGCCATCCTCGGCGCCGTCGGGCTCGTCCTCCTCATCGGCTGCGTCAACGTGGCCGGCCTGGCCCTGGCGCGCTCCGAGGAGCGGGAGCGGGAGATCGGGATCCGGAGCGCGCTGGGAGCCCCGCGGGCCGCCATCCTGCGCCAGCTCCTGGTCGAGAGCCTGGTGCTCGCGGGGCTGGGCGGGGCGCTGGGCCTCCTCCTGGGGGCGTGGGGCACGCGCGCCGTCGTCGCCCTGGCGCCCTCCGGCCTGCCCCGCCTGGGCGACGTGACGGTGAGCGGGCGAGTGCTGGCCTTCGCCGCCGCGGTCTCTCTCGTGTCGGCGCTGGCCTCGGGCCTGCTGCCCGCCCTGCGGGCCTCCCGCACGGACCCGGCCGGGGCGCTGGGCGAGAGCTCGCGCGGCGGCACCGCCGGACGGCGGGCGGGACGGCTGAGGAGCGCCCTGCTGGTCGGGGAGGTGGCGCTGGTGGCCCTGCTGGCCGTGGGGGCCGGCCTCCTGGTCCGGAGCTACGCGGCGGTCCGCTCGGTCGACCCCGGCTTCGACCCGCGCGGCCTCCTCACCCTGCGGGTCTCGGCCCAGGGCGACGACTACAAGACGTTCCTGGAACAGGCGCTCCGCCGGGTCCGGGACGTTCCGGGCGTGACCTCGGCCGCCATCGGCCGGCCTCTCCCCCTGGGGCCGCACACCTTCCGGGGCGAGGGGATCACGTTCACGATCGCGGGCCGACCGACCCCGCCCGAGGGCCAGGAGCCGTCCGCCGACCTCCGCTTCGTGAGCCCCGGCTTCTTCCGGACCATGGGGATCCCCCTCCTGTCGGGCCGGACCTTCACGGACGGTGACGACGCGGACGGCCCGCCGGTGGTCGTCCTCTCACGGAGCGCCGCCCGGAAGTACTGGGGCGACCGGAACCCGGTCGGCCAGCGCATCCTGGTCGGACGGGGCTCCGCACAGGTCGTCGGGGTCGTGGACGACGTCAAGCAGGTGCGCCTGGAGGAGGAGGCCACCCCCGCCGCCTACGTGCCGTTCGCGCAGACCGGCCGCCGCGGCATGAGCTTCGTGGTCCGGACCGACGCGCCCGCGGCCGTCGTGGATCCCATTCGCAAGGCCATCTGGTCCCTGCGCCCCAACCAGCCCATCCAGGACGTGGCCTCGATGGCGACGCTGGTCGATGCGGCCACCGCGGGCCGCAGATTCTCCATGGCGCTGCTCGGCGCCTTCGCGGGGCTGGCGCTCCTCCTGGCGGCCGTCGGCATCTACGGCGTCGTGGCCTACACGGTGAGCCGGCGGGTCCGCGAGATCGGGATCCGCATGGCGCTGGGGGCGGGACCCTCCGCGGTGGTCCGGCTCGTGGTGTGGAGGAGCCTGGGGCTCGTGGCGCTGGGCGCCGCGGCCGGCCTGGCGGCGGCCGCCCTCGCGGGCGGCGTGTTGGGCCCCCTCCTGTACGGCGTGGGCCGGCTGGACCCGTGGGCGTTCGGGGGCGCGGCCGCGGTCCTCCTCGTGGTGGCGGCGGCCGGCGGCGCCCTCCCCGCCCGACGGGCCTCGCGCGTCGATCCGCTCGTGGCCATCCGGACGGAGTAGGACACCATGTTCGAATCCCTGGGACCGGATCTCCGCTTCGCCCTCCGGCAGCTCCGCCGGAACCCCGGGTTCGCCCTCGCGGCCATCGGGATCCTCGGCCTCGGGATCGGCGCCACCACGGCCATCTTCACCGTCGTGGACGGGGTGCTGCTCAGACCCCTCCCGTACCCGCACCCGGACCGCATCGTGTGGATCCGGGAGGTGGCCGCCGACGGCCACGGGATGCCCGTGGCGGGACCCGACTTCCGCGACCTCCGGGACGGCAGCCGGAGCTTCGCGTCCATGGCCGCGGTGAGCGGCCGCGTCCCCGTGTCGGTGACCGGGGGACGGGAGCCGGTCCGGAGCGTGGCTCGGGCGGTCTCCGAGGACTTCTTCCGGGTGATGGGCGTCGGGCCGGCCTCGGGGCGTGCCTTCTCTCCCGAGGAGCAGCGCCAGGGCGGGCCTCCGGCCGTGGTGGTGAGCCACGGCTTCTGGCAGCGGGCGCTGGGGGGCGGCCCCGTGGGCGGCCGGACGCTGCGCTTCGGAGGCCAGGTGTACTCGGTGGTCGGCGTCATGCCGCGCGGGTTCGAGTATCCGTCCGGCACGGAGCTGTGGATCTCGAGCGGCCTGTGGACGCCCGGCACCAGCCGGACGGCGCACAACTGGGCCGTGGTGGGACGGCTGGCGGACGGGGTCTCCATGGCCGCGGCGCGCGCGGACCTCTCCCGAATCGCGCACCGGCTGGCGGCCGGCCACGGGGGCGACATCGACCTCGTCGACGTCTCGGCGGCCCGGCTCCGGGATGTCGTGGTCGGGGACGTGAGGACGCCGCTCCTCGTGCTGCTCGGCTCCGCCGCGTTCCTCCTCCTCATCGCCGTCGCCAACGTCGGGAACCTCCTGCTCGCCCGTCTGGCGGCGCGCCGCCGGGAGCTGGCGGTCCGACGCGCGCTGGGGGCCGGACGCTCCCGCCTGGTGCAGCAGCTCGTGGTCGAGACGCTGGTGCTCGGCCTGGGGGCGGGCGCGGTGGGCATCCTCCTGGCGCGCATGGGGACGGCGGGACTCCTGGCCCTGGCCCCCACCTACCTCCCCCGTGCCGGCGAGATCGGGATCGACGGGACCGTCCTCGCCTTCGCGCTCGCCGTCTCCGTGGTGACGGCGGTCGGGCTGGGGGTGGCCGCGGGCCTGGCGGGGCCCTCCGATCTGAGGGGGGCCCTGGCCGCCGGCCGGCGGACCCTGACCGGAGGGGGCGGCGGCCGTGTGGCGCGCGACGCGCTGGTGGTGGGGCAGACGGGCCTGACGCTGGTGCTCCTGGCCGGCGCCGGGCTCATGGCCAGGAGCCTCTTCGGGCTCCTGGCCGTGGACACCGGCTTCCGGACCGATCACGTGCTCGTGATGAGCGTGGCCGCCTCCTCCCCGGGCGACCCCGCGAGCGTCCGCGGGTTCGAGGATCGCCTCCTCGCCCGCCTTCGCGCCCTCCCCGGCGTGGAGTCCGTGGGGGGCATCAACGACTTTCCCCTCCAGAACGAGGGCGCCAACGGCACGTTCGTGCTGCTGGACCGACCCGGGGAGGCCGGCACGGCCGACTTCCGGAGCCTGATGCGACGGCCGGACCGCACGGGCCAGGCATGGTGGCGCGTGGCCAGCGAGGGCTGGTTCCGGACGATGGGGATTCCCCTCGTCCGCGGCCGCGCCTTCACGGACCGGGATGCGCCGGACGACGACGTCCACGTGGCGGTCATCAGCCAGGCGCTCGCGCGGCGGCGGTGGCCGGACGAGGATCCCATCGGGAAGCTCATCGAGTTCGGGAACATGGACGGGGACCTGCGGCCGCTCCGGGTCGTGGGCGTGGCCGGGGACGTCCGGGCCCTGTCCATGGAGCGCGAGCCGCCCGCCATCGTCTACGCCTACTCGCGTCAGAGGCCGGGAGCGGCGGCTCGCTTCCACGTGGCCCTCCACGTGCGCGGCGACCCGCGCGGGTACATCGCGCCGGCCCGTCGGGCGCTCCGCGAGGTGGATCCCGGGGTGCCGCCCACGTTTCGCACGATCGGCCAGGTCGTGGCCGACCACACCGCCGACCGCCGCTTCGCGCTCCTGCTCCTCATCGCGTTCGGGGGCGCGGCGCTCGCGCTGGCCCTGGCGGGCACGTACGCCGTGGTGGCGTACCTGACGGCCCGGCGCCGGAGCGAGATCGGCGTGAGGGTCGCGTTCGGGGCCGGCCGGGCCGACGTCGTCCGCCTGGTGGTCGGCCGGAGCGCGGCGCTCACGGCCGCGGGCATCGCCCTGGGCGTGCCGGCCGCTCTCGCGCTCTCCCGGCTCCTCTCCGGGCTGCTCTACGGCGTGACATCCGCCGATCCCGTGGCGTACGCCCTCGCGGCGCTGGTCCTCGGAGCCGCGGCCGTCGCGGCCAGCTCGGTTCCGGCCTTCCGGGCCGCCCGCGCGGACCCCGCGGCCACCCTCAGAGTCGAGTGATGGAGGCGTGACGATGCTCGACACCCTGCGCCAGGATGCCCGCTACGCCCTCCGCCAGATGCGGCGGAGCCCCGGCTTCGCGGTCGTGGCGATCCTCACGCTCGCCCTGGGGCTCGGCGCCACGACCGCGATCTACTCGGTGGTCGACGGCGTGCTCCTGCGGCCGCTCCCCTACCCCCACCCGGACCGCCTCCTGCGCGTGTGGCACTTGAACACCCGCAACGACGCGCCGCGGGAGCAGGTCTCGTTCGAGACGTACCGGGGACTGGTCGGCGGCGTCGACGCCCTGGACGCGGCCGCCGGCGTCTCGCCGCGCTGGTCCTTCGTGCTGCGTGAGCCCGGCCAGCCGGAGCGGGTGCAGGGCTACTGGGTCTCCGCCAGCTTTTTCGACCTCATGGGGGTCCGGCCGGCGATCGGACGCGGCTTCCGTCCGGACGAGGACCGGGCGGAAGGGCCGGCGGTCGTGCTCCTGGGCCACGCCCTGTGGGAGCGCAAGTTCGGCGGGGACCCCGGGGTGGTCGGGCGCTCGATCCGGATCTCGGGACGGGCCGCGACCGTCATCGGCGTGATGCCGGCCGGCTTCGACTTCCCCGACGCGGGAGGGGTGTGGGCCCCGCTCGCGCAGAATCCGCTCGTGGGCCGGGGACGGCAGGTCCGGTGGGTGGACGTGGTCGGACGGCTCGCCCCCGGCGCCACGGTGGAGCGGGCCCGGGACGGCATCGCCGCCTACTTCGGGCGGCTGGCCCGGGCCTACCCGAAGGCCAACGGCGGCCTGCGCGCCACGGTCCAGACCCTGTACGCCTCGATCGTGGGCGGCGTGAGTCCGGCGCTGTGGACGCTCCTGGGGGGCGTGGCCTTCCTGCTCCTCATCACGTGCGCCAACCTCAGCAACCTCCTCCTCTCCCGGGCCGCGGCCCGCAGGGGCGAGCTGGCCGTGCGCCGGGCCCTCGGCGCGGGGAGCGGACGGCTGGTGCGCCAGCTCCTCACCGAGAGCGTGACGCTCGGCCTGTTCGGGGGCGCGGCGGGGACGGCCGTGGCCTTCGGTCTCGTCGGAGTCTTCCGGAGCATCGGGCCGGCCGACCTCCCCCGCCTCGAGGCCGTCGGGATCGACCTCCGCGTCCTGGGGGTCGCCGGCGGGCTGACCCTCGCGGCCAGTGTCCTGTTCGGCCTAGCTCCGGCCCTCACGGCGGCGCGGGAGGGAGTGCAGGGAGCCCTCCGGCGAACGCGCCGGGGCGTGGCCGGGGGCCGGAGCCGGCTGCGGAGCGGCCTCGTGGTCTCCCAGGTGACGCTCGCCCTCGTCCTCCTGGCGGGAGCGGGCCTCCTCCTGCACAGCTTCGTGCGTCTCAACCGCGTGGACCCGGGCTTCCGGGCCTCGGGCGTCCTGACGCTCCAGTTCGGGCTGCCCTCCGGCTACGACGACGCCCGGGCGGTCGACTTCTACCGACGGCTGTTCGACCGGCTCGAGGCGATCCCCGGCGTGACCGCCGCCGGAGGCGCCACCCGGCTTCCGCTCGGCGACGCCCTCTCCACCCGCCTCGAGATCCGCGGGCGCGACGTCCCGGACGGCGACCAGCCGGACGTCCAGTTCCGGCGCGCGAGCCCCGACTATTTCGCGGCGATGGGGATCCCGGTGCTCCGGGGCCGGGGCTTCGACGAGCGGGACGGGCCCGACGCGCCGCCGGTGATGATCCTCAGCCGCGCGGCCGCCGAGACGTTCTGGCCGGGCGAAGATCCGGTCGGGCAGCGCGTCCGCTTCTGGTACTCGGGCATGCCGGCCGACGCCCCCTGGCTGGAGGTCGTGGGCATCACCGGTGACGTCAAGGAATTCGGCCTGGACGCCGCCGCGCCCCCCGTGACCTACGTGCCCTTCTCCCAGGGTCCGCCGGGCAGCCCGTTCGTCGCCGTGCACACGACGGGAGACCCCTCGGCCCTGGCCGCGCCGGTCCGGGATCGACTCCGGTCCCTGGACCCGGATATCGTGATCTGGAACGTGAGCTCCATGTCGGCGCGCGTGTCCGAGAGCGTCGCCAGACAGCGGTTCAGCCTCATCCTCATCGGAGCCTTCGGAGTGCTCGCGCTCGTGCTGGCCGCGGTGGGGATCTACGGCGTGCTCGCCTACGCCGTCCGGCGCCGCTCGCGCGAGATCGGCATCCGCATGGCCCTGGGCGCGGCCGGGGGCGACGTGGTCCGCATGGTGGTGAGCCACGGCCTGAGGCTCACGCTGGTCGGTCTGGGGCTCGGCCTGGTCGCCGCCCTCCTGCTCACGCGGCTCATCCGGAGCCTGCTCTTCGACGTGAGTCCCACCGACCCGCTGGCGCTGGGAGGCGTCACGATCGTCCTCGGCGCCGTGGCGGCCCTCGCTTCCTGGCTCCCCGCCCGGCGCGCCACGCGCGTCGACCCCATGACCGTGCTCCGGGAGGAATGACCGTGCTGGACGGCGTGCGGCAGGACCTCCGATACGGGCTCCGGCAGCTCCGTGCCCACCCCGGGTTCACGGCCATGGTCCTCCTCACGCTGGCGCTCGGGATCGGCGCCCGAGGGCGGGACGTCGTGGCGCTCGTGCTGCGCGAGGGGCTCCGCGTCAGCCTGATCGGGCTCGCGGCGGGCCTCGTGCTGGCCATCGCGCTCGGCCGGGTGCTCCGGAGCCAGCTCTACGGGGTCTCACCGCTCGATCCGGCGGCGTTCGTCGCCGCGGCCGTCGTCCTCGTCGCGGTGGCCCTCCTGGCCTGCTGGGTCCCCGCCCGCCGGGCCACGCGGGTGGACCCGATGGAGGCGCTTCGCCATGAATAGACAGGCCGCCAGCCGGTCCCGCGGCGCGGCCCGAGCCCATCCCGCGCCGGCCACACTCCGACCCGAGGAACCCATGATCCGCCTTCGAGGCCTCGAGAAGTCCTACAGCTACAGGGGGGGCGAGACGTTCGTCCTCCGTCGCATCGACCTGGACGTCCGCTCCGGGGAGTTCGTGACCATCATGGGACCCTCGGGCGCGGGGAAGTCCACGCTGCTCGGGATCCTGGGCATGCTGGACGGCCAGTACCGGGGCGAATACCGCTTCCTGGACGCGCCCGTCCACGAGCTCTCGAATCGCCAGCGGGGGCGCCTGCACCGGGAGCACATCGGGTTCGTATTCCAGCAGTACCACCTGCTGGACGACCTCACGGTGGCCGAGAACCTCGAGATCCCGCTCTCCTACCGGGACGTCCCGCGGGCCGAGCGGGAGGCGCGGGTGGCGGACATCCTGGACCGCTTCCGCATCGTCGGGAAGAAGGACCTGTTCCCCGCCCAGCTCTCCGGCGGCCAGCAGCAAGTCGTGGCGGTGGCCCGGGCGGTGATCGCCGAGCCCGACCTCATCCTGGCCGACGAGCCCACGGGCAGCCTCCACTCGAGTCAGGGCGAGGAGATCATGGACCTCCTCTCGGCCCTCAACCGCGGGGGCACGACGATCATCCAGGTCACGCACGATCGGGCCGTCGCGGCGCGCGGGGAGAGGATCATTCAGCTCGAAGACGGATGGATCGTGGACGGCTCGTAGGCCTGTCTGGCGTGCGGGAGCCGGCCTACCTTTCGAGGGACCCGTCCGCCGGGCCGGCGGCCGCGTCAGTGCTCCCGGACGAGCTGGACCGTCCTTCGACAAGAGCCCCCGGAGGCCTCCCGTGGCCCTACCCATCGCGACCTCCGATCCATCCCCGGCGGAGCCGTGCCCCGTGAGCGAGACGCCGCCGCGCATCCTGATCGCCGACGACCAGCGAGACGTGCTCGAGGCGCTCCGGCTCCTCCTCAAGGGGCACGGCTACGAGATCGAGACGGCGACCTCCCCGCCCGCGGTCCTCCGGGCCGTGGAGGCCCGCGAGCTGGACCTCGTCCTCCTCGACCTCAACTACACGCGCGACACGACCTCCGGGAAGGAGGGGCTCGACCTGCTCGCCGTGATCCGGGGGCTCGATCCCTCGCTGTCCGTCGTGGTGATGACGGCGTGGGGGAGCGTGGAGGGCGCGGTGGAGGCCATGAGACGGGGCGCCCGCGACTACGTGGAGAAGCCCTGGGACAACGAGAGGCTGCTGGCCACGCTCGAGAACCAGGTGCAGCTCACCCGGGCCCTCCGGCGGGTGGAGCGGCTGGAAGTGGAGCGCGGGGCGCGGGAGGGCGACCTCCCCGAGCTCGTGGCCGAGTCGCGCGCCATGCAGCCCGTCCTCCAGCTCATCGAGCGAGCCGGCCCCTCGGACGCCAACGTGCTCATCACGGGCGAGCCGGGGACCGGCAAGGAGATCGTGGCGCGCTGGCTCCACGCCCGATCGCACCGCTCGGGTCGTCCGCTCGTGGCCCTGAACGCCGGCGCCGTCCCGGAGGGCCTGTTCGAGAGCGAGCTGTTCGGGCACGTGAAGGGGGCCTTCACCGACGCGAAGGCCGACAGGGTCGGCTACCTGGAGATGGCCGACCGGGGCACGCTGTTCCTGGACGAGATCGGGAACATGCCGGCGGCCCAGCAGGCCAAGCTGCTGCGGGCCCTGGAGACGGGTGAGTTCCGGCGCCTGGGCTCCTCGCGGGTTCGGACGACCGACGTGCGGGTCGTCGCGGCCACCAACACCGACCTGCAGGCCGCGGTGGACGCCGGCGAGTTCCGGGAGGATCTCTTCTACCGCCTGAACACGGTCGAGATCGAGGTCCCGCCGCTCCGGCGAAGGCCCGAGGACATCCCGGTCCTGGCCGCCCACTTCCTCCGCCGGGAGTCGCGCCGGCGCGACGAGCCCGTCCCCGAGCTCGCGCCCGCCGCCATGGAGGCTCTGCGCTCCCATCCGTGGAGGGGGAACGTCCGGGAGCTCGAGCACGTGATCGAGCGGGCGGTGCTCATGGCCGGGGGCGGCCGCATCGAGGACCGGCACCTGGCCCTGAGGCCGGCCGGTGAGGGCGCGCCGGGCCTCGAGGGCCTCACGCTCGAGGAGGCGGAGCGCATCCTGATCCAGAAGGCGCTCCGACGCCACGAGGGGAACGTGAGCCGGACGGCCGAGGAGCTGGGCCTCAGCCGCAGCGCGCTCTACCGGCGGCTGGACCGCTACGGCCTCGA
Organism: Gemmatimonadota bacterium; assembly: GCA_035267645.1. Classification (GTDB taxonomy): domain Bacteria; phylum Gemmatimonadota; class Gemmatimonadetes; order Palauibacterales; family Palauibacteraceae; genus Humimonas. The sequence goes on along the minus strand of DATFLN010000056.1, from coordinate 1,368 downwards.
GCCCTGAGCGGTCGGCGCGCCCCATGGTGAGCCGCGCCGCGCTGGAGGGAGGCGCACGGTGAGCTACCAGCGCCGCATCCCGGCGCTCGCCATGGCCGCCGGGCTGCCGGCCATGGGGGTGGCGCTCGTGCTCCTGTGGGGGGAGGCCTGGCCGCTCTGGTCGCGGATCGCGATCACGGCGCTCCTGGCCGGCTCCTGGGTCGGCCTCGCGGCCGTCCTCCGCCACCAGCTCATCCGCCCCCTCCAGACCATGGCCAACGTGCTGGCGGCCTACCGGGGCGGGGACTACTCGATGCGCGTGCGGACCGAGGGAACCGACCGGGCGCTCGGGCTCGTCTCCCACGAGGTGAACGCCCTGGGCGAGACGCTCCGCACCGAGCGGCTGGGGACCCTGGAGGCCACCGCCCTCCTCCGCGGCGTCCTGCAGGAGATCGACGTGGCCGTGTTCGCGTTCGACGCGGAGGACCGGCTGTGGCTGGTGAACCGCGCCGGGGCGCAGCTCCTGGACCGGCCGGCCCGGTCCCTGAGCGGCCGGCCGGCGCGCGGGCTCGGGCTCTCGCGCTTCCTCTCTGGGGAGACGCCGAGGGTGGTCCAGATGACCTTCCCGGGCGGCTCGGGCCGGTGGGAGGTCCGGCGCACGCGCCTGCGCCACGAAGGACGTCCGCAGACCCTCCTCGTCCTCTCGGACCTCAGCCGCGTACTCCGCGAGGAGGAGCGCAGGGCGTGGCAGCGCCTGGTCCGGGTCCTGGGGCACGAGATCAACAACTCGCTGGCGCCCATCCGGTCCATCGCCGAGGGCCTCCGGTCGGGCCTGAACGACGGTGGGTCGGGACCCGAGCCCGAGGACCTGGACCACGGGCTCGAGATCATCGCCGGGCGCGCCGCCGCGCTCGGGCGCTTCATGTCCTCCTACGCGCGGCTGGCGCGGCTGCCGCCTCCCGAGGTCGGACCGGTCGAGGTCGGGGCCTGGGTGCGTCGGGCGGCGGACCTCGAGACCCGGCTGGACGTCGGGGTGCTCCCGGGCCCCGAGGTCACGATCCGGGGGGACGCCGACCAGCTCGACCAGCTCCTCATCAATCTCCTCGACAACGCGGTCGACGCGGTCTCGGAGACGGGGGGCGAGGTGACCGTGGGCTGGCGCGTCACGGCCCTCCACGTGGAGGTGCTGGTCGAGGACGAGGGGCCCGGCATCGCGGACACGGCGAACCTCTTCGTCCCCTTCTTCACCACCAAGCCGGAGGGCTCGGGGATCGGCCTCGCCCTCGGCCGCCAGATCGCCGAGGCGCACGGGGGCGAGCTCACGCTCCGGGACCGGGCCGACGCGCCCGGCTGCGTCGCGCGGATCGTGCTCCCGAGGCCGGGGGCGGC
>DATFLN010000055.1:0-28897 GCA_035267645.1 Gemmatimonadota bacterium | reverse complement strand
CGAGCGCGCCGCGCCCGCGTCCCCGTGGCAGCCCGAGGCCGTGCAGCCCGTCCAGTCACGGGCGGTCGTCGTGATCGCGCAGTCCAGGTCGCCCGAGGGGATCCCGTTGGCGTCCAGGCAGGGGATCGCGTTGAACGTGTGACCCACCGCCTGGAAGGTGAAGTCGCCCGTGGCCGGGTCGTTCACCGCGAAGGCGGCCACGTGGCAGGTGGCGCACAGGGCCGGGTTCGCGCTCGAGCCGTGCGTGCCCGCGATCGAGTCGCTGCTCGAGAGGTCCATGCCCGGCATGAACTCGCCGGCCGTCCCCACCAGCAGCTGCGACTCGGGCGCCATGGGCGTGAGGCCGTGCGTGCTCGCGTTGGCCGTCGCCCCGTAGTTGTGGCAGCGCGCGCACAGGTGCGTCTCGATCGACGTCGTCTGGATCGGGAAGCGCAGCTGCGCCGTGTTGTCCGTCCCGTGCGGGCTGTGGCAGATTCCGCACGTGGTCGCCAGCGGCGTGGCCGAGTCCTTCTCCTTGTAGGGACCCGTCACGCCCCAGGCCTTCAGCGCGCCCTGGCCGCTGTGGCAGGCCGCGCACTCCTCGCGCGCCGCCGCGAACCCGATCACCTCCGAGTGCTTCGAGAGCTCCCACTGCTCGACGAACGGATGGTGCGTCCCGTTGTGGCACTCCCCGCACCCGTCCGTCAGGTCCGGACCCACCGCCAGGGAGGGGATGGGCTGCGTGGCGTCGGGGTTCTCCACGTGGTTCTGACCCGGGCCGTGGCAGGCCTCGCACTGGACGTCCCGATAGCGCTCGTCCTTGGTGGCCACCCACCCGCCGGAGTCGACCGTGGCGTTGCCGAACTGGTTGACGCTGTGGCACTGCCGGCAGGTGTCGTTGGCGTGGCCGGAGGCCTCGAGATCGGCGAACGCCTGCGCGTGCACCGTCTTCTCCCACCTGGCCTGGATCCCCACGTGGCACTCGCCGCACACCGTCTGCTTGTTCTGGGCGTCGGAGTAGCCGAGGAAGCCGTTGGCGGCCGCGGGCGGCTGCTCGAAGAACGGCTTCTCCTTGAAGACCGTGACCCGGTCCGTACAGCCGGTGGCCAGGACGCCGCCCACCAGCACCAGGGCGGGGAGGATTCGGGAAATCCAACGAACGGGTCGCATAGGACGCTCCTCGAAGTTCGTCGCGCGCTGCCCGGGAGACCTCGTGCCCTCCGGGTCCGACCAACTCACCCGTGCTTCTCTCGGAAGCCCGGGCCCACACTCGCGTGAGGTTGGACGGCCGCTCTGGGCCGCCGGGTGTGGGAGGAGCCCGCCAGGTGAATCGCCGTCGATGTCATGTATACGGTCAACGGGCTCCAACGCCCAGCCATGCTCCAAGATGCTCGCCCGCGTGGTCCTCGGGCAACCCCTTCGTGGCTCATCGTCCAGCTCCCGGCCGTTCCCGACCGGAGCCGCGAAACCACGGCTTCACCACACCTCCGTACCATAATTCACAAGCGGCGAAGGTGCTGCTGTCGGGAACTTTCCGTCCCGCCGCGTGGGGAGATCCCGTATGGCCGGGAGGTCCGTATGCGAGCGTCCGGCTCCGGGGCTCGGAGGGCCGGCGATGCCGGATGGGAGGTCTCCCCACACGGCGCATCGAGGCGCGCCCTACAGCCGACGCGGCGAATCTCGGTCAACTTGTAGGCAGTGGAAAATTCGGGTGCCGTCCGGCGGCCCGGATTCCACTCGCTTTCTCGAGACCTGCGGGGAGACGGCCGAGTCCGCTCGGCTTCCCCGATGACAGGATAGGAGCGGGACCCGTGCGGCCCGGATCGCGGGCGGCCCGGGGTCACGCTTCGCGATCGGACCGGCGGCCGTGGGAACCGACCTCCCCGTGCGCCTGCCGGACCGGTCATCGGTGACCGTGCAGCCGCGCGTGGCTCACGGGCATACTGCGAGGAGGCGACCGTGAAGTCCATCCAGATCGAAGAGGTGGGGGTCTTCCGCGTCATCGCGATCGGCGTCGGCTTCGTCATGGCCGTCCTGATCGTCGCCGCGATGGCACTCCTGGGGATCGTGACCCTGCTCCAGCTCCTGGGCTGAAGCCGGACGGCCGGACGCGGACGCGGACCGCCCGGCGGCCGGCCGAGGGGAGGGGAGGGGAGTGGGTCAGGGCCGGAGGACCTGCTCCTTCGTGTGGCAGATCCCGCAGGACATGACGCTTCGGCCCGCGATTCGGTCGGGGTCGAAGTCGGGCCCGTGGGGGTCGATGCGTAGGCCCGCCCTGGCGCTGTGGCACCGGAGGCAAGAGCTCTGGCGGTGGCAGCTCGCGCACTCGTCGAGACCCTGCCGGGCCGCCCGGCCGTGCGCCAGGAGCCAGTCCGGCTCCGCGTCGTGGAAGGCCTGGGTGACCTGCCGGTTCTCGGCGGCACGACCCTGTCGCTCGTGACAACTCCTGCAGAATGCCTCGCTCGAGTGGCACTCGGAGCACTCCACCCGGCGGCCGAAGGCGGCCGCTCCGTGCCGAAGCACGAAGTCCATGGGATGGAAGCCGCCCTCGAGGCCCTCGGCCCATGCCGCCCCCTCGTCTCCGGTGCGCCGGGGCCCGGCCGGAGGCGGCTCCGCCGTCTCGGAGACGGGAGGCGGCGTCCGAACCGTGTCGCCGGCGGCCCGACCCGCCGCGGTGTCCCCCTCGGCCGACCCCGGCGAGGTGTCCGCCGCGACCCGGCCGTGCCGGTCGGGCCGGGCGAGCGCGCCCGGGACCATCCCTCCGCCGGAGACCGACGCGTCGTGGCAGGCCGCGCACTCGGTCTCCACGTGGCAGGAGCTGCAGCGCGGGAGACGGGCGCCCGCGGCGATGCCGTGCCCGGTCCTGAACCGCGGGCCGTGGCCGGGCGGCCCCGCGGCCCGCACGCGGGCCCCCGACGGCCCTCCTGGGATGGCCCGTGGCAGCTCGGCGATGGGTCCGGTCCGGGCGGACCCGTGACAGGCCGCGCAGCTGGCCGCTGCGTGACAGTTTGCGCAGGTACCGATCGCGGCCCGGGCGCGCTCTCCGTGCAGGTACTCCCATCCCGACGCGGCGTGCGAGGGCGGGGCGGGCCATTCCCCCGCACGGCCGGAGACCAGGCCGGCCACCCGGGAATCGGGCGCGAGGGCGCGGACGGGGTCGAGCGCGGCGCCGTTCAGGTGGCAGCGGGAGCAGCTCTCTCGCGCGTGGCACACGCTGCACGAGGCCACGCTCCTGCTCGCCCTCTCTCCGTGGCCGACCAGGATGAAATCGGGCCGCTCGTGCCACCGGGGCCGGGGGAAGTCGGCGATCAGGGCGGCCGGGAGCGTGGTGGCCTCGGCGAGGGGACGGTGACAGCCCCGGCAGCGGTCGGACGCCAGGTGGGACGGCGCCCGGTGGGCGTGGCAGCCCACGCACAGCTCGGGCCGGGGACCCGCGACCTCCATGCGCCGCTCGCTCCCCGGAGTGCGGTGACAGGCCTGGCACTCGATCGAGGCCTCACCGGCGCGGGAGGCCTCCTCGATGTGACGCGGATGGGAGAAGGCCAGGTTGCTCGCGCGGGGTGAGGGCCGCGGCAGGCTGACGCGCACCTGCTCGACGCCGTCGTGGCACCTGGAGCACGTCTCCTGACCGACGGAGAAGAAGAGGGCGGTGTCCCCCGACGGGATGCCCTCGTGGCAGCCGAGACACGTCGGGAACAGGCCCGCGTGCCGCGCATGGGGGAAGGTCGGCTCGGGCTGACCGCTCCCTGGCGGGGCCCCGGGAGGCGCTCCCGGCAGGGAGGCGGTCGCCGCGCCGAGGAGGGCCAGGAGCGTCGCCCCCCCGGCCGGCAGCCACCGGATCCACGACCGCCGGGGCCTCATCTCCCGCCTCCCGCGTGAGCCCGGGGCCCCGATCCGAACGGGCGGCTCACCCCGAGGAATCCCCGGAGCTGTGTCCAGTCGGGCGTTCCGGGCGACTCGTCGAAGCCCAGGTGGTAGAGGCCCGCGCTTCCGGTCAGGTCCAGGTTCCACATTTTCAGTCTCCCTTCCAGCGCGGCGCCGGTGAGCCGCTGCTCGCCGAAGCGGAACTCTCCCAGCATCTGCGTGGAGGTGGCCCGGACTCCCAGCCGGGCGCGGTCTCCGAACCGCCTCCCGAGCTCGGCGCCTCCGCCCAGGCTCGACGCTCCGAAGCCGACCTCCGCCCGGTAGCTCCCGCCCGCGTACCAGCCTGCGTGCGTCCAGTCGGCGGTCGCGGACACCCGCCACCCGTCGTCGCGTATGGTCGTGAAGCTCGTCCCGGCCCCGGTGCGCTCATAGCTCCGGTAACCCCCGCCCAGGCCCAGGAGGAGGTCGGTGCCGGGCACCGGCCAGTCGACGGCCGCGCTCCCCTCGTTGAAGCCGACCGGCGAGAACGCCCCCCAGATCGTCCACAGCTCGAAGAACGGGGTGCGGTGACGGCCCTCCAGGGTCAGGCGCACGCCGGCGGGGAGGGGAACCCGGGCCCGGAGCCGCGCGTCGTTGACCTCCCGGAACGAGAGGTCGTAGGTGACCGAGGCGTCGAGCCTCACGGGACCGGCGATCCCGGTGGCGTCCATGGCCATCCGCTCCGCGTACAGGGCGTCCAGGTCGGTCCGGATCTCCCTCTGGTAGACCACCGTTCCGGCCAGCCGCCGACCCCAGTGGGCTCCCGCCTCGAGGCCGAGGACCAAGCCGCGGTCGTCGGGAGCGAACTCGTCGGCCGCCGCGAGCAGATCCCCCGAGCGCGGGGCGTTCAGCCCCCGTCCGAGGCTCCAGCCGGCCCAGGCCTCCAGGGTCAGCGGATCGAATCCCCTCCACGTGGCGGCGAGACCGTCGAAGTTGTAGTAGCCCAGGCCGTTCACCCTGTACTGCCGGCCGGCGCGGAACCGGTAGTCGCCGTGGTCGTAGTCCAGGTAGGCGGTCAGGGCCTCGAAGGTCTGGTCGGCGCGGGGCCAGAGGTCGTCGGTGCCGAACCGGCCCCGGAGGTGGACGTGGGCGGAGAGGCCCGCGATGCCGGACCAGCCGACGGCCCGGACCTCCTGGGTCGCCACCGCCACGTCGCGGACGGGTCCCGACCGGTACCAGCGGCAGTATTCGTTCGGCGTGCAGGAAACCACCGTGAGGTCGGCCAGCCGTCGGCGGAGCCCGTCCCCCGGGACCTGGTCCTCCGGGAGGCTGTCGCGGACCAGGGGGCGGAGCTCCAGGTACGTGGCGAAGGCCCCGGCCTGGCCCCGATAGCCCTGCGCGCGGAGGACGGAGGCCGGCCAGGCGAGGACCGCCGCACAGGCCAGCAGCGCCAGCGTGGATCCCGGGGCGGCTGCCCGGCCGCTCACGGGTCTCCTCCCGCCTTCGCGTCCTCCCCGCGCGGGATCACGTGGCACTGCACGCATCGTCGGCCCTCCTCGTGGGTCTGCCTGTCCCGGTGGCAGGCGATGCAGAACGTCCGCGTCCATTTCATCCGGCCGTAGCCGGCGGCGACTCCCTGGTGGCACCCGGAGCCCCCGCATCCGCTCACGTGGACGTCCACGGTGTGCGCGTCGGGCGGCGGCTCGTGGCACAGGGCGCAGTCGTTCTCGGCCCGGTGGTGCGGCTCGTGACAGTCGTCGCAGGCCCGGCGTGGCTCGACGCCGGGCGGACCGGCATGGCACTCCCGGCAGGCCACGGAGCCGTGGAAGTCGTGCCGGAAGGTGAAGACCCTCGTGGTCGGCGGGGCCACGGACGGCGTGAAGGGCTGCCGGACGTGGAAGGTGCCCGCGAGGCTGCGGCTCGAGTGGCATTCCGAGCAGCGCTCGTAGGCGCGTCCCGTGTGGTGGCAGCCGGCGCACCAGCTCCGGTCCGTCGTCACCGTCGCCCGGCCGTTCGCGTGGCACCGGGTGCAGTCGAAGCCGGCGTGGACGGCGTGGCTGAAGGTCGGGGACGCCGCCGGCCGCTCCGGACCGGCGGGCTGCTGGCCGGCCGCGGGCCCGGGCGGCAGGACCGCGGCCGCGGCCACGATCGCCAGAAGGGTCGCTCGGAAGGATCCTGCGCGCGTCATTGGGTCACGCTCGCCGTGTAGCCCAGGTAGGTGAGGACGATCATGTAGGCGATGATCCCGATCCCGATCGTCGTGATCACGGGGTTCGTCTCCCCGTGCTTCCGACGCCGGTCGATGAACGGCATCAGGAAGAGGAAGGCGGCGGCCAGCGCGGATCCGAGGGTCCCGACGACCTCGCCCTCGATGCCCAGGATGTGGGCGGGCAGCAGCTTGAGGGTCTGGAACAGGAACATGAAGTACCACTCCGGGCGGATCCCCGCCGGAGCCGAGGCGAAGGGGTCGGCCTTCTCGCCGAGCTCGGCGGGGAAGTAGGCCGCCAGCGCGGCGACGATCGCGAGAGCGGCCAGCCATCCCACCAGGTCGCGCAGGAGGAAGTTGGGCAGGAACGGGCGCTTGCCCCTGGCCCCGCCGCGGGCTTCCACGCCCGCCGGGACGCTCATTCCGTGCTTCTGGACCAGGTAGAGGTGGACGCCGAGCAGGGCCCCGAGCAGGGCGGGGAGGAGCGCGGCGTGGATGGCGTAGAAGCGGGTCAGCGTGGCTCCCGTGACGTCCTCCCCCCCGCGCAGGAGCTTGAGCAGGAACGAGCCGACCACGGGCACCGAGCCCACGATCTGGGTCCCGACGCGCGTTGCGAAGTAGGCCAGCTTGTTCCAGGGGAGCAGGTAGCCGGTGAAGCCGAAGCCCAGCGCCAGGCCCAACAGGACCATCCCCGTCATCCAGGTGGCTTCCCGCGGCGGGCGGTAGGCGCGCAGCAGAAGGACGCTGAGCATGTGGAGGTAGAGCGTGAAGATGAGGAGGTTGGCCGCCCACGCGTGGATCGACCGTATAAGCCAGCCGAACTTCACCTCCGTCATCAGGAACTGCACGGACTCGTACGCCTCGGCCGCGCTCGGGCGGTAGTAGAACAGGAGGAGGATGCCGGTGCCGACCTGGACCACGAACAGGAAAAGGGTCATCCCTCCCAGGTAGTACCAGAAGGTGTGCCGGTGGACCGGCACCTCCTTCTTCCGGGCCATCGCCCCCAGGGCCTCCAGCCCCAGGCGGTCGTCGAGCCAGCCGAGCACCCGCTCTCGGATCGAGCCGGCCGGGGAGGGCGCGGTGGTGCTCACGCTTCCTTGCTCACGATGATCTTGTCGTCCTGGACGACGACCGTGTAGGCGGTCAGCGGTCTCGGGGGCGGCCCCTTGATGTTCTGGCCCCTGAGGTCGTAGTGACCGTTGTGGCAGGCGCACCAGATGTGGCTGAGGTCGTCCCGGTACTGGACGATGCAGGCCAGGTGCGTGCAGATGGCCGTGAACGCCCGCAGCTCGCCGTCCGGCGTACGGAGGATGATGCCCGGGCGATTGCCGAACTTGAAGATCTGGCCCGAGTTCGGGGGAATGTCGTCCGTGCGGACGGAGAGGGTGACCTGGCTGGTCGTCGACTCCCGGATCTCGGGCGGGTTGAGGTAGCGGAGGACGGGATAGATCACCGCCGCCGCCACGGCGCCGGCGCCGGTCCCGAGGAGCCAGTTCAGGAAGCGCCGCCGGCTGCCGCCGGAGCCGGCCCTCCCGCCCCCGGCCCGGCCGGAGTCGTCGCGGGCACGGCTCACCGCGTAGAGCCGCTGGCCTCCGGTCTCGTCCGCGCTCATCGGCTCACCGGTCCCGCTCGACCTGTCGGATCTTGAGGAGGAGCCCGATGATCAGCACCAGGATCCCCCCGGTGGACGCCGCGAGGCCCTCCCTCCGGACTTTGAGCTCCGCGAAGGCGGCCCTTCCGCGCCCGACGCCCGAGTCCGCGATCGCGAGCCCCTCGCCGACCCGGGCCCGGACCGAGTCCACCAGGGCCGAGTGGGTGGCCGCGTGGGCCTGCACCAGCGCGTTTCGTCCCTGCCGCAGCTCGAACTGGGCCTGGCTCACGGGCATGCCCGCCTGCTCCGCGGCCAGGAGGATCGAGTCGGCCTGCTCGAACCGGGTCCGGAGGGAGTCGATGAGCGAGCGCATCGTCAGGGCGGCCCTTCCCCCGGGGTCGGCGGGGGTGTGGCACCCGGAGCCGCCACACACGCCGCCCTCCCCGAGCGCGAGGAAGGTGTCGCTCGCGTGGGTGATCCGGTGGTTGCCGTGACAGGTGGCGCACGCTGGCAGCTTCAGGGTGAGAAACGCGGTGTCGTGCACGCTGGCGCTGAAGAACGTGCCGATCTGCGCGTGGCAGTCGGCGCACACGAAGCCCACCGATGCGAAGCCGGGCGGCACGGCGCCGTGGTTGCCGTGGCAGTCGTTGCACACGGGCGCCGAGAGGTCACTTTTCTCGGACACGGCCTCCCAGTGGACGCTCTGCCGGTACTCCTCCTCCTGGTCGGTGGGTATCCCGTACGGGGCCATGCGGTCGGCGTCGGAGTGACACGAGCCGCACAGCTCGGGGATGTGCTTCGGGTGGACCGTGGACATCTCCTCGGACGGAGGCTTGATGGCGTGGCTCGAGTGGCAGCTGACGCAGGTGGCCACCCGCGTGTCCCCCTCCTGGAGGAGACGGCGACCGTGGACCGAAGTCCGGTACCGCGCGAGCTGGTCGATGCGGAGGTTGGGGTCGAAGCGCTTCATGAAAGTGGCGTTGGCGTGACAGCGGGCGCATAGCTCGGGGATGCGGGTGCGCGGGGGGCGCGCGAGCATGCCCCGGTGGGCGAGCGCGGCGTCCGTGGCCGCGGCGTCGCCGCCGTGGCAGCCGGCGCAGGCCAGCCCCTCCGTCCCGTGAATGCTCTGCACGAACGCGACGGCGGGCTCCACCAGGGCCGAGTCGGACAGATTCAGGTGGCAGGTCGTGCACTGACGCTCCTCGGGGGTCCCGAGCGCCGGGCCGGGCTCGGAGGGGGCGGTGTCCGGCGCCGGGGCGGTCGCCTCGGCCGCCCCGGCGCCGGTATCGGCCGAGCCGATCTCCGGAGCGCCCTCCTCCCCCCCGCCGCCCGCGCACGCCACGCCTCCGAGCACGGCCAGGAGGAGCGGCAGGAGGATGCGCCGCATCCTCCTGCTCTCCGGGGTCGAGACCGGGGGCATCCGTTCCCCTAGCGGATGGCCTGCGTCCGGATCTCCTTCAGCCTCGATCGCAGCCGCGCGCGGATGTCCGGGCTGGCCATGACGCCGTACGTGGTCTGCACCTGGTCGATGCTCGCCAGGAGCAGGGCTTCCACGAGGAAGGGGTTGTGGACCGAGGAGCCCACGACCGTGTTCGTCCCGAACGTCTGTTGTCCGAACTCGGCCAGGGAGAGGTTGAAGAAGGCGCCCTCGGCCACCGTGAACGTCGGGTTCTCGGGGTCGATCTCCCCTCCCGCCTCCTCGAGGTTGGGGTCGACCTGGGTCAGGAGGTCACGGAGCTGGTCCGCCAGGGGCTGGATCCGGACGACGGCCGTATTCAGGGCGCTGGCCGCCGCCTGCTCGTCGCCGTGGCAGCCGGAGGCGGTGCACCCCTTGAAGGAGCGGGCGTCCGCCGTCAGCGCGCAGTCGGTCGGAAATCCGGTCGGAACGCCGTTCTCGTCCAGGCACGGAATCGGGCGGAAGAGGTGGCCGGTCACGCTGAAGGTGTGGTCGCCGGTGGCCGGGTCGGTGACCTCGAAGCTGGGGAGGTGGCAGGTGGCGCACAGCTCCGCGTTCCTCTCGCTGCCGTGCGTGCCCCGGATCTGACCCTGGTCGATGCTGGCCCCCGGCGGGAACCAGCCCGCGTCGCCCATCAGGAGCGCCGACTCCGGCGAATGGGGCTCGAGGCCGTGGGCGGAGCTGGCGTCGGGCGCCGTGCGCCGGTTGTGGCACTGGGCGCACAGGTGGTCCTCGATGGAGTTCGTGTTCACGGGGAAGCGGAGCTGGTGGCCGTAGGGCGCCGTGCCGTGCGGGTCGTGGCACACGCCGCACACGATCGGGAGCGGCTCGGGGGAGAACCTCTCCACGTAGTCGGCGTTCTCGCCCCAGGCCAGGAGCACGTTCTGGCCCCGGTGGCACCTCTGGCAGTCCGGCTGGCTGGCCGGGTAGGCGACCACCTGCGCGTGGGGGCTCTGCGCCCACTCGTCCACGAAGCCGTGGTGGGTCCCCTGGTGGCACTCCCCGCACCCGTTGGTGAGGTCGGTCCCCACCGCGAGGGAGGCCAGCGGCTGCGAGGCATCGGGGTTCTCGATGTGCGCCGCTCCCGGCCCGTGGCAGCTCTCGCACTGGACGTCCTGGTAGCGGACGTCCTTGGTGGTCTCCCATCCGCCCGAGTCGGTGGCCGCGTTGCCGCGCTCGTCCACCGAGTGACACGCGCGGCACGTATCGTTGGCGTGGCCCGTGGCCTCCAGCGTCGCGAAGGCGTCCGCGTGATGGGTCTTCTCCCACGAGGCCTGCTGACCGACGTGGCAATTGCCACAGACGGTGAGCTTGGTGTCCTCCTCGTCGTAGCCCAGGTAGCCGTTGGCGGCCGCGGGAGGCTCCGCGAAGAACGGGGTCTCCTTGAAGATGGTCACCCGGTCGGTGCAGCCGGAGGCCAGGACCAGGGCGAAGAGGGTCGGGAGGGCGGACGGGAGGCGCGGACGCTGGTGGTGGCGCATGGGACGCTCCTCGCTATGGGACGCACGTGTCCCGGAGGGATTCGGATGCCTCCGGCGGGGCCCGTCCCCCCTCCGGAGCTCGGACGCGGGACGTCGTGTGCGCGGAGGTCGTACGGTCCGATCTCGCGCTCGAGGCGCGCGGCCGTGACCTCCCTGCCGTCGATCTATGGTGGGCGGGCCCCGTGGGGCCCGTCGTATCCGCGCGGACGCGGATCTCGACTGCATAGCGAAGGTGCGCGGAGCGGCCGGCGGTCGTCTCGGCGCCGCCGACCGGCGTGGGGAGGAGAGCCCCCACGTCCCTCCGTCACACTGAGTAACAGTATTCGCTTCAGTCGGACGGCTGTCTGTGGGGAGATTCCCGACTGCGGCCGTAGGGAGATTCCGCCGCGCCGGGAGACACGTCGTGCCGTGCCGCCGGATCCGCTCCCGGATGGGAGCGCCGACCTCCCAGCCACCGGAGCCGCAGGTGGTCCTCCCGCTCCCGCTCCTCGAGCGTCCGGCGGATCGAGGCCACCTGTCGCTCCAGGGCGGGGCCGACGCGCTGCTCCAGTGTGTTCACCTGCCGCGTGGTGCGGGCCAGCGCCCGGGCCAGGCGGCGGATCTGGGTCTCCTGCGTGGCGGCCTCCAGGAGGAGGGCCACGAAATCCTCGAACTCGGCGGCGGCGGCGGCGGGCTCGGGCCCGGTCCCGGCGGGCCCTGCGCCCCGCCGCGCCGGGGTGCGCCGGACCCCGGCGACTCCGCTCACCCTGGCCACGCGCACGCCCCACGTCTCCCTGATCTCGATCTCCACCTCCAGCCTGCGTTCCGGCCAGCCCAGTGCGCGGGTCTCGGCGCCTCCGCGGGCCGCGAGGGCGTCGAGGAGGGCGGGGTAGGCCGTTCGGGCCCGCTCCGCCAGGCGCGTGCGGCTCTCGAGGGCGGGGCGGGCGAGGTCGAAGAGCTCGCTCACGAGCGCGCGTCGCTTCCGGCCCAGGAGCACGGCGCCGCGCTCCACCCGCTCGAGCCTCCGCTTCGTGCGGATGAAGTTCCAGCGGGTCGGAGCGGGGCCGCGGCGGTCGGGCACGTCAGTCCTCCTCGGCGGCCGCGGGCCGCCGGGCCCACGTCTCGTCGTCGATCCGGAGAAGCGATTCGCGCGGCATCGATTCGAGCATCCTCCAGCCGATACGGAACGTCTCCTCGAAGGTGCGCGCCCGTCGACCCTGGTCCAGAAACTCGCCCTCGAAACGGTCTGCGAACTCGAGGGCGCGCCGGTCGGCGTCGGAGAGGCCCGCCTGGCCGATGACCGAGGCGGTGAGGCGCGCCTCCCGGCCCCGGGCGTACAGGGCGTACATCTGGTCGGACCACGCCCGGTGGAAGGGCGCCGTCCGTCCCTCTCCGATGCCCGACTTCATCAGTCGCGACAGGGAAGGGAGGACGTCCACCGGGGGCGACACGCCGCGGCGGTGGAGGTCCCGGCCCAGGACGATCTGGCCTTCGGTGATGTAGCCCGTGAGGTCGGGGATCGGATGCGTGATGTCGTCGTCGGGCATGGTGAGCACGGGGAGCTGGGTCAGCGACCCCCGGCCGCCCCTCAGAATGCCGGCGCGCTCGAAGAGGCTGGCCAGGTCCGTGTACATGTAGCCGGGGTAGCCCCGCCTGCCCGGGATCTCCTCCCGGTAGGCGGCGATCTCCCGCAGCGCTTCGCAGTAGTGGGTCATGTCGGCCATGACGACCAGGACCTGGAGGCCCTCCTCGAAGGCCAGGTGCTCGGCCACGGTGAGGCCCAGGCGCGGCGCCATGAGCCGCTCCAGCGTCGGGTCGCTGGTCCTGTTCAGGAAGACGACGGTGCGCTCCAGCGCCTCGCGGTCCTCGAAGCGCTCCAGGAAGGCGCGGGCCTCGCGCTCGGTGATGCCGATCGCCACGAAGACGACGGCGAAGGGCTCGCCGCCGGGGACCGAGGCGCTCTCGACCACGCGCGCCGCCAGCTCGAGGCCCGGGAGGCCCGGACCCGAGAACACGGGGAGCTTCTGTCCACGGACGAGGGTGTTGAGGCCGTCGATGGCGGAAATGCCGGTGTGGATGACGTCCGCGGGCCGCGCCCGGCGGACGGGATTGAGCGGCGCGCCCCACACCGGCCTCCAGGCGGTCCCGACGGGCGCCGGGAGGTCGTCCACCGGCCGCCCGGCGCCGTCCAGGACCCTTCCCAGCAGCTCGCGGCCGACCGGGGTCCCGGCCAGCTCGCCCGTGAGGGTGATCGTGGCGCTGGCCGGGGCCAGGCCGTGGACGTCGTCCAGCAGCTGGATCACCGTGAGGTCGGTCCCGATCTCGATGACCTGGCCCCGGCGCGGGCAGGCGCCGGGAGCCTCGAGGACGACCCACTCCCCAAGCACCGCCCCGCGCGCGTCGGGGAGGAAGAGGAGCGGGCCGCTGGCGCCCGAGGCGCCGGCGTAGCGGCGAATGGGGACGGCGGCGCTCACGGCTCCCCCTCGGGTCGGCTCGTCCCCGATGCCGGGCCGCGGGCCTCCCCGGCGGTCGGCTCCTCCCGCTCCTCCCGGGCGCCGACCGCGGGCCGCGTGGCCCGCGTGACCTCCGCGAGCGCGGCCCGCGCCTCGTCGACCCGTTCCCCCAGCTCCGCGGGATCCGCGCGCCGCACGGCCCCGAGGGCGCGGACGAAGGGGCCCAGCTCGAGGGCCTCGAGGGGGGTTCCCGCCTCCAGGGAGGCGCCGGCCTCCCGGCGGAGTGACACGAGGAGCGAGGCCAGGGCGTGGGTCCTGGCGAGGGGCGAGTACGCGTCCGCCGGATCCACCGCGCTCTGGCCGACCAGGAGCTCCCGGACGAGCCGGGCCACCTCGAGGGCGAGTCGGTCGGAATCCTCGAGCGCGTCCGGCCCCACCAGCCCGGCCACCTCCCGGAGCTCCCGGTCCGTCTCCAGGAGGACGAGGACCTCCCGCCGCAGGTCCGGCCAGTCCTCCGAGACCTCCTCCCGGAACCAGGCCGCCGTCGGCTCCACGTAGAGGCTGTAGCTCACCTCCCAGTCCACGGCCGGGAACTGGCGCTGGTGGGCGAGCTCGGGGTCCAGGGCCCAGAGGGCGCCCGCGGCGCGAAGGGAGGCCTGCGTGACCGGCTCCGAGAAGTCCCCGCCCGGCGGCGAGACCGCGGCGATGAAGGTGACCGCCCCCTCCCGCTCCGGCCGTCCGCGTGCCCGGCAGCGGCCCGACCGCTCGAACAGGGCGCCCAGACGGCTGGCCAGGTAGGTCGGGTAGCCCTCCTCGCCGGGGAGCTCGTGGAGGCGGGAGGCGATCTCCCGCAGGGCCTCGGCCCAGCGGGAGAGGCTGTCCGAGAGGAGCGCCACGCGGTGGCCCATGTCCCGGTAGTACTCGGCGATCGTCATGCCCAGGTAGGTCGACGCCTCGCGCGCTGCCACGGGCATGTTGGAGGTGTTCACGACCAGGACCGTCCGGTCCATGATCGAGCCGCCGGAGCGCGGATCCTCGAGCCCGGGGAACTCCTCCAGCACCTCGGCCATCTCGTTCCCCCGCTCGCCGCAGCCCACGTACACGACCACGTCGGCCGCCGCGTACCTGGCCAGCGTCTGCTCGATGACGGTCTTCCCGGTCCCGAATCCGCCCGGGACCGCGACGGTGCCGCCCTCTGCCACGGGGAAGAGGAGGTCGAACACCCGCTGTCCGGTCACCATCGGCCGGTCCCCGCGGATGCGGCCCTCGACCGGCCGGGCCAGGCGCACGGGCCACGAGTGGGCCAGGAACAGGGGCGAGCCGTCCTCGAGCACCGCGACGGGCTCGTCGACGGCATAGTCGCCGGCCTCGATCCCGGCCAGGATCCCGGACGTCCCGGGGGGCACGAGGATCCGGTGCTCGAGCCCGCCCCGCTCCTCGACGGTGCCCAGGACATCGCCTCCTGCGACGTCCCGTCCCGCCTCGATCGAGGGCGCGAAGGTCCAGCGGACCTCGCGAGGGAGGGTGGCGGCCTCCGTCCCCGGGGGGAGAAAGTCGCCCCAGCCCTCGGCCACCCGCTCCAGGGGGCGGCCCACGCCGTCCAGGACCGCGCCGGCGAGGCCGGGTCCGAGCTCGGCGGTGAGCGCCGAGCCGGTGGCAGCCACCTCCTCGCCCAGGGAGAGGCCCGCCGTCTCCTCGAACAGCTGCACGGTGGCCGTGTCCCCGGAGAGACGGATGACCTCGCCCAGGAGGCCGGCCTGGCCGACGCGCACCAGCTCGTGGAGCGCCGCCCCTCCCAGGGGCGCCACTTCGGCCAGGGCGCCGGCCGCCCGGACGACACGCGGTGCGCTCATCGGAGCCTCACGCGGTAGCCGATGGCGCGGCGGAGGAGCCGGACCACGTACGCCTCCGGGCCCTCCTCGGCGGCCCAGGTGGGCTCGGGGAAGGGGACCGCGAGCGGGACGGCCTCGCGCTCCAGGCCGGCGCGGGCCTCCTCGACCAGGCCGTCGTAGAGACGCTGCTGGACGAGGATGACGCCCGTGCGGCCGTCCCGGCGCAGGGCGTCCAGGATGCCCGCCGCTTCCCCGGGATCGAGGGCCTCGCTCGGGGCGAGGCCCGCGAGCCGGAAGCCGGGGGCGACCTCGGGCCGGCACACCACCGCCACCTCGCGCCTCACGACGGCCTCCGGAGCCCGCCCAGGGCCACGTCGTCGGGAGCGCCGAGGGCGGCGGCCCACGCCAGCCGCGAGAGGTCGACCACGGCCGCCCGGAGGCGGAGCGAGAAGGCCAGGAAGGGCGCGGGCCCGAGCGGGGAGGTCCGCCCCCGGCGGTGCCAGGCCGCGGCACGGAGGCCGAGGGCGGCGCGCTCCCAGCCCGCCGCCGGGAGGTCGGGTGTCAGCAGTGGCGCCAGCGGGCCGTTCCGGAAGGCCGGGGCCAGGACGCGGGCCGCCTCCTCTCGGCTCCCGGTCGCGAACGCCCGGTCCAGGAGCCCGGGACCGATCCGCCCTCCGCCCACCAGGAAGACCTCGGCGGCCGGCACCTCCCCGGGAGCCACGCACAGCGTGAGCGCCGTCCAGGCGTTGGCCACGTCCACCGCCTCCCGCACGAAGCTCCGGAGCTCCGGTCCGGCGCGACGCGCCCCGTCCACCGCCCGCGCCGCCCACGCGCGGTCGAGCGCCACCTCCAGGCCGAAGAGGTCGGGGACCGTGGCGGTCGAGGCCGCGGACAGGACCCGCGCCGCGGGATGCCCGAAGCGTTCCAGGGCGCGGGCCAGATCGGCCACGTCCGACGCGCGGGAGAGCTCCTCGAGGGCCGGGGCGGAGAGGCGAGACGTGGGAACGAGACCGGCGTGGCGGAGCGCGGGCCGTGTGCCCGCGGCGGCGCCGCGGAGGAGGGTCCGGAGCGAGCGGCGGTCTTCCTCCTCGAGCACGACCCGGGCGGCGGCCGCGCGACGGGATCCCATCCGGCGCTCGAGGAGGGCGAGGCGACCGGCCGCCCAGCGCCGGATCCCGGCGTCGAGCTCGCCCGCCCCGGTGACGCGCCCGCCGCCGGGAAGGATCCCTTCAGCCGCCAGGTCCCTGGCCAGCTCCGCGGGGCTCCCCCGGCCGGCGAGGGCGCGCAGGCGCGCCGGCCCGGGAAGGTGAGCGTCCAGGCCCCGTGCCCGGGCGTCGATGTCCCCCCACCAGCGGCTCACGGGGCCGTTCCCGGGCTCACGCGTTCCCCCCCGGGGGATCGTAGAACGCGGAGAGCGCCTCGATCGCGGCCCGCCGCCGGGCACGGTCCAGACGGCCTTGGAGCGTCACGTCCACCTCGACCCGGCCGTCCGCCGCGGCGATGCGGAGTCCCGCCGTGATCTCTGGATCGGGCCGGACCTCGATCGCCGGCTCCCCGGACGGACCCGGGCGGATCTCCGCCAGATGCCCGCGGACGTCCTCGCACAGGGAGGGGGAGCAGGAGACGACCGCGCCGACCGGGTCCAGGCAGGCGAGGGCCCGGGACAGTCGCCCGTCCAGGGAAGCCCGGAGCGCCCCGAGCGCCGCCTCGCGCAGGTCCGGGGAGACGGCCGCCGCGAACGCCCGCTCGAGCAGCTCCTCGCGCGCCTCCAGGACGCTCTCGCGCGCCTCCCGGCGCACGGCCGCCACCCCGGCCTCGGCCCGCGAGCGGAGGTCGGCCTCCCACGCGGAGGTCGAGGCCTCCCGCCGGCGGGCGAGCCGCCCCGCGGCCTCCGCCTCCAGGCGGGCCGCTTCGGCGCGGGCCTCGTCCACGAGGCGGGCGGCCTCTTCGCTCGCCCCGCGCTCGATGGCGGCGAGAAGCGCCTCCAGGCTCATCGCGTCACCTCCGGGTCACGCGACCCCTCTCAGGCCTGGCCCTGGAGGAGGATCATCAGGGCCACCACGAACCCGAGGATCACCATGGTCTCGGGGATGGCGATCATGAGGATCACCGTCGTGCTGAGCTCGGGCTTCTCGGCCAGGGTGGCCGCGGCCGAGGACCCGATGCGGGACTGCGCCCAGGCGGTGGCCAGGGCGGGGATGGCCACCGCGAGGGCGGCGGCCAGAGGCAGCCAGAACGTGTTCATGGGGTGCTGCTCCTCGCGGCGTCCGCCGCGTGCGTGGGGAGGGAATCGGCCTCCGGCCGCCAGTGGCCGAAGGGACGGTACTGGACCCCGCCGGGACTGAAGAACTTCCCGAAGAATTCCACGTAGTGGAGGCGGAGACCGTGGATCGTGGGCCCGAAAAGGGCCAGGCCGAAGTTCACCAGGTGGAAGAGGAGGCCGAAGACGACGCCCACGAGGACGCCGCCCACGGCGCCCGCCAGCCGGTTGGCGACGACGGCCATCATGACCGAGGCCGTGCCCAGCGCCATGATACGGGCGTAGGACAGGATGTTGCCCACGGTCGAGAGGAGCTCGAGCGGGGCCAGGAAGCCCTCCAGGACGATGAGGACCGGGAAGGCCGCCAGGAGGGCGATCACGGCCGGCGTGAAGAGCCTTCCGGGGAGGACCTCCACCGCGGCCAGGAGGGCCAGCGCCACGAGCACCAGCATCGCGGCGGCGAGTCCCCGGCCCACGGACTCCTTCCGGTGGCTCCTGAACGCCGACACCGCGCCGAGGACGAGGCCCAGCACCACCTGGACCAGGCCCAGGGCCAGGGCCAGGGCCAGGAAGGGGACGAGCGCCTCCTCCCGGTCCAGGAGGATGGGACGGAGCCCGAGCCACCGCCGGCCCAGGTCGCCCGCCGCCTCGCCGTACAGGAAGCCGAAGATGATCGTGAAGGCCGCGCAGGCGCCCGCGATCTCGGCGACGCTCCGCCGGGTGCTCCGCGGCCGGGAGCCTCGGCGCAGGGCCGCCGCCAGGACCGCCAGCACGAGCCCGTAGGCCACGTCCCCCACCATGACCCCGAAGAACATCGGGAAGAAGACCGCGACGAACGGAGTCGGATCGATGGAGCCGTAGGTGGGGAGAGGGACCATGCTCGTGATCGCCTCGAACGGCCGGAAGAGGCGGGGGTTCGAGAGGACGACGGGCGCGGTCTCCCCCTCCCAGGCCTCGCGGTCCTGCACCTCGAGGGCGACGGTCAGCCCGAGTCGATCCTCCAGCGTCGTCTCCAGGCGCGGGAGCGAGTCCTCCGGCACCCAGCCCTGCAGCACGAAGGCGTGGGCGCTGTGAGCCACCCGGCCTTCGGCCTCGAGCGTGAGGAGCCGGTCGTGGGCCGCCGACAGCGCGCGCTCGAGCGCGCCCCGGTAGCGCCGGGCCAGCCGCCGACGCCGCTCGCGCAGCGTCTCCAGGCGGCGGGCGATCCACGAGAGCCGGGCCTCGGGCGAGCCCTCCGCCGTAGCCGCCCGGTCCTGCGCGAGCGGGAGCTCCTCGATGCCGGCCCCGGCCAGGAGCTCCTCGACCTCCGCCGCCCGCCCGTCGGGGACGAGGAGCACGGCGGCCCTCTCCGCCTGGCCGGAGGGTCCGGCCACCAGCTCGAAGCCATCACCCAGCAGGCTCGCGAGGCCCTCCTGAAGCCGTTCGAGCTCCCGCCGGTCGTCCGCCTCGAAGACCAGGAAGTACGGGCGGGCCCGGCCCGACCGCCGGCGGATGGCTTCCAGCCCCTCGAAGGCGGCCAGGAGGTCGCGCATGCGGGCGGTCCGGGCCCGGTCGCGCTCGAGGGCGTCCTCGCGCTCCTCCAGGCGGACCAGGAGCCTCCTGAGCCGGACGGCGACGTCTCCGACGTCGTCGACCCGACCTCGCTCCCGGCCACGTCCGCGCCGGAGTCCGCTCCCGCCCTCGGGGAGGTGGGAGAGGACCCAGCCCAGCGTCTCGATCCGGCGGCGGAGCGCCTCCACGGCCTCCGTGGCGTCCCGAGGGGCCACCTCCGGCGCCTCCTCCGCTCCGGCGGCCTCGAGACGCGGCGGCTCGGCGATATGGAGGACCTCGAGGTCCTGGAGGGCGTCCAGGACCTCGTCGAGCCGATCCTGCGGCCCGAGGATGCGGACCCGCGCCATGGTGACGATCACCGGTCGTCCGTCTCCGGGCCCAGGAGGACGCCGACGACGCGTGCGGCCATGCGCTCGACGGTCTCCGGCGGAGCCTCGCGGAAGCGGCGCATCCGGGTCTCCTCCTCCCGACGCACCTCCTCGAGCTTCCGCTCGCGCCACGCATCGACGCGCCGCTCGATCCGGGCCCCGGCTTCCTCCAGCTCGGCGTCGAGCTCGCGCTCCCGGCGTCGGATCCGGTCGCGGGCTTCCTCCACGATTCGATCCGCCTCGCCCCGGGCGCGCTCGATCCGCTCGGCGGCGGCGCGCTCGACCTCGAGGACCCGGCCCAGGGCGCCGGACGGCGTCCCGGCCTGCGGGCGGTTCGAGGGGGTCTGGCCGGAGTCCATGGTCACCTCGGGCGGGAGAGAACGGACGGAGCGTCCGGGGCGGCGATCGCTCGATCCCCGGTCCGGAGGATCCACTCTGAGGGATACGGCGCCGGAGATGCCACGTCTGTAGGGAGTTGCACGCGCCCGGCTGTGGTGAGATGCCGAAGGAGGAGAGGTTGCGCCCGCCAAGCGCCACCGCCAGTAGGGGAGATCCCCCACAGGCCTCCGCGAGGCTCGCGTACACGCGGGGGCGTCCTCCTCCCTACAGACGTCTTGCTCGAAGGGCCGTTAGCATGTTGCAGAGCCCGAATTACGGGCCCGGCCGGTCGCACCGGCCTCTTCCCATGCCGGCGGCTCCCGGGAGGGATCCCACCGCGAGCCGGCGGCCGCATCGATCCGGGAGGAACGGCGATGTTCTATCCGCTGAACGAGCCCTGGGAGCGTGGCGTTCCGCTGGGCGAGCACCTGCGACGGCGCGGCGTGAGCCGCCGGGACTTCCTGGCTTTCTGTGGCGAGATGGGAGCCATGCTCGGCCTGAGCAGCCTGCTCACGCCCAGGATCGCGAAGGCGCTCGAGCAGATGCAGCGTCCCAGCGTCGTGTGGCTCTCCCTGCAGGAGTGCACGGGCTGCACAGAATCCATCCTCCGAAGCTCGCACCCGACCATCGGCGACCTCGTCCTCGACCTGATCTCCCTGGACTACCAGGAGAACCTGCAGGCCGCGGCGGGCTCGGCGGCGGAGGCCGCGCTGCACCGGGCCATGGAGGATCACAAGGGCGAGTACATCCTCGTGGTCACGGGCTCGGTACCGCTGGCCGAGGACGGCATCTACACGATGATCGGGGGTCGCACGGCCCGCGAGATCCTCGAGGAGGGGGCCGCGGGCGCGGCGGCGATCCTCGCGGTCGGAGCCTGCGCGCACTTCGGGAGCGTCCAGGCGGCCGCCCCCAACCCGACCCGGGCGGTCGGCGTGGACCAGATCATCAAGGACAAGCCGGTCGTGAACATCGCCGGGTGTCCGCCGATCGCCGACACGATCACGGCCACGATCGTCCACTACCTGACCTTCGGCCGTCTCCCGGCCGTGGACTACGACAAGCGCCCGCTGTTCGCCTACGGCGCGCGCATCCACGACCAGTGCAGCCGGCGAGCCAACTTCGACGCCGGACAGTTCGTCAAGAGCTTCGACGACGAGGCCGCGCGGAAGGCGTGGTGCCTCTACGAGGTGGGCTGCAAGGGCCCGGCGACCTTCTCACCGTGTCCGATCTTCCAGTGGAACGGCGAGACGAGCTGGCCGATCGGCGCGGGTCACCCGTGCCTCGGCTGCACGGAGAGGATGTTCTGGGACACGATGACCCCCTTCTACCAGCGGATGCCCAAGGTCTCGGGCTTCGGGATCGAGAGCACGGCCGACACGATCGGCGCAGCCCTGGCGGTGGGCGCCACGGCCGGCGTCGCGGCCCACGCGGCGGTCACGGGCGTGAAGCGGTTGAGGGAGCGGAGCGAGGGCACGCCGCAGCCGGGCGGCCAGACGCCGCCGGCCGCCGGCCGGAAGAGCCAGGAGGAGGACGGTCATGGCCAGGACTAAGGTCGTCGTCGATCCTATCACCCGGATCGAAGGTCACCTCCGCATCGAGGTGCAGGCGGAGAACGGGATGATCGCGGACGCGTGGGCCTCGTCCACCCAGTTCCGCGGCATCGAGATCATCATGAACGGACGGGATCCGCGCGACGCCTGGGCGTTCACGCAGAGGATCTGCGGGGTGTGCACGGTCGTGCACGCCATCGCCTCGTGCCGGGCCGTCGAGGACGCGCTCGACATCACGGTCCCGCCCAATGCCACGATCATCCGGAACCTGGTCCACGGGATGCAGACCGTGCAGGACCACGTGATCCACTTCTATCACCTGCACGCGCTGGACTGGGTGGACGTGGTGAGCGCCCTGTCCGCCGATCCCGACGAGGCCGGGCGCATCGCGCGGAGCCTCTCACCGTGGCCGAACAACTCCGGGACGTACTTCGAGAGCGTGCAGGACAAGCTCAAGAAGTTCGTGAGCTCCGGGCAGCTCGGGATCTTCACGAACGGCTACTGGGGCCACCCGGCCTACAAGCTGCCGCCCGAGGTGAACCTCATCGCGGTGGCCCACTACCTCGAGGCGCTCGACTGGCAGCGGGACGTCATCAAGCTGCACACGATCTTCGGGGGCAAGAACCCGCACCCGAACTTCCTCGTGGGCGGGATGGCCTCGGCCATCAACCTGGACGACACGGGAACGATCAACGCCGAGCGGCTCAGCGACATCAAGGCGCTCATCGACAAGGCCCGGGTGTTCGTGGAGCAGGTGTACTGGCCGGACCTGCTGGCCATCGCCGGCTTCTACAAGGACTGGGCCGCGATCGGGGGCGGCGTTCCCAACTACCTGTCCGTGGGCGAGTTCCCGGCTGCCGGGAGCAGCTTCCGGGACGTCGAGGACCTCTACTTCCCCCGTGGGATCATCCTCGACAACAACCTCGAGGAGGTCGTCCCGTACGACGAGGCCAGGGTCCGCGAGCAGGTCACCCACTCGTGGTACGAGTACCAGGGCGCCGGCGAGGACGGGCTCCACCCGTACGAGGGACAGACCGTGCCCGACTACACGGGTCCCCAGCCTCCGTGGACCTACATCCAGGACCACGACAAGTACACCTGGATGAAGGCGCCCCGTTACGACGGGAAGCCGATGGAGGTCGGACCGCTCGCCCGCATGCTGGTGGCGTACGGCGCCGGGCACGAGGGCGTCCGGGAGGTCGTGGGCGAGGCGCTCGGAAGGCTGAACGTCGGGCCCGCGGCCCTGTTCTCCACGCTGGGACGCACGGCGGCCCGCGGGGCGGAGACGGTGCTCGTCGCCCGTAAGCTGAGCGAGTGGTACGGCGACCTGGTCGGCCGCATCAAGAACGGGGACGTGACCACCTTCAACGACGAGAAGTGGGACCCCTCCACGTGGCCGGCCACCGCGCGCGGCTACGGTTACCTGGAGGCGGCCCGCGGGGCGCTGGGCCACTGGGTCGAGGTCAGGAGCGGCGAGATCTCCCGCTACCAGTGCGTGGTCCCGAGCACGTGGAACTGCTCGCCGCGTGACGCGCAGGGCCAGCGCGGCCCCTACGAGCAGTCCCTGGTGGACAACCACCCGCTCGCCGACCCGGAGCGGCCGATCGAGATCCTCCGGACGATCCACTCCTTCGACCCGTGCATGGCGTGCGGGGTGCACGTCCTGGACGCCTCGGGGGAGCTGGTGACCAGCGTGAAGGTGCAGGGATGAGCGCGGGAGGCGGGGGAGGCGGAGCCCGCTCCGCCTCCGCGGACGCCCGTGCGCGGGCCGCCGTGGGCGAGAAGCCCCGCCCGGCGGTCTCGGGCTACCGGTGGGTCTACCTGTGGCACTGGCCCATCCGGGCCATGCACTGGCTGGCGTTCGCCTCGATCGCGGTGCTCGTGGTGACCGGCTTCTACGTCGGCCGGCCCTACTTCATGACCGGCACCGGCGACGCCACGTCCTTCGCCATGGGGTGGATGCGCTTCCTCCACTTCGCGGCCGCGGGCGTGTTCGTGGCCACCGGCATCGTGCGCCTGTACTGGCTCTTCGCCGGCAACAAGTTCGAGCGCGTCCGGGCCCTGTTCCCGCTGCGGGGACGGGACCTCGGGAACCTGTGGCGCATGGTGAAGAAGTACCTGATGATCCGGCCCGAGAAGGCTCCCCACTACCTGGGGCACAACCCGCTCCAGCAGCTCAGCTACACGCTGGTCTACGTGGTGGGGGCGTTCATGGTCGTGACCGGGTTCGCCCTGTACGGGCTCTCGAACCCGGGCGGCTTCTTCTACGGCGCGTTCGGCTGGGTGCGCGAGATGCTGGGCGGCGCGCAGGGCGTCCGCTTCTGGCACCACGTGGTGACCTGGTTCTTCATCATCTTCTTCCCGATTCACGTCTACCTGGCCATCAGGGCCGACGTGACGGAGCTGGACGGCTCCCTGTCCTCGATCGTGAGCGGCGGGAAGTTCGTCCGCGAGGACCTGGAGTTCGAGGATGAATGACGTCTCCGCCGGCGCCCCGGACGCACGGGGCGCCGGCCCCACCGTCGTCCTCGGCCTCGGGACGCCGCTCATGGCGGACGACGGCCTCGGACTCGCGGTCCTGGACGAGCTCCGAGCGTGGAGCTTCGAGCCGGACGTGGAGCTGGTGGACGGCGGCACCTGGGGCATGAACCTCCTGGGCGTCATCGAGGACGCGGGGCGGCTGCTCCTCCTCGACGCGATCCACGCCGGTCGGCCGCCGGGGGCCCTCATCGCGCTGCGGGGCGCCGAGCTCCCGCGCTACCTGTTCACCAAGGTCTCCCCCCACCAGGTGGACCTCCGGGAGGTGCTGGCCCTGGCCGAGTTCCGGGGCACCCTGCCGGCGGACACCGTGGCGGTCGGCCTCGAGCCCCACCGGGTCGAGCTCGCCGACGCGCTCACCCCGCTGATCCGGGGTCGCGTGTCGCTGGTCGTGGAGGAGGCGCTCGCGATCCTGGCGGCCTGGGGCCACGACGTCCGGCCCCGGGCGCGAGCCGCCGCGACGGGCTCGCTCGCGGGGCGCGACCGCGCCCGGTGGAGACCGCCGTGCACGAGATGAGCCTTGCGCTCGAGGTCTGCAGGATCGCCGAGGAGCACGTGGGGACCGCGGCCCTCGGTGACGTGCGGACGGTCGTCCTCGAGGTCGGCGACGATGCGGGCGTCGAGGTGTCCAGCCTGGCGTTCTGCCTGGAAGCGCTGCTCGGGAGCCCCCCGTTCGGGGCCGCCCGGCCGGTGATCGAGCCGGCCGCCGGGGACGTCTTCCGTGTCAAGTATCTGGAGGTCGAGACATGAAGGTCCGGACGATCGAAGTCCGAGAGCGCGTGATGGCCCGCAACGACGAGCTGGCGGTGGGGGTGAGGGAGAGGCTGGGCGCCGCGGGCGTCCCGGCCTTCAACCTGGTCTCCTCTCCCGGCTCCGGGAAGACGCTCCTCCTGGAGCGGACCCTCGAGCGGCTGGGGGACCGGCTGCGGATGGCCGTGGTGACCGGCGACGTGCAGACCCAGAACGACGCCGACCGTCTGGCGGCCCGGACGGACCGACTGGTGCAGGCCGTCGTCACGAACGGTGCCTGCCACCTGGACGCCAGCCAGGTGACCTCGGCGCTCGAGGCGGTGGACCTGGGGGACACGGACCTCCTGTTCATCGAGAACGTCGGGAATCTGGTGTGCCCGGCCAGCTGGGATCTGGGCGAGACGGCCAAGGTCGTGGTCTTCTCGGTGACGGAGGGCGAGGACAAGCCGGTCAAGTATCCCAAGATGTTCCGCCTGGCCCGCTACGCGGTCCTCAACAAGGTCGACCTCCTCCCGCACCTGGATTTCGACCTGGAGCGCGCCATGGCCTTCGCCCGGCAGGTGAACCCCGACCTCCGCTTCTTCCTCACCTCGGCCCGAACGGGTGAGGGGATGGAGGAGTGGTGCGCCTTCCTGGAGGACGAGGTGGCCACCGCGCGCGAAGCCGCGGCGACCGCGGGCGGTGGGCCCGAGGCGGCGGCCGGCGACGGCGGCGGAGCGGCCGTGGAGGCCGCGGCCGCGGGGGAGGGCTGAAGTGTGCCTCGGGGTGCCCGGCAAGGTGCTGGAGGTGCACGGCCAGGTGGCCGTGGTGGACTTCTTCGGCGCGCGGCGGGAGACGCGGCTGGACGTGGTGGATGAGCCCGTCGAGCCGGGCGACTACATCCTCAACCACGTCGGCTTCGCGATCCGGAAGATCCCCGCCGAGGAGATCGCCGAGACGCTGGAGCTGTACGAGACGCTCCTCCGCGAGGCCGAGGGCGACATGATGGCCGAGGACGTGAGGGGCGAGATCGGGGCCGAGCGGGGGAGCGGGATGGGCCTGGGCGGCGCCCTGTCGGGAGACGGGACGTGAGCGGGGCGGACGCGGGCCCGGTCGGCACGGCCTCCGGTCCCGGCCCGGCTGCGGCCGGACGGGCCCCGCGGCCCGCATCCGCCGCCCGCGTCTCGAAGGACGCGGCCGAGCTCCGGTTCCGCGACCCGGAGCGGGCGCGGGAGCTGGCCGGCGCCCTGGAGGGCGTGTGCCGGCAGATCGGCCGCTCGCCCGTCTCCGTCATGCACGTGTGCGGGAGCCACGAGCAGTCCATCGCCAAGTTCGGGCTGCGCGCGATCCTCCCCGACGCCCTGGACGTGATCATGGGCCCGGGCTGTCCGGTGTGCGTGACGGACGTCCCGGAGGTGGACGAGGCGGTGGCGCTGGCGCAGGACGGGGTGCGGATGGCCTCCTACGGCGACATGCTCCGCGTCCCCGGATCGGCCGGGTCGCTCTCGGACGCCCAGGCGCGGGGCGCCAGGGTGGACGTGGTCTACAGCCCGGCGGATGCGGTGGAGCTGGCGCGCGGCACGGACGAGGAGATCGTGTTCTTCGCCAGCGGCTTCGAGACGACCGCCGTGGCCACCGCCGCCGTGATCCTGGACGACCCGCCCCCCAACTTCTCGGTCCTCTCCTCGCACAAGTACATCCCGCCCGTGATGGAGATCGTGGCCGAGATGCCGCACACGCGGGTGGAGGGCTTCCTGGCCGCGGGTCACGCGGCGGCGATCACCGGCTCGGCCATCTTCGAGCGCTTCGTCGAGCGCCACGGGCTCCCGGTGGTGGTGGCGGGCTTCGAGCCCCTGGACATCCTGGCCGGGCTCCTCACGCTGGCCGAGCTCGTCCGGGACGGGACGCCGGCCGTGGTCAACACGTTCCCGCGCTGCGTGACGCGCGAGGGGAACCGGAACGCGCAGGAGCAGATGTGGAAGGTGTTCCGGACCACCGGCGGCCGCTGGCGGGGGATCGCGCACGTTCCCAACGGCAACCTTCGCCTCAGGGACGAGTTCGCGAAGTTCGACGCCCGCCGCCGCTTCGACATCGACGTGCGGCGGCTGTGGGACTACGCGCCCTCGCAGCTCACCCAGGTGTGCATCTGCGGGGACATCATGGCGGGGATCGCGGCGCCGACGGACTGCCCGCTGTACGGCGAGGCGTGCAGGCCGGACACGCCGGTGGGCGCCTGCATGGTGAGCACGGAGGGCACGTGCCGGATCTGGCACCAGTACGGCGGACACCCGGACCTGTGAGGCGGTGAGGAGCATGGAGCGCAGGGTGGAGGAGAGGGCGAAGGGCGCGGACCGGACGGCGGTCCGGCGGAACGGGAGCGGCCCCGGGATCGCCGGCGCGGTGACGCTGAACCACGGCGCCGGCGGCGTCCCCATGCGCCTCCTGATCGAGGAGACGCTCTCGGCCGGCTACCTCGAGCACCCGGTCGACGGGATCGGGCTCGCCGCCATGGACGACGGGGCGGCGCTCCGGCTCCCGGGCGGCGGGTGGCTCGTCGTGACCACCGACTCGCACGTGGTCCATCCCTACCGCTTCCCGGGCGGGGACATCGGGCGCCTGGCCGTGGCCGGGACCGTGAACGACCTGGCCATGATGGGCGCCACCGAGCCCCTGGGCCTCACGTGCGCGCTCATCCTGGAGGAGGGCTTCCCGCGCGCGGAGCTCGAGGCCGTGCAGGCGTCGATGGTGGAGGCGTGCCGGGAGGCCGGGACGACCGTGGTCACGGGCGACACGAAGGTGATGGGGCGCGGCGAGGTGGACGGCATCGTCCTCAACACCGCCGGGGTGGCGGTGACCTCGAAGGTCGTGACCGACGCGGGCCTGCGGCCGGGCGACCGGATCCTGGTCACGGGGACGGTGGGCGACCACGGGATCGCGCTCATGGCGCGGCGTCACGACCTCGAGTTCGACGAGGAGCTCCTCTCCGACGTGGCCCCGATCAACGCGCTCGTGCGGGCGGCGCTCGCGGCGGGCGGCGACGAGGTGGTCGCCCTCAAGGACCCGACCCGGGGCGGCGTGGCCAGCGCGCTCCACGAGATGGCCGAGAAGGCGCGGGTCAGCATCCTGGTCCACGAGCCCGAGGTCCCGGTGCGGCCGTCGGTGCGCGCGGCGGCCGAGATGCTGGGCCTCGACCCGTTCCACATCGCCAACGAGGGGAAGGCCCTGGTCGGCGTGCGGCCGGGGGCGGTGGACGCGGTGCTCGAGGCGCTGCGCGCCCATCCCCTGGGCGCCGAGGCCGCGGTGATCGGGACGTGCGGCGAGGACCATCCCGGGCGGGTGGTCCTGGACACCGGCCTGGGCCGGCGGCTCCTCACCGAGCCCGTCGGCGAGCCCCTCCCGAGGATCTGCTGAGGGGGCGGGGATGAGCGGCTCGCGGTCGCACCCGGTCGCGTCCCCGCGGGAGCGGGGCCCGACCCTTCGGGATCGGGGCGCGACCCTCCGGGTGGCGGTCCTGGCCTCCCACCGGGCTCCGGGCCTCGCCGACCTCCTGGCCGCTGCGCGGGAGCCCGGCTCGGCCTTCGAGGTCGTCGTCCTGGTGGCCAGCCATCCGGACTGCCGCGAGCTGGAGGCGGCGCGCGAGGCGGGGATCCCCGTCCGGGTCCACGACGTGGCCGCCTTCTGCGCGGCGCGGGAGGCCCGGGTCGCGGACCTCGGGGTCCGGCCGGCGTACGACCGGGCCACGGCCGCGCTCCTGGAGCCCTTCCGGCCCGACCTCCTGGTCCTGTGCGGCTACCTCCTCGTCGCGACGGCGCCCCTCCTCGAGCGCTGGCCCGACCGCATCGTGAACGTCCACGACTCGGACCTCCGGCTCTCCGACGGGGACGGGGCGCCACGCTACCCCGGCCTGAGGGCCACGCGCGCCGCGGTCGCCGCGGGAGAGTCCGAGACCAGGACCACCGTCCACCTGGTGACGAGCGAGCTGGACGCCGGCCCGCCGATCCTGGTGTCCGCCGCCTACCCGATCTCCGGGATGCTGCGCGAACCGCGGGTGCGCTCGGCCCCGGACGTCGTGTCCGCGTACGCGTACGCCCAGCGAGGCTGGATGATGGAGACGTGCTGGGGCCCGCTCCTGGTCCGGACCGCGGAGCTGTTCGCGCGCGGCGCGGTGCGGGTCCGGGACGGGCGTGTGGCCGTGGACGGAGGGCTGGGACCGGCCGTGCTGGAGAGCGCCGGCCCGTCGGAAGGACGCCGCGGGGCGGCCGGGCGGCCGCGGGCGGCGGCCCGGGGGGGCTCGTGAGCGGCCCCATCGTCGTGGAGCGGAAAGGTGCGGTCGGGACGATCACGATCGACCGCCCCGAGCGCTTCAACTCGATGGATGTCGAGACCGCGCGCGACTTCCGGAAGGCCGGCCTCGAGCTGGCCCGCGACGAGGCCGTCCGCTGCGTGGTGATCCGGGGGACGTCCGGGATCTTCTGCAGCGGAGCCGACCTCAAGTACGTGCGCGACAGCGGCGACGCCCACGACTTCGGCTACCTCCACCCGGAGGGGAGCGGACCCGAGGAGGGCTACGGGGAGAGCTTCAAGGAGATCCTCGAGTACATCCACAGCACGATCTCCGAGATCAAGCGGGCCCCCAAGCCGTTCATCGCCGCGGTGGACGGCGTGGCGGCCGCCGGCGGGTTCGGGATCGCGATGGCGTGCGA
>DATFLN010000054.1:0-42287 GCA_035267645.1 Gemmatimonadota bacterium | reverse complement strand
TCGGCGGACACGACTTCACGTACCGGGTGTGCGAGCAGGCATGGCTGTTCGGCGCCAATCTGGTCTTCACCCAGGAGGTCACGTCGCTGCGGGCGGACGGTGCCAAGCGGATCGTGACCGTGGCCGACGGTCGGGAGGTGGCGGCCCACGCCGTCGTCCTCACCGTGGGCGTGGCGTGGCGCCGGCTCGGGATCCCGAAGCTCGAAGCCCTCGTCGGGGTCGGCGTCTTCTACGGCGCTGCGGTGACCGAGGCAACGGCCGTGAGGGGTCTGCCCGTGTGCGTGGTGGGGGGCGGGAACTCCGCGGGACAGGCCGCCCAGCACCTGTCCAACTTCGCTTCGTCCGTGACGGTGCTGGTCCGCGGCGCGTCCCTGCGGGAGAGCATGTCGGAGTACCTGGTCACCGAGCTCGAACGGGCGTCCAACGTCACGATCCGGCTCGGCGTGGAGCTCGTCGACGGCCTTGGGGAAGGGGGGCTCGAGGGCGTGAAGATCAGGGACCGCGCCACCGGGCTCACCGAGGACCTCGAAGCTTCGGCCCTCTTCGTGTTCATCGGCGCCACGCCGCGGACGGAGTGGCTCGACGGCGTGGTCGCGCGCGACGAAGCCGGCTTCCTGCTCACCGGTAACGACGTCGTCCACGGCGGCACGGCTCGGGAGCGCTGGCCCGAGGAGAGGCCGCCCCTCTACCTGGAGACGAGCCTTCCCGGCGTGTTCGCCGCCGGAGACGTGCGCCACGGGTCCGTCAAGCGCGTCACGTCGGCCACCGGCGAGGGGGCCATGGCCATCCAGATGGTCCACGAGTACCTGGCGCTCGGCCGAGCGGAGCGCCCCGGCCAGGTCGTTGTCGCACGCGGTGCCGGCCGGTAGCTTTCGGGCGGCTCGCCCCGCCCGGCCGGATAGCTCAGCTGGTAGAGCAGCGGACTTTTAATCCGAAGGTCCCGGGTTCGATCCCCGGTCCGGCCACTCCCTCCCGACGCCCGGCCCCGCGCTCCGCCGCGCCCGGCCGAGGCCGGCTCAGCGCTCGGACGAGATCGGCTCGAGGCTCCGGGCCTCGAGCGCCCGGTTCACCGCGGCCAGCTCCTTCGAGAGGGTCGCGTCCAGGTCCGCGATGTGCCCGTCCAGCTCCTTCCGCAGCTCGCCGTACACCCGCACCTCCGCGTCGGTGGGCCGGGCGTTCCCGGTCTCGAGGCTCCTGCGGAGCGCGGCCAGTCGGTTGTCCAGGCGGATGGGGAAGTTGAGTGGGTCCTCCACGGCCCGGTTCTGCACCTGGTAGAGGGCCTCCTCGATCCCGGCCTGGCTCTCGATCAGGGCCCGGGCGGCAGAGGACAGCTCCGGCGCGGCGTCTCCGGCGGCCGCGACAGCCGCCTCCGCCTCCTGTCGGGTCACCCAGCTCTCGCCCCGGCCGCCCTCGCCGGCGGTCGTGTCCGCGGCCAGGAGCGAGTCCTCCCCCGTCACCGACGCGAGCCGCTCGACCAGCTGGCGGCGGAGCGAGCGGACCTGGATCACCGCCCGATGGGCCAGGTCGGTGGCGTCCCGGATCTTCGAGGCCAGCTCGAACTGGGCCCGCAGGTCCGCGGCGGTCACGCCCTCGAGGCGCGGGTCGGCGACGACCCGGAAGCCGGCCGACCGTGTCTGGCCGTCGGCGGTGAGCCGGACCCGGTAGGGCCCCGGAGGGGCGAGCGGACCGCGGGTCGTGCCGTTCCAGATCACCATCCCGTCGAACTTCGTGGCGGGGGGGTAGCGGAGGTCCCAGGCGAAGCGGTTGAGCCCCGCCTTCGCGGAGGGTGCCGGCGGTCCGCGGTCGCCGTACTCGCTCTCGGCGGTCGAGTCCGGCTTCGCCTCCTCCTTCGGGCCGCGATACGTGCGCACCACGTTCCCGTCCGCGTCGAGGATCTGCACGGTGACCGAGTCCGCGGCCGACGCCAGCCGGTACTGGATCGTGGCCGCCCCGGCCCCGCTCCCGCTCCCCAGCGTCCGCCGCACGGCGTCGGCCGGCTCGAACAGCTGCACGGGGCCCGCGCCGCCGCCGCTCTCCCGCAGAGGCTCGATGTCGTCCATGATCCAGAACCCGCGCCCGTGTGTCCCGAGCACCAGGTCCGCGTCCTTCACCACGAGGTCGCGGACCGGCGTGTCCGGCAGGCCGCCCGAGGAGGCCGTGTCCGGCGTGGCCGGACGGAGCGGCTGCCAGTCGACCCCGTCATCGGGTGAGACCCACACGCCGTGCTCGGTGCCGACGTACAGGAGCCCGGGCCGGACCGGGTCCTCGCGGATGACCCGGGTCGGTCCGCGGATGTCCTCCCCGATCCTCGTCCACGTCTTCCCGTAGTCGTGCGTCTTCCACAGGAAGGAGCCGCGGTCGTCCATCTGGTAGCGGTTGGCCGCCACGTAGGCGGTTCCGGGGTCGTGGCGCGAGGCGTCGATGATGCTGACCCGCGTGAACTTCTCCATGTCGGGCGGAGTGACCTCGGTCCAGTGCTCGCCGCCGTCGCGCGTGACGTGCACCCGGCCGTCGTCCGAGCCCGCCCAGATCGTGCCCTCCTCCAGGTGGGAGGGCGCGATGGCGAACACGGTGGCGTAGATCTCGGGGCCGTTCATGTCCATCGTGATCGGCCCGCCCGTCTTCCCCAGGGTCTTCGGGTCGGCGTAGGTCAGGTCGGGGCTGATCTTCTCCCAGCTCTGGCCCTCGTCCCGGGTGCGCCAGATGTTCTGGGAGGCGATGTACAGGGTGGTCGAGTCGATCGGGTCGATCACGATCGGGAAGGTCCACTGCCAGCGCTCGCGCAGGGCGCTCGCCGGCTCGCCCGAGAAGAAGCGCGGATCGGGCTGGATGTCGCGGACCTGCCCGTTCGAGCGGTCGTAGCGCGTGATGATCGCGCCCTGCGTGCCGGCGTAGAACACGCCCCGGCGCTCCAGGCTGGGGGTGACGTACCCGCTCTCGCCGCCGCCCACCGCGTACATCCAGCTTCCGGTCCCGGCGCCGGGCTCGTGCATGTTGTCCCAGTCCTCGCTGGGGACGCACGCGGTCGAATTGTCCTGCTGGGCCCCGCACACGTGGTAGGGGCGGTCGCCCGTGACCGAGACGTGGTAGAACTGGGCGGTGGGGAAGTCCAGGTCCGTCCACGTCTCGCCGCCGTTCACGGTGACCTCCCCCCCGCCGTCGTCGCCCACGATCATGCGATCCGGGTCGTCGGGGGCGATCCACAGGGTGTGGTAGTCGCCGTGGTTCGTGTCGACGCGCTTGAAGGTCACGCCGCCGTCGCGGCTCCGGAAGAAGCTCACGTTCCCGGCGTAGATCGTGCTCCGGTCGCTCGGGTCGGCGAAGATGTCGCTGAAGTAGAAGGCGCGCTGCCGGATCTTCCGCTCGGAGTTCACCTTCTTCCAGGTCGCACCGGCATCGTCGGAGCGGAACAGCCCTCCCTCGGGCGCCTCGACGATGGCCCACACGCGGCTCGGGTCGGCGCCCGAGACCGTGACGCCGATGCGGCCGACCGGTCCGTCCGGCATGCCCGGGTTCCCGGTCAGCTCGGTCCAGTGGTCGCCCCCGTCGGTCGTCTTCCACAGCCCCGAGTGCGGGCCGCCGTCCCACATCTTCCAGGGCGTCCGGTAGACCTGCCAGGTGGCCGCGTACAGGGTGCTCGGGTCGTGCGGGTCCATGGCCAGGTCGACCGCGCCGGCGCTGTCGGAGACGAACAGGACCTTGTTCCAGGTCTGTCCGCCGTCCCGGGACCGGAACACCCCGCGCTCGGGGTTCGGGCCGTACGGGTGCCCCAGGGCCGCCACGTACACCAGGTCGGGATCGGTCGGGCTCACGCGGATCCGCGCGAGGGTCTGCGTGTCCTCGAGCCCGAGATGGGTCCAGGTCTCGCCGCCGTCGGTGGTCCGGTACACGCCGTCGCCCTGCGTGATGCTGCCCCGGAGGGCGGCTTCGCCCATCCCGACGTAGACCACGTCCGGGTCCGAGGGCGCGACGGCCAGGGCCCCGACCGAGGCGCTCGAGATCTCGCCGTCGGTGACCGGCTTCCAGGTCGTGCCGCCGTCCGTGGTCTTCCACACCCCGCCGCCGGTCGCGCCGAACCAGTACTCGCGGGGCCGCTCGGAGCTTCCCCCCACCGCCAGCGAGCGCCCGCCCCGATCGGGTCCGATCTGCCGCCACGACAGCCCCGCCAGGAGCGTCGAGTCGAACGCGGCGGGCACGTCGAGGCTCCCGTAGTCGAGGCGTCGGGCGCCCGGTTGCTGGGCCATGACGGCGATCGACGGGAGGAGCTGCATCCAGATGGGGGCGAGGAGTGCGGCGACGAGTCGACGGCGCATGGGAGCCTCTGGATCTGTGGGAACGCTGAATGGCATACCGTACACCAAACCGTCGCCAGCGTCAACGCGTGGCCCAGGACGATCATCGCGCGGGTGTTGCGTCCGTGCCTCGACCGGGGCCGAGACCTCGGGGGGGGCGTCGAGGCGTAACACGTGTGAAAGCAATGCCTTGAGATCGCACGGACCATCCGGCACGGACCGTGATCTCCAGGGAGTCGAGTCTTCCCATCCAGGGGAAGGGAGCCACCTCGGCACGGGAGAGCCGGCCTGCGACAGCGGACGTCCACATCGACGTGCCTGGTCGCCCTCGGGCTCGCGGGCCTCGCCGCCGCATGCAGCGGTGCGGGGTCGGTGACCGGGGCCGGGGCGACCGTGTCGTCCGTCGCGGGTCCGCCGCAGATCGCCTCGGTGAGCCCGTCGCCGCTCCGCGAGGGCGCGTCGGCGACGATCGAGGGGAGCGGCTTCGACGGGATCGCGGCCGGGGACACGGTGGCGGTGGATGGCGTGCGGGCCGAGGTCGCCTCGGCCTCGCCCACGTCGCTCCGGATCACCGTGCCCCGGCTCGCCTGCCTGCCCGCACGGACCGTGGTCGTCCGCGTGGCGACCGCAGGCGGTGCGGCGGAGACCGAGACCGGGCTCGAGCCGGCGCGCGCTCCGATCTCCCTGGCCATCGGCCGACAGGCGCTCATCACCGATCCGGGCGCCTTCTGCCTCCGGTTCGCGGCCTCGGACGCCGACGAGCGCTACGTCATGGGCGTGCAGTCTCTCTCGGGCGTCGCCTCCGACCTCACGTCGGTGCTCGTCACTTCGCGCACCGTCGGCGGCGCCGCGCCGGTGGGCGCGGCGTCCCTGGACGTCGGATCGCTCTCCGCCGGAGCCGTGTCGTCGACGAGCGGGTCGGCCGGGGCCGCGACCGGCGCAGGCCCGGACGGTCGGCCGCCGGCCTGGGTCCAGGAGGACCGCCGCGCCGAGGGCCTCCTCCGGCGCTGGGAGCGCGACCGTCTCGATCCGTCCGTCTCGATCCCGGCTCTGCGGGACGGGCGCGGGGCGCCGCGGGTCGCGGCCTCGATCAGCGGCGGCGGTACCGTGGGCGACACGCTCCACCTCCGCGTCCCCGACTACGCGTCCGGGGACCCCTGTCACACCTACGCGGACGTGACGGCCACGGTGCAGGCCATCGGGAGCCGCGCCATCGTGGTCGCCGACACGGCCAATCCGACCGAAGGATTCAGCCGGGCCGACTACCAGACCCTGTCGGACGAGCTCGACACGAAGATCTTCTCGGTCGACGAGGCCTACTTCGGCCACCCGGGCGACATCGACGGCAACGGCCACATCCTGGTCCTGTTCTCGAAGGCCGTGAACGCCGTGACCCTGGGCAGCCCGCGGCTCTCGCTCCTGGGCTTCGTGTTCGCGGGCGACTGGTACGCGCGCTCGGGCTCGGGCTTCACCTGCCCGGCCAGCAACCAGGGCGAGATCTACTACGGCCGCGTCCCCGACCCGAACGGGACGTACGGGAACCCGTCGAGCCGCTACCAGGAGATGGCGCGCGCCCCGACGGTCATGGCGCACGAGCTCGTCCACCTCATCCAGTTCGGCCGCCGCTTCGGGAAGGGCCTGGGCTTCATCGGCTCCTCGATGGCCGAGGCGCAGGCGAGCCTGGGCGAGGAGGTCGTGGGCCATGCGGTCACGGGCCACGCGACCTACCGGAACTACGGCGCGGCCACGATCACCGGCAGCGGCGACGCGAACTGGTACCTGAACAAGTTCGACGACCTGGCCGACTACTTCGGGTTCGAGGGGCCGACCCGCCGGGTCGGGTCGGCGCCGGAGCAGTGCGGGTGGTGGCAGCAGGAGGCCTCTCCCTGCAGCGGACGTCCGCTGTGGTACGGCGTGGGCTGGAGCTTCCTGCGCTGGCTCTCCGACACGTACGGGCCCGGATATCCGGGAGGCGAGGAGGGGCTGCAGCGGGCCCTGGTGACGGCGGCCGGCACGGGCCCGCAGATCGCGGCGGACGTGGTGAACGTCCCGCTCGAGACGCTCATGGCCGAGTGGTCGGCCGCCCTCTACGTGGACGACCGGATCCCGGACGCGGACGCCTCCCTCACGCTCAGCAGCTGGAACCTGCGCGACTTCGAGCAGAGCATGCCGGCGACGGCCCGACTCGAGCCCGTCGAGGAGGCGTTCGGGGACTGGTCGCTCGCGGGCGACGTCCGCGCCAGCTCGACCGGCTACGTGGCCGTCGCAGGAGGAGGCCGGCCGGCGGTCGCGATCGACGTGACCGGGCCGGACGGGGGCGACCTCCCCGCATCCATGCAGGTGTGGGTGGTCCGGATGCGGTAAGGCCCGCCGCTGCGGCGGTGTCCCTCATGCTCCGCGGAGCGAGTCCCATCCTACACGTGCTCGGGGTGTCCCGCCGCACGCCACGGCCTTCCCGGGCAGCCTAAGCGTCCCCGCCCGGCCGCGTGTTCCCCCCGGTGATCCCGTCCGCCGAAGGCGGAGCGCCCCGGCGGAGCACGAACCACGAACGTGCCGGAGGCACCGCATGAAGAGGCACCTCTCCACGACCCTCACGATCGCCGCCGCTCTCCTGGCGACGGTCGCCGTGCGCGGCCACGCGCAGCAGGCCACCTCGAGCGCCGCGTCGGCGGCCTTCGACGTGAGCGAGCTCGACACCGCCCACGACGCCTGCACCGACTTCGACGCGTTCGTCAACTCGAAGTGGGTGAAGGCCAATCCGATCCCGGCCGACAAGACGCGCTGGGGCGCGTTCAACGAGCTGGCCGAGAAGAGCCTGAACCAGCAACACGAGCTCGTCGAGGGGGCCGCGGCCGGCGCGGACGACGCTTCCCCCGGCTCCATCGAGCAGAAGATCGGCTGGCTGTACCGCTCGGGGATGGACACGGCGGCCATCGAGCGTGCCGGGTACGATCCGATCGAGGCGTATCTGGCGGAGATCGCCGGGCTCGGGAGTCCGTCGGACCTGGTGGCCTGGCTCGACCGTGCCTACGCCCGCGGGCAGGGCCAGCTCTTCCGCTTCGGCGCCCGGGCGGACTACAAGGACGCCCGCACCCAGATCGGCTACGCCTCCCAGGGCGGGCTGGGCCTCCCCACCCCCGACTACTACTCGAAGGACGAGTACGCCGGACTGCGGAAGTCCTACACGGCGCACATCGCCAAGATGCTCGAGCTGACCGGCGTCCCGGCCGCGGAGGCGAAGGACAGGGCCGACCGGGTGCTGGCGCTGGAGTCGGCGCTGGCCTCCCACTCGCTCTCCCGGGTGGCGCTCCGCAAGCCGGAGAACCAGTACCACTTCGTGACGCTGGAGCAGGCGGACGCGGTGACCCCGCACTTCGACTGGAAGGCGTTCTTCGCGGCGCAGG
The DNA here is from genome assembly GCA_035267645.1 of Gemmatimonadota bacterium. Taxonomy (GTDB): domain Bacteria; phylum Gemmatimonadota; class Gemmatimonadetes; order Palauibacterales; family Palauibacteraceae; genus Humimonas. The sequence goes on along the minus strand of DATFLN010000054.1, from coordinate 34,591 downwards.
GAGTGGAGCCCGGGCGCGGGTTCTCGCTCTCCCAGCCCGGCTTCTTCGCGGGGCTCGACAGCCTGATCGCGAACGCGCCGATGGAGACGTGGCGGGCGTACCTGGCCTACCACACGATCGCCGGCGCCGCTCCCTATCTGTCCAGCCCGTTCCAGGAGGAGGCCTTCGCGTTCTCGGGGAAGACGCTGAACGGACAGCCCGAGCAGAGCGTCCGGTGGAAGCGGGTGCTCGGCACCGTGAACCGGTCCATGGGCATGGCCCTGGGCCAGCTCTACGTGAAGCGCTACTTCCCGCCCGAGGCCCGGACGCGTGCCACGGAGCTCGTGGCCAACGTGCGTCAGGCCCTGAAGGCCAGGATCGAGAACCTGGACTGGATGAGCGACGCCACCAAGGCTCGGGCGCTCGACAAGTGGGAGAAGTTCCTCCCCAAGATCGGCTATCCGGAGCACTGGCGTGACTGGTCGGGGCTGGAGATCTCGCCCGACGACTACTTCGGGAACGTGGTGGCCGCCCGAAAGTTCAACCACGAGTACAACATCCGGAAGATCGGCCGGCCCACCGACCGGCACGAGTGGGGCACGACGCCGCAGACCGTCAACGCGTACTACAGCCCCACCGAGAACACGATCAACTTCCCGGCAGCGATCCTCCAGCCGCCGTTCTTCTTTCCGCACGGGGACGACGCGGTGAACTACGGGGCGATCGGCGCCGTGATCGGCCACGAGTCGAGCCACGGCTTCGACGACCAGGGGAGCCAGTTCGACGGAAACGGGAACAACGAGAACTGGTGGACGAAGGCGGACCGGAAGAAGTTCGAGGCCCGGGCCGACAGGCTGGTCCGGCAGTTCGACGGCTACGTCCCGCTCGCCGACCATCCGGACAAGCACGTGAACGGGAAGCTCACCCTGGGCGAGAACATCGCCGACCTGGGCGGGCTGAACGTGGCCTACGACGCCCTGCAGGCCGCGCTGAAGGACCACCCGGAGGAGGCCTCGAGCCAGATCGACGGCTACACCGAGGACCAGCGCTTCTTCCTGGCCTGGGCCAGGGTGTGGCGTGGCGCGATCCGGGAGAAGGCCCAGCTCGTGAGGCTGAACGTCGATCCGCACTCCCCGGCCCGGTTCCGGGCGATCGGCGCTCCGTCGAACATGGCGGCGTTCGCGAAGGCGTTCGGATGCCGGATGGGCGACCCGATGGTCCTCTCCGGCGACCTGAAGGTGGAGATCTGGTGAGCTGACGGTCCGAGGATCCGCCGCGGACGTCGTCGGCCGCCCGGTCCCGCCTCGCGGGGCCGGGCGGTCGCGCATCCGGGCCCGGGCCGGGTCCGCGGCGCCGTGCTCGGGCCTCCGGGCCGCGGAGGGGCCCGGCTCCTTCTAGGGCATGCCGCCGAACGGGAGCGGCGGCTCGATGCGCCAGGTCACGGTCTCGCCGCGCCCGATGTAGAAGTCGTTGGAGCCGACGTCGCGCGGCCCGGCCACCGGTCGTCCCACGAACCGGATGACCCGCGAGGGCCCCACGTCGCCCTCGTGCAGGCGCCAGGTGGCCGAGTCCAGCCCCATGACCGTGCCCAGGTACCGGTAGGTCGCCCCCGAGGGCACGACGTAGATCCGGAGCGTGAAGTCGGTGTCGTTGATGATGGTGGCGCGCGTCGTGTCGCCGCGGGCGCTGTCCTTCCGGACCGTGTCGCGGACCACCGTGTCGGGGGCCGGCGCGTCCGCGCCGGCGTGCGCTCCCGCGCCGGCCGCGGCGGGGAGCCCGGCGAATCCGACTAAGGCCAGCGATCCGATCGCCCCGGCCAGGGCGAGCGCGGGTCGTGTGCGTGCGTCCTTCATGTCATCCTCCTCTCCGTGGTTCGATACCCGGAGAGGGGCCGAGCGTTGGCCGGGAGCGTCGGCCGGGAGCGTTGGCCGGGAGCGTCGGCCGGGAGCGTCGGTCGGGAGGGAGAGGCGGCGGGCACGGACGGGCCGCCAGGGCCCGCCCGCGCCCTCCGGCAGGGTCTCAGTGGATCCGCTCCACCCGTACGGTGGCGATCGGGTCCGACCACTGGTGCTGGCCCACGGTCAGGATGTCGTTGCCGTCCGTGTCGTCGTCGATGCCCGGGTGGGGCCGGACGACGTTCTGCTCCGCGATCGCGGGCTGGTCGGCCACGGTCCCGCCTTCGGAGCCGGTGGTCGCCATCACGCAGGGCGGCACGAGGTCCGTGCTCGCCTCGGTGTTCTGCTCCGTTCCGGCGTCGTACGCGTGGAGCTGGAAGGTCTCGGTGCCTCCCACGTGTCCGGGCAGGCGCACGCCGTCCAGGCCGGTGAACCCGTCGTTCGTGCACACGAGCATGGCCGCGAGCGAGAGGCGCGAACCCGGCGGCCCCTGGATCGTGGCCGAGCCCTCCTCGTCCGGGAGGAAGGGGCCCCCCGGCCCCGTGGCGATCGTGACGTCGAACGCCCGCGAGTCGTTCCCGAGCAGCGTCGCGAGGGGATCCCGCGTGCCGCTCTCGGCCAGCCGCTCGAGCTGGGGGCTGGCCGGCTCCCCGACCGTGTAGATCCCGGTGGCCGGCGCATGGAGGGCGATGACCGCCGGCGTGAGCGGCTGGAGCGCGCCGGCGGTGTTGTGGAGCGTCACCCTGTAGGTGGCCGCGTTCGAGGCGCGCGAGACGGCGGCGGAGGCCGCGGCCGCGCCGGGGCCGGAGGGCGCGTCGCACGCCGCCGCCCCCAGGGCGAGGGCCGCGGCGAGCGCGACCGCCGCGGGAGCCGCGAGGAGGCGCGGCCCCATGGTCGTCGGGTCCGTAGGTCCGTGTCGATGCATCGTCTTCTCCCGTGGAGGAAGGTGGGTGTGACCGGCGAACGCCCCTTCCCGGGCGCAAGCCGCGAACCCCTCCCCGGGCCGTGCGCCGCGTCCAGCGCAACCGACCGGGGGACAGTCGCTTAGGCCATGCACACCCCCGGACGAGGGGAGGACGGCGACGTTCCGTGCGGGGCGTTTCGCGGGCGTCGGATCGGGGCCCGCGGGCCCGCGTCCGGCCTCCATGGCGGGTCTCCGGCCCGCCGGGCGGGGGGATTCCGGCCGACGGAACCCGGGGATGGGCCCGGGCGTTTCATGAAACGTCCAAGGGTGTTGCATCGACCGGACGAAACGCCGGACGGCGGCCCCGCGGAGGGGGGAGGGCCCGACGCTGGATCCCGCGTCCGTCGCGCGGCGAGCGGGCTCTCGGGTGCCGGAGACGGCAGGAGAGGCGGCGGGCCCGAAGCCTGCACGGGGAAGGGGACCCATGCGCAAGATCTCGCTCCGCCAGGCCCTGGTCGCGTCCATCCTCGCGGTCCTCCTGCTCGGCCTCGTGCCGGCCGGCATCGCGCTCGACCGCCGGCTGGCGGCCGAGCTGGAGCGGAAGGCGCGCTCGGACCTGGCCATGGCCCCGCGCATCCTCGGGGACCGGGAGAGCGCCCGCTCCGACGCGCTCATGATGCAGGCGAAGGAGCTGGCCGGGGCGGCGGACGTCGTGGCGGCCGTGGACGGCGGCCGGAGGGAGCGGGCGGTGGCCGCGGCGGCGGCGAGCCTCACGATGTCGGGCGAGCGGCCCGTGCTGCTCGGCGCCGACGGACGGGCGTGGACGGATCCGGCCCCCGATCCCTCCCTTGTCGAGGCCACGCGCCGCGGAGAGACGCCGGTCCGCTTCCAGTACGCCGACGGGCGCCTGGTGCGCGTGGCGCTCGCCCCCGTCCGGGTGGACGGGACGTGGCGGGGCGCCGCCGGCGTCCTCGTCCCCTGGGACCAGGCCGTGGCCGGCACGCTCGCCGGGCTCACGCGCGCGGACGTCGTCCTCCTGGGCGCGGACGGCGCCATGGTCGCCGCCAGCTCGGAGACGCCCGCCGGCGCGGCGCTCGCGGACTCGGCCGCGGCGTGGGCCGCCGCCGGGGGCGTGCACGAGGTCGCGGACGGCGAGGGCCGGCGCTACTGGGTGGCCGCGGCGCCGCTGGAGGGCCGGGGGTCCGTGGCCTTCGTCCGGAGCGTGGCGAGCGAGATGGCCGTGCTTCCGGGGCTGAGGCGGAGCGCGGCCCTGGCCGTGGCAGTGGCGCTCGGGGTCGCCCTCCTCGTGGCCGTTCTGCTCGCCGCCCGGATGGCGCGCCCGGTCCAGGGCCTCGCCGCGGCCTCGCGCCGCCTGGCCGACGGGGACTTCGACGCGCCCGTGCCCGACTCGGCCCTGAGGGAGGTCGACCAGGTGGCCCGGGCCTTCCGGGACATGCGGGTCACCCTGGCCGAGAAGATCCGTGAGCTCACCCGGGCCAACCGGGAGCTCGAGGACCGGCAGGCCCGGCTCCAGGCCCTCCAGGGCGAGATCCTCCAGAGGGACCGGCTGGCGGCCACGGGCCGGGTGATCACCGAGCTGGCTCACGAGATCAGGAACCCCGTGGCGGGCGTCCGGAACTGCCTGGAGATCCTCCACAGGAGGCTCGACCCCGACTCCGGGCTGCGCGAGTTCTCGGAGATGGCCATCGAGGAGCTGATGCGCATGCACGAGCTGGCCGAGTCCATGCTGGACGCCAACCGGCCGCTCGACCCGGAGGCCGACCGCTGCGATCCGGTGGCGGTGGCGGGCCGCGTGGCGGACCTCGCCCGCACGGCCCGGGACCGCGGGGGGCCGGCCGTGGAGGTGAGCGGGCCCGAGGGCCTGTCCGTCTCCATGGGCCCCGACGTCCTGAAGCAGGTGCTCCTCAACCTGGTCGAGAACGCCCGCGAGGCGATCGCGGCTTCCGGTCCCGGGCCGGACGGCTCCGGGCGCGGATCGATCGAGATCGAGGTCCGCGCCGACGGCGCGGACCCGGGGGACGGCGATGTCGTCCTCGAGGTGCGGGACGACGGACCGGGCTTCGCGGAGGGGGTCCTGGAGCGGATCTTCGACCCGTTCTTCACGACCAAGGACGAGGTGCACGGCGTCGGTCTCGGGCTCTTCGTGGCGGAGGGCCTCGTCCGTCGCCACGGCGGGGCCGTCACGGCCTCGAACCGCCGGGGCGGCGGAGCGCGGGTGATCCTCCGCCTCCCGACGGCCGAGGAGGAAGCGTGAGCGGCGCGGCGCCGGACGCCGGAGCGGCCGGGCGCGGCGGAGGCGGCCTCGGCGGAGGCGGCCGCATCCTCGTCGTCGACGACGACCGGACCTTCCGGCGCTCGACCGCCGAGCTCCTGCGCGAGGAGGGGCACGAGGTCGACGCGGCGGCCGGGGCGGCGGAGGCAGGCGAGCTCCTGGAGCGGCGGAGCTACGACCTCCTCCTCGTGGACCTGCGCATGCCCGGTCTCACGGGGGACCGGCTCGTCGAGGTGCTGCGGCGCCGGGGCGAGCGGATCCCCATCCTCATGATCAGCGGGTACGGGACCGTCGAGTCGGCCGTCGACTCGCTCCACGTGGGGGCGGACGACTTCCTCACCAAGCCCGTCGACCCCGACGAGCTCGTGCGCCGGACCGCCGACCTCCTCCGGCGGCGTCCCTCGGCCGGCTCGGTGGACGGCGCGCGATTCGCCGGCATGGTCGGGGCCTCCCGGGGCATGCGCGAGGTGTTCGCGGCGATCGAGAAGGTGGCGGCCACCGACACCACGGTCCTGGTGACGGGCGAGACGGGGACGGGGAAGGAGCTGGTGGCGCGGGCGCTCCACGACCGCTCGGAACGGGCCGGCGGTCCCTTCGTCCCCGTGAACTGCGCGTCGCTGGCGGAGGGCCTCCTCGAGTCCGAGCTCTTCGGCCACGTGCGTGGCGCCTTCACGGGCGCCCACGCGGACAAGGAGGGGCTGTTCCGGGCCGCGCACGGCGGGACCCTCCTCCTGGACGAGGTGGGGGACATGAGCCTGCGTCTCCAGCAGCGTCTCCTCCGGGTCCTGCAGGAGCGCGAGGTCGCTCCCGTCGGGGAGTCGCGGACCATCCCGGTGGACGTCCGGGTGGTCGCGGCCACGCACCGGGACCTGGACGCCGAGGTGGAGGCCGGCCGCTTCCGGGCGGACCTCTTCTACCGGCTGGACGTCTTCCGCATCGAGGTGCCGCCGCTCCGGGACCGCCGAACCGACGTCCCGCTCCTGGTCGAGGCCGCGCTGGAGCGTCTCCGGAGCCGCTCGGGCCGGGCCGTGCCGGACGGTTGCTCCCCGCTGGCCCTCCGCCTCCTCGAGGCCTACCGTTGGCCGGGCAACGTCAGGGAGCTGTTCTCGGTGCTCGAGAGCGCCGCGATCCGGGCGGAGGGCGTCCGCATCGAGGCCCACGACCTGCCGGAGGCGGTGCGGCGCTCGGGGGAGGGCGGCGCCCGTTCCCCGGGCACCCGGGAGTCCGACGGCGGTGGACCGCCCTCGGGCCGCTACACGGCCCCCGGCGACGAGGCGGAGGAGCGCGCCGCGATCGTCGCGGCGCTCGACCGTGCGGACGGCACGCGGTCGGAGGCGGCGCGGCTCCTCGGCATGAGCCGCACCACCCTGTGGAGGAAGTTGAAGGCGTACGGGCTGGATCCCGACTGCGCCTGACGCCGCGCGGAGAGGAGGCACCGGCCCTGATCGACGACGCCGACATCCGCCACCTGAGCGTCCCCCGCCAGCTGCGGTACGCGGTGCGGGGCGTCGAGGACGACCCGGAGGAGACGTGGTTCCTCCTGCACGGGTACGGCCAGCTCGCCCCACGCTTCCTCCGCTACTTCGGGGACCTGGACGACGGGTCCCGCCTCCTCGTGGCGCCGGAAGGGCTCCACCGCCACTACCTGGACCGCGGGGAGCGGAAGGTCGGCGCCTCCTGGATGACCTCCGAGGACCGGCTCACGGACATCCAGGACTACATCGAGTGGCTGGAGCGCCTGCACGACCGGGTGGTCGGACGGGTGGAGGAGGCGGGCGCCCCGGTGGAAGACGCGGGCGCCCCGGTGGAGGCCGGCGGCGGCCCCGTGGAGGGCGGGGGACCCCCCGTGGTGACCCTGGGGTTTTCCCAGGGGGTGCACACCCTCTTCCGGTGGCTGGCCTTCGGTCGGGCGAGGATCGATACGGCCGTCCTGTGGGGGTCCCATCTCCCCCCCGACCTCGACCCGGAGGAGCACGCGGACGCGCTCCGGCGGGCGCGCATTCTCCTGGTCGCCGGCGACCGGGATCCGCACTTCGGTCCCGATGCCGTGGCCCGGGCGGAGGAGCGCCTGGACGAGGCCGGAATCCCCTTCCGCACGCTCGGCTTCGAGGGGGGACACCGGATCGACCGCGACGTCCTGGCCCGCATCGCGCGTCTGGTGCGCGAGGGCGGCTGAGCTCCCTTCAGCTCCCGGCCGCCGGCGTCGCCTCACGACCCGGGAGCCGCCCGATGTCGCTCGCCTCCTCCGCCAGGACCGGCTCCGGCCCCCTCATCTCCCCAGCAGCTCGTCCGCCCGCGCCTCGAGCTTCGCGAGCTCCGACGCGCGGCGGTCGGTCCGCGCCGCCAGCGTCTCGAGCCGGTCGTAGGCGTCCCGCCCGGGGCGCTGGTCGGCCGACGTCGTCATCCCGTACAGGTAGTCCACCTGGTCCAGGAGCATGGGCCGCGGGTAGGCCACGTCGCCCGGCGTGAGGACCGAGTCGGCGACGGCCTGCAGCCGGACCCGGAGCGCCCGGAGCTCGGAGGCGGGCCCGCTCCCCTCCGCGAGCGCGGTGTCCACCCGGGCGGTCGTCCGGACGAGACGGGAGGCCACGAGCCTGGCGCGCGACGCGACGTCCCGGATGCGGCGGTTCAGGGCCAGCTGGGCCGCCAGGTCCTCCGCCGTGGTCCCGTCCGCCCGCACCCGCGGATCGATCCGCAGCTCGAAGGACGCGCGCGCCGTGTCGCCGTCCACCACGAGGCGGACCCCGTAGCTCCCCGGGGCGGCCAGCGGGCCGCGGCCGGTGGGCCGGCCGTAGGCGCCGCCCTCGAGGTTCTCCGGCTCCACGGGACCCGGGTACCGCATGTCCCAGGTGAACCGGTGCATCCCGGGCTCGACGCCGGGCCGCTCCCGCCCTCCGATCCGGGCCAGGGACGGGTCGGCGGTCGTGCCCGAGGCGGGCGGCACGTAGCCGTCCTCCGAGCTCGAGAAGCCGCGCACCACCCGACCCGAGTCGTCCAGGATCTCCAGGGTGACCGGTCCGTCCGGGGCGCGGCCCAGCCAGTAGTCGATCGCGGCGCCGGGCGCCGGGAACTCGGGGTCGGCGGGCCCGGGCCCCCCGTACCCGCCGGGCCGGCGGTAGCGCATGCGGACCGCGGGACGCGGGGAGAACAGGTGGGCCGGGCTCTGCGCGACCGGGGCGCCGAACGCCCGCAGGGGCTCGAGGTCGTCCAGGATCCAGAAGCCCCGCCCCATCGTGGAGAGGGCGAGGTCCCCGTCGCGGATCTCGATGTCGGTGACGGGCGTCCGCGGCAGGTCGCGCTGGAGGGGCTTCCAGCTCGCCCCGTCGTCGAAGGAGACGTACATGCCGAACTCGGTCCCGGCGAACAGGAGGCCGGCGCGCTCGGGGTCCTCGCGCACGACACGCACCGGGTCGTCCACCGGGATGCCGCGGGTGCCGTCCGCGATGCGCGTCCAGCTCCTCCCGTAGTCCGTCGTCCGGTACACGTAGGGCGTCCAGTCGTCCAGGAGCCAGCGGTAGGCCGCCACGTACGCCTTCCCCGCCCGGTGGGGCGAGATCTCGATGGCGTTGATGCGGCCCCACTTCGGCAGCTCCGGCGGGGTGACGTCGGTCCAGCTCTCCCCGCCGTCCCGGGTCACGTGCACGAGGCCGTCGTTGGAGCCGGCCCAGATCACCGAGGAATCGTGCGGCGAGGCCTCGATGACGTACAGCGTGCTGAAGTACTCCTCGCCCGTCAGGTCGGGGGTGATCGGCTCGCCCGAGCGCACCTGCTTCGAGGGCGGATGCGCGGTGAGGTCCGGGCTGATCCTCTCCCACGTGCGCCCGCCGTCCGTCGTCCGGTGGACGTACTGCGAGCCGTCGTAGACCACGTCGGGGTTCGTCGGGGAGACCTCGATCGGGACCGTGCGCTGGAAGCGGTACTCGAGCTTCTCCGGGTCGGCGCCGTAGATGAACTCCGCGCCCACCGGGTAGCTCTCCTCCTGGCCGTCCACCCGGCTGTAGCGTCCGAAGCGGCCCTTGCAGTTGGCGTAGACGATGTCCGGATCGCCGGGCCTGGGCACCGCCGGGCCCGTCTCGCAGCCGCCCGTCTCCTCCCACCAGGCGGTGGGGCCGGCCGGCGCGCTGCGGGCCGGCGGCAGGCTGGGGACGGCGATGGTCGTGTTGTCCTGCTGCCCGGCGTACAGCCAGTAGGGGAACCGGTCGTCCAGGTCCACCTGATAGAGCTCGGCGGTGGGCTGGTTGTCCTGGCTCGACCAGCTCTTCCCGCCGTCCAGGGTCACGTTCGCGCCGCCATCGTTGGACTGGATGAAGACGTCCGGGTCCGACGGGTCGATCCACATGTCGTGGTTGTCCCCGTGGGGCGTGCTCCGCCGCTCGAAGGTCTCCCCGCCATCGGCCGAGCGGTAGAAGCCCTCGTCGTTCACGTATACGACGTCCGCGTCGGTCGGGTCGGCCGTGACGTTCGTGTAGTAGAAGGGCCGGCGGAGGAGCCCCGGCTCGGTGCTCACCAGGCGCCAGGTCTCGCCCCGGTCGTCCGACCGGTACAGGCCGCGCGCCGGACGCCTGGCCTCGACCAGCGCGTAGACGCGGTCCGGGGCGGCGGGCGAGACCGCCAGGTCGATCTTCCCGATGAGACCGCCGGGGAAATCCTCGCCGGTCAGGACCCGTCGCCAGTGGTCGCCGCCGTCGGTGCTCTTCCACACGCCGTCCCCGCAGGAGGAGGCGCAGCCGCTGATGATCGTCCACGGCTTCCGCTGGCCCCGCCAGGCCGCCGCGTAGACCACGTCGGGGTCGGCCGGGTTCAGCTCGAGGTCGATGGCCCCGACGCTGTCCGAGACGAACAGGACCTTCTCCCGGTGCCCGCCCCCGTCCGTGGAGCGGTAGACGCCGCGGTCGGGGTTCGGGCCGAAGGGGTGGCCGAGCGCGGCGACCCACACCCGGTCGGGGTCGCGCGGGTCGACCTCCACCGCGCCGATCTGGCCGACGTCCCGGAGCCCGAGGAAGCTCCACGTCTTCCCCGCGTCGGACGAGCGCCAGATGCCCCGGCCGGTGATGACGTTGCTCCGGATCCCGTCCGAGCCGGTGCCGGCGTACACGACGTCGGGGTCCGAGGGGGCCACCGTGATGGCGCCCAGGGAGGGGGTGGACAGGTAGCCGTCCGACACGTTCCGCCAGCTCCGGCCGTAGTCCTCGGTCTTCCAGATCCCGCCGCCCGTCGAGCCCATGTAGAACGTCCCGGGCCGCTGCCGGACCCCGGTCACCGTGGTGACCCGTCCGCCGCGGGAGGGTCCGACCCACCGGTAGTGGAGACCGTGGAAGGTGGAGGCGTCGAACGCGGCGGCGGCCCCGCCCCCGCCGGAGCCCGCGCCCTGGCCGGCGGCCGGGCGGCCGGGGACGAGGAGGAGGAGCGCGGCGGCCGCCGCGGCGCACAGGATCCGGCCCGGGTCGGCCGGGTCGAGGAGGGACGTTCCACGTCGGGAGCGGCGGGTGGACGAGGCGGATGCACGGGTCATCGGCGGTCTCTCCCCCGGGATTCTCGAAGCTCGGAGCCGGTCGCGTCGGTCCTCCAACCTAGGGGCGCCCCGGGGGCGGCGCGAAGGGTTCGGCGGCGGGCGACGGGCGGCCGGCCGGGAGCGGCCCGCGCCCCTGCGGTCACGAGGCCTCGAGACTCCGCCCCGGGTCGAAGAGCCGGCGCCGCGCCGCGTGCCACAGGCGTCCCAGGACGAGCGGGGCCGGGGCGAGCGCGGCGATGAGGCGCCAGCCGGAGGGGCCCGGGTCGACCAGGCCCAGGGCGTCCGAGAGCCCGGGCACGCGGAGCGCCGCCACCACGAGGCCCGCGCACAGCACGACGGCCCCCCACACCCACGGATTCCGGGTCACCTCGTTCACGAGGACGTGCGAGCCCGGCTCGGCCATGTTGAGGACGTGGGCGATCTGCGCGAAGGCCAGGATCGAGAAGGAGACGCTCACCGCGCGCGTCACGCCGAGCCCGAGGGGCTCCAGGGCCGCCCAGAAGCCGGTCAGGACCGCGGCCGTGATGAGGAGACCGTAGACGGCGACGCCCTCCCAGTGGCCGCGGGTCAGGATCGGCTCCCGTGCCGGGCGCGGCGGGTGCTCCATCACCGACGGATCGGCGTCCCCGATCCCGAGCGCAAGGGCGGGAAAGACGTCCGTGACCAGGTTCAGGAAGAGGATCTGGAGTGGCCGAAGGGGCAGGGGCGCCGTGACGGCGGTGGCCAGCGCCACGACCAGGATCTCGCTCACGTTGCAGGAGAGCAGGTAGAGGACGAACTTCCGGATGTTGCCGAAGATCGCGCGTCCCTGCTCGATGGCCGCCACGATGGTGGGGAAGCGGTCGTCCTCCAGGATCATGTCGGCCGCCTCGCGGGCCACCTGCGTCCCCCGTCGGCCCATGGCCACGCCGATGTCGGCCTTCTGGAGCGACGGGGCGTCGTTCACCCCGTCCCCGATCATGGCCACGACCGAGCCCGCGTCCTGGTGGAGCGCGATGATGTCGAGCTTCTGAGCCGGGCTCGTGCGCGCGAACACGGAGGCGCGGAGGAGGGCGGACCGCGCCGCCTCTCCCTCCCCGAGCGCCCGCTCGAGGTCTCGGCCCGTCACGACGCCTCCGTCCCCGGCGTCCAGGCCCACCGCCCGCGCCACCGTCCGGGCGGTGCCCGCCTGGTCGCCGGTCACCATGACGACCCGGACCCCCGCGTCGGCGCACGCCTCGATGGCCCCGGCCACGTCCTCCCGGGGCGGGTCCAGGAATGCGACGAGCCCCAGGAAGACCAGGTCCTCGTAGGGGGGCGCCCCCGGGTCTCCGACCTCCTTCTCGGCCAGGGCCAGGACCCGGAGCCCCTCGTCCGCCAGCTCGTGGCTCCGCTCCTCCCATCCGTCCCGGGCCTCCCCGTCGAGGGGCCGCGCGCCGTCCCCCTCGGCGACACGGTTGGCCGCGTGGAGGATGGCCTCCGTTGCGCCCTTCACGGCCACCCGGAAGTCGGCGTCGGCCTCCCGGCCTCCGTCCGCCGCCGCGCCGCCGTCCGCCGCCGCGCCGCCGCGCCCCGGCGGTCCGCCGGCCCGGTGGACGGTGGCCATCATCTTGATGTCCGGGTCGAAGGCCTCCTCCCTCGCCTCGGGCTGCGCCTCCAGGAGCTCCTCGCGCCGCAGGCCGGCGGCCGCCCCCAGCCGCAGGAGGGCGGTCTCCATGGGGTCGCCCACCGCCGCGCCCGCCGGGTCGTCCTCGTCGGGGAGGGAGGCGTTGCTGCACAGGAGGGCGACCTCGAGGGCCCGGCGCAGGCCCGGCTCCGAGCCGGGGTCGACCGGCCGGCCGTCGGAGACGAACGCGGGCCGATCCGCGTCGGACGAGCGGACCTCGAAGGTGCGCCCGGGGAGGAGGAGCCGGGCCACGCTCATCCGGTTCTCGGTCAGCGTCCCGGTCTTGTCGGTGAGGATGACGTCGCACGCCCCCAGGGTCTCCACGGCGGCCAGGCGCTCGATCAGGGCGTTCCGGCGCGCCATCCGCCACATCCCCCGGGCCAGGGCGAGCGTGGCGACGATGGGGAGGCCCTCGGGGATGGCGGCCACCGCCAGGGCGATGGCGGTCTCCACGATGACCAGGAGCTCCTTGTCCGAGGCGAGGCCCACGCCCACCAGGAGCGCCGCGATCCCGAGGGTGAGCCACACGAGCCGCCGCCCGAGCCGGTCGAGGCGGTCCTCGAGTGGGGTGCGCTCCTCCCCGGCCTCCTCGACCAGGGCGGAGATCCGGCCCAGCTCCGTGTCCATCCCGGTCGCCACCACGAGGCCCGCGCCGGCGCCGCGCGTGACCGAGGTCCCCTTGAACATCATGCTCGGGCGCTCGGCCAGCTCCGCGTCGGGCGGCGCGGGCTCCACGCCCTTCTCCACCGGGGCCGACTCGCCGGTGAGCGTCGACTCGTTGGCCTGGAGCCGGGAGGCCTCCACCAGCCGGAGGTCGGCGGTGACCACGTCGCCGCCCTCCAGCAGGACCGTGTCGCCCGGCACCAGCTCGCGTGCCGAGATCCGCACCTGCCGTCCCGCGCGGCGTACCGTGGACTCCACGTCGGAGAGCTCCCGCAGGGCCTCCATCGAGGTGACCGCCCTCAGCTCGGTGAGGAAGCCGATCACGGCGTTCAGGCCGAGGACGCCCACGATCGCGAAGCCCTCCAGCGACTCCCCGTACAGGAACGCCAGCGCGGCGGCAACCGCCAGGAGGAGGACGATGAGGCTCCGGAACTGGTCGCGGAGGATGGCCAGGGCGCCCCGCCGCTCGTGCTCGCGCAGGAGGTTGGGGCCGAAGCGCTCGCGCCTGCGCGCGGCGTCCTCCTCGTCGAGGCCGATCTGCGGGTCGACGCCGAGCGCCCGGGCCGCCTCGTCGACGGAGGTCGTCCACGGACGCTCGGGCGCCTCCACGCCGCTCTCCGCCGGGGCGGACGGATCCTGCGCGGCGCTCGAGGACTCGGGGTGGCTCATGCGGGGGGCTCCGTGCGCTCGGAAGACGCGGCTCGGAGGCCCTGTCGCGCAATATTCCGGCCGCACGGTATCCGCGCGGGCCGGCGGGAACGGGTCCCCGCGCCCGACGGGCCGCGCGGTCGGCGCGCGGCCTCGCGGAACGATCCGTGCGCGGTGAACCCCCGGCGAGAGCTCCGACGGGCCGCCGCACCGCCGCGGCGCACGCCCACACGACGCTGCGAATCCACGACGGGAGCCGACATGAGCGAGGCGAAGACGGGCGATACGGTGACGGTCGAGTACACCGGCACGCTCGAGGACGGTACGGTGTTCGACAGCTCCGAAGGACGCGAGCCCCTTACCTTCACGATCGGGAGCGGCGATCTCATCCCCGGCTTCGAGAAGGCCGTGACGGGCCTGGAGCCCGGTCAGACCGTCAAGGCCACCCTGCCTCCCGAGGAGGCCTACGGCGAGCGCTCCGACGAGATGGTCTTCCAGGTGGGGCTCGACCAGTTGCCCGAGGACGTCGAACCCGAGGTGGGGGACCGGCTGGAAGCCAAGGATCCGCAGGGGAACAAGTTCGCGGTCTCGGTGGCCGAGGTCGGCGACGAGGCGGTCACGCTCGACGCCAACCACCCGCTCGCGGGTCAGGACCTGACGTTCGAGATCGAGCTGGTCTCGATCGAGTGATCGTCTCCCGGGCTACGCCCGGCCTCAGACCGGCGCGCGTCCCGCGGCCAGAAACTCCTCGAGGTCGTCCGCAGGCATCGGCCGGGCCAGCAGGTACCCCTGCCCGTACCGGCACCCCAGCTCCTGCAGCATTCGGAGCTGCTCCCGGGTCTCGATGCCCTCGGCAATGAGGGTGAGACCGAGCCGGCGCGCCACGAGCGCGATCGCCTCGATCACCGCCCGGTTCCGCGGGTCGGCGTCGAGTCCGGCCACCAGGATCCGGTCCACCTTGAGCGTGTCGACCTCCAGGCGGGTGAGGTACTCCAGCGAAGAGTAGCCCGTCCCGAGGTCGTCCACGGCCACGCGCACGCCCAACTCCCTCAGATGGCCCACCTGCGGCAGGCCGCGCAGGAGCACCCGCTCGGTGAGCTCGAGCTCCAGGTTGCGGGCCGGAAGCCGGGCCTCGCTCAGCGTGTCCTCGATGCGCTCGACGAAGTCCGGGAGCTCGAAGTGGCGAGCCGAGAGGTTCACGCTCATCTCGAAGTCGTGGCGCCCGCTGGCCTCGATCCACGCGGCCGCCTGCTTCGTGGCCGAGCGCTTCACCCAGGAGTCGACGTGCACGATCATCCCGCTCTCCTCCGCGATCGGGATGAACTCGCCGGGCGGAAGGAGCCCCTCGGTGGGGTGCTCCCAGCGGACCAGGGCTTCGGCTCCCACGACCTCTCCGGACCGTAGGTCGAAGACCGGCTGGTAGTGGAGCCGGAGCTCGTTCCTCTCCAGGGCCCGCCACAGCTGCGTCTCGCGCTCCAGCCGGTGGGTGCGCACGGAGTCCGTTTCCGGGTCGAACACGTGAAAATGGTTGCCTTGTATGGACTTGGCTTCGTACATGGCCACGTCGGCCAGGCGGAGGAGATCCTCGGCCGTGCTCACCCGCTCGGAGCTCACGGCCACGCCCAGGCTGGCGGTCATCCGGACCCCCGAGCCGTCCACCACGAACGGCTCGTCCAGCGTCGCGGCCAGGCGCCCGACGACCGGCGAAAGCTCCTCGGGGTCGCCCACGGACTCGAGCAGCGCCGCGAACTCGTCCCCGCCCAGGCGGGCCAGGGTGTCGCGCTGCCGGAGGACCGTGCCCAGCCGTTCGCCGACCGCAATCAGGAGCTCGTCCCCGGCGCTGTGCCCGAACGTGTCGTTGACGACCTTGAAGCGGTCCAGGTCCAGGAAGACCACCGCCACATGCCGGTCGTTGCGCCCGGCCACCGCCAGGGCGTGCTCGAGGCGGTCCCGGAACAGGTTCCGGTTGGGGAGGCCGGTCAGCGAGTCGTGGAGGGCCTGCCGCTCCAGCTCCCGCTCGAACGCCCGTCGCTCGGAGACGTCACGGGTGAGCGCCAGGAGATACTCCTCGCCGGCCACCTCGATGAGGGCCCCCGAGACCTCCACCGGGACCTGCTCGCCCGAGCGGCTCCGCAGCTCGGTCGAGACCGGGGAGCCACCGCGGCCTCCATGCGCCCGACGGAGGAGCTCGTCGCGGGCGGCCGGGTCGGGCCAGAAGTCCAGCTCGAGCGCCGAGCGGCCCAGGAGCTCGTCGGCCTCGTAGCCGGTGATGGCCGCGAACGCGGGGTTCACCTCTACGAAACGGCCGTCCTCCAGGGTGCTCACGGTGACCCCGATCGGGCTCGTCTCGAACACCTTCTCGAAGCGCTCCTCGGAGCGGCGCTGCCGCTCGAGCGCCTCCTTCCGTTGGGTGATGTCCTCGATGTGCGTGACCACCTGGGGAGAACCGTCCGACGTGGAGAACGTGGTGATGCTGATGCGGGCCCAGACGGTGCGTCCGTCCTTCCGGATGTACCGCTTCTCGAAGGACCTCGAGCTGCTCTCCTCCCGGATGACCTCGCCGAACCTCTCGCGGCTCACGGCGATGTCGTCCGGGTGGGTGATCTCCTCGATCCGCATCCCCTGGAGCTCTTCCTTCGCGTAGCCCAGGATGTCGCAAAGGGCCTCGTTCGCTTCCAGGACGCGGGCGTCGGGCCCCACCAGAGCGATCCCCACCGAGGCGGCCTCGAACGCGCTACGGAAGCGGCGGTTGCTTTCGACGAGCGCCTGCTGGCTACGGCGCTCCTCGGTGACGTCCTGGGCCACGCCCGAGACGCGAACCAGTTCTCCATCCGAGCGCTCCCGCACCTCGAAGCGGCCCAGGACCCAGCGCTCCTCCTCATCGGCGTCGGAGATGCGGTAGGTGATCTCGGCCTCGTCCGCCCCTTCCTCCAGAGACTGGAGCAGGGCGAGCAGGCGAGAGCGGTCCTCGGGGTGAAGGAGTTCCAGGTACTCCTCGGACGTCTGGATGGGCGCGTCGGCAGCGATGCCGAAGATCCAGGCCGTCTCGCCGGTCCAGCGGATGAGGTCGCTCTCGACGTCCCACTCCCAGTGGCCGAGGCCCGCGATCCGTTGCGCCTCCCGGAGCTGGCGGACGGTCTCCTCCAGCCGGCGCTCGGCCTCCTTGCGGCCGCTGATGTCGCGGATGGCGGCGATGGTCCACAGGCGGCCGTTCTCGGAGACGGGTGCGAGACCGATGTCGACGTCCAGGACGCTGCCGTCCCTGCGCCGCGCCCTGAGCTCGCGGTCCTTGGACCGGGTCTCCGGCTCGGCCTGGTAGGCCGCCCGGTCCCGCCGGTGGTGGGAGCGGGCCGGATCGGGGACGAGCTCCTCGACCTGCAGGCCCACGAGCTCGTCCCTCCCGTAGCCGAACAGGCGCTGGGCCGCCGGGTTGGCTTCGGCGATCCGTCCCTCCTCGTCCACGAGGACGAAGGCGTCGGGGGCGGCCTCGAACAGGCTCCGGTAGCGGCGCTCGACCTCGAGTCGCTCGCCCTCGGCGCGCTTCCGCTCGATCGCGTACCGGAGGCTGCGGGCCAGGAGCTCCGCCGACAGGTCGTCCTTGACCAGGTAGTCCTGGGCGCCCTCGCGAAGGGCGGCCCTGGCCAGCTCCTCGTCGGCCAGGCCCGTGAGGATGACGACCACGGCGCCGCCCGCCCGCTCCAGCACGGGGTGCACCGTGTCGAGGCCGCGCGAGTCCGGGAGGTCCAGGTCGAGGAGGATCGCGTCGACCGGACCGGCGTCCAGCCGGTCCAGGCCCCCGGCCAGCGTCGCCACGCGCTCGACGTCCATGCGCAGGTCCCCGACCTCGGCCGCCGCCTCCTGCAGGAGGCGGGCGTCGCCGTCGTTGTCCTCCACGAGGAGGAGGCGCAGGCGCTCGGCGCTCCGATCCGCCATCGCGTCCTACCGCTTGGGAAGCCGCACCACGGAGAACCAGAACCCGTCGATCGAGCGGACGATGCGTGCCAGCCCGTCCAGGTCCACCGGCTTGGTCACGTAGGCGTTGGCGTGCTCGCGGTAGCTCCGGGCCACGTCCTCCTCGGCCTCGGAGCTGGTGAGGATGACGACCGGAATCTCCTGGAGTTCCGGGGCCTCCTTGATCCGGATCAGGACGTCGTGGCCGCTCATGTCCGGGAGGTTGAGGTCGAGGAGCACGAGGTCGGGCCGCGCGCCCTCGTCGGTGGTCTGCGGGGTCAGGCCCAGGTGCTCGAGCGCCTCTCGCCCCGTGGCGGCGACCGAGAGGCGGTTGTGGACCTTGGCCTCGCCGAGCGCCTCGCGCGTGAGCCGCACGTCCCCTGGATTGTCCTCCACGAGGAGGATCTCGATGGGCTGGACCCGTCCGGACGATGCGCTCATGTGCGTGCCCCCTCGGCGCTCGATCGGTCTCGGGGAAGGGTGAAGTGGAAGGCGGCGCCCTCGCCGGGCCCCGACTCGATCCAGATGCGGCCGCCGTGCCGGCTCACGACCTTCCGGCAGATGGCCAGACCGATCCCCGAGCCGGAACCCTCGCCGGCGGGCTTCAGCCTCCGGAAGATCTCGAACACCCGCTCCCGGTCCTCCGGGGGGATGCCGGGCCCGTTGTCCCGGACGGTCATCCGCCAGCCGCCATCCCCCTCGGGGGCGGCCTCCACCCGGATGCGGGGTGGCGCCTCGCCCCGGTGCTCCAGCGCGTTCTGGAGGAGGTTCTCGAACAGGTGCCGGAGCTGGCTCGGGCTCCCGTGCACGACCGGGAGCGTGCCCCGCTGCACCCGCCCCCCCACCTCCTCGATCCTGAGGTGGAGGTTCTCCACGACGTCGGCGTACACCTGCTCCAGGTCGACGGACCCGAAATCGTCACCGGAGCGGCCGACCCGGGAGTAGGCCAGGAGGTCGTTGATGAGTCGCTTCATGCGGAGCGCCCCGTCCACCGCGTAGTGGATGAACTCGTCGGCGTCCTCGTCCAGCTCCCCCTCGTAGCGACGCTGGAGGAGCTGCACGTAGCTCGACACCATGCGCAGGGGCTCCTGCAGGTCGTGCGACGCCACGTAGGCGAACTGCTCGAGCTCCTCGTTGGAGCGGGCCAGCGCCTGCCGCTGGCGCCGGACCTCCCGCTCGGCCTCGACTCGTTCGGTGACGTCGTTCAGGGCCAGGAGCACGTGGATGGAGCCGCTCTCCGTCCTGCGGAGCTGCCGGGCGTTGAGGTGCAGGATGCGGTGGCCGAGGCGCTCGGAATCGTACTCGATCTCGTAGCCCTCGAAGGCGGCGTCCTCCTCGAGGACGGAGGCCAGGAGCCCACGGAGTTCGGGGATGGCCGCCGGGCCCTCGGGGAGCTCGAACAGCCGGATGCCTTCCACCCCGTCCGCCGCGAGTCGGAAGGTCCGGTAGAACGCCCGGTTGGCCGCCTCGACCCGGAGCTGCCCATCCAGGATGAGCAGGGGCTCGCCCACCGTGTCGAACACGGCCTTCAGGTAGGGGTCCCCGACGCTCCGGCGCTGCTCGTCCGTTGAATCCATGAGCCGTCCGGGCTTAGGCTGGAGCGAGGAGGCGGTCGGCAGCGGGCCGGGGCGCGCCCGGTCCGGCGCCAGCTCCCCCGTCCGCCGCCCGCGTACGGACGGACGATGGTCGTGGAGAACTCACGTTCAGCATCCTTTATGTTCGTGGGCGTAATGTCAACAGGCGAGAACGGGGTGTTCGACATTGGAAACAGGCTCCGGCGCGTCCGCGACGAGGCGGGTGTGAGCACGCGCGCCTTCGCCTTCGACGTCGACCCCGCCTGGCTCCTGACGGGTCGTCGCCGGCCCGGGGAGGGCGCCACCGACCCCGAGGCCGTCCGTGCGGAGTGGGAGCGCTTCCGCCGCGGACTCTCGCCGCGCCACCCCCTGCGCGAGGTCATCGTGGCCTCGTGGGAGAAGTCGCGGGAGGCGGGGGTCCCCGCGGACGCCGACGGCGGTCCGCGCTTCCGGCGCGTGGGGCCCGAGGATCTGGCGCGCCGCCGCCGGGCGTCCGCCGACCTGCTGGAGGCCGCCCGGCCGGTGGTCGTCCTGGGACCCGAGCACTACGCCCGCCGGTGGCACGACTTCCTGTGCACCGGCGCTCCGATCCATGGTCCGGACGGAGAGGTCGTGGGGGCCGTCGACGTCTCCACGACCCTGGCCGAGGGCTCTCCCTCGAGGCTGGGTCTCGTGGCGTACGTAGCGCTGGCCATCGAAAGGTCCCTGTGGGGGAACGGCTCCGTCTCCGCGCCCGATGCCGCGGCGCTCGACGAGGCGGTTCCGCGGAGCACCGCCGCTCCGGGCGGCGGGCGTGCGCCCGACGGATCGGACGCCGCGTGACCGCCCCGGCCCGCGTCCTGGCCATCGACCAGGGTACGACGTCCACCCGTGCCATCCTGTTCGACGAGCGGGCCCGGCCGCTCGTCACGGCGCAGACGCGTCTGCCGCAGAGCTACCCCCATTCGGGATGGGTCGAGCACGACCCGGAGAGGATCTTCGAGGACACGGTGGACGTATGCCGGGAGGCGCTCGAGCGCGCCGGCGCGGGGCCCGAGGAGCTGGCGGCGATCGGCATCACGAACCAGCGCGAGACCACGGTGCTGTGGGAGCGCGCGACGGGCCGGCCCGTCCATCCGGCCATCGTGTGGCAGGACCGGCGCACGGCGTCCCTGTGCGAGACGCTCCGCGAGCAGGGGGCGGAGGCCCTCGTCCGCGAGCGGACCGGTCTCCTCCTCGACCCCTACTTCTCCGGCACCAAGCTGGCCTGGCTCCTGGAGCACGTGGACGGGGCCCGGGAGGCCGCCGGGCGCGGCGAGCTGGCGTTCGGCACGATCGACGCGTGGCTCCTGTGGCGGCTGACCGGCGGCGAAGTCCATGCCACCGACGCCACCAACGCCTCGCGCACCCTCCTCTTCGACATCCACCGGCAGCGATGGGACGAGAAGCTGCTCGACCTGCTGGGCGTGCCGGCGGCCGTCCTCCCCGAGGTCCGGGACTCGGCGGGAAGCTTCGGCGACACGGAGGCGTCCGTGCTCGGCCGTCCGGTCCCGATCCTGGGCGTGGCCGGCGACCAGCAGGCGGCCACCTTCGGCCAGGCGGCGTTCCGGGAGGGGGCGGCCAAGTGCACGTACGGGACGGGGGCGTTCCTGCTCCAGAACACGGGGCGGGAGGCCGTCCTCTCCGAGAACCGCCTGCTGACCACGGTGGCCTGGCGCCTGGAAGGCGAGGTCACCTACGCCCTGGAGGGCAGCATCTTCAGCGCCGGGTCGGCGGTCGACTGGCTGCGGGACGGCCCCGGGATCGTGGAGGAGGTCTCCCGGATCGACGAGCTGGCCGGCGAGGCCCGGGACGAGAGCGAGGCGGTCCTGGTCCCGGCGTTCACCGGCCTGGGCGCGCCCCACTGGGACCCCGGGGCCCGGGGGGCGCTCCTGGGCCTCACCCGGGACACCGGTCGGGCCGAGATCGCGCGGGCTGCGCTGGAGGCCGTGGGCTTCCAGACCCTGGACCTCCTCGAGGCCATGGAGGGGGACGCGGGGCTCCTCCCCGACGTGCTCCGGGTGGACGGTGGGCTGTCGCGCAGCGACCTGGCCATGTCCTTCCTGGCCGACATCCTGGCCGTCCCGGTCGAGCGCCCCGCGGTGAGCGAGACGACGGCCCTCGGCGCCGCCTGTCTGGCCGGGCTCGCGGCGGGGACGTACGGAAGCCTGGAGGAGCTGGAGGCGCGCTGGACCCTGGACCGCCGCTGGGAGCCCGGCATGTCGGCCCAGGAGCGCGGCGCGCGCGTCGAGCGCTGGCGGAGGGCGGTACGGAGGGTGCTGACGGGGTAGCGCGGCCCGCCGCGCCCGAGAAGGCCGTCCGGCTTCGGCCGCCGCTCCGGGCCCGCGCCCGGCCCTCGCCCGAAACCTTCCGGGCTCCGCCGGCGTCGATGATGCGGAGAAGGCCCGGGATCGGGCCCCGCTCGCTGCGACCGGGCGCCACCCCCGACCACCGGAGGTCCCATGTCCGACCGCATCTCCGAAGCCCCCGACCGCTCCGCCCCGTCCGGGGGAGGCGGGATCCCCGCCGAGCACGAGCGGACGTCGCGCTTCGCCCTGAGCGCCATGGAGGCCCGGGCGCTGCCGTGGCTGGCGGACCGGCTCCCGCGCCACGTCGTGCCCGACCACATGACGCTGCTCGGGGTGCTCGCCTCGGTGGGAATCGCCGTCTCCTACATGCTCACCAACCGCGACCCGGCGTGGCTGTGGGCGGCCAGCGGCTTCCTGGTCGTGCAGTGGCTCGGAGACAGCCTGGACGGCACGCTGGCCCGCCGCCGAGGGATCGAGCGGCCGCGCTACGGCTTCTACCTGGACCACCTGGTCGACGCGTTCTCGACCCTGGCCATCGGCCTGGGCCTCGGCCTCTCGCCCTACATGCTCCTCTCCGTGGGGCTCGCCATCGTCATCGCCTACCACATGCTCTCGATCAACGTCTACCTGGAGACCCACGTCTACGGGGAGTTCGCCTTCGGCTACGCCTGGCTCGGCCCCACCGAGGCGAGGGTGGTCCTCATCGGTCTCGACACCCTGGCGCTCACCGTGGGTCCGCTCCCCTTCGGCGTGGCCGGGAGGGGGGCCACGGTGTTCGACGTGGCGGGCGTGGCCGCCGCGCTCGGGATGCTGGTCCTCCTGGGGGTGCGGGTGGTGGCCAACCTCCGCCGGTTGGCCCGGCTCGAGCCGCCGCGCGGGGGGAGCCCGTGATGCGGGAGGAGCCGGCGATGGAGGAGCGCCCCGAGCCGATCGAGCGGCTGGGCCCCGCGGTGTGGATCACCGGTGCCGTCATGCTGGCGCTCGGGATCGCGACCTCGGTCCTCATGCTCGGCGAGTTCCGCTCCCGGAGCTACCTGTATCTCTTCTTCTACTCGATCCCCTCCAACGCGGCGATCTCGGTCTTCCCGCACGAGCCCGTCCTCCTCTTCTTCGGGAAGTTCGCCGACCCGTGGATCGCCGCCGCGGTCGCCACGGCCGGGACCCTCGTGGCGGGGTGGATGGACCACTCCGTGTTCGTGCCCGTCCTCCAGCTCAGGGCGCTCCAGAGCTACAGAGGGAACCGGCTGTACCGAAAGGCCATCGACCTCTACCGCCGCTCCCCGTTCCTGGCGCTCGTGCTCGCCGGGTTCACGCCGCTCCCCTTCTTCCCGTTCAAGTTCCTGAGCTTCTCGGACGCCTATCCGATGCCGCGGTACCTGGCCGCGCTGGCGGTCTCGCGCTTCCCGCGCTACCTGCTCCTGCTGTGGGTCGGACGGGTGCTGGAGAACCCCACCTGGATCCTGGCGGTCCTCTTCCTGTCCGGCCTGGCCGTGTACGGCTGGCGCGCCGGGCCGGCGCTGTGGCGGCGGATGCAGCGCGCGGTCGAGAGGCGCCGGGACGCCCCGCGACCTCGCGGGGGAGGCTCGGGTACGAGCGTGGCCCGCGGCGGGTCCGGCCACCGCGGCCGGCCCGCGGGGGGGAGCGAGGACACCGTGAGCGAGAACACGACGTCGAGGACGACGATGAGCGACATGCGGCTGGACATCGAGGGCATGAAGTGCGACGGGTGCGCGACCGCGGTCCGCCAGGCGCTGGAGGGAGTCGAGGGGGTGGAGCGCGCCGACGTCTCGCTGGACGAGGGGACGGCCGTCCTGGTGGTGGCCGGGTCGGTCTCCGCGGGGACCCTGACCGCCGCCGTCGAGGAGGCCGGCTACAGCGCCTCTCCGGCGGCTTGAGCCCCGGCGCCCCGGGGCCCAGTTTGGGACTCGGGAAGCGGGGCCGGCGCGGGCCGGCCCGGCGCCCGGGCCGCGGGCCCGCACCCCACTCCGGACGAGACGACCGACGATGAGCGGTATGCCCTTCCTCTCCCTCGTGCTCCTCCACGGCGAGGCGCCGGCGGCCTTCGTGTGGCCGTCGTGGGACACGCCCCCGAGCGTGGCCCTGGGCGTGCTCGGCTGGCTGGCCGGCTACCTGTACGTGACGGGGCCGCTGCGGCGGAAGCTCGGGGTTCCCCGGCCGCCGGACCAGGCGGCGCTCACCACGCGCTTCGTGCTCGGGCTGGTGGCCATGTTCGTGGCCCTGACCGGGCCGGTGCACGAGCTGAGCGACTACTTCCTGTTCAGCGCGCACATGGTGCAGGTCATGCTCATGACCATGGTGATGCCACCCCTCCTGGTGAGCGGGGTGCCGCGCTGGGTGGTCGAGCGGGTCGTCCGCGTGAGGCCCGTGAGGGCGGTCGCCCGCTTCCTCTCCCGGCCGGGGGTCGCGGCCACGCTCTTCCTGGTCACGCTGGCCGCGTGGCACGTGCCGCGCTTCTTCGACCACATCATCGCCTACCGTCCCGTCCACATCGCGGGGCACCTGGCGCTGATGACGACGGGGGTCATCATGTGGTGGCCCGTGCTGAGCCCGTATCCCCCGCACCGGCTCTCGTACGGCCTGCAGATGGTCTACCTCTTCCTGCTCGGGCTGGTGATGAAGCTCGTGGGCGCGCTCATCACCCTCTCGTCCGACGTGATCTACACGGTCTACCCGGCCGCCGGGCGTCCCTTCGGGCTCGACCCGATCTCGGACCAGCGCTGGGGCGGGCTCATCATGTGGGTCTTCATGGGCATCACGGCGTGGATCGTGATGTCGATCATCTTCTTCAAGTGGTACGCCGAGGAGAAGGGGCCCGACCCGCGGGCTCCGACGCTGCGGCCGGCCGGGAGCCGGGAAGGGGCCTCGATCTGACCCCGGCCCCAGCCGCGGGAGGACCCGGGCCGGGCGGGGAGAGGGCGGCGCCGGATCCGGCGCTCGTGACCGACCAGTACGAGCTCACCATGGCGCAGGCGTACTGGCGCGAGGGGCTCGGAGGCCAGGCCGTGTTCAGCCTCTTCGTACGGGACCTGCCACCGGGACGGAACTACCTGCTGGCCTGCGGCCTGGAGGCCGCGCTCTCCTACCTGGAAACGCTCCGCTTCGGGCCGGCGTCCCTCGAGTACCTGGCGCGCCTGCCCGAGTTCGGGGACGATTTCCTCGGGTGGCTGGCGGGGCTCCGCTTCACCGGGTCGGTGCGGGCGGTGCCCGAGGGCACCCCCGTGTTCGGAAGCGAGCCGATCCTCGAGGTGCGGGCGCCGCTCCCCGAGGCGCAGGTCGTCGAGACGTTCGTGATGAACCAGGTCCACCTCCAGACCCTCCTGGCCTCGAAGGCGGCCCGGGTCGTGGCGGCGGCCGGGGAGCGTCCGGTGGTGGACTTCGGCCTCCGGCGCATGCACGGAATCGACGCCGGCCTCAAGGCGGCCCGCGCCTTCCACGTGGCGGGCGTGGCGGCCACGAGCAACCTCGCCGCCGGTGCGGCCTGGGGCCTCCCGGTGAGCGGCACGATGGGCCACTCCTACATCCAGGCGCACGACAGCGAGGAGGAGGCGTTCCGGGCGTTCGCGCGCCAGTACCCGGGCACGATCCTCCTGGTGGACACCTACGACACCCTGGAGGGGGTGCGCACGGTGGCGCGGCTGGCCGCGGAGGAGGGGCTCGAGGTGGGCGGCATCCGCCTCGACTCCGGGGACCTGGCCGAGCTCTCCGTGCGGAGCCGCGACATCCTGGACGGGGCCGGCCTCGGGGATGTCCGGATCTTCGCGAGCGGCGGACTGGACGAGGACCGGATCGCCGACCTCGTGGAGCGCGGAGCCCCGATCGACGGCTTCGGGGTCGGGACCGGGATGGGCGTCTCGCGCGACGCCCCCGCCCTGGACATCGCCTACAAGCTGGTCGAGTACGGGGGACGGGGCCGGATCAAGCTCTCGGCGGGGAAGGAGCTCCTGCCCGGGCCCAAGCAGGTCTTCCGGGTCGAGGAGGGCGGTACGGCCGTCCGCGACGTCCTGGCGCGGGCCGACGAAGAGGCGCCGGGAAGGCCCCTTCTGGTGCCGGTGATGCGGGGCGGCGAACGTCTCGAGGCGGGGCGGGGCTCGCTGGAGGCCGCCCGGGAGCGCGCCCGGCGGGAGACCGCGCTGCTGCCCGAGCGCGTCCGGGCTCTGTCACCGGCAGATCCTCCCTATCCGGTGGCGGAGACCCGGAGGCTCGAGCGCGACCGGGACGTGGCGGCGCGCCGGGCCGGGGCCTGAGGCGGACGGGGCGCGCGGCGGAGCTCTCGCCCGGCGGCCGGGAGCGCCACGGCGGTCCCCGCCAGAGCGCCCGGCGCCCTACTGCGTGATCACCGACGACTGCGCCAGGTCCGTCCCGATCCGCATCACGATCACGTCTCCCGTCGAGACGAGCACCGGATCGGACAGGTAGGCTCCGAAGCCGCCGATCGGGTCGGCCAGCAGGCGGAGGTCGGACCCCCGCCGCACCGCGGTGGTGGGGAGGCTCAGCGTGTCCGAGCTCATGGCGGTCACGGTGCCCAGCCGTACGAACTGGCCCCCGGTCATCGCGTAGATGTCCATGTCCGACGTGTTCTCGTTGTGGACCTGGACCGCGACGGGCCGGTCGACCGCCTGCGATCCCACCTGCACGCCCCGGCTCGAGGCGCAGGCCGCCAGCAACAGGACCATCCCCGCCGCGGCGAGGAGCATCGCCTTCTTCATCGTGGACTCCCTTCCCGGAGCGGGCTCGGCCGCGGCCGGGAGGACCCCCCTCCCGCGCCGCGCCGATCGTGCGCTCCACCGGCCTGCCGGGAGTGCAAGAAGCCAGCCCCGACGAAGGTGCACGGAACCCGGTCGACGGGGCCCCGATCAGGCCTCCGGGCTCGGCGCCGGGCCGGCCACGTCGCTCGCCGCCGGGCCCGCCGGGCGGAGGGCGAGCCAGCCCGCCACGGCGGCCAGGGTGGAGGCGCCCAGGATCGCGATCTTGGCACGGTCGAGCGCCGGGTCGCCTCCGAAGGCCAGGGCCGCGATGAACAGCGACATCGTGAACCCGATCCCGCCCAGGAGCGCGGCGCCCCACACCGACCGCCACCGGGCGCCGGCGGGGAGCCCCGAAGCGCCCAGGCGGATGGCGATCCACGTGCCCCCGACGATCCCCAGCGGCTTGCCGACCAGGAGGCCCGCCGCGATCCCGAGCCCCAGCGGGCTCGTCACGGCCTCGCGCAGGGCGTCCGGCGGGATCGCGACCCCTGCGTTCACGAAGGCGAACAGGGGGAGGACCAGGTAGGTGGTCCACGGGAGGAGCCGGTGCTCGAGGCGGAAGAGGGGCGTCTCCCAGCGACCCGTGGCCCGCTCGAGCTCCTCGAGCGCAGCCTCCCGGGCGTCGGTGGCCTCGTCGTGGGAGGTCACCGGCCGGTCGGCGCCCGGGGAGAGGGAGGAGGCGTACAGGTCGATGGCCCTGCGCAGGCGCTCGAGGATGTAGTCGGGCGGCGTCGGGCTCCGGGCGGGGATCATGGCGGCCACGGCCACGCCGGCCACCGTGGCGTGCACCCCGGACGCGAGAATGGCCGCCCACAGGGCCACGCCCGGGATCACGTACCAGGCCGGCCTCCGCGCCCCGAGCAGGTTCAGCGCGCCCATGAGGACCAGGAGACCGCCGGCCAGGAGGAGGGGGCGGACCGCCAGGTCCCCCGTGTAGAAGATCGCGATCACGAGGACCGCGATGAGGTCGTCGACGATGGCCAGGGCCACCACGAAGGTCCGAACCCAGTCCGGGACCCGGGAGCCGAGCACCGTGAGGATCCCGACCGCGAACGCGATGTCGGTGGCCATGGGGATGCCCCAGCCGTCCGCGTGCGGACCGCCGGCGTTGAGGGCGATGAAGAGGAGGGCGGGGAGGAGCGCCCCGCCCACGGCCGCCGCAACCGGGAGCAGCGCCCGTCCGGGCGAGGCCAGCTCGCCGACCAGCAGCTCGCGCTTGATCTCGAGGCCCACCACGAAGAAGAACAGGGCCATGAGGCCGTCGTTGATCCAGTGCTCGACGGACATGGAGAGGGTGGCCGTCCCGAGGCGGATTCCGAGGGGGACCTCCTGCAGGTGGTGGTAGGCGTCGCGCGCCGGGCTGTTGGCCAGCGCCAGGCCCAGGATCGTCGCGGCCAGGAGCACCACGCCGCCGGAGGCCTCCGCGCGCAGGAAGGCCCGGAGGGCGCGGGTCGTGCGTCCCACGACGGAGCGGCCATGGGGCCGGCGAGGAGGGTCCGGTCGCTGTCCGGCGGAGTTCGTGTGCACGGGGCGTCCACCCTGGTGCGCGGGAGGTGCTGGCCGGCAGCCCGCTGGCGTCCGGGAGCGGGGAGGATGGTGGCCAAGCGGGCCGCGGCGGTCAACCGCGCGGGCCACCCGACGGACCCCGTTCGCGCGGAGAGCGCGTCGCCCCGCGGACGGCCGCCGGACGGACGCCCCGCCGCCCGGATGGACCCCGCCGGGAGGGCGCGGGTTTCTCCAGGGGGATCGACCCGAGCCGGAGAGGAGGCCGCATGGGCGAGCGACGGACCGAGGAGGCGACGCTGGGCGGGGGCTGCTTCTGGTGCCTCGAGGCCGCCTTCGACGAGCTGAGGGGGGTCGAGGAGGTGGTCCCGGGCTACGCCGGAGGCCACGTGCCCGACCCCGGCTACCGGCAGGTGTGCGGCGGCGGCACCGGGCACGCCGAGGTCGTCCGGATCCGCTTCGACCCGGCGGAGATCTCCTACCGGCAGCTCCTGCAGGTCTTCTTCACGATCCACGACCCGACCACGCGCGACCGGCAGGGCGCCGACGTCGGCCCCCAGTACCGCTCGATCATCCTCCACCACTCCGGGGAACAGGAGGCCGAGGCTGCGCGGCTCATCGGCGAGATGGAGGAGAAGGGCGTGTGGGAGGCGCCGATCGTGACCGAGGTCGAGCCGCTCGAGGCGTTCTATCCCGCCGAGGACGAGCACCGGGACTACTACCGAAGGCACCCGGAGCGGGCCTACTGCAGCGTCGTGATCCGCCCCAAGCTGAGCAAGCTCGAGAGCGCCTTCCCGGACCGGCTCGCCCTGGGCCGACAGGCCCGCTGACGGCCGCCGGTCGCCTCGGGCCCGGCTCCGGGGCTCGGCCGGCCGGACCCTCCACCGGGCTCAGCCGGCGCTGCCCTCCACCGCGGTCAGCCAGCCGTGCACGTCCTCCGTCTTCCCGTGCACGATGGCCATGAACCGCTCCTGGAGCCGGCGCGTGACCGGTCCGGCCCGGCCCTCGCCGATCGTGATCCGGTCCACGCTCCGCACGGGCGTCACCTCGGCCGCCGTCCCCGTGAAGAACAGCTCGTCGGCGGTGTACAGGGTCTCGCGCGGGACCGGACCCTCGCGCACGGGGATCCCGAGATCCGCGGCCAGGGTGAGGATGGCGTCCCGGGTGATGCCCCGGAGCGAGGTCCCGTCCAGCTCGGGCGTCACCAGGACGCCGTCCCTGATCAGGAAGAGGTTCTGGCCGCTGCCCTCGCTCACCAGGCCGCCGGGCCCGAGCGCGATCGCCTCCACGTAGCCGTTGGCCACCGCCTCGAGCTTGATGAGGGTGGCGTTGGTGTAGTGGCCGGCCGCCTTGGCGGCGGCGGGGAAGGTGTTCGGGTGGGGCCGGTGCCAGCTCGAGACGCACACCTCCACGCCCTCCTCGAGCGCGCCCTCGCCCAGGTAGGTGCCCCACGGCCAGGTCGGGATGTACGTCTCGATCGGGCTCGAGCGCGTGTCGAGCCCCGCCGCGCCGTACCCGCGCAGGACCGTGGGCCGGACGTAGGCGCTCGAGAGGCCGTTCCGGGCCACGACCTCCAGGCACGCGGCCTCCAGCTCGGAGGGCTCGTGGTCGGGGACCATGCGGTAGATCCCGCACGAGTCGTACAGGCGCCGGATGTGGTCTCCCAGCCGGAAGATCGCCGGACCGTCGGCGCCCTCGTAGCAGCGGATCCCCTCGAAGATCGAGGCGCCGAACTGCACGGCGCTGCTCAGGAGGTGGACGGTGGCGTCCTCCCAGCGGACGTACTCGCCGTCCTTCCAGATCCACTCCGTCTCGGTGAACTGTGACTGTGGCATGCTCGTCCCTCTCCGTGTGCGTGTCCTCGCCGGGTCGCGGTCGGCGCCCCGGCGCTCGGCGGGAGCGCCGGGAAGCGTGCCGGGGCTACAGCAGGGAGCGGATCCAGCCGCCGTCGACGGGGATCGAGGTCCCCGTGATGTAGGCCGCCCGCTCGGAGGCCAGGAAGGCCACCAGCGCCGCAAGCTCGCGCGGCTGTCCGATCCTCCCCATCGGGATCTCGCGGGTCCAGCGCTCGAAGGCATCGTCGTCCTCGCCGGAGGCGCCGGCCAGCTCCTCGAGCCGGGCGGTGTGCGTGTAGCCCGGCATGACGTTGTTCACCGTGACGCCGCGGGGCGCCACCTCGTTGGCCAGCGTGCGCGCCAGGCCGGTCACCGCGGCCCGCATGCTGTTCGAGAGGATGAGGTTCTGGACCGGCTGCTTCACGGCGATCGAGGTGATCGTGACGATCCGGCCCCAGGCCCGGTCCTTCATGCCCGGCAGGACGCGGCGGACCAGCTCGACCACGCTCTCCAGGAGGAGGCGCTCGGCCGAGCGCCACGCCTCGATGTCGTGCGCCTCGAAGGAGCCGGCGGGGGGACCGCCCGTGTTGGTGCACAGGATGTCGACGGGGCCGAACGCGCGCCGCGCGCCCTCCACCACCGCGTCGATCCCTTCGGTCGTCGACAGGTCGGCGGCCACCGCCGCCACCGAGCCGCCGGTCTCGGCCTCGATCTCCGCGCGCGCCTCCTCCAGGGCCTCCTCGCCGCGGGCGCAGATCACCACGTCGGCCCCCTCGGCGGCCAGCTCCGTGGCCACCGCCCGGCCGAGCCCCCGGCTCGAGCCGCCGACCAGCGCGACCTTGCCGCTCAGTCCCAGGTCCATCGGGTCCCCCTCACTCTCCCTCGTGAAAGTAGCTGTCCGTCCCGTCGAGCCAGTCCTGGCGCGGCGGGCAGAACACGTCCACGTCCAGCGTGTCCTCGAGCGCCTCCGCCTTGTGGGGGAGGCGCGAGGGGATGTGGAGGACCTCCCCGGCCCGCACCACCACCTCCTCGTCTCCGTCCTCGCCCAGCCAGAAGCGGAGCGCTCCCTCCAGGATGTACGTCATCTGCTCGTTGTCGTGGGCGTGCCTGGGCACCACCGCGCCCTCGTCCAGATAGACGTGGGCCAGCATCGTGCGCTCGCCCGTCACGAGGCGGCGGCTGATCACGTCCGTCACCGGCTCCTTCGGCATGTCCTCCCAGCGGAAATGCCGGGCCTTGAGCTCGCTCATCGGCGGATCTCCTTCCGTAGGGGTACGGGCCTCAATGGGCGGGGAGCCGACCCTCCCGGCAAGGGAAGCGTCCGGCCACGCGGGGGCTGGACGCGCGGCGGGCCGCCGGCGAGCTTGTGAATCAGCGGGCGCGGGCTCCGATCCGGGTGCCCGCGCCCTTTCTCTTGCCACGAAGGAGATGCCCATGAGGCTCAGCGTGAAGGGACTCGCGGTCGCTTGCGGCCTGCTGTGGGGCGGAGGCCTGTTCGTGGCCGCCATCTGCAACCTGTGGTGGCCGCCGTACGCGCGGGCCTTCCTCGACCTGGCCGCGTCGATCTACCCGGGCTACCACGGCCCGGCCGGCTTCGGCTCGGCGCTCGTGGTCGGCCTGTACGGCCTCGTGGACGGGGCCGTCGGAGGCGCGCTCCTGGCGTGGCTGTACGGTCTGGCCGCGGGACCGGAGCCGGGCGCGCTCGGTCGCTGAGTCCGGCCGGCCGTCCGCGGCGTGGGGGCGGCGGGCCGTCGGGCCCGCCCGTCCCCCCGCGGAGCTCCCGTCCGCCCGCGACGGCCCCGACCTCGCCTCCTCGCTCAGCCCGATCCGCCCGCCGCGACCTCGGAGAGGTCCGCCGAGGCGCGGAAGGTCGGCGCCCGCCGGGCTTTCGTGGCCTGCTCGAAGGCGTAGGCCAGCTTGAGGAGCGTGGGCTCGCCCCACGCGCGCCCCACGAAGGAGAAGCCGACCGGGAGGCCGAAGGCGTACCCGGCCGGGACCGTGATGTGGGGGTAGCCCGCCACGGCCGCGGGCGAGGTGAAGCTCCCGCCGGCGCCCACGTCCCCGTTCACGAGGTCGATGAGCCACGGCGGGCCCGAGGTGGGCGCCACGAGGGCGTCCAGGCGGTGCCCGTCCATGACCGCGTCGATTCCCTCCTTCCGGGTCAGGCGGCGGCACTTGGCGAGCGCCTTCCGGTAGGCGTCCTCGCTCAGCGGTCCCTTGGCCTGGGACTGCTCCATGATGTCCTGGCCGAAGTAGGGCATCTCCCGCTCGGCGTGCGCGCCGTTGAAGGCGATGACGTCCTCCAGGGTCCGGACGGGCGCGCCGGGCCCGAGCCCCGACAGGTAGGCGTTCAGGTCGGCCTTGAACTCGTAGAGCAGGACCTCGAACTCGGCGTCCCCCCACTCGCCGCCGGTCGGGATGTCGGCGGGATCCACGACCACGGCGCCCGCGTCGCGCAGCACGTCCAGGGCCTCCTCGGCGATCCGGTCGGCGTTGGGGTTGTAGCCCCAGTAGTGCTTCCGGGCCACGCCGATGCGGGCGCCGCGCAGGCCGGCCGGGTCCAGGAAGCGGGTGTAGTCGGTCTCGACGTGGCTCCGGGCCCCGGCCGTGGCGGCGTCGCGCGGGTCCGTGCCGGCCATGGCGCCCAGGAGGATGGCCGCGTCCCTGACGGTGCGGGCCATCGGGCCGGCGGTGTCCTGCGTGTGGGAGATCGGGACGACCCCCGAGCGGCTCACGAGACCCACGGTCGGCTTGATCCCCACCAGGGAGTTGGCGTTGGAGGGGCAGGTCACCGACCCGTCCGTCTCGGTCCCGACGGCCCCCGCGCAGAAGCTGGCGGCCGCCGCGGCCCCGGAGCCCGAGCTCGAGCCGCACGGCGTCCGGTCCAGGGCGTACGGGTTCTTCCCCTGGCCTCCGCGGCCGCTCCACCCGCTCGAGGAGTGCGAGGAGCGGAAGTTGGCCCACTCGCTGAGGTTGGTCTTCCCGAGAAGGATCGCCCCGGCGTCGCGGAGGCGAGCCGCCAGGTGGGCGTCGCGGGGCGGCTGCGAGCCGAGCAGCGCCAGCGAGCCCGCCGTCGTCTCCATCCCGTCCGCGGTGGCGATGTTGTCCTTGAGGAGGACCGGGATCCCGTGCATCGGACCCCGGGCCCCCTTCGCCTTCCGCTCGCGGTCCAGGTCCCGGGCGATGCGGAGGGCGTCGGGGTTGGTCTGCAGGACCTGGGAGAGCCGCGGCCCCCTGGCGTCCAGCGCCTCGATCCGGTCCAGGTAGGCGCGGGTGAGCTCCTCGGCGGTGAGGCTCCCCTTCTCCATGCGATGCTGAAGGTCGGCGATCGTGGCCTCCTCGAAGGGGAACCCGTCCGCGGCGGCCGACGCGTCCGCCGCCTCCCGACCCGGAGCCCGGTCCGCGAGTCCCTCCGCGCCCGCCGGAGCGGCCCCCAGGCCCACCGGGAGCGCCGCCGCGGCCAGGCCGCCCGCCGTGGCGGTGCGCACGAACGAGCGCCGGCTGATCCGGCGCCCGGCTTCCCCGTCCTCGTGACCCTGCTCTCGCGTGGACATCCGGCGCTCCCTCCCGTTGATGGCACCCTGACCGGCGAGCCGCGCCGGCCGGGGAGGATCTTCGGACCTGGCGCCCCGTCCCCGCAAGGCGGGCGGGCACCGGCCCACCGCTGCCGGGACGGGCGAGGCGGGGCGGGTCGGGGCCCGCGCACGCCGACCCGTTCCAACCTCCGGGAGGGGCGCCTCGTCCCATACACGCACGAGGACGGAGCACGGACGATCGCGACCGGCGCGGGACGGGAGATCTGGCGAGAGCGGCGAGGTCCGGGGAGAGCGGCGGCGGGGAGGCGGGCATCGGCCCGACCGGCGATGTGGAGGCTGGCGTGAGCGGCCCCGTCCCGGCCGGGGGCACCGGCCCCCGGCTGGTCCGCGGCGACGGGGAGCGCGAGCGGAGGCGCGAGGCCTTCGAGAGGCTCTACCGGGAGGCGTCCGGCAGGGTGTACGCGCTCTGCCTCCGCCTCACCGGCCGCCCGGAGCTGGCCGAGGAGCTGGCCCAGGAGGCGTTCGTCCGGGCGTGGGAGAAGCTGGACACGTTCCGGGGGGACGCCCGGATCACGACCTGGATGCACCGGCTCACGGTCAACGTGGTCCACGACGCCATGCGGAGGCGCTCGCGCCGGAAGGACCGGCCCGAGGAGCCCGAGGCGCTGGAGAGGCTGGGCGGCGAGGCCAGGGCGGGATCGCACGTGAGCCGGATCGCCCTCGAGCGGGCGATCGCCGGGCTGCCCGACCGGGCGCGGATGGTGTTCGTGCTCTTCGACGTGGAAGGACATCCGCAGGAGGAGATCGCGGAGATGATGGGGATCACCGTGGGGACCGTGAAGTCGCAGCTCCACCGGGCGCGGCGGCTGCTGCGCGGGGCGCTGGCCCCGTGAGCGCGGCCATGGCCGGCCCGCACCCGGACGAGGGGAGGCTCAACGACTTCGTCGACGGGCTCCTCCCCGACGGGCGGGTGGAGAGCGTCCGCGAGCACCTGGATGCCTGCGGACGCTGCCGCGAGGAGGTGGAGGCGATCCGGTCGGTGGTGGAGGGGGCCGCCCGCCTTCCCCGCGGCGTGCGGGCGCCGGAGTCGCTGTGGAGGGCGGTCGCCTCGCGGACGATCGAGGCGAAGGAGGAGTCCGCCCGGGTGCTGAGCTGGCGTCCGGGACGCTGGGAGCTGGCGGCGGCCGCCGTCCTCCTGGTCGCGCTCTCCTCCCTCCTCACGGCGGTCCTCCTGCGCGGCGGGGCGGGCGCCGGCTCGCAGGGGGCGGGTCTGGCGGAGCGGCCGCCGGCCGCGGCGTCGGTCGGGCCCGGGGCCCTCGACGCGGGGACCGTCCTCGAGGCCAGCTACGCGCCCTCCGTCGCGGCGCTCAGGAAGGAGTTCGAGGCCAGGCGGAGCGGGCTCTCTCCGGCCACCGTCCGGACGGTGGAGCGGAACCTGGAGGTCATCGACCGGGCCATCGCGGAGACGCGGTCGGCCCTGGCGTCGGACCCCGGGAGCCGGCCGGCCGCGCACCTCATGGCGGCCATGTACAGGCAGGAGATCGGGATGCTGGAGCGGAC
>DATFLN010000053.1:0-8754 GCA_035267645.1 Gemmatimonadota bacterium | reverse complement strand
CCGCTCGGAGGACCACGGGAAGACGTGGTCGCCCATGCTCCGGGTGAACGACGACCCGGTCCACGACGGCGCCGACCAGTTCCTCCAGTGGATGGCCGTCGACCCCGTGGACGGCTCCGTGTACGTGCAGTTCTACGACCGGCGCGAGAACCCGGGTAGCCTCGAGACGCGCGTGACGCTCGCCCGCTCGACCGACGGCGGCCGGACCTTCACCAACTACGCCTGGTCGGCCGAGCCGTTCTCGGGACGGAGCATGTTCCTGGGCGACTACACCTGGATGACGGCCTACGGCGGCCGGGTCTACGGCGTGTGGTCGGAGAGCGCGCCGGAAGGCTGGATGCCGGACGAGGAGGGGCGGAGCGGCTCGCGGTCCCGCCGGACCCCGACCATCGTCAGGGTGGGCACGGCGGAGTTTCCGCTGCGCGAGGAGCGCTGAGGCGAGGCTCATCCACCGGGCACGTGCCCGGGGGCGTCACGCCACCGGCGTCACCGCCCCTTCGCCACCCCCACCAGGAAGTCCCTCGCCACCCCGAGGAACGCGTCCGGCCGCTCCAGGAAGGAGAAGTGTCCGGCGCCCGGGATGGCCTCGACCCGGACGTCGGAAATAAGCGCCCGCAACGTGTCCGCGGTGCGGGCCGCCGCCGTCTCGGCCGCGCCGTACACGACCAGCGTGGGCACGCGGAGACCGGGGAGCCGCCCGGTGAGGTCGTAGGTCATCAGCTCTGGGAGCAGGTACCCGAACTGCCGCGACCGCTCCCCGTAGTCCGGCTCGATGTGGAAGCGCAGGGAGGACGCGAGCGTCGGGTCGGCGAGCTGGCTCCGGAACGAGAGCCGCAGCCTCTGCTCGATCGCCGCGGGATCGCCGGCGCGGAACGCCCCGGACGCCCGGAGCCCACCCATCCCCGCCGTGTCCTCCGGGGCGAGGGACGCGGCCACCGCCGCCTGCTCCTGCTGCCACAGCCCGACCGACGGCGGCATGGGGCTCACCAGGACGAGCGAGCGGAGACGGTCCGGATGGGCCAGCGCGTACTCCATGGCCAGGAGTCCGCCCCACGAGTGGCCGAGCAGGTGGATCCGGCCGAGCCCCAGCTCCCGGCGGATCCCCTCCAGGTCGTCCACGAAGCTCGCCAGCGTGACCGACGCGCTGTCCACTGAGCCCTCGGAGCGGCCGCTCAGACGCTGGTCGTAGAACACCAGCTCGTGGTCCGTCCCCAGCGGCCGCAGCGGCCCCACCAGGTAGCCCTGGTCCAGCACCGGCCCGCCGTGGACCACCACGATCGGCTCGCCCGAGCCCTCCACGTGGACGAAGAGGCGCGTCCCGTTCACGGCGAGGAGAGTGTCCATGGCGCCCGCGGCGCCGCCGGGCGACCCCGAGCCCCCGCAGGCGGTGAGGAGGAGGCCGAGGGCGGCGAGGAGGGTGGACGCGCCCGACGTCCCCCGCGGCGCGGCCCGGGCGGGAGCGCCCTCCTCCCTCGTCGGCAGCCCGGCCGCGGGGCCGCCCCTCACCGCCCGTCCCCGGGCAGGCTCTCGACCACCCGGCCGTCGGCGTCCAGGAACTCCAGCCGCGCCGCGCTGGCCGAATCCACGACCATCCGGATCCTCGGCCTGCCGTCCGTCCCGGCCAGGACCAGCACCGCGTTCCGGTGGTCGACGCCCAGGACCACCCGGTTCGCCACCTCCTTCCCGCCGCGGTAGTGCTCCTCGAACCAGCGGCGCGCCGCGGCCTGCTGGGCCGAGTCGCCCTCGCGCAGCCTCGAGGCCGTCTCGATGAACTGGCAGCCTTCGATGTCGGCCGTGCGGTCCACGAAGCGGAGCGCCTTGGTCATCCCGTCCGCGTCCTCGCTCTGCGAGAGGACGATGGTCTGGTCGTCGAACTGTCGGTCGAAGGACAGGTGCCGCGAGGCCGAGTACCCGCCGTCCTCCCCCTCGCTCAGGCCGAAGATCATCCCGCCGACCTCGGTCCCGTGGCCGTCGAAGAAGATCATCCCGCCCGCCCCCTTCCTCGTCTGCACGTACGCCTTCCCTTCGCATGTCACCGGCGGGATCCGCTGGCTGTTGGCCAGGACCAGGGTCGGCTGGCCGTCGGGCTCCACGACGTTCAGGCGATGGACCGTCAGCTCGTCGAAGCGGCCGTCCTGCCTCGGCGCGAACGCCACGACCGCCAGGACCATGACGCCGATCGTGGCCCCGATGGCCCAGCGCTTCACGCGACGGATCTCCCGGACGAGCTCTTCCTGGGTGGGCATGGATCCTCCTGGTCGGGACGGGAATGCGCGGCGCGATGGCGGTCCTGCCGTGACGACGGATCCAAGATACGCCTGCACGGGTCCCCGCCGGCAGCGGGGCGAGGTGGGCCGCGGCATCCGAGGGACGCCGGTCCCTCAATGCCGCTCTTCCCTTCCGGCGTTCCCGTCGCCTCGAAGGCCCCGTCGCCGGGAGCGAGCCCGTCCGGCCGCCGCCATCGAGGGGGCGGACTCGTCGCGGGAACCTCACGGCCCGTCCCGCCACGTCACGGTTCGTCCCGGACACCCTCCCGCCGGCGCGGGCCGGCGCCGAGGGTGAGCTCCGTCGGCTCGTGAACTCACCTCGACCCGGAGGTCACCATGAGAAGGATCGGCCCCATCCCGCTGGCCCTGGCGGCCGCCGTCGCGCTCGCCGCCTGCGACACCCCGACCGGAGCGCCCGGCCAGGGCCCCGCGGCCGCGCCGCCCTCGGCCTCGAGCACCCCTGCGGCGTCGGTCGCAGGACCGCGGCTCCTCGCGGTCACGGCGTCGGGCCCCGACCGCTATCAGACGATCGAGTTCCTCCTGCACCTCGACGCAGAGCACGGCCTGATGGCCGTCCACGCGCCCTCCAACTTCTGCCAGACCTTCCAGGTGGGCGTCGTGGACGTGCAGGAGGTGAGCACGCCCTCCGCGATCGAGCAGCGCATCGTGCAGACGAAGGGCGAGGGCCTTCCCCTCACGGTCTACCGGGCCTCCTCGTTCGCGGACGCCGGGATCGAGGGGAGCTTCGACTTCGCGGGCTTCGGGAACGTGCTCGCGAACCTTCCCGCCTTCTGCGCGTTCCTGGCCGGGCCCGACCGGGTCGCCGAGGGCACGGTGCGCCGCGTGGCGAGCCTGTCGAACGCCAGCTTCGCGGTCAGCTGGACCGGCAAGCTGGAGCGCGTCGGCGGAGGCACGGTGCAGCTCACCGAGCTCTACCAGCTGGTCGGCGACGCACAGGAGCCATCCGACGCATCGCAGTGGTCCGTGAGCGCGTCGAAGGTTCTCCTCCACTAGCGTTGGACCGACGACGCCCTGACGACCGGGACCGGGGCGGCCGCGGCCGCCCCGGTCCCGCGTCCGCATCCGCCTCCCGGAGCCACGTGACGACCAGCGACGGCCTCTCCGACCGCGAGCTCCGCTTCTGGGCCCTCGCCCTGGCGCTCCTCCTCGGAGCGATGGAGTCCGTGAAGGGCTGGGTGGCCGGCCGCGACGCCCCCAACGACTTCGGCTGGACCAAGGCGCTGATCACGAACCTCCCCTGGTGGCTCCTGTGGGGGCTGGCGGCGCTGCTGGTCTTCGGGCTGGTCCGCCGCTTCCCGCTGCGGCGGGAAGGCGGGCTCCGGAACCTGGCCGTCCACGTCGCCGCCAGCGTCGGGATCTCCGCGGCCCACCTGGCGGGCTCGGCCCTCATCGTGTGGCTGACGGTCTCGCACGTCTTCCTCTCGCTGGAGACGCAGATCCGCCAGCTCGTGGTCGGCTACCTGGTGACCGACCTCGTCACCTACTGGGCCATCGCCGCGGGGTACGGGGCCTGGATCACGAACGCCCGGGCCCGGGCGGCCGAGCGGGAGCGGCAGGCGCTCGAGCTCCGGAACGCCCGCCTCGAGGCGCAGATGGGCGAGGCCCGGCTCTCGGCCCTGCGCCGCGAGCTCAACCCCCACTTCCTGTTCAACACCCTGAACACCGTCTCCGCCCTCGCCCAGCGCGGCGACGGGAAGCGCGCCGTCACCGCCATCGCGCGCCTCTCGGAGCTCCTGCGCCGCGTGCTGGACGACGAGCTGGACGACGTGATCACGGTCGAGGAGGAGATCGAGCTCCTGGAGCTGTACCTGGACATCGTCCGGCTCCGCTTCGGGAGCCGCCTCACCATCGACGTCCGCGTGGAGCCGGCCGCGCGGGAGGCGCTCGTGCCGAGCCTGATCCTCCAGCCCCTGGCGGAGAACGCGGTCCGTCACGGGGTGGAATCGACACGCGGCGCCTGCGAGCTCCGCGTCGAGGCCTCGGCGGCCGGGAGGCACCTGGAGCTCAGCGTCCGGAACACCGCCGCGCCGCGGGGCCGGCCCGCGTCGGCGGGCGGGCGCGGGGAGCGCCCGGGCCTCGGGTCGAGCGCCCCCGGAAGCCCGCGCGGGGCCGGGGGCGGCGTGGGCCTCAGGAACACGAGCGAGCGGCTCCGCACCCTGTACGGGCGGGCCGCGGACCTCGCGCTCCGAAGCGTGGACGACGGACGGGCGGTGGAGGCCGCCATCACCCTGCCGCTGAATGTGGAGAGCGAGGTGAGGCTCCGTGCCTGACGGCGATCTCCGCGTCCTCATCGTCGACGACGAGCCTCTGGCCCGGGAGCTCGTGCGCGAGGTGCTCGCGCCGCTCGCCCCGGTGCGCATCGTGGGCGAGTGCGGCGACGGGCTCACGGCCGTCCGGGAGATCGCGAGGCTCGAGCCCGACCTGGTGCTCCTGGACGTGCGGATGCCGGAGGTCGACGGCTTCGGGGTCCTGCGCCGCGTGGGCCCGAACGCCATGCCCGAGGTGATCTTCGTGACGGCCCACGAAGACTACACGCTCCGGGCGTTCGACGTCCACGCGCTCGACTACGTCCTCAAGCCGATCGATCCCGACCGGCTGGAGGAAGCCGTCAGCCGCGCCCGGGAGCGGATGCTGGCCGGCCGGAACGGCCAGCTGGTCGACCGTCTGGCCGCGCTCCTGGAGCGGGAGGGCGGCGGGAGCGGCGCGGCCACGGGCCCCCGGACGCTCACGGTGCGGAAGGGGGATGCCATCCGGTTCATCGACCTGGACGACGTGGACTGGCTCGAGTCGGCCAGGAACTACGTCCGGGTCCACGCCGGCGGCGACGCCCACCTCGTGCGCGCCACGCTGAAGGGGCTGGCTCGCCGGCTCGACGCCTCCCGGTTCGTCCGCATCCACCGCTCGGCCGTGGTGAACCTGGACCGGGTCCGGGAGCTCCGGGCCCTCCCCGGCGGGGACTACGCGGTCTCCATGAGCACCGGCCAGGAGCTCCGGGCCAGCCGGACCTACGCGGACCGGCTCCTCGAGCTGGTGCGCTGAGCGGCCCGGTCCTCGAGCTGGTGCACTGAGCGGCGCGGTCCTCGAACGTACACGCATCTTGACAAAGGATTTCGCGTGGCTATTCTTCCCGCGGAGCCTTTCGCCGGATCGTCCGATCCGACGGGCTCCCGCGACAGAGCGCCGCCCGAAGGGCCCGGCGCGGCCGGTCGCGTCAC
The DNA here is from genome assembly GCA_035267645.1 of Gemmatimonadota bacterium. Classification (GTDB taxonomy): domain Bacteria; phylum Gemmatimonadota; class Gemmatimonadetes; order Palauibacterales; family Palauibacteraceae; genus Humimonas. The sequence goes on along the minus strand of DATFLN010000053.1, from coordinate 3,251 downwards.
CAGCGGGTCGTCGATGCGCGACCGGCCATCGTGGAGCGGGGCCCTCCTTCGGCCGCCGCCCCCGGGCCGCCGCCGCGCGACCCCGCGATGTCCACGAGGTCGTGAGATCGATGAGCACCGCAACCACTCCCGGGGGACCGCTGCGCCTCGGCGCCAGGCGGACGGCCCGGATCCGTCTGGCCGGCGCGCTCCTGCCGCTCCTGTCCGCCTGCGGCGATACGGCCGGTCCGGCCTCGCCCGACGAGGTGGCCGCCGTCCACGTGTCACCGTCCGCGGCCGAGCTCACCGTGGGGGACTCCGTGCAGCTCACCGCCGTGCCTGTGAACGCCTCCGGCCAGCCCCTGAGCGGACACCCCGTCTCCTGGTCGACGGACGACGAAGCCGTGGCCACCGTGTCGGGCTCGGGCCTCGTCCGGGCCGTGGGCTCGGGAGACGCGCGGATCACGGCCTCCAGCCGCGGCCGGGAGGGCCGGGCCACGATCGGCGTACCGACGCCGGCGGTCACGACGGTCGTCATCGAGCCGTCCTCCGGGTCCCTCGCGGAGGGCGACGAGGCGCCGTTCGGGGCCAGGGCGCTGGACGCCGACGGGCACGAGGTCACGGGCCGGGTCGTGCAGTGGACCTCTTCCGACGCGGAAGTCGCGATGGTGGCGCCCGACGGTCGCGTCACGGCAGTGCGCTCGGGGAGCGCCGTCGTCCGCGCCCGCGTGGATGGCGCCCGGGCGGAGGCCCCGGTGAGCGTGTCGGCCGACTACGGCGCGGACCTCGTGTTCACGCGCTGGTTCGGCGTGGCCGGCTTGGCCCCCGAGCTCCACGTGCAGGATCCCGGCGATCCGGACCGGGCCGCCGCCCCGCTCCATCCCACGGGCATCCGCGGCGTGGCTCCGAGCCCGTCACCCGATGGCTCGACGATCGCGTTCACGGCCAGGATGGACGGCCAGCGGGGCATCTACGTCGTGAGCCGCGACGGCACGGGGCTCCGGGCCCTCACGTCCGACGAGGCCGACGACCAGGCGGCCTGGAGCCCGGCCGGAGACAGGATCGCCTTCGTCCGCTGGCCGCTGGGCGCCGACGCCGACATCTGGATCATGGACGCCGCCGACGGCGGGAACGCCGTGAACCTCACCGCCGCGTTCGGCGACTCGGGCCAGATCTCGCCCGCCTGGTCTCCCGCCCTGCCGGGGGGCGGCCACCGCATCGCGTTCGCGCAGGTCGCCGACGGACTGGCGCACATCTTCACCGTGAACCCGGACGGGACGGACGTGCGGCAGGTGACGTTCGGGCAGGTCTACGACGACCAGCCCGCCTGGAGCCCGGACGGCACGACCATCGTCTTCCAGAGGCACTCGGACACCGTGGTGGGCGACCTGTGGCTCGTCGACGCCGGGGGCGGGAACGAGCGTCCGCTGGTCTCGCTGCCCATGGGCCAGTTCGATCCCGCATGGTCGCCGGACGGCCGCCTCGTCGCGTTCACCTCGAAGCACGCGAGCGGGGGGCGGTACGACGTCTACACGGTGTGGGCCGACGGCTCCAAGCTGGCGCGCCGCTCGTACGAGACGGACACGGACAACGAGAGCCCGGCCTGGATCATCCGGCCCTGAGGCGACGAACGCGCGCCGGTGGGGCGTGAGCGGGCTCGCTCGCCCGCCCCACCGTCCGCGCGTCCCGGAGACGGGGCGCGGCGCGGCCACCCCGGTGAAGCTCCGTCGGGCCCTGCCGCGGCGGGGGCCCTCCTGATCAGAACGGCAGGTCGTCGTCCAGGTCGGAGGGAGGCGCGGGGAACGGCTCCTCGGAGGGGGGCGGGCCCGGGGAAGCCTGCTCCGGAGCGCGCTCCACGCGCCACGCCTTCACGTCGGTGTACCAGCGTCCCTTGTACTCGCGGCTCTGGATGTCCACGTGGACGGTGAGCCGCTCGCCCTCGTCGACGTCGAACTCGTCGATGTTGTCGCCCCACTGGACGATGCAGACATCCTTCGGGTAGTCGCCCTCGGTCTCGAGGATGAACTCCTGCTTCCGCCAGGGGCCGTTCCTCCCCTCCCCCGACTGCTCCTCCAGCACCTGCTTGACCTTCCCCGTGATCTGTATGTCCATCCCGACGTCCCGTGGCGAGTGAATGCGTCCCCTGGCGTGCTCCGACGCCCCTCAACCTAGCGGAGAGGGCGCCGGGCTCAAGGCGGGAGGGGCTCGCCCGGGACGAGCCTCGCACCCGCCGGAGCCCTCCCGTAGCTTGTCGCCGACCCCGGCCGGGAGGACGCACGGTGCGCATCGGCGACATGAACTGGATGCAGGTGGAGGACTACCTCGGGCGCGACGACCGCGCCGTGCTCCCGCTCGGGAGCACCGAGCAGCACGCGCAGCTCCGGCTCACGGTGGACTGCATCCTCCCCGAGCGGGTGGCGGCCGAAGCGGCCGAGCCGCTCGGCGTGCCCGTGTTCCCCGTCCTCGCCTACGGGGTGACGCCCTACTTCGCCGCGTATCCGGGCAGCGTCTCGCTCCGCGTCTCCACGCACCTGGCCGTCGTCCGCGACATCCTGGACGGGCTGGCCGAGAGCGGCTTCCGGAGGATCCTCGTCGTGAACGGGCACGGCGGGAACGGCGCCATCCACCCGCTGGTGCCGGAGTGGACCGCCGCCCACCCCGGCTGCCGGCTCGTCGTCCACGACTGGTGGAAGGCCCCCAGGACCTGGGCGAAGGTGCAGGAGATCGACCCGGCGGCCTCGCACGGCTCGTGGATGGAGAGCTTCCCGTGGACGCGCCTGCCGGGGGTCGAGGCGCCCGACGAGCCGAAGCCCATGGCTGACCACGCCAGGATCCGGCAGCTGGGCCCGGAGGCCCTCCGCGACCACCTGGGAGACGGGAACTTCGGCGGCCGGTACCGGCGGCCGGACGAGGACGTGCTCGCGATCTGGGAGGTCGCGGTCGAGGAGACGCGCGAAGTCCTCGAGGAGGGCTGGAAGTGAGCGGAGGGTCGCGGCGGGCGGCCGGACGCCCGGGCGTCGGAGGAGGCCCGTGCGCTTCCTGATCTGGGGCGCCGGCGCGATCGGGGGGACCATCGGCGCCTTCCTCTCCCGCGCCGGCCACGACGTCACCTTCGTGGACGTGGACGCGGAGCACGTGGCCGCGATCGGGCGGGACGGGCTCCGCATCACGGGTCCGATCGAGGAGCTCACGGCCCGGGCGCCCGCCTTCGTGCCCGACGGCGTCGAGGGCGAGTGGGAGCGCGTCGTGCTCGCGACCAAGGCGCACCACAC
>DATFLN010000052.1:0-2195 GCA_035267645.1 Gemmatimonadota bacterium | reverse complement strand
GGGTTGATCGTGATCGACAGGAGCCCGCCCGTCCCCTCCTCGCGCGACTCGGGGAGATCCCAGAACGGCGCGGTCACCGCGACCGGGAAGTCGGCGGCCACCTCGTGGACGGCCGCGAAGTCACGGTCGAGCTCGGCGCGGCGCTCCGGGGTCCAGCCCAGCCTGTCCGCCAGGTCGTCGTACGCGGTGCGGAGCGTGTCGCCGAAGTTCTCGAGCGGCACGGCCCCGAGGGTGGAGCGGACCTCGGCGGCCAGGTGCTTCGAGACCTGCCGGATCCGGTCGAGCGGCCGGTCCTCGCGGGTCGCGACCCGGATCGCGGCGTCCAGGATCTGCTCCGGCGTGTTCACCAGGCCGGGGATGGCCGCGTCGGGGCACTGCGTCCAGCACTTGTTGCAGCCCGTGCAGTTGGCCGGCACGAACTCGGGAACCTCCATGCGGATCCCCGTCATGTCGCGCAGCGCGCTCGAGGCGGCCGGCATGGCGGAGAGCGCCGCGAACGGATCGGCCAGACCGTCCTCGCCCTCGGCGTACAGGGCGCACACCTGCTCGTAGAAGCGGCCCGGGTTCCCGAGGCCGGCGTCGGCCTCCGGCGAGGACATCACGCCCGGCATCGGGGCGAGCGGCAGGTCACGGCCCACGGGGATCTCGCCCGCGGCCACCGGCTCGGCCGGCGGCTCGACGGCCCGCACCTCGCGATACCCGCGCTCGATCACCCGGAAGTTGTCGTCGACCACCTGCTTTCCGAGCTTGCCGAACTTGGCCTGGAGGCGGTCCCGGATCCCCCCGAACAGCGTCTCGTCGTCCAGCTCCTGGCGCTCGGCCAGGGAGGAGACGGCGAAGAAGGCGCCCATGAAGGCCGCGCCCTGCATCCGGTAGCGGAGGCTGGGGTCGGAGGCCTCCTCGCTGGCGATCGCGAAGCCGTCCAGGACGTACATCCGGATCCGCCGCGCCAGGATCGCCCGGCGGGCCCCGGCGGGCAGGGCCTCCCACACGTCCTCGGGGTCCCGGTCGCTCTGGAGCACGAACGCGCCGCCGTCGCGCAGCCCCGCCAGCGGGTCCGAGTTGGCGAACACGTTCGGGTCGGGGGAGAGGACGACGTCCACGTGCTTGAGCTCGGCGTTGATGCGCACGGGCTCGGGCGAGAGCGTGGCGTAGAAGGTCGTCGGCTGGCCCTTCTTCTCCGAGCCGTACTTGGGGTTGGCCTTGACGTGCAGGCCCGCCAGCTCGAAGGCGGTCATGGCCAGGTTCTTCCCCATGGTGATGGCGCCCCAGCCGCCCACCGAGTGGATGCGGACCGAGACCGAGCCGTCCGGCATGAGGTCCAGGTCGCCGGCGCGGGCCAGCGACAGGTCGGCCAGCCCGGGGTAGGCGTCGATGAGCTGCTCCTGCCACACCTGGAGCTTGGGGTAGCCCGTCCCCTTCCGGAGGAAGTCCACGCCCAGGTAGAAGCGGCGGGTGCGGCGCGCGCCGCGGAGCATGTTCTGCACGGCCGCCACCAGGTCGCCCGGCTGGACGTCCCGGCTCCCGAACCCGAAGCCTGCCCCGTAGAACTCCGGGACCTCGTCGGGCGAGAGGGAGGGGAGGCCGGCGTGCGGCAGCGGGGCGGAGCCCGGCTCGCCGCCGCCGCGGCGGCCCTCGCGGCCGGCTCCCGCGGCCCGGCCGTTCTCGACGGCCTGGGAGAGGGCGGAGCGGACCTCGCGCAGGATCGGGCCGTCGGCGGCCAGCGGCTGGTCGAGCCGCTCGAGCACCGTGACGCCCTTCTTGCCCGCGAGCATGCGGGCCACCAGGTCGGCCGGGAAGGGCCGGAACATGGTCATGTCCAGGACGCCCACCTTCAGCCCGCGCTCCCGGCGCAGGTGGTCGGCCACGGCCTCGGCGTTCCCGACCACGCTCCCCTGCCCGACCAGGACCCAGTCGGCGTCCGCGATCCGGTAGCCGGCGGCGCGGGCGTAGCGGCGCCCCGTGAGCCGGGCGAACTCCTCCATGGCCCGGTCGGCCAGCCCGGCCACGTGGTCGAAGTAGAAGGGACGCTGGGCCGCCACGCCCTGGGCGTAGGAGTCCTGGTTCTGGACGGTGCCCAGCATGGTCGGGTAGTCGAAGTCGAACAGGATCGGGATGCGCCGGCGCTCCTCGCCGAACACCAGCCGCTGGGCCGGCGTCGGGGAGGGGATGCGGTCGGCCGGGTCGCCCAGGTA
>DATFLN010000051.1:0-17527 GCA_035267645.1 Gemmatimonadota bacterium | reverse complement strand
GCTCCCGCTCTTCCCGGTGGCGGCCACGAGCGACGCCGTGGTCGGGATCTTCATCGCCCTGTCGCTGGTCGGGATCCTGTACGCGGCCTGGGTGGCGGCGGTGCAGCCCGACGCCAAGAAGCTCGTGGCCTACACGTCGGTGGCGCACCTGGGCTTCGTGATGCTGGGCGTGTTCGGGCTCACGGCCGAGGGCATGCAGGGCGGCGTCCTGCAGATGATCAACCACGGGATCTCGACGGGGGCCCTCTTCCTCCTCATCGGGATGATCTACGAGCGGCGCCACACCCGCGCGATCGCGGACTTCGGGGGGCTGGCCAAGGTGATGCCGGTCTTCGCGTTCGCGCTCGTGGTCGTGGCGCTCAGCTCGATAGGCCTGCCGGGGACGAACGGGTTCGTGGGCGAGTTCCTCATCCTGGTGGGGAGCTTCCGCACCCATCCCTTCGCCACGATCCTGGCGGCCACGGGCGTGATCTTCGCCGCCTGCTACATGCTCCCCATGGTGCAGCGCGTGGTCCTGAACCCGCTGGACAAGGACGAGAACCGCGGCCTGGCGGACCTGGGGGGGCGGGAGAAGGCTATCCTGGCCCCGCTCCTGGCCCTCATCCTCCTCATCGGCGTGTATCCGAAGCCGTTCCTGGACCGGCTGGCGCCGGCGGTGGACCGGATCCTGGCGCGGGTGCGGGCGGAGGCGCCGCGGGCGGCGCTCGGGCCCGACGTGCCGGCGGTGCGGCTCGCGCCGGCGTCCGCGGACCCGGAGGCGGACGGGGCTCCCCGGGGGCCGTCGTCCTCGACGCCGCGCCCGGTGGCGGCGGCGGGATCCGGTGAGGCGGCGCTGGCCCCGGCCTCCCGGGAGGGCTCGTGAGCGGCGCGGCGGCGAGCGCGGGCGTGGGCTACCTCCGCCTCCTGCTGCCCGAGATCGTCCTCACGACGGCGGCCATCGTGCTCCTCCTGGTGGATGTCTTCCAGCGGGGGGACCAGGCGGTGGCGAGCCGCCCCGTGGTCCGCTGGACCGCGCTGGCGGGCGTGGTGGCGGCCATCGCGGCCAACCTCACCCTCATCCCGCTCGGACCGGCGGGAGCCGCTTCGATGGTGGCGCTGGACGGCTTCCGGGTGGCCTCCAACTTCATCGTGCTGGGCGCGACCTTCCTGGGGCTCCTGTTCGCCTTCGACTACCTGGAGCGCGAGGGGCTCGAGATCGGCGAGTTCTACGCCCTGGTCCTGTTCGCCACGGTCGGGATGATGCTCCTGGCCGGCGCCCAGGACCTGGTCCTGGCGTTCGTGAGCCTGGAGATGATGTCGATCTCGGCCTACGTGCTCACCGGCTTCAACCGCGAGGATCCGCGCTCGGCCGAGGCCGGGCTCAAGTACTTCCTGGTGGGCGCGTTCGCCAGCGCCTTCTTCGTGTACGGGGTGGCCCTCCTGTACGGGGCCACCGGGAGCACGCGGCTCCTCGAGATCGCGCCGGCGCTGGCCGGCGGGGGCGGCGGCCTCCTGGCGATCGGGGGGATGGGCCTCCTGGTCATCGGGTTCGGCTTCAAGGTATCGGCCGTCCCGTTCCACGCGTGGGCGCCCGATGCCTACCAGGGCGCCCCGACGCCGGTCACGGGCTACATGGCGACGGGCGTGAAGGCGGCCGCCATGCTCGGGCTCTTCCGCGTGCTGTGGATGAGCCTGGGCGGGCTCGGGCCCTCGTGGCAGGGCGTCCTGTGGTGGCTGGCCGTGCTCACCATGGTCGTCCCCAACCTCATCGCGCTGGTCCAGGACGACGTGAAGCGGCTCCTGGCCTACAGCTCGGTCGCGCACGCGGGCTACCTCCTGGTCGGGGTGGTCTCCGGCGGCGACCTGGGCCGCGGGGCGGCGATCTTCTACCTCGTCGTCTACACGCTCATGACCGTCGGCGCGTTCGCGGTCGTGTACGTGGTGGCGGGGAAGGGCGACCGGCACTCCCGCCTGGCGGACTTCAAGGGTCTCGGGTGGAGGCGGCCGTGGCTGGCCGGGGCCCTGGCGGTCTTCCTCCTGTCGCTGGCCGGGTTCCCGCCCACGGGCGGCTTCGTCGGCAAGCTCTACCTCCTGCGCTCGGCGCTCCACTCCGGCCGGCCCCTCCTGGCCGTGATCCTGGTCCTGAGCAGTCTGGTGGCCTACTACTACTACCTGCGGGTCATCTGGCAGATGTACTTCGAGGAGGCCCCCGAGGACGTGGCCCGGCCGTCGACGACCGGGCGCGCCTTCCGGCTGGGCGCCGTGCTGTGCGTGGCCGGGATCCTGTTCACCGGCGTCCTCCCCGGCTGGACGGTGGACGCGGCGTCCAGGGCCACGCTCGAGGGCCCGCCCGCCGCCGTGGCGGGCGGCTCCGGCGGCGGGTCGGGCTCCCCCGCGGCGGATGCCGCTCCGGCCGGGGCGACCCCCGCACGGGGAAGCTGAGCGGGCTCCCGGGCCGCCGAGCGGCGTCCCTCCGCCCCCCCGGTCCGCCGGGGGACCGCAGGTCCTTCGAGAGGTGAGCATGGACGTTCCCGAGCACATCTTCCGCGAATACGACATCCGGGGCGTGGTGGGGGAGGACCTCACCGCGGGGATCGCGCGCTCGGTGGGCGGCGCCCTGGCCACCCGCCTCGGGGGGAGCGCGACGCTGGCCGTGGGCCACGACAACCGGCCCTCCTCGCCCGAGCTCGCCTCGGCCCTGTGCGAGGGGATGGCGGCGTCGGGGGGCGACGTGCGCTTCGTGGGTCTCGTCCCGACGCCCGCCCTCTACTACGCCGAGCACGTCCTGGACGTGGACGGGGGCGTACAGATCACCGGCTCGCACAACCCGCCCGAGTACAACGGCCTCAAGATGGTCGTGGGCGGGCACGCCCTCTACGGGGAGGCCATCCGGGAGATCAGGGAGCGGATCGCGTCGGACGACCTGGCTTCCGGGGACGGCCGGACCGAGCGGGTCGAGATCCTGGACCGCTACATCGAGGAGATCGCCTCGAGGGCGCCCGTGGACCCGCCCGTCGAGCTCACGCTCGACTGCGGGAACGGCACGGGGAGCGTGGCGGCCCCGCAGGCCCTGGAGGCCGCCGGCGCGCGGGTGGACCGCCTCTACTGCGAGTCCGACGGCACCTTCCCGAACCATCACCCCGACCCGACCGTGGACGAGAACGTGCGCGACCTCATCGCCCGCGTGCGCGAGCGCCAGGCGGGCTTCGGGGTGGGGCTGGACGGGGACGCGGACCGGATCGGCGTGGTGACCGAGGAGGGGAAGATCGTGCGCGGAGACCACCTCCTCCTCCTGTTCGCCCTCGACGTCCTGGAGCGTGAGCCGGGGGCCGAGGTCATCTTCGACGTGAAGTGCTCGAAGGCCCTCCCGGAGCTCATCGAGGAGGCGGGCGGGGTGCCGGTGATGTGGAAGACCGGCCACTCCCTGATCAAGGAGCGGATGCGGCGGACGAACGCTCCAGTGGCGGGTGAGATGAGCGGACATATCTGCTTTGCGGACAAGTATTTCGGATTCGACGACGCGATCTACGCCGCGGCCCGTCTGGCTGCGCTGGTGGCGCGCCGCGGGACGCGCCTGGCCGACCTCGCCGCCCGCATCCCCGACTATCCCTCGACGCCGGAGCTCCGGCTCGACTGTCCGGAGGAGCGGAAGTTCGAGGTGGTCGAACGCGTGGCGGCGGCCTACCGGGAGCGCCGGCCGGTCTTCGACCTGGACGGGGCCCGCATCGACTTCGGGGACGGGTGGGCGCTCGTGCGGGCCAGTAACACCCAGCCCGTGGTCGTCGTCCGCTTCGAGGCCGAGAGCCGGGACGCGCTGAAGGCCATCCGGGACGAGGTGGCCGAGGTCCTCGAGAACGAGGGCCTCGACGTCCCCGAGATCGGGGAGGGAGCTTGAGCCCCGCGGGGGAGGCGGTGGCGCCGTGAAGTCGGGAAGGGCGATCCGGCTGGCCGTCGTTGTCGTCGCGGTCCTCCTCCTGCTCACGGTGGGCGGGTCGGCCGCCGGCTTCTACGCGGACGCCGCGTGGTTCGGGGCGCTGGGCTACTCCGGGCGGTTCTGGACTCTCGAGCTGGCCACGGCGGTGACGTGGGTGGTCCTCTTCCTGGTCACGGCGACCACGCTGTGGGCCATCCTCCGGGGCACGGCCCTGCGGGGCGGGCCGATCCGCATCCACCGCAAGCTCGGGGACCTGGAGATCGCGGAGGCCCTCCCGGAGAGCTGGATCCAGCTGGCCGTCCTGGCCGCGGCCCTGTTCGCGGGGGTCCTGGTGGCGGCGCCCTTCGGCCACCCCCTGGCCCGCCAGGTCCTGTTCGCGGCGCACGCCTCGGCGTGGGGTGGGGCGGACCCCGTCCTGGGCCGGGACCCGCGCTTCTACGTGTTCTACCTGCCGCTCCTGCGGACGCTGTGGTCGGTCCTCGTGGCCATCGTGATCTGGGTGGGGGTGGGGACGTCCACGGTCCTCCTCCTGACCGGACGCATCCGGCCCACCGGGAGCGGCGTGGACGTCGACGACTACGCCCGCTCGCGATTCGTGTGGCTGGCGGCGGCGGTGCTCGTCCTCGTGGCCCTCCACTTCGGCCTCTCGACCTTCGAGACGGTCTCGACGGGCACGATCGGCTACGCCGACGCCCACGGCGAGATCCCGGCCCGCCGCCTGGTGGCGGTCCTCGCGCTCGTAGGGGCGGGGGCCGTGGTGTGGGCGCACCGGACGGGCGCGTGGAAGTTCGCGGCCTGGGCCGGCGCCGCCCTGGCCGTCGGGTGGGTCGGGGGGCTCGGCGTCTACCCGGAGCTCATCCAGCGCCTCAAGGTCGAGCCCAACGAGCTGGAGGTGGAGAGGCCCTTCCTCCGCTTCCGGATCGACGCCACGCGCCGCAGCTTCGGGCTGGGCCGCGTGCACCGCGTGGAGTACGGGCTCTCGGGAGGGACCCCGCCGGTCCAGGTGGCCCAGCGCTTCGCCGAGAGCCTCCCGCTGTGGGACGAGCGGCCCCTGAAGGCCACCTTCGACCAGCTCCAGGGCCTCCTGGCCTACCACACCTTCCCGGACGTGGACGCCGACCGCTACGGGAGCGGGGACGCGAGGCAACAGGTGGCCATCGGCGTGCGGGAGTTCGACCCGTCGCGGCTGGCGACCTCGGCCCGCACCTGGCAGAACCTGCACCTCCGCTACACGCACGGGCAGGGCGTCGTCGCGACCGCGGTCGACCGGGCCTCGAGCGGCGGGGAGCCCGACTACCTGGTGCGCGACCTGCCGCCCGCCCTGGCCGCCGGGGCCCCGTCCTCGCTCGAGGTGGACGAGCCCCGCACCTACTTCGGCGAGCTCACCACGCCCTACGTGGTCGTGCCGCCCGACTCGATTCCCTCGACGGGCCGCCCCGCCGGGGTGCCGCTGGGCGGGATCGGCCGCCGGGCCCTCCTGGCCTGGGCGCTCGGCTCCCGCAACCTGCTCCTCCGGAACCCGGGGCCCGAGGGGACGCTCCTCCTGTGGCGGCGCCAGGTCGTGGACCGGGTCCGGCACCTGGTGCCGTTCCTGTTCGTGGACCCGGATCCCCACCCGGTGATCCACGAGGGCAGGGTGGTGTGGATCCTGGACGTGTACGCGGCCACCGACCGCTACCCGCTGGCCGAGCCGGCCACGCTGCGCGGCCGGAGCGTGAACTACGTGCGCCCCGCCGTGAAGGCGGTTGTGGACGGGGTGACGGGGGAGGTGAACCTGTACGTGATGGAGTCCTCCGACCCGCTCGTCGCCACCTACCGTTCCACCTTCCCGGACCTGTTCGAGCCGCTGGACGACATGCCGGCCGACGTCCGGAGCCACATCCGCTATCCGCGGGCCCTGTTCGACGTGCAGGCCCGGGTGCTCCAGGCCTACCACATGACCGACCCGGGAGACTTCTACCGGAAGCAGGACCTGTGGAGCCTGGGCCAGGAGGTCTACGAGGACCGGCCGGCGCCCGTCCAGCCCTACTTCCTCCTCATGCCGTTCCCCGACACGACCGGAGCGGCGGAAGGGGGCACGGGGACCGGGGGGACGGGCGCCGGGGACGCGGCGGCGGGAGCCGCGGGCGGCGCCGGAGCCGCCTCCGGGACGCAGGCGGGCGGCGGGTCCGGCCCGGGGGACGCGGCGGGGAGCGCGCCCGCCGGGATGCAGCGTCCGGAGTTCCTGCTCACCGTGCCGTTCACGCCCCGGAACCGCGACAACCTGAGCGCGTTCCTCCTGGCCCGGAACGACGGCGACCGCTACGGGGAGCTGTGGCTGTTCGACGTGTCGGGCCGCCAGCAGGTGTTCGGGCCGCGCCAGATCGAGGTGCAGATCGACCAGGACCCGGTGATCTCCCAGCAGCTCTCGCTGTGGCGGCAGCGGGGCTCGCGGGCGATCCGCGGGCACCTCCTCCTCCTGCCGGTGCGGGGCTCGCTCCTCTACCTCGAGCCCCTCTTCCTCGAGGCCGAGGACCAGGAGGGCGCGGCCCCCGGGCTCAAGCGCGTGATCGCCGCGGCGGGCGCCAGGGTGGTCATGGCCACGACGCTGAAGGAGGCCCTGTCGGAGCTCCTGGGCGGGGTCCCGCAGACGGGGGCCGCGGGCGGCCCGGCGGCTCCCGCGGCCGGAGCCCCGGCTCCCTCGGGGCCCGGCGGGCCGCAGGAGGGCGCCGCCGCCCTCCCGAGGCTCCGTGCGCTCCTGGACTCCGCGGACCGGGCCCTCCGGGCGGGCGACCTGGTGCGGTTCGGGACCTACTGGGAGCGGATCCGCTCCGAGGCCGCGGCGGCGGCGGACACCTCCGGGAGCGGCGCGCCTTGAGCCGCAGCGTCGTGGTCGCGATCGGGGGCAACGCGCTGTCGCCCTCGGGCGAGCCGGCCACCGTGACCAACCAGTTCCGCCACACCCGGGAGAGCCTGGCCCCGATCGTGGACTTCGTGCTCGAGGGTCGGAACGTGGCCATCGTCCACGGGAACGGCCCCCAGGTGGGCGACGAGCTCCTGCGGGGCGAGGTCGCGCGCGACGCCGTGGCCCCCCTCCCGCTCGGCGTCCTCGTGGCCGCCACCGCGGGCTGGATCGGCTACATGATCCAGCAGTCGCTCGAGAACGCCCTCCGCCGGGCGGGGTCGGAGCGGCGCGTCGTGACGCTCGTCACGCAGATCGAGGTGGACCGGGAGGACCCGGCCGCCCGGGAGCCGCGCAAGTTCGTGGGCCGGGAGGTCGACGCCGAGGACGTGGAGCGCCTCCGGGAGGACGGCTTCGCCGTCGAGCGCGACGACCGGGGGCGGCTTCGGCGCCGGGTGGCCAGCCCGCCGCCGACCTCGATCGTCGAGGCCCCCCTCGTGGCCGAGCTGGTGGGGCGGGGCGACATCGTCATCGCCGCCGGCGGGGGCGGGATCCCGGTCTACCAGGACCCCGACCTCGGGCTCGAGGGGCTCGACGTCGTGGTGGACAAGGACAGGGCGGCCGCGCTCCTCGCCTCGGAGATCGGCGCGGACATCCTCCTCGTCCTCACGGACGTGGACGGCGTCTACCGGGATTTCGGCACGCCGGATGCACGGCGCATCGAGCGTCTCACGGTCGAGGAGGCGAAGGCCCTCCTGGCCTCGGGGGAGCTGGGGGTGGGGAGCATGGCCCCTAAGGTCGAGGCCGCCGTCGCCTTCGTCGAGTCGGGCGGCCAGCGGGCGGTGATCGCCGAGCTCCGGCACGCCCGCCGGGCGCTGGCCGGGAGGGAGGGCACGGAGATCGTGCCCGACCGGACGTAACCGCGAGCGGGACCGGGGCGGCGCCCCGGGGCCCGGCCGCGGACGGGGAACCGCACACGTACACGGAGCCAGGATGAACATCCACGAATATCAGGCCAAGCAGATCTTCCGCGAGCACGGTCTCCCGGTGCCGCCGGGCGAGGTGGCGACGACTCCCGAGGAGGCGGCCGAGCTGGCCAGGTCCTTCGGGGGACGCGTCGTCGTGAAGGCCCAGGTGCACGCCGGGGGGCGCGGGAAGGCCGGCGGGGTGAAGCTCGCGGGCGACCCTGACGAGGCCGCGGAGTGCGCCGAGGCGATCCTCGGCATGGAGATCAAGGGCCTCACGGTCCACAAGGTGCTCGTGACGCCCGCCGTCGAGATCGGCTCCGAGGCGTACGTGGGCATCGTCATGGACCGCTCCACGCAGAGGCCCGTGTTCATGGTCTCGGCCGAGGGCGGGATCGACATCGAGGAGGTGGCCGAGAAGAATCCCGAGGCCATCCACCGCCAGCCCATCGATCCGCGCTACGGCCTCCTGAACCACCAGGCGGCGCGGCTCGCCTTCCACCTCTACGACGACATCGGGGTGGTGCGGCAGGCCTCCGACGTCCTCCTCGGGCTGTGGGAGGCCTACCGGGACTCGGGGGCGACGCTGGCAGAGGTGAACCCGCTGGTCGTGACGCCGGACGGGGACGTGGTGGCGATCGACGCCAAGATGAACATCGACGACAACGAGCTCTACCGGCAGGCCGAGATCGCGGCGATGCGCGACGTGGAGGCCGAGGCGACCTCCGAGCGCACGGCACGCGAGGCCGGCCTCAGCTACATCAAGCTCGAGGGGAACGTGGGCTGCTGCGTGAACGGCGCCGGGCTGGCCATGGCCACCATGGACCTGGTCAAGTACTACGGCGGCGACCCCGCCAACTTCCTGGACATCGGCGGGTCGTCGAACCCGGACAAGGTGGTCGCCGCGCTGTCGATCATCGGCGACGACCCGAAGGTGCGCTCGATCCTCTTCAACATCTTCGGCGGGATCACCCGCTGCGACGACGTGGCCAACGGGATCGTCGAGGCCACCGGACGGCTGGACCTGGACCTGCCGATCACGATCCGCCTCACCGGAACGAACGAGGAGGAGGCGGTCGAGATCCTCGAGGAGAACGGCTTCGAGGCCATGATCGACATGGACCGCGCGGTGGAGCGCGCCGTGGAGGCGGCGACGTGACCCGGACGCCGGCGAGGGAGATCATCGACACACCGAGGAGCGGGGGAGCCGAATGAGCGTGTTCATAGATGGAGACAGCCGGGTGGTCGTTCAGGGGATCACCGGCCGGGACGGGTCGTTCCACGCCCGGCAGATGATCGAGTACGGGACCCGGGTGGTGGCCGGCGTCACGCCGGGGAAGGGCGGGCAGGTCTTCGACGACGACGTGCCCGTGTTCGACACGGTCGAGGAGGCCGTCGAGGAGGAGGGGGCGGAGGTGTCGGTCATCTTCGTCCCGGCGCGCTTCGCCGCCGACGCGATCTTCGAGGCGGCCGACAGCGGGATCGGCCTGGTGGTGTGCATCACCGAGGGGATCCCGGTGCGCGACATGATGCGCGTGATGCCGTACCTGGAGGAGCGCGACGTCCGCCTCATCGGGCCCAACTGCCCGGGGCTCATCGTCCCCGGCCGGGCCAAGGTGGGGATCCTGCCGGGCCAGATCGTGCGGGAGGGGAGCGTGGGCATCGTGAGCCGCTCGGGCACGCTGACCTACGAGGTCATCCATCAGCTCTCGAGCCGGGACATCGGCCAGTCGACCTGCGTAGGCATCGGGGGCGACCCGATCATCGGGACCGACTTCGTGGACTGCCTGCGCGCGTTCGAGGAGGACGACGAGACGGAAGCGGTCGTCCTCATCGGGGAGATCGGCGGGACGGACGAGCAGGTCGCGGCGCGCTGGGCGTCGGAGAACCTCGGCAAGCCCCTCGTGGGCTTCATCGCGGGGCAGACGGCGCCTCCCGGCCGCCGCATGGGCCACGCGGGCGCGATCATCAGCGGCGCCGAGGGCACGGCGGCCGAGAAGATGAGCGCCTTTCGCGACCTCGGGATCGAGGTGGCCGAGCGGCCGTCGGACATCGGCGAGATCGTCCGGGACTGGATGGAGGACGGCCGATGAGCCGGCCGGGGACGCTCGCGATCATCAAGCCCGACGCGTTCGGCGGTGGGCTGGCCGGCACGATCCTCTCCGAGCTCGAGGCCGAGGGCTTCCGGGTCCGCGGGGCCCGCGTCCTCCGGCTCTCGAGGGCGCAGGCGGAGGCGTTCTACGACGTCCACCGCGGGAAACCTTTCTTCGCATCGCTGGTAGCATTCATGACTTCGGGGCCCTGCATGCCGCTGGCTCTCGAGGCCGAGGACGCGGTCTCGCGCCTCAGGGAGGTCATCGGGGCCACCGACCCCTCGAAGGCGGATGAAGGCACGATCCGGGCGAAGTACGCCGAGAGCGTGGAGCGCAATGCCATCCACGCCTCCGACTCGCCGGAGAACGCAAGGAGGGAGCTGGCGTTCTTCTTCCCGGACGCGGAGCTGCTGTCCGCCGATTGACGCCGCGACGCACCGGACGTATCCATGGACGCGCCCGACAGCCTGAAGGTCGATCTCAGGAGCCTGGAGAAGGGCCCGAGGGCCTGGACCGTGCACATCCCGGTCGAGGACGGCCCCTGGTCGGACACCGGGCTCACGTTCGCGGAGCGGCCGGTGGCCGAGCTCGTGGCCACGCTGACCGGGGAGCGGGGCGTGCACGTGCGCGGGGCCCTGGCGGCCCCGCTGGTGCTGGAGTGCCGGCGCTGCCTGGAGGCCCTGCAGAGGACGCTGGAGCTGGACCTCGACCTCCTGTTCGACCGGGACGTGGACCCGGACTCGGCGGAGCCGGAGATCTATCCGCTGGAGTCCGGGGACACGGTGCTGGACCTCGGGCCGGTGCTGCGGGAGCAGCTCCTCCTGGCGGTGCCCGGCTACCCGGTGTGTCGGGAGGAGTGCCGGGGGCTTTGCCCGAAGTGCGGCACCGACCTGAACGAGGACGAATGCGACTGCGTTCTCACGGAGCCGGATCCGCGCTGGGACGCGCTGAGGAAGCTGAAGGAGAGCGAGTCGGCCGCGGGGTGAGCCGCGCGCGCCGCCTGAGAGACACGGACATCCAGGGGAGACAGCCATGGCCGTACCGAAGAAGCGCACCTCGAAGCAGCGCAAGCGGAAGCGCCGCACGCACCACGGGGACTCGCCGAAGGCCCACCAGGCGTGTCCGCGGTGCGGGGACTTCCGTCGTCCGCACCACGTGTGCGGGACCTGCGGCTACTACGACGGAGAGCCCGTCCTCGAGATCGAGGAGTTCTAGCACCCGCAGGGGCCCCCCATGAGCCCGATGCTCGCGGCGCGGTGAGGGTCGCGCTCGACGCGATGGGGGGCGACGGGGCGCCCGGGGTCCCGCTCCGTGCCGCGCTCGCGGCGCTCCGGGACGACCGCGGGGGGCTCTCGGTCGCCCTGGTCGGGGATCCGGCCGAGCTCGAGGAGCGATGCCGTACGGCGGAGCTGCCTGCCGGGGGCCTGAGCCTGGTCCCCGCCTCCCAGGCCATCGGCATGGACGAGCCGCCCGTGCAGGCCGTGCGGCGGAAGACCGACAGCTCGATCGTGGTCGGCCTCGAGCTCGTGCGGGACGGAGGGGCCGATGCGTTCGTCTCGGCCGGCTCCACGGGGGCCGTGCTCGCGGCCTCGCTCTTCGTTCTCGGCCGGCTCCCCGGGGTCGACCGGCCCACGGTCGGCGCCACCTTCCCCACGGCGGGAGACCCCGTGCTCGTCCTCGACGCCGGCGCCAACATCGACTGCCGGCCCGCCCACCTCCACCAGTTCGCCCACCTCGGCTCGATCTACGTGCGCGACGTGCACGGGATCGCGGAGCCGCGCGTGGGCCTGCTCAACGTCGGCGAGGAGGAGGAGAAGGGCGACGAGCTCGCCACGGGCGCCCACGAGCTCCTGGCCACGGACCCCGATCTCCGCTTCGTCGGCAACGTGGAGGGGAACCGGATCATCGGCGGGGCATGCGACGTGCTTGTGACCGACGGCTTCGTCGGGAACGTCCTGCTGAAGTTCTACGAGTCCATGGCCGGGTTCATCACGGGCCTCCTGCGGGAGAGCCGCGAGACGGCCGGGGCGGGAGACGAGCGCATGGAGGAGGTCCTTCGCATGCTGGACTACACGGAGTACGGGGGCGCGCCGCTCCTGGGCGTGGACGGCGTGGTGGTGCTCTGCCACGGCGGCTCGCCGCCGCGCGCGATCGAGAGCGCGATCCGGGTGGCCTCCGGTTCGGTGGCCGCGGGGATGGTGGAGCACCTGCGCCGCGACCTGCAGGCCCTGGCCGGGAGGACCGCGTGACCGCGCTGGCCCTCCTCCTCCCGGGACAGGGGAGCCAGGCGGTCGGTATGGGCCGGGACCTGGTGGAGGCCTTCCCGGAGGCCGGCGAGATCTACGAGCGGGCCGACGAGGCCCTGGGGATCCCGCTGCGGGAGATGAGCTTCGACGGGCCGGCCGACGAGCTCACCCGCACCGAGAACGCACAGCCGGCCATCCTCTGTCACAGCTACGCGGTGTGGAGCCTCCTCCCGGAGGCCGTGAAGGACTTGGTGGTCGTGGCCGCCGGACATTCGCTCGGCGAGTTCACCGCGTACGCGTGCGCCGGCTCGCTCTCCTTCGAGGACGGGCTCCGACTGGTCCGCGAGCGGGGCGAGCTCATGGCCCGGGCGCGGAACGGCACCATGGCCGCCGTACTCGGTCTCGAGGACGGGGAGGTGCGGGAGGCGTGCGCCGCGGTCGATGGGATCGTCGTGGCGGCCAACTTCAACGCGCCCGGCCAGGTCGTGATCAGCGGGGAGGAGGAGGCCGTGTCCGAGGCCTCCCGGCGCGCCGGCGAGGCCGGGGCCCGCCGCGTGATCCCGCTGGACGTGAGCGGGGCCTTCCACTCGCCCCTCATGGAAGTGGCAAGAGAGGGACTGGCGGAGGCCCTGGAACGGGCCGAGTTCGGCGACCCGGCCTTCCCGGTCGTGGCCAACGCGGAGGCCCGCCCGGTCACCACCGGGCCGGAGGCGCGGGAGCTCCTCGTCGAGCAGCTCACCTCTCCGGTCCGCTGGGTCGAGACCATCGAGGCCATGCGGGAGGTGGGGCCGGACCGGTGGATCGAGACCGGGCCCGGGCGGGTCCTCACGGGGCTCCTGCGGAGGATCGACCGCTCGCTGGTGGGCGAGGCCGTCGGGTCGGCGGCCGAGGTTTCAGCCATGAGGGAGAGGAACGATGGGTGACCTGGACGGACAGGTGGCCGTGGTGACCGGCGGCTCCCGGGGCATCGGCTTCGCGGTGGCCGAGGAGCTGGCCGCCGCCGGGGCACGCGTGGCCGTGACGGCCCGCGCCGAGGAGCGCGCCGAGGCCGCGGCCGAGGCGCTGGGCGGACCCGGGGGACGGGGCTACGCCTGCGACGTGCAGGACGGGAAGGCGTGCGCCGAGCTGGTCGACCGGGTGGAGGAGGAGCTCGGCCCGGTGGACATCCTGGTCAACAACGCCGGGATCACGCGGGACAACATCCTGGTGCGTCTGAAGGACGAGGACTGGGACGCGGTCCTCGACACGAATCTGCGGGGCGCCTTCTACATGATGCGCGCCGTGGCGCGGGGCATGATGAAGCGCAGGCGTGGCCGCATCGTGAACATCGCCAGCGTCGTGGGGTTGACGGGAAACCGCGGGCAGGCCAACTATGCGGCGTCCAAGGCGGGACTCGTCGGCCTGACGAAGTCGGTGGCGCAGGAGCTGGCCAGCCGTGACGTGCTGGTCAACGCCGTGGCGCCCGGGTTCGTCGAGACCGAGATGACGGCGGAGCTGCCGGAGGCGGCCCGGAAGGGTCTCCTCGAGAGCATCCCGCTCGGGCGTTTGGGTCAGCCGTCCGACGTGGCCGGAACCGTGCGGTTCCTGGTCGGGCCGGCGGCTTCTTACATCACGGGACAGGTCGTGGTCGTGGACGGCGGAATGGTCATGTGAGACGACCGGGCCCCGTCCGGAGCGCTCGTTCACCATCGCAGGAAGGGAATCGGATATGTCGGATGCTGCTGCGCGCGTGAAAGAGATCATCGCCAGCGAGCTCGGTGTCGAGGTCGAGAAGGTCACCGACGATGCGCACTTCGTGGACGACCTCGGGGCGGACTCGCTCGACACGGTCGAGCTGGTCATGGCCTTCGAGGAGGAGTTCGGGATCGAGATCCCGGACGAGGACGCGGAGGGGATGCAGACGGTCGGTGACGCGATCGACTACCTCTCCTCCAAGCAGGAGGACTGAGCGCTCGCCCGGGCCGATCACCGGAGTCCCGAGAGACCCATGAGCCGACGGGTCGTCATCACGGGTACGGGCCTCGTCACGTCCGTCGGGAACGACGTGCGCGCCACGTGGGAGTCCCTCGTGGCCGGGAGGAGCGGCGCGGCGCCGATCACGCTGTTCGACGCCTCGGAGCACGACGTCCGCTTCGCCTGCGAGGTCAAGGACTTCGACCCCTCCAGGTACCTGGACGCCAAGGAGGTCAAGCGGACCGACCGCTTCCTCCAGTTCGCGCTGTCCACGGCCCAGCAGGCCGTGGACGAGGCGGGGATCGAAGAGACGTTCGCCGAGGACCCGCCCTCCCGCACGGGCGTCATCGTGGGGAGCGGGATCGGGGGGCTGGCCACGCTCGAGGAGCAGCACAGCCGCATGCTCGAGCGGGGGCCGGGGCGCGTCTCCCCGTTCTTCATCCCGATGTTCATCGCGGACATGGCCGCGGGGCTGATCTCCATGCGCTGGGGGCTGCGCGGCCCCAACTACTGCACCGTGTCGGCGTGCTCCTCCAGCGCCCACGCCGTGGGGCTGGCCTACCGCTCCATCCGCACGGGGGAGGCCGACGTCATGGTGGCCGGCGGCACGGAGGCGACCGTCACGCCGCTGTGCATGGCGGGCTTCGCGTCGATGAAGGCCCTCAGCACCCGGAACGAGGACCCGGAGGCGGCCTCGCGTCCGTTCGACGCGGGCAGGGACGGCTTCGTTCTGGGGGAGGGCTCCGGCATGCTCGTGCTCGAGAGCCTCGAGCACGCCCGCGACCGCGGCGCCGTCATCCTGGGCGAGCTGAAGGGCTTCGGGCAGAGCGCGGACGCGTACCACATGACGGCGCCCGCGCCCGAGGGAGCCGGGGCGCAGCTGGCCATGCGGGGGGCGCTCGAGGACGCGGAGATCGAGCCCGGGGAGATCGACTACGTCAACGCCCACGGCACCTCGACGCCGGCCAACGACGCCACCGAGACGGCGGCCATCAAGGCGGTGTTCGGCGACCGGGCGTACGAGATGGCGGTCGGCTCCACGAAGTCGATGACGGGGCACACGCTCGGGGCGGCCGGGGCCGTGGAGACGGTGATCTCCGCCCTGGTGTGCAGGGAGGGGACGATCCCCCCCACGATCAACCTCGAGGAGCCCGACCCCGAGTGCGACCTGGACTACGTCGCGGACGGTCCGAGGGAGGGCCCCGTGCGGGCCGCCATCTCGAACTCGTTCGGCTTCGGCGGACACAACGTCGCGCTGGTCGTCACCCGCTGGGACGAGTAGGCCGCCGGGCCCCCCGGACGGGACCCGCGCGCCTCGCACGCCGCCGGCGGGCGCCCCGGCCGACCTCGTGAGGGAGGCCCCGTCCCGGTGGCGCGGCGGCCTCCCGGACCCTGACCACGACACGCGATGCGGGTAGGCCTGGGCTACGATTCCCACCGGTTCGATGAGTCCCGGCCCCTCCGGCTCGGAGGGGTGGTCGTCCCGGACCATCCCGGGCTGGGCGGACACTCCGACGGCGACGCCGTCACCCACGCCGTCATCGACGCGCTCCTGGGCGCCGCGGGCCTGGGGAGCATCGGCGACCTCTTCCCGGACACCGATCCCGACCTGGAGGGCGCGGACTCCCTGGAGATGCTGCGCGGGGCGGTCCGCGAGGTCGAGGCGGTGAACTACCAGGTCGTGAACGTGGACGTGACGGTGGTGACCGAGGCCCCGAGGATCGGGCCGCACGCCGGGGCCATGGCGGCGCGCCTGTCGGAGGTCCTGCACGTGCCCCCGGCCGCCGTCTCGGTGCGGGGCAAGTCGAACGAGGGCATGGGCTGGGTGGGCGCGGGAGAGGGGCTCGCCGTCCTCGCGGTGGCCCTCCTGGACGCGATCCGCGACCTGGACACCCTGCACGCCACCATACGCTCGGGCGGGTGATCGCCGGGACCTCCGTTCCAGAGACGCTCGAGCGGGTCCTCTCGGCGCTCGCCTCGCTCCCGGTCGCGACGGCCTACCTGGTGATCGCGGCCGGGGCGGCCGCCGAGAACCTCTTTCCCCCGGTCCCGTCCGACACCTTCGTCATCGTGGGAGGGGTCCTGGCCGACCGAGGCGTGCTGGACGGGACGCTGGTCGTGGTCGTGGCCTGGGGCGCGAACGTCCTCCTGGCCGGGCTCGTGTACCTGGCCGCCCGCCGCTACGGCCGGGCCGTGTTCGACACGCGGTGGGGCGGCTGGCTCCTCCGCCCCCACCAGCTCGAGCGCCTGGCCGGCTTCTACGACCGCTGGGGCACGCCCACGATCTTCGTGAGCCGGTTCGTCCCGGTGTTCCGGGTCATCGTCCCGGTGTTCGCGGGGATCAGCGGCCTGGGCTTCTGGCGCACGCTCCTCCCCCTGGGCGCCGCCTCCGCCATGTGGTACGCCGCCATGCTGTGGCTGGGCGTGTTCGCCTCCCGCAACGTCCCGCGGCTGGTGGGTTGGGTCGAGGGGCTGAACCGGGGCCTCCTGGCGGCCGCCGTGGTGGCGATGGCGGCGGCGGCGTGGTGGTGGTGGCGCACCCGTCACCACGCCCACGAGCACCGGGAGGAGGAGCGGTGAGCGGGACGGCGGGCGGACCGCGGAGGGACGATGGGACGCGGCGCGAGCGGGCGTTCCGGCTCGAGCCCTTCGCGGACTTCCTCCGGTTCGAGCGCGGCCTCTCCGACCGCACCGTCGAGGCCTACGTGAGGGACGTCGGGCAGCTGGCCGCCTTCGCCGGGGACCGGGGGACGGGCCGCCCGGAGGAGGTGGACTACCGCCTCCTGCGCGACTTCGTGGTCGACCTGGTCGAGCGCGGCCTGGCGCCGTCGACCGTGGCGCGGAAGCTCTCCTCGCTGCGCGGCTACTTCGGCTTCCTGGTGGCCGAGGGCCACCGCGACTCGGACCCCACCGAGCGGCTCGAGTCGCCGAGCCCCGGCCGTCCGCTCCCGGACGTGCTCACCTACGACGAGGTGTGCCGGATCCTGGAGGCCGTCCCGATCGAGCACCCGCTGGCGTTCCGGGACCGGGCCATGCTGGAGACGCTCTACGGCGCGGGGCTTCGCGTCTCGGAGCTGGTCGGGCTCGAGCTGCACGATCTCATGCCGGAGGAGGAGCTCGTGCGGGTGCGCGGCAAGGGCTCGAAGGTGCGTTTGGTCCCCCTCGGATCCCGTGCGATCGACGCTGTCCTCCGATACCTTCGGGAGACGCGGCCCCGCCTGGACGGGGGAGAGGGCGAGGGGGTGGTGTTCCTGAACCACCACGGCCGTCCGCTCACCCGGGTGGGGGCGTGGAAGATCGTCCGCCGGCACGTAGGGGGCGCGGGGATCCGCCGCGAGGTGAGCCCCCACACGTTCCGGCATTCCTTCGCCACGCACCTCCTCGAGGGCGGGGCGGATCTGGCCGCGGTGCAGGAGATGCTGGGGCACGCCGACATCAGCACGACGCAGATCTACACGCACGTCGACCGGGCGTAC
>DATFLN010000050.1:0-11311 GCA_035267645.1 Gemmatimonadota bacterium | reverse complement strand
CGAGCCGGCCTCGGCGTGGTTCGACGGGAGGACGTCGATGACGACGAGCCACGACGTGTCGGGCCGGGTGACGCGGGTCGAGCTGGACGCGGCCCACGACTTCCCCGACGTCGACCGCTCCGACGACGTGTGGACGGGAGGGAGCTGACGGGCGGGGCGGCCGACCCCGCCTGACCCCTCACCGCGGAGGACCGACGGGGGCGCGGCTCCGGCCGCGCCCCGTTCTCCCGGGGGCGCCCGCCGCGCCCCGGGCCCGGGCGGGCCCGTGTCCCGGGGACCCTCAGCGGATCCCGAACACCAGCCCGACGTTGAAGGTCATCAGGTTGGTGGCGCTCTCGATCGGGTTCAGGGTGACCGAGCCGTCCGGGTTCGTGACGATGCTCTCCTTGCGGAGGTAGCGCGCCCGGCCGTTGTGCACGTAGGTGGCCTCGAGCGAGAGGTCGATCGGCGTGCGGCCCCCGCCCAGGTGGATCCACAGCCCGCCCCCGCCCTCCAGCGCCAGGTTGAGGTCGTCCTGGTTCGTCGTGCTGGCGAAGTCCCCGGAGCTGGACGTGCCCCGGGCCTTGGAGGTCGTGGCGAAGTAGGAGACGCCGACCCCTCCCCTGAGGAACGGCCGGACGGGACCGATCGGGAAGGTCATCTGCGGGCCCAGGGACCCGAACATGATCTGGTTGTCCGTGGAGACCTCCACGTCGATGAGCGGGACCGTGGGGCTGAGCGGCACCCGGCGCGACTGGTGGCCGTAGACCACGTAGCTGGCGTCGAGGCGGAGCCCGAACACCCCGGCCCGGTCCAGGGCCAGCATCCCGAAGCCGCGGATGCCCGCCCCCGTGTCCACGAACTCCTGGAACTCGCCCACCGGGACCGCCAGGTCGAAGGCCGCCCCGAGGCGCGCCTGCACGGGCCCCATCCTGCCCTGCGCGGCGGCCGGCGCCGGCGCCGTGCCCAGGGCGACGAGGAGCGCGAGCGGGACGAACGAGAGTGCGCGTCGCGTACCGGACAGGGGGGGCATGGGCCTTCCTCTCTCGGGGGCGGCGGGTGGAGACGTCGACGGGGTCATACCTCGCCGCGCCGCTCCGGATCCGCGGCCAGCTCCGGCCCGGGCGTCAGTCGGCCGCCGTGGCCTCCGCGGCCCGGTGGAGCTCCGTGCCGTCCTGATCGAAGACCGCGACCTCCACGTCGATCCCCTGCCGGACGCTCTGCGTGACCACGCAGTAGTCCTCGAACAGCCCCATGCAGCGGTCGACGCGGCTCCGGTCGGCCTCGTCGCCCAGCGCCAGGTGGATCTCGACCGTGGTGTCCTTCACGCGCAGGCGGCCCCGGTCGTTGCGCTCGGTGCGCGTCGTCACTGCGGTCCGCAGGCCCGAGGGCCGCACCTTCCCCTTCTGCAGGCAGAAGAGGAGGCTCGCGCTCAGGCAGTTCCCGATCGCGGCGGTGAGGACCCGGACCGCGTTCGGCCCCCGGTCGTCCCCCAGCGGCTCGGGCTCGTCCATCACCAGGTCCTCGAACTCGTCCCCGAACCTCACCAGGAACTCGAAGCCCGAGACCAGCTCCAGCTCCACCCGCAGCTCGTTCCCCTCGCTCATATCGTCACCTGCCTCTCAGGGTCGTGGATCGTTCGTGGATCAGCGATCGCGTGCGGATCAGGGATCGCCCCCGTCCTCGCGGGCGGCCCGGAGGTCGCCGGGCGTGTCCAGGTCCCGGGTCCGCCGGGCCGCTCCGGGCAGCCCCGTGAGCGCCTCCAGGGCGCGCTCGTCCAGCCTGCGCACGCGCAGGCGCTCCAGGAGCGCCTGCACCCGCCGCTCGCCTCCGTCCAGGCAGGCCGCCGCGATGCCGGAAGCCCGGCGCTCGTAGGCCGCGCACAGGGGCTGGTCCCGTCCGGAGCGGACGGGGATCAGCGCTCGCGGCGGACCGTCGTCTCCGGCTGCGGCCCCGAGCCCCTCCACCAGAGACCGCACGAGTGGTGCCTCGAGCCAGGCGAGGTCGCACGAGGCCACGAAGCAGACCGGGCGCGCGGCGGCGGAGAGTCCCGCCTCGAGCCCGGCGAGCGGCCCCTGCCCGGGCCGCCGGTCGGTCACGCACCGGAGGGGCCACGCCGCGCCGGAGGGGGCCGCCCCGCCACCGCGGCCGCGCTCGCCGCCGCGGGCCGACTCGTCGGCTCGGCCCCGCTCCGAGTCCCGGAAGCGCTGAACCAGATCGTCGTAGCGTCCGGGCTCGTCCGTGACCAGGACCCCCTCCTCGCACGCGCTCCGTCCGATCCCCAGGAGCCGGAGGAGGAGGGGCTTCCCCCCCAGCTCGAGCCGGGCCTTGTCGCGGCCCATGCGGCGGCTCCGTCCGCCCGCCAGGACGACGAAGGAGCCGCTCCGGCCGCCGTACCGTCCGCGAGCGGCGGGCCCCCGGCGGTCCGGGCGCTCACCGCCCGCCGCTTCGCTCTCGGGGGGACCGGACCTCGGTCGTCGGGGGCTCACCCATCCAAGCTGGCACCGCGGCGGGAGGCGGGCAAAGCGGAGGCCGCTGGATCGCCGCGGGGCCGGCGGCGTAGCTTGAGGTGCATGGCTGCGGACGCGCGGGACGCACCGGACGCGCCGGGAGGGGGCCTCTCGGTCCGACGCACCGCCTGGCGGGTCGAGGCGGGCGGGGCCGAGGTGCGGAGCGTCGACGAGGAGGTCGTCGCCGAGCATCCCGTGACCCTCGTCGTGAACGGCATCGAGCTTGCCACGCTGGTGTGCTCCCCCTCGCACGTCGACGAGCTGGCCCTCGGCTTCCTCACGGCCGAGGGCATCCTCCGCCCCGGCGAGCCGATCGACCGCTTCTTCGTGGATGCGGGCCGGGGCCGCGTGGTCGTCGAGGCGCCCGGGCGGGACATGGAGGCCGAGCGGGCCACTTTCGGCAAGCGCTACGTGGGCTCGTGCTGCGGGAAGAGCCGGACCGGCTTCTACCTGGCCAACGACGCCCGCACCGCCCGCCGGGTGGAGGCCCCGCTGCACGTGGCCCCCGGTGCGTGCTTCGCCCTCATGGAGGCGCTCCAGGAGGCATCCCCGGTGTTCGGCCGCACGGGCGGCGTCCACAACGCCGGGCTGGCCTCGGGCGGGGAGCTCGAGGTCGTGCGCACCGACATCGGCCGGCACAACACGCTCGACAAGCTCTACGGGTGGGCGCTGCGGCGGGACGCGGACCTCTCGCGGCGGCTGGTGGCGTTCAGCGGACGGATCTCCTCGGAGATCGTCCTCAAGGTGGCCAAGATGGGCTCGCCGATCCTCGTGTCGAAGTCGGCTCCCACCGAGCTCGCGCTCCAGATGGCCGACGACCTGGGGATCACGGCCGTGGGCTTCGCGCGCGGGGACCGCCTGAACGTCTACACGCATCACGACAGGGTCCTGGGGGAACGAAGCGCCCCGGACGGGGACGTCCCACCGGGCCAGCACGGCGCGCCGGAGGGCCGGGAGGCCCAATGACCGGCCAGGTCGGCAAGATGCTCCTCGTGGCCGGGCTGGCGCTGGCCGCGCTCGGCCTGGTCCTGCTCGTGGCCGGACGGCTGGGGTTGGGGAAGCTCCCCGGGGACATCGTGTGGCGCGGAGACGGCTGGACGGTCTACGTGCCGCTGGGTCGGATGATCCTCCTCAGCGTGCTCCTGACGGTGCTCCTGAACCTCCTGTCGCGCCGCTGAGGCAGACCGCTGGCGGCGGCCGGGATTCCCCCGCCGCCGGAATCCGCGTCCTCGCCCGGGTCAGGCCCTGACGACCTTCCGGATCTCGGAGCAGGGGATGTAGCCCACGATATCCTCATCGCCGTCCAGCAGGACGTAGTGCTTGCCGTCCTTGGTGGGGGCAAGACGGTCGGCCTCCACCGTCTCCACCGCGCCGTCCTTGTAGTGCACCTCGTACGTGGCCATCACGCTACCTTCCTGGGGTGGACTGTCCGGCCCGGCGGCAACGGTCCCGAGACCGCGGCCCGACACGGGAAACCGCGGGAACAGTCTATACGCGCAGGCGGAGCCGGGACAAGCCCATCTGTCGGAATGACGAATTCCCGCGCCCTCCGGGGGCGGCGCGGATCGGGAGCCCCCCCGGGGGGCGGTTTGCGGCGCCGGGTGGTTTCCCGGAACCGGCGCCGGGACCTCGCGACTAAACGCCGAGGCCTTCGTCCCCGTCCCATCACCGAACGAAGGCCGAGGGCGCACCGGAAGAGGGAGCGACGACTGAGCGAGCCGCTGCCGCACCAGGACGCGCTCTCCACCCTGGTGGAGGAGGCCCGGGAGGGCGACCCGGACGCTTTCGGCCGGCTGGTCCGAAGGGTCGAGCCGCTCCTCCGGCGCTGGGCGCTGGTCCGGACCGGCGATCCCGACCGGGCCGACGAGGTGGTGCAGGACGTCCTCCTCCGGATGCACGAGCACCTGGACGGCTTCCGCGGCCAGGCGCGGCTCGAGACCTGGCTGTACCGGATCACGATGAACGTGGCTGCGACCAGGGAGCGGGGCCGGGGACCGTCCACGGTCCCGCTCGACGAGATCGCCGGCCGGGCGCCGGCCGCGATCGGAGATGAGGAGGAGGAGATCGATGAGCTCTATGCGAAGGGTGTGGCGGGGCTGGTCAGGAGTTTCCTCCGGGACCTGCCCGGGCGCCAGCGCCAGGTGTTCGACCTCGTCGACCTCCAGGGACGCGCGCCCAAGGAGGTGGCCCGCATGCTGGGCCTGAGCCCCTCGACCGTGCGGGTGACGCTGCTCCACGCCCGCCGGACGCTGCGCGGCCGGATCCTGGAGCTCCATCCCGAGCTGGAGGAGGGCTACGGCCGTGGAGTGTGAGGCCGCGCGGGAGGCGATGATGGAGTGCGAGCCGGCGGAGCTCGAGGGCGGCGGAGACGGGCCGCTGGCCGCCCATCTGGGGACGTGCGAAGCGTGCCGGCGGCGAGCGCGGACGCTGGCGGCCGAGCTCCGGGCCCTGGACGCGGCGCTGGAAGCGATGTCCGGACGGTCCGCCGATCGGACGCCGGCAGCCGCCCGGGAGCACGACGTGCCACGCGGCATGGCCGCCGGCATGGCCGGAGCCGGCCGCTGGGAGCGGGGATGGCGGCTGGCGGCGCCGGTGGCGGTGGCCGCTGCGATCGCCGTGCTCGTCCTGGCGTGGCCGAACGGCCGCCCGGCCGGGCCCGTCGACCGCGGTCCCGCCGCGGCCGCAGGGGGCGCCGAGCCGGGCTCGGGGCGCGCCCCCGCTCCCGGCCAGAGCGCGACCCGCGGCCGGCTCAGGGTCCGGGTCCCGGACGACCGGCGGGTGGCCGTGTTCCAGACCCGAGACCCCTCGGTCGCGGTCGTGTGGTTCTTCCCGAAGACGAACGGAGGCTGATGAGATGGAGCGGACAGCGAGGAGATCGAGCCCGAAGGCACGGCTCCCGGAACGCCCCGGGAGACCGCGGATGGGGGCGTGGCTCCCGGCCCTCGTCCTGGCGCTGCTCGCCGGCGCCGCGGCTTCCGGCTGCGTCGACCGGGGGGCGAAGCTGGAGACGAAGACCTACCGGCTCGATTACATCCAGCCGCAGGACGCCGCCCGGATCGTGGAGCCGTACGTCCACCCGAAGCGGAAGGGGGCCGAGGGGTCGATGAGCCAGTTCGACGGCGGTCTAACCGTGCGCGAGACGCCCGCGAACCTGGCCCGCATCGACAGCGTCCTGGCCCTGTACGACCGTCCGGTCCCCAACCTCCGGCTCCGCTTCCAGCTCATCGAGGCGGACGGGGCGTCGGCTGCCGATCCGCGGATCGCCTCGCTCGACTCGCTGCTCCGCGGGCTGTTTCGTTACGAAGGCTACCGCCTGGTGGACGAGGCGCAGCTCACCGCGGCGAGCGGCGGGATGTCGAGCGCGAGCATGATGGTCCACGGCGTGCCCTTCAAGCTGACGGTGAGGCTCCGCAAGGTCCGTCCGACGCCCGGCGCGGGGGAGGCCGACATGGACGTCGACCTGGACGCGAGGAGCTACGGAGACATCCTGGGGACGTCCCTGACCGTCCCGATCGGCAAGACCGTCGTGTTGGGAAGCGCGAGACCCGATCCCGAGCATGGGGCGCTCATCGTCACCCTGAAGCCGGAGACCATCTCGCCGGACGCAGCGTCGGGGGGATGAACGCCCTTCCCGTCCACCCCGCCTCGACGTACCGTGGGGCCCCGGCACCCCGACGACCTGCCGCTATCGACCGCACGCGGCAGAGTGGGGCGCGCGGCGGGGGGAGGGCACGCGCGAGCCCGGCGGACGTATTACCTTCCTCGCCCGACTCCCGACCCCGTAGCTCAGGTGGATAGAGCGCAGGATTCCTAATCCTGAGGCCGCTGGTTCGAGTCCAGCCGGGGTCATTGCCGGCCGTGGAGCCGTCCGACGCGTGCTACCTCGCGTACCTCACTTCTCGCCCCACGCCACGTAGGCGTACCCGAAGTAGTGCTCCTCCAGGCCGGAGCGGCGCAGGTGCCGCCCGAGCGACTCCCAGGGGTGGCGGTCCCCGAGATCCAGCGTCACGCCGAAGGGCCGGCTGACGAGGAGGAGCAGGGGGAGGAGCAGCCGGGCGGGGCCCTCCCCGGGGAGCTTGAGGTCGGCCACCACCCACCGGCCGCCGTCCCGGAGCGCCCGGGCCCCTCGCTCGATGACCCGGTCGTAGGTCGGGACGAGCGTGAGGGCGAAGGTGGAGAGGATCCCGTCCACGCGCTCCGGAAAGCGATACGCGGCCGCGTCGCCGAGCGTGAGCTCGACGTTCCTCCAGCCCCGGCCGGCGGTGCGCTTCAGGGCCTTCTCCAGCATGGCGTCGGTCATGTCGACGCCGATCACGCGTCCCTCCGGGCCCACGGCGCGCCGGAGGAGAGGCAGGTTGAGCCCCGTGCCGCAGCAGATCTCGACGACGGTGTCGCCGGGCCGGAGACGCAGGGCCTCGACCGCTCGCTTCCGGTAGGCCCACTCCCGGAAGCCCATCAGGTAGTAGAGGTTGGCTGTCAGGTCGTATCGCGCGGCGCGCTTCCGGTAGCGCGTCAGGAGCTCCGTCTTCGCCAGAGCCATGGTGTCCTCGCTCCCGGGGTCGGATGCACGGGACGGTGCGGTACGGCCGTCCCGTACCCGGCCTCAGCTCAGGTCCCGCTTCATGCGCTGGAACTCCTCCCGGTCGATCTCGCCGCGGGCGTAGCGTCGCTCGAGGATATCGAGGGGCGTCTCGCCGCCGCGGGCCGGCCGCGCGCCGCCGTCCTCCCCGCCGCCCCGTCGGAGGAGGCGCCACACGAGGACCACGACGAGCACGATCAGGGCTAGCCACAGGAGCATCCCGAGGATGCCCCAACCCCAGCCCCAGCCTCCCATCATGTGGCCGAACCTGCGGCCGTCGTACGCCTGGGCGGCCGCGAGCACCATCGGCATCGTCCCGTACATGCCAGCCTCCTCGTGTCCGGAGCGTCAGCCCGACGGAGAGGTGCCCGGAGCCGGATGCCCCGGGCCTCTCCGCGGAAGCGTCCCGGTGCGGACGATCAGCTCTGGGAGTCGGAGGGCGAGACGGCGCACGGCGGGCTCCCGCCCATCGTGGAGCCGCGCATCGAGCCGGGTGCGCCCATCATGGAACCCCGGCCCATCATGCTGCCGGAACCCCCCATCATCCCGTTGCCCATCATGCCGCTGGAGCTCCCCATCATGCCCCGGCCCATCATGGAGCCACGCCCCATCATGCCGCCGGACCCCATGCCGCCTCGCTGGCCCATGAGCTTCATGGCATAGCGGACCTTGGAGCGCTGGTCGGGCGTCAGCACCTGCTCGGCCTCCTGGCCGATCTTCGCGACCTGGACGTGCATGGCCGCGCCCGCCGAAGCCATCTGCTGCATGAGCTTCTGGTAGCGGTCGAGGTCGGGCTTCTCGGCCTGCCGGAGCTCGCTCATCTGCTGGTGGATGCCCTGCATCATGGCGCGATGCGCCTGCCAGGCCTCGGCGGTCCGTCCCTGGAGGCTGTCCAGGCGGGTCGTCTGCTCCTCCGTGAGCCCGAGCGCGTCCTTCTGCGCCAGGATGTCGGCGGCCGTCGGCCCGAGCGCCATCATGCCGCCGCCCATCATGCTCCCCATCATGCCGCCGCCCATCCCGCAGCCTCCCGGCATCGCGGCCTGGGCGCCGCCCATCGCGGCCGGACCCCCGGACATGCTACCGGCGCGGTGTCCGGCCATCCCCTGCGCGAGCACGGCGGCCGGCAGGGCCAGCAGGGCCGCCACGGCGAGCGCCGCACCGCGCTTCGTCCTCGTCGATCTCATGGTTCGATCTCCCCCGTACGGGTGGTGTGTGCTGCGTCTCGTCGGCCGGGATCCGGGCGTGCCGGACCCCCGGGTGTCCGACTTCGGGCACAAGATGTCATCTGGCGTCTGAAGCCGTGGTGAGAACGGGGTGAAGAAGGCTTCATGGAGGCGCGGTCGGGCGCCCGTTCGTGCATGAAGACGCCTTCACGGGCACTTCACCCTGTATTCAGCCTGGATCCTGCACGGCGGCCGTCTGGGGGCGCGATTGACGGGCCATCGTGATAGAGATTCGTCCGAGGGGCCGGATGGCCGTCGTGGGAGGGGCTGTCGGCCCCGCCGGAAGCTTCGAGGAGGGACGGATGTGCGTCCGAGACGCACCTTCCCCCGGAAGTCGGGAGATCGTCTCGGGAGGTCAGCCGGCGGCGGGAAGAGGCGGGGCGCGCAGCCGCCCGAGCCGGCGCAGGGCCTGGAGGAGGCGGGCCCGAAGCGGCTCGTCGGGCCGAAGCTGGAGGTAGGTCTTGCGGGCGTGGCGGGTGAGCCGGCCGGGCAGGCGGAAGAGCCAGGCGCGGAGCCGGTCGGGGGTGGCCCGCCGCCAGGGGCCCGAGAGCGCCCGGGAGCGGATCGTATGGAGGAGCTGATAGGCGAGGGCGCCCAGGCTCCACAGGAGGGCGTTGCCGTCGAGGTCGTCCACGGCCGTCCGGTCCACCTGGAGCTGGCCGAGCTCCTTGATGCGCAGCTCGACCACCGCGCCCCGGTTGTAGGCCCGCCAGGCGGTGAGGGCGTGGATGCCCTCCCGGTCGGTCAGGATGTGGGCGGTGGCGACGACCTCGTAGGTGTCGAGCGCCAGGGTCCCCTCGGCCTCGGCGAGCGGCCTTCGGCCCTGGAGCGACAGAAGCCGGCCGCCCCACAAGCTCCCCGAGCTCGTCCACACCGCCTGGGCACCCTCGAAGATCCCCTCGGCCCGGACCGAGCGGTGCCAGGTGCCCAGCTGGTTCCGGACGACCTGGTGGTTGGGGACCTTGAGGAAGTAGGAGACGCCGAGACGCTGCAGGGTGCGCACCACCCGCTTGGCGAAGAAGCCCTTGTCCAGACGCACCGTGATGGGACCGACGCCGGCCGCCCGCAGCCGGCCCACCAGCTCCTCGATCCATGCGGCCGCGCCCTCGCCCGCCCACGCCGAGCCCGGCCGCCAGCGCACGCCCAAGCAGTCGCCCGTCTCGGCACAGAAGGCCAGGAGCGGATGGTGGCTCGGCCGGCCGGGCTTGGTGGGATTGTAGCCCACCTCCGCTCCGGCCTGCTTGTTCCCGTACCGGACCGCCACCGTCGAGTCGAGGACCAGGGTGAGCCGCTCGGGGACGCCCGCCTCCCGCCACCGGAGCCGGACCAGCCGCCAGAGGAGCTCGTCCAGTGCGGGCACCAGCACCGGCCCCGCCCGCCTGAGCCAGCGGCCGAAGGTCGTCGGGTCGGGCACCCGCTCCCAGCCGAACAGCCGCCTCACGCCCCGTGCGGCCAGGAGGGCGAGATCGTCCATCCAGCCGCCCCCGTAGAACAGGAGCGCCACCCACGCCTCCACCATCAGCGAGGGGCGGTAGTGACCGGCCACCCCGGCCGCCCGCCGATCGAGCCACGAGCCCACCTCCCAGCGGTCCCACAGCCGGCGCAGCACCACCAGGCCGCCTCCGTCGGTCACCTCCCGGGCGCTGTGACGCAGCCGAAGGGGAGCCGAATCGCCTTGCAGGTGGGGCCGGGAAGGAATACGATGGTTTCGCACCCGCTGGGTGACCTCCGTCTCGGGGACCGTTCATGCCTGAACACCCCACAACGTAGGCACCTGGCGGGTGTTTTTCATCCCCCTCTGCGTCCCCCGGCGCAGGATCCAGGATGAAAGAGGAAGAGGTCCGTCCCTACGGATAGGTGATTGAAAGGCCCTGTTGGGCCGAGGGACACGGTAGGCTATGGCACCCAGGAATCGCAAGCGGTGCAAGCGGTCCAAGACGCTCACCGGTGAGGACGAGGGTGAAGGAAGGAAAAGGGCAGAGGACAGAAACATGGTCGGAGGGGCCGAGACCATGAGCGGATGGGCGGCGAGGGCCGAGAACGCGTGAGGGAGTGTGGAGGGCGCCCGAATCAGTCGTCGAAGTCGTCAGGCAGCGACTGGTCGAACTGGAAGTCGGGGGCGGGCTCGGGATCGGCGGGGTCGAAGCTCGAGGTCTGGTCGAGGAGGAGATCCCGCTGGGGCGGGCCGCGAGCGGGCGCGAGGGGCGGAGGTCGGTGGGGCAGGTCGAGGTGAACGAGGATGGCGGAGACGACGGGCGGATCGGTGATGAAGGCGAGGACCTTCATGGAGCCGCCGCAGGCCGGACAGAGGAGCGGCAGGACCTCAGCGCACCCCAGCCACCACCAGCTCCTCGACGTGAGGTTCGAGCACCTCGTGCAGCCACTCCGACAGCGTTCCTTCCTCGAGGCATACGTGTCGGTTCCGAGGGATGCCGCGCAGCACCTCGATCAGCGCCCGCCCGTTCGTCTCCACCACATGCGAGCCCAACCGCTTCCCGCTCGGGCCCACCACCGCCACCGTGCAGCTTGACGCATGCGCGTCCAGCCCGATATACTTCTCCATGGGCGTTCTCCTCCTCGGTCTGTGGGTTCGTTACCTGCGCTAATGAAAGCGCTCCCACTCCAAGAGGTGAACGCCCTTCCATCTTCGGGCTGATTAGGTGCTTGCCAGGGCCGGTAGCGGACGCCATGCCCCTATGATGCCTATTCTGGACGGTCACGGAGGACGCCGCCGGGAACGTGGGGTCCTTCACCTCGCTGGCGGTGGACGCGAGCGGGCGCCTCCACGTCAGCCACGTCGACGCCACCAACGGCGACCTCAAGTACATCGAGTGACGGAGGCGCACCCCAGATTCAGCACCCGCCGGCGGAGCTCCTGACGAAACCGACTCGAGAGCGGAGGCCTGACAATGCGTCTCGCACATCTGTGGCTCGGTCTCAGCGCGGCCCTGTTTCTCGCCGGCTGCGGTGACACCGGCGGTCCCACACTGCCGCAGCCGCTCGAGATCACGTCGCTGAGC
>DATFLN010000049.1:0-24491 GCA_035267645.1 Gemmatimonadota bacterium | reverse complement strand
TACCAAGGGAACCGTGAAGTGGTTCAACGACCAGAAGGGCTTCGGCTTCATCACGCTGGACGGCGGCGAGAAGGATTGCTTCGTGCACTTCTCCGCGATCCAGGGCGACGGCTTCAAGTCCCTGGCCGAGGGCGAGCGGGTCGAGTTCGACGTCGTGCAGGGCCAGAAGGGCCCGTCGGCGGAGAACGTCACCAAGATCGTCGACTGAGGCCGTAAGGTCCGTCGGGACCCGGCTTCGCGCCGGGCCCGTCGATCCAGCGAAAGGGCCGGTCCGATTCGTCGGGCCGGCCCTTTCGCGTTTTCGGGAGCCTCCCATCCCTGGACCGTTCTCTCCCGTAGGGACCGGCCGTGCCTGTCTCGGCCTCGCCCGTAAGCCTACCTTTGAGCCGCTACGGGCCGCCCGCCGGCCCGGCCCGGCCGCGCCCGGCGCGAGCCGCGCCCGGGGCCGGGTCGGATCCGTGAAGAAACCCCAGTCCAGGTGAATCCATGCGCCTCGAGCGTCCGAGTGCACGTTTCCCGAACCGCCTCCCCGTCCTCCTGCTGCTGGGCGCCCTGGCCGTGCCGGCGGCGGCCGTCGCCCAGCAGCCCGCCCGCCAGCGGCAGGAGAAGGAGACGTTCTCGAGCATCCGGGAAGCCCTGTCCTCGCAGGGCATCCTGTCGGGCTCGAACGGGCCGTCCGACGTGAACTGGATCGACGGCGGGAAGCGCTTCTCGTACACGACGCGCTCGGGCGGGGGCGAGGAGATCCGGGCGTACGACCCGGCCACCGGGAAGGACACGCTCCTGTTCACGGCGAAGGGCCGCACCTTCCCGGGCACGGACTCGGCCTTCTCGTACCGCTCGTTCCAGTGGGCCTCGGACTCGCGCCACCTGGTGTTCCGGACCCGGTTCGAGCCGATCTACCGGCGCTCCGGGACGGCCGACTTCTACGTGTACTCCCTGGACGACGGGTCCATGACCCTGGCGGCGCGCGGGGCCCGCACGGCCGAGCTCTCGCCCGGAGGATCGATGCTGGGCTTCGAGCGCGGCGGGGACATGTACGTCTACGACATGAGCGCCGGGAAGGAGAC
The DNA here is from genome assembly GCA_035267645.1 of Gemmatimonadota bacterium. Classification (GTDB taxonomy): domain Bacteria; phylum Gemmatimonadota; class Gemmatimonadetes; order Palauibacterales; family Palauibacteraceae; genus Humimonas. Next base: position 23,421 of record DATFLN010000049.1, on the reverse strand, counting down.
CCGCCTCACCCGCGACGCCCGGGAGAACGTGTTCGACGGCCACTTCGACTGGGTGTACGAGGAGGAGTTCGGGATGGCCCAGGCGTGGAACTGGTCGCCCGACAGCCGGCACATCGCCTACTGGCAGGTGGACCAGAGCGCCGAGCCGGTGGTCCAGCTCACCGACTACCAGGGGCGCCACCCCGACTGGACCCGGATCCGGATCCCGCAGCCCGGCGACTCGAACGCCGTGGTGAAGATCGGGGTCGTGGACGTGCGCTCCGGGAAGAACGTGTGGCTCGACACGGGCTTCGAGGAGGAGCACTACATCCCGCGGATCTACTGGACGAGCCGGCCCGACACGCTGGCCGTGGTCACGCTGGACCGCCCCCAGCAGACCATGAAGCTCTTCTTCTTCGACGTCACGACGGGCGGACGGCGGCTCGTGCACACGTGGACGTCGGACACGTGGATCGACGTGTACGACTTCTACGCGGGGATCCAGGACATGCTCACCTTCCCGGCCGGGATGGACCAGTTCTTCTGGATCTCCGACCGGGACGGGTGGCAGCACGTCTACCGGTACGACTACTCGGGGAAGCTCGTGAACCAGGTGACGAGCGGGGAGTGGAGCGTCACGCGGGTCGAGGGCATCGACCGCGACAGCCGGACGGTCTACTACACCTCGACGCAGGCTTCGCCGCTCCAGCGCCAGCTGTACGCGGTCTCCTTCGACGGCTCACACACGCGGCGCCTCACGAAGACCGGCGGGACCCACCACATCGACATGTCCCCCGACACGCGCTGGTACATCGACCGCTGGTCCGACCTGGACACGCCCCGCCAGGTGGAGCTGTGGGCCACGGGCCGCAAGCAGCTGAAGACGATGGAGGACAACGCCCCGACCTCCCGCTGGCTGGAGACGCACGCCTATTCGCGGCCGGTCCTCTTCCACTTCACGACGTCCGACTCGGTCCGGCTGGACGCGTCGATGGTGCGGCCGATCCCGTTCGACTCGACCCGGCGCTACCCCGTCATCCTGGCCATCTACGGCGGGCCCGGCTCGCAGCAGGTCTACGACACCTTCGACGCGAGCACGTGGACGCAGTGGCTGGCCCAGCAGGGCTACATCGTGGTGGGGGTGAACAACCGCGGCTCGAACAACTACGGCAGCCGGTTCATGAAGGCCGTGTACGGCCAGCTCGGGAAGTGGGAGAGCCACGACTTCGCCGAGACGGCTCGCCACATGGCCCGGCTCCCCTACGTGGACCCGAGCCGGATCGGGATCACGGGGACGAGCTACGGGGGCTACTCGACGGTCTACACGATGGAGATGTACCCGGGCCTCTTCCCGGTGGGGATCGCCAACTCGGCGGTGACCGACTGGAAGCTGTACGACACGATCTACACCGAGCGCTACATGGGCCTCCTGGGCGCCAACCGGGACGGCTACCGGGCCAGCTCGGCGGTCGACCACGCCGGGAGCATGGAGGGGCACCTCCTCCTCATCCACTCGATGATGGACGACAACGTCCACCCCAGGAACACGATGCAGCTCCTCACGGCGCTGGCGGACGACGGCAAGGACGTGGACCTGAGGATCTACCCGCCGGGCCGGCACGGGGCCGCCTACGACATGGCCAGCTATCTCCTGATGCGGCAGGTCGAGTTCGACTACCTGCAGCGGGAGCTGGGCGGCGGGCCGGAGGGGTCGGGGCGGTGAGCGAGGCGCTCCTCCGCCACATTCGCGCGTCGGTCGTCGGACGCGACGAGGCGGTCGTGGGCCCGTGGGGCCCGCGCCGGGTGACCTACGCCGACTACACGGCCTCGGGGCGCTCGCTCTCCTTCATCGAGGACTGGATCCGGGACGCGGTGCTCCCGCTCTACGCCAACACCCACACCGAGAGCTCGGGGACGGGGCTCCAGACGACCCGCTTCCGCGAGGAGGCGCGCTCGATCGTCCGCGAGGCGGTGGGGGGCGACCCGGACGAGCACGCGGTCGTCTTCTGGGGGGCCGGGTCGACCGCCGCGATCGACAAGATGGTCGGGATCCTCAACCTCAGGATCCCCAACGACCTGGACGACCGTTACCGCCTCTCGGAGCGCATCCCCGAGGCCGAGCGGCCGGTGGTCTTCATCGGCCCCTACGAGCACCACTCCAACGACCTGGCCTGGCGGGAATCGATCGCCGACGTGGTCACGATCCACGAGGACCTGCACGGCGGCATCGATCTCGGACACCTGGAGGAGGAGCTGGAGCGGCACGCGGGGCGGCCGCTGAAGATCGGCTCGTTCTCGGCCGCCTCCAACGTGACCGGGATCGTCTCCAACGTCTCGGCGGTCTCGGCGCTCCTGCACGAGCACGGCGCCCTGGCCTTCTGGGACTTCGCCGCCTCGGGCCCGTACGTGGAGATCGAGATGCGCCCGGGCCGGGGGCCGCGTCCCGACCTCGACTACAAGGACGCCATCTTCCTCTCTCCCCACAAGATGATCGGAGGACCCGGCACGCCGGGCGTCCTCGTCGCGCGCCGGGAGCTGTTCACGAACCGGGTGCCGGTCGTGCCGGGCGGGGGCACGGTCTGGTACGTGAACCCGACCCAGCAGCGCTACCTGGAGGACCCCGAGCACCGGGAGGAGGGCGGCACGCCCGACATCGTGGGCTCGATCCGCGCCGGGCTCGTCTTCGCCCTCAAGAGGGCGGTCGGGGAGCCGCTCATCCGCGAGCGGGAGGAGCGCTTCATCCGCCGGGCCATCGCCTCCTGGTCGGAGAGCGAGGCGATCGAGATCCTCGGGAACCACGAGGCCGAGCGGCTCAGCATCGTCTCCTTCGTGGTCCGTCACGGCCGCGGCCGGTACCTGCACCACAACTACGTGGTGGCGCTCCTGAACGACCTGTTCGGGATCCAGGCCCGCGGCGGCTGCTCGTGCGCCGGCCCGTACGGCCACCGGCTCCTCGGGATCGACCTGGAGCGGAGCCACGCGTTCGAGCGCGAGATCGGCCGCGGCTGCGAGGGGATCAAGCCGGGCTGGGTGCGGGTGAACTTCAACTACTTCCTCTCGGACGCGGTGTTCGAGTACATCCTCGAGGCCGTGCACCTCACGGCCCGCGAGGGCTGGAAGCTCCTTCCCGACTACGAGTTCGACCCGATGACGGGGCTGTGGCACCACCGGCGCGGGCCGATCGATCCGGCCATGAGCCTGGGGGACGTGCGCTTCGGGCCCGAAGGGCTCGAGTACGACAGGATCCGGCTCACCGAGCCCGAGAGCCGGCTGGGCGCCTACCTGGACGAGGCGCGCCGGGCGCTGGCGGCGGCCGGGGCGCGGGTGGGCGCGGGGGGGGCGGCCGCGGGCGGCGGGCGGGAACGGGCGGCCGGGGCCGCCCCCGGCCGGGGGATGGAGGGGGCCGCCGGAACCGCCGCGGCGAGCGCCCCCGTCTCGGAGGACTTCGAGGAGCTCCGCTGGTTCCCGCTCCCCGCCGAGGTGGAGGCCCGGACCGGGAGCTGAGGGCGCCGGCGGGACGGGCTCCGTGGGGCCGGACTCTGCGCCGGGACCGGGGTCGCCGCCCCACGGCGGGCCACGCTTCTCGCCCACCCGCCCCCGGGGGTCTTGCCCCACACCGGCCGGCGACCCCTTCCCTACAGACGCACGCCTCGGCCGGATCGACCTTTGAAGGTGGATCCATCCGGGCCGGCGGCGAGGCGGCGAGGCGGCGAGCTCGCGGCGCCTCCGATCCGCCGCCGGCCGCGAGCAGCGCGGGAGGCGACCATGCACGTCGACCGGATGAGGGTGCTGCGCGAGGGGTTCGTGGCCGGACTCCTGGGCGCGGCGATCGTGGCGGTGTTCTTCGGGATCGTGAACGTGGCGGGAGGTCACTCGCCCTTCCACACGGTGGACCAGCTGGGGCGGGCGCTGGTGGGGAGCCCGATCCGAAGCGGCCCCGGGGCGGCCGCGGGTCCGGCCCTGGCCTACAACGGGCTCCACCTCCTGGTCTTCCTCCTCCTCGGCTTCGTCCTGGCGTGGGTGACGGCCAAGGTCGAGCAGCGGCCGGGCTTCTGGTACCTGGCCTTCTTCGCCCTGGTCGCGGCCTTCATCTACGACTTCTTCTTCATGATGATGCTCGCCGGGCCGGTGGGCGGCGTCCCGTGGGCCACGGTCGCCGGAGCCAGCTTCCTGGCCGCCGTGGGGATGGTGGCCTACCTGCTCCGACTCCACCCGGACCTGCGGCGGGCCGCGGGCGAAGGGGCCGACCCCGAGGCGCACCGCCCCTCCGTGCGCTGAGGCCGGCGCCCCCTCAGATTGCCCCCGCCCCGTCCTGAGCCGGCGGGGCGGGCGGCGGCCGTTCCCCGAGCCGGGATGGCGGGCGCCCGGTACGGATCCCGATCCAGGAGCGGAGCATTCCCGACCCCGAACAGGCGCGCGGCCACGACGACCACGGGCGCCCCGACCCCTCGCCCCACGGGCGGGAGCTGGCGGCCCTCTCGGTGGCCGCGCTGGGCGTCGTGTACGGCGACATCGGGACGAGCCCGCTCTACGCCCTGCACGAGGCGCTGGCGGTGGAGGGGCACCTGCACGCCGACGCCCGCAACGTGCTGGGCGTCCTCAGCCTCATCTTCTGGTCGCTCATCCTCGTCATCTCGATCAAGTACCTGATCTTCATCCTCCGGGCCGACAACCGGGGCGAGGGCGGGATCCTGGCGCTCACCTCCCTGGTGGCGCCGGTGGTCCGGAAGCTGGGCCGGAAGGTGAGCTTCACGATCCTCATGGCCGGGCTGTTCGGTGCCGCCCTCCTGTACGGCGACAGCATGATCACGCCGGCCATCTCCGTCCTGGCGGCCGTGGAGGGCCTGGGGGTGGCCACCCCGGTGTTCGATCCCTACGTGATCCCGATCACGATCGGGATCCTGGTGGGGCTCTTCTTCTTCCAGAGGAAGGGGACGGAAGGGGTGGGACGGATCTTCGGCCCGATCACCCTGATCTGGTTCCTGGTCATCGGGACCCTGGGCGCGGCGGAGATCGTCCGCTACCCGGCGGTCCTGGCCGCGGTCGATCCGCGCCACGCCGCCGACTTCTTCCTGCGGAACGGCTGGGCGGCCTTCATGGCGCTGGGAGGGGTGTTCCTGGTGGTGACCGGGGGCGAGGCGCTGTACGCCGACCTGGGCCACTTCGGCCGCAGGCCGATCCGCCTCACCTGGTTCTCCATCGTCCTGCCCGGACTCCTCCTCAACTACTTCGGGCAGGGCGCGCTCCTCCTCCACCGCCCGGAGGCGATCCGCGCCCCGTTCTTCCTGCTGGCGCCGTCGTGGGCGCTCTACCCGCTGGTCGCGCTGGCGACCGCCGCCACCGTGATCGCCTCGCAGGCGGTCATCTCGGGCGCCTACTCCCTCACGCGCGGCGCCGTGCAGCTGGGCTACCTGCCGCGCATGCAGGTCGAGCACACCTCGGAGAAGCACATCGGGCAGATCTACATGCCCGGCGTGAACTGGCTGCTCATGATCGCCTGCATCGGGCTCGTCCTGGGCTTCCGGACCTCCAGCAACCTGGCGGCGGCCTACGGGGTGGCGGTCACGACCACCATGGTGGTGACCACGATCCTGTTCGGGGCGGCGGCCCAGCACCGCTGGGGCTGGAGTTTCTGGGTGGCGGCGCCGGTGGCGGGCTTCTTCCTGGTGGTGGATCTGGCCTTCTTCGGGGCGAACCTCCTCAAGATCCCGCACGGAGGCTGGTTCCCGCTCCTGGTGGCCGGCCTGGCCGTGATCGCCATGACCACGTGGGCGAGGGGTCGCGACATCCTGGCCGAGCGCATCCACGCCGGCGTGCTCCCGGTGACCAACCTCCTGGAGGACCTGGACCGGGGAGGGATCCCCCGGGTGCCCGGCACGGCCGTGTTCATGTACAAGAACCCCGCCGGCGTGCCCCCGGCGCTCCTCCACAACCTCAAGCACAACAAGGTCCTGCACGAGCGGGTCATCCTCCTCACGGTCCGCACCGAGGAGATCCCGTACGTGGACGAGGAGGACCGGGCCACCGCGGAGGACCTGGGGCGCGGCCTGTACCGCGTGGTGCTCCGCTGGGGCTTCGCGGAGGATCCCGACGTGCCGGCAGGGCTCCGCTCGCTCCGGCTGGGGGACTGGGACTTCCGCCTGTCCGAGACCAGCTTCTTCCTGGGCCGGGAGAACCTGCTCCCGACCAGGAAGCCGGGGATGGCCATGTGGCGGGAGCACCTGTTCGCGTTCATGTCCCGGAACGCCCGGGGCGCCACGTCCTTCTTCCGGATCCCGCCGAACCGGGTCGTCGAGCTGGGCGCGCAGGTGGAGATCTAGGCGAGAGGTCGCATCCGGGCGGCGGCGGAGCTTCCGGCGGCGCGGGTCCCGGCGGCGGGGCTGCCGGCGGGGGGCCGGCGGCGGGGGAGCTCGGGGCGGCGAGGCCGGGCCGCGCCGGATTGACGATGTCGCGGAAATGTCTACCTTGGCGGGAGAGGCTCCGGAAGGGCCGGCGCCGGACCACCCATGCCCGGAGCGAGCGATGCCACGTCCTCGGCCCGCCGTGCCCGCCTCCGTACGCTTCCGCATTCTGCTCCGCCTCGGAACCCTCCTGCTCGTGGCGGCCGCCGGGGGCGCAGCCGCACCCGCGCCGGCTCGTGCCCAGAGCATGAAGGAGGCGCTGGGACAGCTCTTCGTGTTCAGCGAGGGGAACGACCCTCTCTTCCTGGCGGGCTCGGCCGGCTTCCCCACCACCCAGGTGCATGGGGACCACTTCATCCCGTCCGCGACGGTCGCCAACGCGTCGGTCCTCGACTTCTTCATCGAGTCGATATCGCGAAACGTCTCCTCGTTCCCCATCCCGACGACCGTGGCGAGCGAGACCTTCGTGTTCGTGAACGGCGTCCCGACCCCCACCTCGTCCAGCTTCGGCCCCATCTCCGCCGAGCGCGCGCAGACGCTGGGGCGGGGGCGGCTCAGCGCCGGCCTCACCTACACCCGGCTGGGCTTCCAGCGCATCCGCGGCGTGGACCTGAGGGACATCGGTCTCACCTTCGTCCACCAGAACGTGGATTTCCCCGGGTGCGACGAGGCGTTCGGGGACGACTGCTCCAGGTACGGCGTCCCCGCCCTCGAGAACGACCGGATCGACCTGGCGCTCGACCTGAACATCAACGCCGAGGTGGTCGCCCTGTACACGACCTACGGGCTCACCGACTGGCTGGACCTGGGCGTGGCCGTGCCGGTGATCGGCCTCGAGATGATCGGCAGCTCGCGCGCGACCATCGCCCCCTTCGGCGGTGGCCCGGTGGCGCACTTCTTCGGCGGGACGCCGACCGACCCGGTGCTCACGGCACGGTCCCAGAGCCACGCGCAGACCACCGGCATCGGGGACGTGGCCGTGCGGCTGAAGGCCCGGTTCGCGCGCGGCCCGACCTGGCAGGTGGCCGTCCTGGGGGAGGTGCGCGCTCCGACCGGACGACAGGAGGACTTCCTGGGCACGGGGAGCTGGAACGCCACCGGCCTCTTCATCATCTCGGGCGACCTGTCGGGCTTCTCGCCCCACGCGAACCTGGGCTACGGGTACCGGGGGAGCCGGCTGGACCAGGATGCCTTCCGGGCGAATCTCGGGTTCGACGATCGGCTGGCGGACTGGGTGACGCTGGCGGCGGACGTGCTGGGCGTGTTCAAGGTCGGCGAGCGGACGCTCGTGCTCCCCCAGGCGGTCACCTTCGACGCGCCGTTCCGGCGGACGATCCCGCTCACCAACATTCCCGACCGGCGCGACGACACGATCGACGGCGCGTTCGGGTTCAAGTTCCGGGCGGCTCCGGGGCTCGTCGTCATCGCCAACGCGCTCGTGCCCCTCAACGAAGGCGGCCTGCGGGCCGGCGTGGTCCCCACGCTGGGCATCGAGTACTCGCACTGAGGCGCGCCGGCCGACGGAGGCCGGCGCGCCCCCGGTCCCCGTCAGCGGCTCGTGAGCACCCAGCCGCCGTCCAGGCGGCGGGCCACGAAGGACTGCGTGAAGGGAGGCTGGCTCACCGACCGGCCCAGCTTCTCGTCGAAGTACTCCCACGTCGTCCGGGCCACGAACGAGATCGCGTCGTCCGATGCCGTCAGCGATCCGTCCTCGACGCTGTACGTCACCCGGATGTCACGTCCGTCGCGGAAGAAGCGCTCGAGGTTGGCGGTCTCCTCGGCGTCCAGGCTCGTCCAGATGCGCTCCACGGTCGCGAGGTCCTCGGCGGTCAGGGCGGCCGAGAGCCGGCCCAGGAGGGCCCGCACGACCTCGGCGGGGACGGTCGCGCTCTCCTTGCGGGCCGCGGCCCGGGGTGGGGCCTCCGGCCGGGGGACCGAGCCGTACAGGTCGCCAGCGGCCGCGAGCAGCGCCAGGGCCTCCCGGTAGTGTCCGTCGGCGGCGAGCTCGGCCGACCTTCCCTCCGTGTTACGGGCCCTGGCGTAGGCCTCCCGCGTGGAGTCCGCGCCCCGGCGGATCTCCGCGACCCGGGCCGCCTCGGAATCCAGCGCCGAGGTCCACGAGGCGACCGCCTTACCCCTCGCATCCCGGAAGGACGCGAGCGCCCGGACCATGTCGCGCTCGGCTTCGGGGTACCGGCCCGCGGCCGCCGACTCGAGCCCCAGTGACCTCAGGGACTCGGCCCGGGCGAACGCTGGGCCGGCCAGGGAGTCCGCGGAGACCCCGGCCGCCTCGGTCCGGCCGGCCTCGGCTCGCTCGCGGGCCGAGAGGTAGGTCTCGTAGCCGGGGCGCACGCCGCCCGCGGCCGTGACCCGGGGCGGAGGCTCGGAGCGAGACGCCTCCGGGGAGCTCCCGGCCCGGGAGCCGTCCCGGAGCCGCTCCGGCGCCGCGCCGGTGGTCTCGGGCTCGGCGCGCAGGAGCTCGCCCTCCCGGGCCGGCACCGCCCCGTCGTCGGAGAAGACGGGCCCCGCGTCTCCCGCCCCGGTGACCCTGGGCAGGGCCCGCTCCGAGGCCCCGACCGATCCCCGGACGACGGGCTGCGAGGCGGCGTGGGACCGCGGCCAGGGCAGCGCGTCCGGATCGCGATCCAGGAGGACGAGCCAGCCGGCCGCCACCAGCCCCCAGGCCGCGCAGGCCACGAGCCCCCCGAGGATCGCGTGCCGCCACGTGAACAGCCGCTGGATCGTCTCGTCCTGGGCGGATCCTCCCGACCCTGGTCCGGGGGCGCCGTCGGGCCGGTCCTCGGGTCCCGGGATCCCCTCCTGGACGAAGGCCGTGGCCAGCACGATCGGCAGGCCGAGGAGCATGAGGAGGAAAGCCAGGCCGTAGACCCACGGGGGAAGGCCGAACTTGTCGACCAGGTGGTCGGCCACCTGCAGCACGAACCACGTGGCGCCCAGGTAGATCCCGAGCACCTGCCAGAGGGACCTGCGGTGGATCTCGTGGATGAGACGGCGGATGCCTCTCATGTCGTCCTTTGTGGGGGCCCGTCGCCGGCGGGTGCGGAACCCCGCGGAGCTCCGTCCAGCCTCAAGCTACGCGCCGGCACCGGATCCGGGAAGGCGGCCTCGTCGGCGGGGGGCCCCCCCTCGACCCCCTGTCACCAGCGCAGGAGCGCCCCTCCCCACGTGAAGCCCGACCCGAACGCGGTGAGGCACACGAGGTCGCCGTCGGCGATCCGGCCCTCCTCGACGGCCTCGTGGAGGGCGATCGGGATGGACGCGGCGGTGGTGTTCCCGTAGCGCTGGATGTTGTTGTAGACCTTCTGGTCGGGGAGGCCGAGCGTCTTCTGTACGCCCTGGGCGATCCGGAGGTTGGCCTGGTGGGGGATCACCATGGCCAGCTCGTCCAGCCCGTGGCCGGACTCCTCGAGCACCTCGAACACGGCCTCGGGCATGCGCTTGATGGCGTGCCGGAAGACCTCCCGGCCCTGCATCTCGGGAACGCAGCGCTTCTCCTCGATGTCCTCGCAGGTGACGAAGGGGCGGTGGGCGCAGCCGGGCATGTCGGTCCACAGCGTCTCGGCATGGCGGCCGTCGGCGTGGATGCGGACGGCCAGCACCCCCCGGTCGTCGTCGGAGGCCTCCAGGACCGCCGCTCCCGCGCCGTCCCCGAACAGGACGGCCGTGTCCCTCCCCCTGAGCGAGAGGTCCAGCCCGGCCGAGTGGAGCTCGGCCCCGATGAGGAGGACCCGCTCGTAGACGCCGGCGCGGATCCAGGCGTCGGCCACCGACAGCCCGTACAGGAAGCCCGAGCACTGGTTGCGCACGTCGAGGCAGGGGATGTCGGTCACGCCGAGCTGGCGCTGGACGAACACCCCGGTCCCCGGAAAGAAGTGGTCGGGGCTCAGGGTGGCCAGGATGAGGGCGTCCAGGTCCTCCGGCTCGAGGCCGGCCCTCTCCAGCGCCATGCGCGAGGCCGCCTCGGCCAGGTCGGCCCCCGTCTCGTCCTCGGCCGCCCACCGGCGCTCCTCGATCCCCGACCGCTTCCGGATCCACTCGTCCGAGGTCTCCATGATGCCCTCGAGCTCGTGGTTCGTGACCACGCGGTCGGGGACGCGGAAGCCCGTGGACAGGATGCGGGTTCGGATCATGACGGCTCCTGGCTGAGGCGACTTCGCCTGGCCGCGGGGGTGGCCCGGGGACCGGACGACGAAGATAAGGGGCGCCGCGATCACCGACGAGACGCCCGCCGCCCAGAGCCGACCCGGGCCGGAAGGCTCAGGTCGCAGGGAAGGGCTTGCGGGTGACCTGATCCAGTGCCGGCTCGACCGGCGTCCCGGTCTCATCGCCCGCTGCGACGACGCTCACGACGTGGTCCGCTCCGTGGACGACGCACGGGGACTCGGCCTGCTCGTCTCCGTTCGCGGAGGAGGCCACAACATCGCGGGCAGCCGCGTCTGCGACGGCGGCCTCGTGATCGACCTCTCGCCGATGAAGGCCATCCGGGTCGACGGGAGTCGGCGGCGAGCCTGGCCGGAGCCAGGCTGTACGTTGGGCGACTTCGACCGAGCGACCACGGCGCTGGACGAGGCGGCCCGGGGGGGGGCGGGGCCGTCGAACGTTCCCTCCAGCCCCTCCCCTCGGCTCCGCCCGTTGACGGCGCCTCGTGTTAATCATATGATTGAACCATACGCTTTAACCATATGATCAATCGACCGGAGACGGGCTGGCATGACCGAGGGGAGCGACAGCGGCGCGGAGCGGGACGCCCGGGAGGCGATCCTGGAGGCCGCGCACGAAGTGTTCGTGCGGCGCGGCACCTCCGGGGCCCGAATGCGCGAGATCGCCGGGGCCGCCGACGTGAACCAGGCGCTCCTCCACTACTACTTCGGTAGCAAGGAGGGGCTGGCTCGCGCCGTGTTCGGCCGCGCGGCCCGGAGGCTCATGCCGGCCGTGCTCAGGGCCGTACGGGCGGAGATTCCACTGGAGGAGAAGGTGGAGCGCGTGATCGGCACGGAGATGGAGGTCCTGGGCCGACACCCTTACCTCCCCGGATATGTCCTGTGCGAGCTGGCCCACCACCCCGAGAGGGCCGATCAGCTGGTGGAGGCCGCGCTGGGCGAGGAGAGTCGGACGGCAGGAAGGGAGGCGCTCCGGGTCCTGGGGCGCCAGCTCGACGAGGAGCGGAAGGCGGGTCGCATCCGTGCGATCAAGCCGGAGCAGTTCCTGGTGAACCTCCTGGCCCTGGCGATCTTCCCGTTCGCAGCGCGCCCCTTGCTCGAGATCGTGCTCGGGCTGGACGAGGACGGTTATCGGGAGTTCCTCGACCGAAGGCGGAGGGAGCTGGCGGGCTTCTTCCTGCGGGGGCTGAGACCGTGAGCGGGGCGACGGCCACGCGGCCCGTCGCGCCGGGACGCGCGCGGGGGTCCGGCGGCCGGCGGCCGGCCATCCGGTCCGGCCTGGCCGTTCTCTCCGGGATCGCCCTCCTGGGGGCCGGGACGGCGGGCCTCCGCGCGCAGGACACGCTGCGGCTGGCCGAGCTCCGGACCGCGGCCGACGGGCACGACCCCCGCTCGGAGCAGGTCGAGCTCCGCCGGAGGGCCTCGGGCCTCGAGCTCCGGAACCTCTCCTCGGGCTACCTGCCGCAGCTCTCGCTCTCGGGACGGGCCACCTACCAGTCCGACGTCCCGACCGTGCCCTTCACGCTGCCCGGCGGCGGGGGCGTGGACGTCCCGAAGGACCAGTACCGGGCCGACCTCGAGGTGACGCAGCTCGTGTGGGACGGCGGCGAGATCGCCGCGCGGCGGAGCCTGGAGCGGGCTCGCCTGGCCGAGTCGCAGGCGGCGCTACGGGCCGAGCTGTACGGGATCCGTGGGCAGGTGGACGACGCGTTCTTCAGGGCCCTCCTCCTCCAGCAGCGGATCGCGGAGGCCGGACGGCTGCTCGACGAGCTGGGGCGGAGGCTCGAGGAGGTGCGCTCACGGGTCGGGGCGGGGGCGGGGCTCCCCGGGGACACCGCCGCCATGCTGGCGGAGATCCTGGAGGCCCGGGAGCACCGCGACGCGCTCGCCGCGGACCGCCGGGCGGCGCTCGGGGTGCTGGCGCGGCTCGCGGGTCGGGAGGTGGGGCCGGACGACGTGCTCGCCCTGCCCGACCTGGCCGCTCGCGTGGCGAGAGCGAGGGCGGACGAGCGGGTCCCTCGCCGGCGGCCCGAGTTCGATCTGCTGGCCCGGCAGCGCGACGCCCTGGACCGGCAGGAGCGCCTGGCCGGAACGGAGCGGCTTCCGAAGCTCGTGGCGTTCGGAACCGCCGGGTACGGCCGTCCCGGGCTGAACGTGCTCGGCGACCGGTTCGACACGTACTGGATGGCGGGGCTCCGGTTCGAGTGGGCGCCCTGGCACTGGGGCTCGATCTCCCGCGAGCAGGAGGCCCTGGACCTCCGCCGGCAGATCGTCTCCACCGAGGAGGAGACCCTCTCCCGGCGGCTTCAGCGCGCGGTGCAGGAGCCTCTGGAGACCATCGACCGCCTGGGTGCCGCCCTGGCCTCCGACCGGCGCATCATCGACCTGCGCTCGGAGCTCGAGCGGCAGGCGGAGAGCCAGCTCCACGAGCAGGTGATCACCCCCGCCCGCTACATCGAGGTGCTCACCGACCTCCACGACGCGCGGGACGCCTGGCAGACGCACCGCGTCGAGCTGGCCTGGGCGCGCGCGGCTTACCTGACGACCCTCGGCTACGAGCCGACTGAAGAGGGCCACCCGACGGCACGGAGGACCCCATGAGAACGTCTCGCGACCACGAGGCGCATTCGGCCGCGGTGCGGCGGGTCCGGCCGCTCCTCCTGGCGGCGCTCCCCGCGGCGCTCCTCGCGTCCGCCTGCGGACGGCCGGCCGCCGACGCGTACGGCAACTTCGAGACGACCGAGGTCACGGTCTCCGCGGAGGTGAGCGGCCGCCTCCTCCGCCAGGACGCCCGCGAGGGCGACGCGCTGGGGGCCGGGACCGTCGTCGCGCTCGTGGACACGACCGCCCCCGCCCTCGATCTCCGGGAGGCGCGGGCCCGGCTCGACGCCGCGCGGGCGGCCATCCGCCAGGCCCGATCCTCGGCCGCCGCGCTCGAGGCCCGACTGGAGCGCGCCCGGAGCGAGTACGCCCGGACGCTCAGGCTCCACGCGGACCGGGCCGCGACGGTCCGCCAGCTCGAGGCCGCCCGTGCCGACGCCCGGGCCCTCTCCGACGAGGCGAGCGCGGCGCGGGACCGGGTGGAGGCGAGCCGGAAGGAGGCCGAGGCGCTCGAGGCGCGCATCGCCTCCCTGGAGGACCGGCTCTCGAAGAGCCGGGTGACGAATCCCCTGGCCGGGACGGTCCTCACGCGCATCGCCGAGCCGGGCGAGTTCGTCCAGCCCGGCCAGCCCCTGTACCGGATCGCCAGCCTGGACACCCTGGAGCTGCGCGCCTACGTCGCCGAGCCCGAGCTTCCCGGCGTCCATGTGGGCCAGGAGGCCCGGGTGCGGATCGACGCCGAGGGTGGCCGCCGCACCTTCACGGGCCGGGTGGTCTGGATCTCCGCGGAGGCCGAGTTCACGCCGACCCGGATCCAGACGAGGGACGAGCGGGTGGACCTCGTGTACGCGGTCAAGATCCGGGTTCCCAATCCGGACGGGGCGCTCAAGATCGGGATGCCCGCCGAGGTGGACTTCGTGGAGCCGGGCTCGTGAGCGCCCCGGCGGTCGAGGCGGAAGGACTGGTCCGGCGCTTCGGGGAAGAGGTCGCGCTGGACGACGTGTCCTTCGAGGTCGCTGCCGGGGAGATCTTCGGCTTCATCGGGCCCGACGGGGCGGGCAAGACCACCCTCTTCCGGATCCTCACGACGCTCCTCCTTCCCGACGAGGGGACGGCCCGGGTGCTGGGGCTGGACGTGGTGGAGGGGTTCAGGGAGATCCGGGCGCGGGTGGGCTACATGCCGGGCCGCTTCTCCCTGTATCCGGACCTCAGCGTCGCGGAGAACCTGGCCTTCTTCGCTTCCGTGTTCGGAACGACGCCCGCGGAGCAGCGGGACCTCATCGGCCCCGTCTACGGCCAGATCGAGCCCTTCCGCGACCGGAGGGCCGGAGACCTGTCGGGCGGCATGAAGCAGAAGCTCGCACTGTCGTGCGCGCTCGTCCACCGGCCCGACATCCTCTTCCTGGACGAGCCGACGACCGGCGTGGACGCCGTCTCGCGGCGCGAGTTCTGGAACCTGCTGGACCGCCTCCACGGCCAGGGGCTGCCGATCGTCGTCTCGACGCCCTACATGGACGAAGCGGGCCGCTGCGACCGGGTCGCCCTGGTCCAGCGCGGCAGGATCCTGGGCGTGGACCGCCCGGCCGCGTTCGGGGCGCGCTACGGCCACCCGCTCCTGGCCGTACGCTCGGCCGCCCGTCGGCGCCTTCCCGACCTTCTGCGCTCCTACGAGCACGCCCTGTCGGCCTATCCCTTCGGCGAGACGGTCCACTACACCGACCGGCGCACGGACCTCGCGCCCTCCGCCGTGGCCGTCGAGCTGCGCGGCTACCTCGAGGCGCAGGGCGTCGGGGACGCCGAGGTCCGGCCGGCCGAGCCCGGGATCGAGGACGTGTTCATCTCGCTCATGGACGGGGACTCCGCTCCGGCGGGCGGGCGGACGGAGCCCGGAGACGCCCCGTGACGGCCAGCCCGGCGGACTCCGGATCCCCGGCCGGCGCCGGTGCGGTCGCCGGGGTCGGCCCGGCGGCCGGGACGGGCCCCGCCATCGAGGCGCGGGACCTCACCCGCCGCTTCGGCGACTTCACGGCCGTCGACGCGATCGGCTTCCGGGTCGAGCGCGGGGAGGTGTTCGGCTTCCTGGGTGCGAACGGCGCGGGCAAGACGACGACGATCCGGATGCTCACCGGGCTCCTGTCGCCCAGCGCGGGCGAGGCCCGGGTGGCGGGACACGACGTCTACACGGAGCCCGAGGCGATCAAGCAGGCGATCGGCTACATGAGCCAGCGCTTCTCCCTGTACGAGGACCTCCGGGTCCGCGAGAACATCCAGCTCTACGGCGGCATCTACGGTCTCTCCGACCGGACGATCCGCGAGCGCGGCGACCGCCTCCTCGGAGAGCTGTCGCTGGAGCGCGCCGCCGGGGAGCTGGTCGCCGACCTCCCGCTGGGATGGCGGCAGAAGCTCGCCTTCTCGGTGGCCACGCTGCACCGGCCCGAGATCCTCTTCCTGGACGAGCCCACGAGCGGGGTCGACCCCGTGACCCGGAGGCAGTTCTGGGAGATGATCTACCGGGCGGCCGAGGGGGGGACGACGGTGCTCGTCACCACCCATTACATGGACGAGGCAGAGTACTGCGATCGGATCTCGATCATGGTCGACGGCCGGATCGCGGCGATGGGGACGCCGGCCGGGCTCCGCGAGGAGCGCGGGGCGTCCTCCGTCGACGAGCTGTTCGTGAGCCTGGTGCGGCCGGAGAGAGGCGAGGCGTGAACGCGCTGCGCGGCTTCGTGACCAAGGAGATCCGGCACATCCTCAGGGACCGGCAGACGCTGACGCTCATCCTCCTCCTGCCGGTCCTGCTGGTCATCCTGTTCGGGTTCGCCATCCGCACCGACATCCGTTCCATCCGCGTGGCGTTCGTGGACCCGGCGCCGAGCTCGGCCTCGCTCTCGCTGCGCGGCCGGTTCGAGGGGACGCCCACCTTCCACACGGTGGACGTGCTGGCCTCGACCCGGGGCCTCGACCGCCTCTTCCTCCGGGGCGCGATCGACCAGGCGATCGTCTTCCCGGCCGACTTCGCCCGCGGCCTCGGACGGGACAGGGGCCGGATCCAGGTCCTCACGGACGCGACCGATCCGAACATCGGGAGCGTGATGACCACCTACGCGGAGGCCGTGATCGGCTCGTGGGCCGGGGGAAGGTCGCGGGCGGGGAAAGCAGGGGCGGCCCCGGACGCCCGCCGGGTCCCGGCCGTCGAGCCCGAAACCCGCATGCGCTACAACCCGACCGTGGCCAGCGCGAACCTGTTCGTGCCCGGGCTCATCGCCCTCGTCCTCACGATCGTCTCGGCGGTGATGACCTCGATCACCCTGACGCGGGAGAAGGAGCGGGGGACGATGGAGACGCTCCTCGTCTCCCCGCTCCGGCCCTGGCAGATCCTGGTCGGGAAGGTGGCTCCCTACCTGGCGCTCGGCTTCATCAACCTGGTGACCGCGCTGGCGGCCGCCCGTCTCATCTTCGGCGTGCCGTTCCGGGGCTCGCTCGTCCTCGTCCTGGCCGAGGGTCTCCTGTTCATCCTGGTGTGCGCGGAGCTCGGCGTGTTCATCTCCACCCGGACCAGCTCGCAGCGGGCGGCCATGCTCGCCTCGCTGGCCGGCCTCCTCCTCCCGACGACGGTCCTCTCGGGCATGGTCTTCCCGCTCGCGAGCATGCCCTCGTGGCTGCGGCCGGTCACCTACCTGATCCCGGCGCGCTGGTTCATCACGATCGTGCGCGGCATCCTCCTCAAGGGCGTCGGCTTCGGGGTGCTGTGGCCCGAGACGGCCGTCCTCGTCCTCATGGCCCTCGTGCTCCTCCTGGTGAGCGCCCGCCTCTTCCGGGTGAGGCTCGCGTGAGCCGCGGGGACCTCCGGACGAGGGCGGGGCGCTGGCTGCGGACGGTGGGGTTCCTGGTCCGCAAGGAGCTCCTGCAGGTCTTCCGGGACCGGGTGATGCTCTTCGAGATGATCGCCATCCCGATCATCCAGCTGCTCGTCCTCTCGAACGCCGCCACCTTCGAGGTGCGGAACAGCCACGTGCACGTGGTCGACGAGTCCCGGACCCCGACGTCGCGGGCGCTCGTCCGCCGGATCGACGGGTCGCGCTACTTCACGATCGTCTCGTCCGAGCCCTCGATGGTGGTCGCCGAGCGCGACCTGGCGACCGGCCGGGCCGCGGTCATCGTCCGCATCCCCCGCCGGTTCGCGGATCGGATCGGGAACGCCCGGCCCGCTCCCGTCCAGCTCGTCATCGACGCGGTGGACGGAGCCACGGCCGGGGTCGTCCGCGCGTACCTGTCGTCGATCGTGGGGGACTTCGGCGGAGAGGTCCGGACCGCGGCTCCTGCGCGCGCCGGCGCGGCCGGAGCCCGGACCGGGCCCGCGGGGCGAGGCGACGGGAGCTCCTCCGGCGCGTCTCTCCTCGTCCGCAGCCGGGCCCTGTTCAACCCCACGCTCGACTACAGGGACTTCATCGTCCCCGCCATCCTCGTCCTCCTGGTCACGCTGATCGGGACCCTCCTCACGTCCATGAACATCGCCCGGGAGAAGGAGCTCGGCACGCTCGAGCAGCTCAACGTCACCCCGCTCTCGAAGGGGGCCTTCGTGGCCGGCAAGCTCGTGCCCTTCTGGCTCATCGCGCTGGCGGAGCTGGCGGTGGGCCTCGCGATCGCCCGCTTCGCGTTCCGGGTCCCGGTCCGCGGGAGCCTCCCCCTCCTGTTCGGGGCGGCGGGCCTCTACATGGTGGTGGCGCTCGGGGTGGGGCTGTGGATCTCCACCCTGGTCCAGACGCAGCAGCAGGCCATGTTCCTCACCTTCTTCGTCATGATGCTGTACGTGTTCATGAGCGGCTTCATGACGCCGATCGAGAGCATGCCCGGCTGGGCCCGGGCCCTCACGGAGCTCAACCCGGTGAAGCACTTCCTCGTGATCATGCGGGGCATCCTCCTCAAGGGGGCGGGGGCCGCCGACCTGTGGCGGCCGCTCGTGGTCCTCGCGGCGATGGGCGTGACGGTCCTGACCCTGGCCCTCCGGCAGCACTCCAAGACCACCGCGTAGCGACAGGGATGGCACGCGGTTGCGCTGCCGACACGGGGTTCTTAGTCTCGCGTAATCCGCGCGGCACAGCGTGCGTGGGACCGCACGCCACGACGACCGCTTCTTCGACCCGGGAGGCCCCATGGCGGACCCGACCCCACGACGCCCGCTCACCCTCGCACTGGCCCTTCTCGCCGCGGTGGCGGTGGCCTGCGGGCCCGCCGAGCGGCAGGCGGCCGACGCTTCCGGCTCCGACACGGGGATGGACGACGGCACGATCCACGTGATCGCGCGCGACTTCTCCTTCCAGGCCCCCGACTCGATCCCCTCGGGATGGGTGACGTTCCGGTTCGACAACCAGGGCGAGGCGACCCACTTCTTCGTCCTGCACCACGTTCCGGACAGCCTCTCGCTCCAGACGTACGTGGACGTCAGCGTGCCCCTGTTCGACAGCGCCATGAGCCTGGTGCGGGCCGGCGGCACCCAGGCGGAGGCGGGGCAGTACCTGGCTCAGAACCTCCCGGCGTGGTTCGCCGACATCACGGAGATGGGCGGCGCGGGCCTGGTCGCCCCGGGCGGCAGCACGACCCTGACCCAGAAGCTCCCGCCGGGGCGGTACTTCATGGAATGCTACGTCAAGAGCGCGGACGGCCAGTTCCACAGCGCGCTGGGCATGGTGCGCCAGCTCACCGTGACCGGGGCCTCTTCGGAAGCGCAGCCTCCGGAGGCGGACCTGGAGCTGGCGCTCTCCGGCTCGGGGATCGAGGGACCGGAGTCGGTGGGCGCCGGCCCGCACACGGTCGCCGTCCACTTCCGGGAGCAGCCCGAGGGGCTGGCGGGCTACGACGTCCACGTCGCGCGCCTGGCCGAGGGTCGGAGCGGCGACGACCTCGTGCCGTGGATGAGCTGGATGAACGTGGGAGGCCTGGTGTCGCCCGCGCCGGCCGAGTTCCTGGGGGGCGTCCAGGAGATGCCGACCGGGAGCACGTCCTACTTCACGGTCGACCTCCAGCCCGGCCGCTACGCGTGGATCTCCGAGCTGGGTGCCGCGCAGGGGCTGGTGAGGACCTTCACCGTGGAGTGACGCGCCCCAGATAGCCGCCGGGCATCAGCGAGGTGGCCAGCATCACCTCGTTGATGTCCCGGTGCTTCCTCCAGGTCGGCGCCTCGCGGTGCGCCGGGTCGAGCCAGAACGCGTTGATCCGCTCCTTGAGGCGGGCGTAGCGGAGGACCGGGGCGAGTTCGGCCCGGGGGAGGACCCGGCTGCCGCCCATCTCGTCGGAGGCCGTCCCGAGCGCGGCGAGACCGAGGGCCAGGCCCAGCTCCCGGAACGCCAGCCTGGCCCTCGCCGGCCGCTCCAGCTCGCCCACGCGCCCGAACGCCTCGAGGCTGACCTCCGAGACCGACAGCAGGCGCTCGACGAGCGGCGCCTCCTCGAGCTCCCCGCCCTCGACCCGGCGCGCGAGGAAGAGCGCGTCGACCAGGAGGCCGCCGATCCCGAGCGGGTCACGGGTGGCCCAGGAGCCCTCCCGGCACATGGCCCGCAGGTCGTCCTCCTCCTCGTCCAGGGCCCGCGCGTCGCCCCACGACCATCCCACGCCCTCCGGGGGCGACGCCGCCCGGATCTCCCCCACCGCCACGATCCCGTCCAGCGCGTCGTGCTGTCCCATCGACGGCACGAGCGGACGCGAGAGATCGACGCTCATCTTCCAGTGGAGCCGCCTCTCGCCCCCGGGGCCGTGCGCGAACGCCCGGTGCGCGGCCTCCGCCAGCTCCACCGCCCAGCGGTGGAAGACGGGGTCCCCGGTGGCCCTCCACACCCGCACCAGGGCGTGCATCCACCGGGTGAGGTAGTGGTAGTACTGCCCGTCCCGGTCCCACTCCGCGTCGAGGTCGTACGGCTCGCCCAGCGCGCGCTCGGGCCGCGGCTTCCCGATCCTGAGCCCGCCCAGGGTGGGGCGGCGCTCTCCCTCTTCCTCGCCGAGGCCGCTGAGCCACCCCTCGCGGGGATCGTCGGGGCGGTGGCGGCCCAGGACGTGGTGCACCCGGTCGACGAGCCGGAGCGCGAGCTCGAGCCAGCGCTCCTCCCCGGTGGCGTCGCGCAGCCCCAGAAATCCGCACACGGCGAACGCGTCGGTCCACAGGTAGCGCCTCCCGGGACCGTCCCCCTCGAGGCCGGTCGAGCGCGCGAAGCCCTCCATGATTCGGCGGGCGGCCGGAAGCGGTGCGTGAGCGTCCATCGTCTCCCATGGGCCTGCAGGCACCGGGCCGGCGGTCGGCGACGCGGGGCGACGGTGGGCCGGGGCGGCCCGCGTGACCGGCTGTAGGATGGACGTGTTCGAGCCGCCACGACGGGCGCCCGGACGGAGAGCGGCGGCCCTCGGCTTGCACGACCAGTCCCCGGCGACACGAACGTCAGAGGTCGACGACTCCGCCGGGGAGGGCCGTTGGAGGAGGATCGCTCGGACGAGAGGAGGGTCTCGGAGCCCCTGAGCGAGCAGGTCGGGCTCCTGGGGGACCTGCTCGGGCGGGCCATCCGGGAGCGGGGCGGACCGGAGACGCTGGAGCGGGTCGAGGAGCTCCGCCTGGCGTGCCGCGAGGCCGCCCGCACCGGCGATCCGGGGCGGCGCGAGGAGGCCGCGCGCCTCATCGCCGGGTTCGACCCGGCCGAGATCGGCTGGCTCCTGCGGGCGTTCACCACCTACTTCCGGCTCGTGAACCAGGCCGAGCAGCGGGAGATCGTGCGGGTGAACCGTGAGCGCTCGCGCGAGGGAGGGCTCGAGAGCCCGCGCCCCGACTCGATCGGGGAGACGATCGCGGACCTGGCCGGCGGCGGCATGGGGGCGGAGGAGATCCTGGATCTCCTCGGACGGCTGGAGGTCATCCCGACCTTCACCGCCCACCCCACCGAGGCCCGGCGCGGCGCCGTCCTCGGCAAGCAGCGGCGGATCGCCGACCTCCTGGCCGCCCTCCAGGATCCCGGGCGCACGCCCCAGGAAGAAGAGGACCGCCGGGACGAGCTCTTCGGCCAGATCGCGCTCCTCCTGGCCACCCGGGAGGTCCGCTCCCGCCGGCCCTCGGTCCGGGACGAGGTCGAGCAGGGCCTCTACTTCCTGGAGCGGTCGGTGTGGGACGCGGTGCCGCGGATCTACGCGGATGTCGACCGCGCCTTCGAGGCCGTCTTCGGCGAGCTGCCCGATCAGGTCCCGGCCTTCCTCCGGTACCGCTCCTGGATCGGGGGCGACCGGGACGGAAACCCGAACGTCACGGCGGAAGTGACGCGCTGGACCTTCGCCACCCAGCGAGCCCGGGCGGCCGCGCTCTACCGCTCCGAGCTGGAGGCGTTGCGCGATGAGCTCAGCATCTCGGCCTCCGAGGCGGAGGTCCCGGACCAGCTCACCTCGTCCATCGAGCGCGACCGGGAGGCGCTGGGGGTGCCCGGGGAGCGGCTGGCCGCCTACGAGGCCGAGCCCTACCGGCAGAAGCTGACCTGCATGATGGTCCGGCTCGAGCGCCTGGAGGAGGAGGCTCGCGCCACGGCGTCCGACCCCTCGTCGGCCGCGCCCGCCGGCGACGCGCGCTACGACGCCGCGGCGTTCCGGGCGGACCTGGACCTCCTCGATTCCTCGCTGCGGGAGACCGGCTTCCGGGAGGTCGCCCGCACCGGCCGCCTGCGCCGCGTCCGGCGCCTCGTCCGGAGCTTCGGGCTCCACCTGGCCGCGCTCGACATCCGCGAGCACAGCGTCATGCACGAGAAGGCCGTCGCCGAGCTCCTCGAGCTGGGCGGCGCCGCCTCCGGCTACGCCTCGATGGAGGAGGGGGAGAAGCTGGAGGTCCTGGAGCGGGAGCTCCGCAATCCCCGTCCGCTCCTTCCGCCCGGCGCCGAGCTCGGGGAGGAGGGCCGCCGCGTGCTGGACGCCCTGGCCGTGGTGCGGGACGCGGTGGAGCGTGACCCGGGCTCGGTGGGCGCCTACGTGACGAGCATGACGCACGAGCTGAGCGACCTGCTCGAGCCCATGCTCCTGGCCCGGGAGGCGGGGCTGTGGAGGATCGAGGACGGCCGGGTCCGCTGCCCCCTCGACTTCGTCCCCCTGTACGAGACGATCGAGGACCTCACCGAGGGCGGCGACAGGGTACGCGAGCTCCTCCGCCATCCCCTCTACCGGAAGCAGGTCGAGGCGCGGAAAGGCCTGCAGGAGGTCATGCTGGGCTACTCGGACAGCAACAAGGACGGGGGCTACTGGATGGCGAACTGGGCGCTCCGGCACGCCCAGGAGGAGATCGGCCGCGTGTGCCGGGACGAGGGCGTCGAGCTCCGCCTCTTCCACGGGCGGGGCGGAACGGTGGGCCGGGGCGGAGGGCGCTCGAATCGTGCCATCCTGGCCATGCCGCCCGTCGTCCAGAACGGGCGCTTCCGGGCCACCGAGCAGGGCGAGGTCATCTCCTTCCGCTACTCGCTCCCCGAGATCGCGCACCGGCACACCGAGCAGATCGTGAGCGCGGTCCTCCGCGGGGCGGCCACGGCGGGGAAGCCCGAGCCGTCGGGCCGGACGGGGGCTTCCGGCGTCCCGGCCGTCGGCTCCGGAGATCCGGACGCCGGCGAGCGCATGGAGATCGTGCGCGACATGGCCGAGCGCGGCATGGAGGCCTACCGGGGGCTCATCGGCGCCGACGACTTCTGGCCCTGGTACCTGCGCGCCACGCCGATCCGGCACATCAGCTCGCTCCCGCTGGCCTCCCGGCCCGCCTCGCGGGAGGAGGGGGAGGTCCGGTTCGAGGGCCTGCGGGCCATCCCCTGGAACTTCGCGTGGACGCAGACCCGCTACCTGGTGCCGGGCTGGTTCGGCACGGGGCGCGCCCTGGGGCCCCTGGCCGACGACCCCGCGCGCCTGGAGGCCTGCCGGGAGATGTACCGGGAGTGGCCCTTCTTCACCGCCGTGATCGACGACGCGCAGCGCGAGATGGCCCGCGCGCGGCTCGAGATCAGCCGGCGCTACGCGGAGCTGGCCCGGGAGGGGGAGGACGCGGCCGGCGCGGACGTGCACGCGGAGATCGAGGAGGAGTTCGGCCGGGCCCGCGAGGCGCTCCTGGCCGTCACCGGACAGGACGACCTCCTGGACAACGAGCCGGTGATCCAGGAGTCCATCCGCCTCCGGAACCCCTACACCGACGTCCTCAACCTCCTCCAGCTCGAGCTGCTGAGGCGGTACCGGGAGTCGGCGGAGGGCGCGGAGGGCGGCGCGGA
>DATFLN010000048.1:0-13260 GCA_035267645.1 Gemmatimonadota bacterium | reverse complement strand
CTCGGCGTCGTGGCCGGTCTCGTCGTCCCTCACGGATCCATCCTCCGCCTGCGAAGGGTCGCGCGCCCGGGGCCGGGCGACGCTCATGGATACACCGGCTCGGAGCCGGCGTTCGGGAGGGGGTCTACACGTCCCAGTCCTGCGGGACGAGCATCATGGTCATGTTCCGACCCTCCAGCCCCGAGCGGGACTGGACCTTGGCGATGTCGGAGAGCTCCTCGACGATGCGGTCCAGGAGCTCCGAGCCCAGCTCCGGGCGGCGGAGCTCCCGGTAGCGGAACATGATGGTCACCTTGACCTTGTTGCCCTCTTCGATGAACTCGCGGGCGTGGCGCGTCTTGAAGTCGAAATCGTGCTCCTCGATCTTGGGCCGGAACTTGACTTCCTTGACCTCGACCGTGTGCTGCCGCTTCTTGGCCTCCTTCTCGGCCTTGGCCTTCTCGTACTTGAAGCGGCCGTAGTCCATCAGGCGCACCACGGGAGGCTTGGCGTTGGGCGCCACCTCCACCATGTCCAGGTTGCGCTCCTCGGCGGCCTCGCGGGCCTCGTCGATCGAGACCACGCCGAGCTGCTCGCCGTCCTCGTCCACGAGACGGACGGGGCTCACCCGGATCTCCTCGTTCACTCTGTGCTCGCTAGAGATGCTCTCGTCTCCTTCTGGAGTTCATGGAAAAAAGACGGCTGACGGTCCACCCGTGCCGGCGCCCGGAGGCTCAGCCGGCGCTTCCCTCCTCGCCGGCCTCGGCGTAGACGGGGCCGTGGGTGGCCAGGGCCCCGACCTGGAAGCCGAGGGCCACGATCGCGATGCCGGAGACCAGGAGGTTCCAGGGCCGGCCCGCCCACCCGATCCACGTGGACAGGGTGACCCACGCGCCCATCAGGAGCAGGAGGCCGCCGCTCCATCCTCTGAGGGTGAGCAAGCCGCACGCCGTGACGGCCAGGCCGCCGACGAGCGTGACCCATCCCGGCACGTAGCCGTAGATGCCCAGCCCCACCAGGGCCGCGCCGATCACCGAGGCGGCGAATCCGAAGCTCTCACGACTCATGCCCGTCCTCCCTCTCCCGGCCCCGCGGCTTGCCACGGCAGCCGGCAACCTTTCATTTGCCTCCGGGGACGCCGGAGGGGCCGCGGCCCGGGCCGGCCCGACCCCTTCTCGAACGGCGACATTCCCCGGATTCTCGAAACGAAAGATAGATGGTCGAGGCCGATCGAATCCAGTGCTCGCGCTGCGGACGCGAGGATGCGCTCCCGCTCCCCAAGCGCCCCTTCCCCGACGAGCTGGGACGGCGCGTCCAGGAGGAGATCTGCCGGACGTGCTGGGAGGAGTGGAAGCAGCGTCAGATGCTCCTCATCAACCACTACGGCCTGAACCTCCAGGACCCCGAGGCACGCGAGTTCCTCCTCGCCAACCTCCGCTCCTTCCTGTTCGGCGAGGGACCCGACGGCGCCGAGATCGACACCTCGGAGGAGGGGGACGTCTCCTGGTAGCGCCCCGGTAGCCTCCCGCGCCGGGAAGACGGGCGCCGGCCGCGGCCCGTCACTCCACCACGAGATCGCCGAGGCGACCCGGTCGTCGTTCGACGGCCAGATCGACAGAGCGACCTCGTGATCATTCGATCACGAGGTTCAGCAGCCTGTCGGGGACGTGGATCACCTTCAGGGGCTCCGCGCCCTCCAGGTGCCTCCGCACGTTCTCGTCGGCCAGCGCGGCCTCGCGGACCGTCTCCCGGTCGGCTCCGCGCTCGACCCGGATCGTGGCCCGGACCTTCCCGTTCACCTGCACGGGGATCTCGACCTCGTCGGCGTGGAGGAGCTCCTCCTCCCACTCCGGCCACACGTTCCGCGAGCGCTCGCCGCCGCCGGGCGCCGAGGCGAACAGCGGCTCCTCCCCGCCCAGCTCCTCCCACAGCTCCTCGGCCGCATGGGGCGCCACCGGTGCGAGCATGACGACGAGGGGCCGGACCTCGTCCAGCGTGGGCGTCCGCCCCGCCGAGCGCGCCTCGTTCAGATACTCCATGAGCGCCGCGATGGCCGTGTTGTAGGAGAGCCCCTCGAAGTCCCCGGTGACCTGGCGGATGGTGCGGTGGAGCTTGCGCTCGACCGCCTCGTCCGGGAAGCCCTCCCGCCCTTCCTCGGCCGCCTGCGACACGCTGTCCCACAGGCGCGTGAGGAAGCGCTCGACGCCGACGATGCCGCGGTCGCGGAAGTCGCCGCCCTCCTGGTAGGGCCCCAGGAACATGAGATAAGCCCGGAAGACGTCGGCGCCGTAGCGGTCCATGTATTCGTCGGGGACCACGATGTTGCCCCTCGACTTGGACATCTTGGCGCCCTCCTTGATGAGGAGGCCGTGCTTCCGGAAGCGGTCGTAGGGCTCCTCGAACTCCAGGTAGTCCAGGTCGTGGAGCACCATGGTGATGAAGCGCGAGTAGAGGAGGTGGAGGACCGCGTGCTCCTCGCCCCCGATGTACATGTCGACGGGGAGCCAGGTCTCCGTCCTCGCGTCGTCGATGGGCCGGTCGTCGGCGTCCGTGCTCGGGTAGCGGAGGAAGTACCACCCGCTGTCCAGGAACGTGTCCGAGACGTCGGTCTCCCGGCGCGCGGGGCCGCCGCACTCGGGGCAGGTGGTCTCGTAGAACGACGCCACGCGGGCGAGGGGCGAGACCCCGCCCTCCTCCGGGCGGAAGTCCTCGACGTACGGGAGCTCCACCGGGAGGTCCTCGTCGGGGACCGGCACGGCGCCGCACGCGTCGCAGTAGACGATCGGGATCGGCGGGCCCCAGTAGCGCTGGCGCGAGATGCACCAGTCGTGGAGCCGGTACTGGACGCGCGGCTCGGCCAGGCCGTCCCCGGCCAGCCACTCCACGATGGCGCGGCCGCCCTCCTCGGCCTCCGTGCCGCTGAAGCGGCCCGAGTTCACGAGGAGGACGTCACCGGTGTCGGCCACCGCCTCCTCCCCGGCCTCGATCGCGACATCGGCGGGGTCGTCGGCCGCCTCGGCCGCCTGGCGCGGGGCGACCACGACCGGGATCGGGAGATCGAACTCGCGCGCGAACTCGAAGTCGCGCTGGTCGTGGGCCGGGACGGCCATGATCGCGCCCGTGCCGTACTCCATGAGCACGTAGTCGGCGATCCAGATCGGGATCTCCTGGCCCGTGGCCGGGTTCCGGGCGCGGGCGCCCGTGTCGACGCCGGACTTGGAGCGGTCGGCCTTCTTCCGCTGCACCAGGTCGGTGGCGGCCACCTTCTCCCGGTAGGCCTCGACGGCCCCGCGCCGCTCCTCCGTGGTCACCCGCTCGACGAGCGGGTGCTCGGGGGCGAGCACCATGAAGCTGGCGCCGAAGATCGTGTCGGGGCGGGTGGTGAAGACGTCGATCGTCGGGGCGGACGCGTCCGTGGAGGCCGTGGGTCGGTCCGACGCCGCGGAGGCGGCCTTCCCGGACACCGCCGCCGACCCCGCGGCGGGCTCCATCCCGCCCGAGACGACCACCGGAAACCGCAGCAGCGCGCCCTTCGAGCGGCCGATCCAGTTCCGCTGGGCGGTCTTGGTCGTCTCCGACCAGTCGATCCACTCCAGGTTCTCGAGGAGCCGGTCGGCGTACTCGGTGATCCTGAAGAACCACTGGCTGAGCGTGCGCGTGCCGACGGGGGTCCCGCAGCGCTCGCACTCGCCCGCGATCACCTGCTCGTTGGCGAGCACGGTCTTGCACGAGGGGCACCAGTTGACCGGCGCCTCCTTCTTCTCGGCCAGCCCCGCCTCGTACAGGCGGAGGAAGATCCACTGCGTCCAGCGGTAGTAGCCCGGGTCGGTCGTGTCGACGGTGTGCGACCAGTCGTACATGATCCCGGCCCGCCGGAGCTGCCGGGTGAAGTTGGCGATGTTGGCCGGGATCAGCTCCATCGGGTGGGTGTCCACCTTCAGGGCGTAGTTCTCCGAGTGGATGCCGAACGCGTCGAACCCGATCGGCTGGAAGACCTCGTCGCCGCGCAGTCGGCGGTAGCGCCCGTACAGGTCGGCCCCCGTGAAGGCGTAGAGGTTCCCGACGTGGAGCCCCTCGGCCGAGGGGTACGGGTACATCATCAGGTTGTAGAAAGGCCGCTCGGGCGCGTCGAGGTCGGGCTCGTTGGCCCTCTCCGCGTCCCAGCGCCGCTGCCACTTCTCCTCGATCTTCTGCGGATCGTACATCGCTTCCCGTTCGCTCATAGGGGCTGCCGGCGCGAGCTGATCACGCCGGTGTCGAAGCCGGCCATGTGGAGCCCGCCGTGGAAGCGGGCGTGCTCGATCTTTAGGCAGCGGTCCATGACGACGCGCATCCCGGCGCCCGCCGCGATCCGGCAGGCCTCGGGACTCCAGATCCCGAGCTGGAGCCACAGCGTGCCGGCGCCCACCGCCGCCGCCTCGCGCGCCACCTCCGGGCACGCCTCGGCGCGCCGGAAGACGTCCACGATGTCCGGCGCCACGGGGAGCGCCTCCAGGGACGGGTACACCGTCCGCCCCAGGACCTCCTCCTCGGTCGGGTTCACGAAATACACCTCGAGGTCCGCCGCGGCCGAGCTGGTGAGGTAGGTCGCCACGAAGTGACTCGCCCGCTCGGGCTTCGAGGAGACGCCCACCATGGCCACCGTGTCCGCGTCCTGGATGATGCGGAGGCGGCCGCGCGCGGTGGGCTCGCTCCAGCCCTCGACCGGGGTGTGGGCGATGGTGGTCACGGCGCCCCCGCGGCGGAGGGACGGCTCGCGACGAGACGTCGCGCGGCCCGGCGTGCGGCGGCCCGGCGTGTGGCGGCCCGGCGTGCGGCGGCCCGCCTCACGGGCTCGCCATCCCGAGCGCGCGGTCCAGGTCCCAGAGGATGTCGTCGACGTCCTCGAGCCCGATCGAGATCCGCACCATGTCGGGCGTGACGCCCGTGGCCACGAGCTCCCGGTCGGAGAGCTGCTGGTGGGTGGTCGAGGCCGGGTGGATGACCAGGGTGCGGACGTCCCCGACGTTGGCCAGGTGGCTGATCATCGACAGCGACTCGATGAAGCGCGCGCCCGCCTCGCGGCCGCCGGCCACCCCGAACGTGAACACCGCCCCGCCCGGCCCCCGCGGCATGTAGCGCTTCGCCATCTCGTGGTGGGGCGAGCCGGGGAGCCCGGCGTAGCGCACCCAGTCCACGCCGGGGTGCTCGGAGAGCCACGCGGCCACCTCCCTCGCCGCGCGGACGTGCGCGTCCATGCGGACGGGGAGCGTCTCGAGCCCCTGGAGGAACATGAAGGCGTTGAACGGAGCCAGGCAGGCTCCGATGTCGCGGAGCTGCTCGGCCCGGAGCTTCGTGCAGAAGGCGTACTCGCCGAAGTTCCCCCACCAGCGGAGGTCCTTGTAGCTCGGGATCTCCTCGGTCATGTGCGGGAACCGGCCCGAGTCCCACGGGAAGGTCCCCGACTCGACCGTCACCCCGCCGATCGTGGTCCCGTTCCCGGCGATGTACTTGGTGGCCGAGTGGACGACGATGTCCGCCCCGTGCTCGATCGGACGGCACAGGTAGGGCGTGGCGAAGGTGTTGTCGACGACCAGCGGGAGGTCGTGGGCGTGCGCCATCTCGGCGAGCGCGGAGATGTCGGCCACCGCGCCGGACGGGTTCCCGATGATCTCGGTGTAGACGAGCTTCGTCTCCGGACGGACCTCTTTCGCGAACGCGTCCGGTTCCCGCCCATCCACGAAGGTCGCGTCGATCCCGAGGCGGCGGAGCGTGATGTTGAACTGGTTGTAGGTCCCGCCGTACAGGGCCGAGCTGGCCAGGATGTGGTCGCCCGAGTCGGCCAGCGCGGCCACGGTGAGGAACTCCGAGGACTGGCCGCTGGCCGAGGCCACGGCGCCGATCCCCGACTCGAGGCTCGCCATGCGCTCCTCGAACGCCGAGACCGTCGGGTTCGAGATGCGCGTATAGATGTGGCCGTATTTCTGCAGCGCGAACAGATCCGCCGCGTCCTTCGTGTCCTCGAAAACGAAGCTCGTGGTCTGGTAGATGGGCACGTTGCGCGCGCCGGTGGTCGGGTCGGGCCGCGCGCCGGCGTGGATCGAGCGCGTGCGGAAGCCCCACTCGCGGTCCTCCGGCGAGCCGGAGCTGCCCCCAGGGGGGACGGACCCGCCGGCGCCCTCGGGGCGCGGCTCTCTGTCGGACGTGTGGCTCAACCTGTCACCTCTCGGCATCCTGTCGTGCGAGTCCCGGCGGCCCCGCGCACGGACCGCCGGAGTTCCCGTGCGGGAGACTCCGAAGATCGCGCGTCGGGACCGCGCAACCTTACGACCGCCCCCGCGCCCTGCAAGCGGGAAGGCCCGGAGATCCGGGCCGTTCGGGGCGTGGGGGGCGGCGGCTCCGTGCCGCGTGGGGGCCGGGGGGCTCCGTGCCGCGTGCGGCCGGGCCGTCCCGCGCCGCCGTTCCGGCCCTACCCCGCGCCCCGGGCCACGAGCCATCCGACGGCGGCGCCGAGGAGCGTCCCGGCCAGGTTCACGACATCGTTGTCGACCCGGCGGATCCGGCCCTCGGCCGAAGCGCCGAGCAGGGAGTCGAGGCCCATCCCCGCCGCGCCGGCGGCGAGCGCGGGGCCGAGGGCGCGGCCGAACGGAGGGGATCCGAGCAGGAGGCCGTGGACGACGCCGAGGAGCGCCGCGCCCACCAGGCCCGCCAGCGTCCCCGCCCCGGAGACGCCGCCCGAGCGGCCCGGCTCGACCCGCTCCCAGGTCGTCACGAGCCGCGTCGGCCCCGCCGCCCACCGCCCGAGCTCGGAGGCCCAGGTGTCCGCGGTGGCGGCGGCTAGCGCCCCGGCCACGGCCGCCCCGGCGCCGGGGAGCCATCCCCACGCGCCCAGGAGCGCCGCCGCGGCGGCCACGCCGCCGTTGGCGAGGACCTGCCGCGTCCCGCGCCGGGTCCCGCCGGCGGCCTCGTCGGCGGCCTCCCCCCCTGAGAGACCCTCTTCAACTGGAGTTGAAGAGCGCCGCGGGGAGGGCGGCGCCTCCCGGCGTCCGCCCGTCCGCCGCCCCCTCGTCACGCGCGTGAGCACCGACGCCGTGACGAAGAAGAAGAGGAGGAGGCCGGCCCCGACCGGGCCCGCGCCCCACCACAGGGCCAGGCCCAGGACGGCGGCCGCGATCACCGCCCCCGGGGCCAGCCAGCTCCGCCGCCAGGCCAGCGCCAGAGTGGCCGCGGCGGCCGCGAGCGCGGCGGCGTCCGAGGGACTCACGCTTGCCGCCCCGGAGGTCCGGGCGTAGCGTTCGCGGCGACATGGCCCCTTCCTCTTCGAGATCCGAACCCCAGCTCAGCGACGTCCGCGCCTCCCCGGTGGTGGCGCTGGCGCTGCTCGAAGCCATGCGCTCGGCGGACACGCCGCTCGAGACGCTGGAGGACGAGGTGCTGCGTCACAGCCTGCCCCGCCGCCTGGGCCTCTCGGACGTCGTCGAGGGGCAGATCCGCCGCTTCCGGCAGCTCGTCGACAAGAAGCAGCCGGCCACGGCGCGCCAGCTGGCCGACCTGTTCGCGCTGGTCGACCGGCGGGACGACGCCCCGGTGGTGTTCTCCCGCGCGGGCCGCTGGCTGGTCCACCACGAGGTGACGGGCGGGAAGGAGCGGGCCGGCGCGGTCAAGATGGTCATGCCCGCCCCGATCCGCCGCCGGATGGCGCTGCGCGCGGCCGCCTCGCTGGCCGGGATGGTGAGCCCGAGCGGCCGCACGCGCACCGAGCGGGGTCCGCTGGCCCTGGTGGTCGAGGGCTCGCTGCCCGCCTACGCCTGCGGCAGCTCGACGGGCTGCCACATCGTGACCGCCGCCTTCGCCGAGACGCTCCAGGCTTACCGGATGGTGGACGAGGACGACACCCGCTCGCCGGCGGCGCACCCCATGTGCGAGTCGCGCGGCGACGCCTGCTGCATCTGGCGCACGGTGGGCTGAGCTAGGCGTCATCCACGCCGGCGCCGGCCGCGTCGGCCGCTCCGGCGCGGCCGGGACGCTCGCCGCCCGCACCCGCCGCTCCGGCCGGTCCGTGGCGCCCACCGGCCTCGCCGGCGTCCGGGCGCACCGAGGGGTCCGGAACGGGCGTGAAGCCGTCGGGCTCGATGTGCACGGTCACCGCCGAGAAGCCGCCCTCCCGCTCCAGCAGCCGCTCGATCCGGTCGGCCACCTCGTGCGCCTCGCGCACCCCCGACTCCGGGTCCACGTGGATCGTGAGCTCGGCGAACGCCTCCCCCGGCCGCCCGCGCGAGCGGATCTCGACCGCGCGCCGCACCCCCGGGTCCTCCGCCACCATCTCCCGGATCCACGCCGGGTCGATGGCCCGCCGGTCCACGAGGACCGGTACCGTCTCCCTGAGGATCTGCCAGCCCGAGTGGATGATGACCCCGACGACGAGGAGGCCGAGCCACGCGTCGCCCGCGCCCCAGCCGGCGGCCACGAGCCCCTCGCCGCCCATGACCGCGGCCGTGATGAGGACGTCGGCCGTGGTGTGGCGCGCGTCGGCGCGGAGGATCTCGCTCTCCAGATTCCGGCCCATGCGCGCCTCCGAGAGCGCGACGCCCACGTTCACGACGAGCGTAGCGCCCAGCACCCAGAAGGTGGCCGGCTCCAGCGCCGGCGCGGGGCCGCCGCCCACCAGCCGGGAGATGGCACGGCGCGTGAGCTCGAAGGCGGTGATGGAGAGGAAGCTCACGATGGCCAGGGCGCCGAGCGTCTCGAACTTGCCGTGGCCGTAGGGGTGCTCCGCGTCGGGCGGCCGGGCCGCCACCCAGATGGCCAGGAGGGCCACGACGTTGTTGAGGGCGTCCACGCCCGAGTCGGCCGCGATTCCGAGGACCGCCGTGGCCCCCGATCGGGCCCCGACCACCAGCCGGGCCGCGACGACCGCCAGGTTGGCGACCAGCACCCACCCCAGGACGCGGTTCACCGTTCCCCGCCGGTCGCGCGGGTGGCTGGCCCCGGGGCCCGGCCGGACCGCGGCCATGCCCGGACGCTTCCAGCCGCGGTCGACCGCGGGCTTCACCCGGCCCGGTCCTTCTTCTTCCCTCGCTGGTCGATCTTCTCGACGATCCAATCCGTTATCGCCTCGAAGGGCGTGCGCCGGCGGCGGTCGATGAAGCCCGTCGCCTCGTGCTTCTCGTACAGCCCCGGGTAGCCGAGCCCGACCCAGATGCCGAGGGCCAGGGCCAGGACCATGCCGAGGATGACGAGGAACAGCTGGAACTCAGGACTCATGGTCTCCGAAGATGGGGGTCCCGCGCGGTGTTCGGGCAAGTCGAGCCGGCGCGTCCACCTAGACCCCCCTGGCGGCCGGGTCCCAGATGAACTTGTGGATCTGGAGGTTCACGCGGACCGGGAGCCCGTCCTCCAGGATCCACTCCGACAGCTCCCGCGCGTCCATCTCCCCGAAGGAGGGCGAGAAGTGGACGACGAAGCGGGCGAGCCCTCGCTCGGCGAGCTGGCGGGAGGCCCACTCGTAGTCGGCGCGGTCCCGGATCACGAACTTGAGCTCGTCGCGCGCGGGATCGAGGCGCTCGAGGTTCGTCCAGTCGACCGACTCCGCCTCCCCGCTCCCCGGGCACTTCACGTCCATGATCCTGACCACGTCCTGCGGCACGCGGTCGACCGGGACGCTCCCGCTCGTCTCGCACAGGACCGTGTAGCCCCCGGCCAGGAGCCTCTCCGCCAGCTCCCCGATGTCGTGCTGGAGGAGGGGCTCGCCGCCCGTGAGCTCGACCAGGCGGCAGTCCCCGCCCAGCCGACGGACCTCGTCCACGATCTCGTCGACCGAGAGGTCCTCGCCCCCGTGGAAGGCGTAGGCCGTGTCGCACCAGACGCAGCGCAGGTTGCAGCCCGTGGTCCGGACGAAGACGCACGGCCGGCCCGCGTAGCTCGACTCGCCCTGGATCGAGTGGAAGATCTCGGTGATGCGCATCGGATTTCGATACCCTGAGCCGGAGCGGGCGGTCCCGGGCTCTGCGGTGGCGGTCCCGGGCCGCGGACCCGATGCGGTGCCGAGCTCCCCACCCCTTGACCTTCTACAGGAGCCGTCGTACCGTGGGGAGACTCCTGTAGAAGCACGAGGGGAACGCGCGCCGGGCCTCCCGGAGCGCGGGGACCCGACGCGCACCGCCGCGGAGGAACGCGATGACGGGTGGACGACTGGACCTGCCGCAGGGGACGCTGGACCTGCTCATCCTGAAGGCGCTCTCCCTGGAGCCCATGCACGGGTGGGGGATCTCCGAGCGCCTCCACGCCGTCTCGCGCGAGACACTGGAGATCCCGCAGGGCTCGCTCTACCCGGCCCTCCACCGCCTGGAGCGGAAGGGTTGGGTGGAGGCGCGCTGGGGCACCTCCGAGAACAACCGGCGCGCGCGCTTCTACGAGCTGACGGCGGCGGGCCGGAAGCAGCTGGCCCGCGAGACCGAGCAGTGGGAGCGGCTCACGGGCGCCGTGCGGCTCGTGCTCGAGATGGGCTGAGGGCCCGGCGGGAGGCGGCATGCTGAGCGAGCTGTGGAGCGAGGTCCGGTACCGGGCGCGGGCGCTCTTCCGCCGCGGCGAGATGGAGCGGGAGCTGGACGCCGAGCTCCGCCACCACCTGGAGCGGGAGGCGGAGAAGTACGAGCGCGAGGGCGTGCCGCCCGAGGAGGCCCGCCGCCGGGCCCGGCGCGCGTTCGGCCGGGTGAGCCGGGCCAAGGAGGCGGCTCGAGCCGCGCGCGGGACGGCCTTCCTGGAGAGCGTCGTCCGGGACGTCCGGGTCGCGGCCAGGCGCTGGAGGTCCCGGCCCGCGTTCGCGGCGCTGGTCGTGGCCATCCTGGCCCTCGGCATCGGGGCCACCTCGGGCATCTTCAGCCTGGTGGACGGGATCCTCCTCCGGCCGCTCCCCTACCCCCGGCCGGACCGGCTCGTCCGGCTCCGGCAGGCGTATCCGGCGATCGGCCTGGACACGTGGGCGCTCTCCGACCAGAACGTGGCGATGTACCGTGACGAGGTGCGCGGCCTGGCGTCCTTCGCGGCATGGGGCCGGAGGGGCATGACGCTCGAGCGGGACGGACGCCCCCGGCGGCTCGAGGTGGCCCGGGTCACGGGCGACTTCTTCCGCGTCCTCGGGGTCGATCCCGCTCTCGGCCGCGCGTTCGGCCGGAGCGAGGACACGCCCGGGCAGCCGGCGAGGGTGGCGGTGCTCTCGAGCGGGCTGTGGAAGAGCGAGTTCGGAGGGCGCGCCTCGGTGGTGGGGTCGACGATCGACCTGGACGGGCGGCCCACCCGCGTCCTCGGCGTCATGCCCCCCGGCTTCGCCTACCCGGGCCCGGAGACGCAGGCCTGGGTCCCGCTCGGGCTGGACCCGACCGACCGCTACGGATGGTACCTGACCGGCGTCGGACGGCTGGCCCCCGGCGCGACGCTGGACGAGGTCCGCCGCGACTCGCGCGCGGCCATGTGGCGCTGGACGAAGACGATGCCGGGGCTCTTCCACGGGGTGAAGCCGGCCGACGCGGGGATCACGACCCTGGTGACGCCGGTCCGGGACGCGATCACCGGCGACGCGAAGCGTCCGCTCGAGGTCCTGCAGGCCGCCGTCCTCCTCATCCTCCTCATCGCGGTGGCGGACATCGCGCTCCTGTTCGCGAACCGCGCGGCGCGCCGAGGCCGCGAGATGGCCATGCAGCGCGCGCTTGGCGCGACGGGCGGACGCATCGCCCGCCAGCTCCTCACCGAGAGCCTCGTGCTCGCGCTGGCCGGAGGCGGGCTCGGGATCGTCCTGGCCTTCGGGCTGGTGCACGTGGCCACGCACACGGCCGCCGTCTCCCTCCCGCGCCTCTCGGACGTCGGCGTGAGCTGGAGGGTCGTGGCGTTCACGTTCGCGACCTCGGTGGCCGCCGGGCTCGGCTTCGGCCTCGCGCCGGTGGCGACGCTCCTGCGTCGGCGCCCGACGGCGAGCCTGGCCGGCGCGGGCCGGGACGAGGCGGGCGCGGCGACCCGCCGCCTGAACGGCGCGCTGATCGCGACCCAGCTCGCGCTCGCGGCCGTCCTCCTCATCTCCGCCGGGCTCGCGCTGCGCAGCTTCCGGAACCTCACCGGGACCCGGCTCGGCTTCGAGCCGGAGGGCGTCTCCATGGTCGCCCTCCCCCTCCCCGCCGCCCGCTACGACGACGACACGTCCGTGGTCCGCACGACGTCCGAGATCGCGCGCCGCGTGCGCGCGGTGCCCGGGGTGAGCGAGGCGGCGATCTCCTGGAGGCTCCCGTTCGGCGGCAACTACAACACGGACGGGTACGTGGTGGAGGGCCGGCCACCCCCCTCGGGCACGGGCGTGGAGACGCAGACCGCCCAGCTGGCCGTGGGCCCCGGCTACTTCCGCACGCTCGGGATCCCGCTCCTGTACGGCCGCGACTTCGACGGCCGCGACCGACCGGGCGCGGCGCCGGTCACGATCGTCGACCGGGCCCTGGCGTCGCGCTACTGGAAGGGCGCCGACGCGCTGGGGCAGCGGATCCAGCTCACCGGCGACACCACCACGTGGTTCACCATCGTCGGGGTCGTGGGGAGCGTGCGCGACGAGAGCCCGGCGGTGGCGCCCATGCCCCACGCCTACTTCCCGTTCGCGCTGGCGCCCACCCGGAGGGCCATGCTCACGGTGCGCACGGAGGGGAAGCCGGGACCGGTCCTGGCCGCCGTCCGCCGCGCCGTGTCCGCGGTCGAGCCCGGCATCCCCCTGGACGACGTCCGCCCGCTCACCGACTGGGTCGGCCGCTCGCTCGACACGCAGCGGATCATCGAGCTCCTCCTGGGGGCGTTCGCCCTCCTGGCGGCGCTCCTGGCGAGCGTGGGCATCTACGGCGTCATGTCGCTGTACGTCACCGACCGGCGCCGGGAGTTCGGCGTGCGCCTGGCCATCGGCGCCGAGCCTCGCGGCCTCGTGCGCATGGTGCTGGGCCAGGGGATGACGCTGGCGGCGGTCGGGGTGGGCGCCGGCCTCGTGGGCGCGCTCCTCGCCTCGCGCTGGCTGGGCTCCCTCCTGTACGGCGTGAGCCCCACCGACCCGCTCACCTACGGCGCCCTGGCCGCCGCCCTGCTGGCGGTGGCCGCCGGCTCGGCCTGGCTCCCCGCCCGGCGCGCCGCCCGCAGTGATCCGATGGCGGCGCTCCGGACGGACTGAGGGGAGCGGCCCTCCCCGCCCGGCGTCACTTTCGGGCGAGCCGAACGTTATCTTGGGTGATGGCCGGAAGTGACGGCCCCTCCCCGGAACCTCTTCGAGACGACCCGAGGCCG
>DATFLN010000047.1:0-1211 GCA_035267645.1 Gemmatimonadota bacterium | reverse complement strand
CAAGTACGGCCTCGTGGACACCGACCACGTCCTGTTCATCGCGGCCGGCGCCTTCCACGTGGCCAAGCCGTCCGACCTGATCCCGGAGCTCCAGGGCCGCTTCCCGATCCGCGTGGAGCTCTCCACCCTGGACGCCTCCGATTTCGCCCGCATCCTCCAGGAGCCCCGGAACGCTCTCCTCAGCCAGTACCGGGCGCTGGTGGCCACCGAGGGCGTGGACCTCCGGTTCACCGAGGACGCCATCCAGGAGCTGGCGCGCATCGCCGCGCTCGTGAACGAGCGCATGGAGAACATCGGGGCGCGGCGGCTCCACACCGTGCTCACGACGGTGCTCGAGCAGATCATGTACGACCTTCCCGACCCGGACGCGGGCGAGGACATCGAGATCGACGCCGCCTTCGTGCGCGAGCGCCTCGAGGGGATCGCGGAGGACGAGGATCTCCGGCGCTACATCCTCTGACGCCGCGGCGCGTTGAGCGTCCTCGGGCTGGGAGCCCTGGGCTTCGGCGCCGGCTTCGTGGGCTCGATCGTCGGGATCGGCGGGGGCGTGTTCATCGTCCCCGGCCTCCTCATCCTCTTCGGCCTCCCGCTCCGGCAGGCGGTGGCGGCCAGCCTGGTCGGGGTCGTCGCCACCTCGGCGGGCTCGGCGGCGGTATACCTGGGGGAGGGGCGCGTCGACTTGCCGCTGGCCCTGAGGCTCGAGGTGATGGCCGTGGCGGGCGCGGTGGGCGGCGGGCTCGCGGCCGCCTGGATCCCTCCGCACCTCCTCTACCTCCTGTTCGCCGCCGTCGTCCTCTACGCCGCCCTGGCCATGTTCCGGGGGGGCGTCAAGGGCCCGTCCTCCGTGTCGGGTCCGGCCGAGATCCGGCACATGGGGATCGGCATGACCGCCTCGGCGGGCGCTGGCATGGCGTCGGGGCTCCTCGGGATCGGGGGCGGGTTCGCCAAGGTCCCGATCATGCACGCCATCATGGGGATACCGCTCGGCGTGGCGGCGGCGACGAGCGCGTTCATGGTGGGGCTCACGGCCTCGGCCAGCGCCTGGATCTACTGGATGCGCGGGGACCTCGTGATGGCCTACGCGGCGCCCGTGGCGCTGGGCGTCCTGGCGGGGAGCGCGATCGGCGCCCGGGTGAGCGACCGGGTGCCCACCCTGTGGATCCGGATCGCGCTCACGGGGATCCTCCTGTACGTGGCGTTCGAGATGGCGT
>DATFLN010000046.1:0-1744 GCA_035267645.1 Gemmatimonadota bacterium | reverse complement strand
TCGCCCTCCACGTGCACGGTGTGGCCGGCGTTGGCGCCGCCCTGGTAGCGGGCCACGATGTCGGCCCGCTCGGCCAGGACGTCCACGATCTTGCCCTTGCCCTCGTCGCCCCACTGGGCGCCCACCACGGCGACGCAATTCGCCCCGGCTGCGAACATCGACCGCTCCTACGCCGGGACGGGCTGGAGGCCGGCCGCGGAGAGCGCGCCGCGCACCGATGCGCGCGCGGCGTCGTCGGCCGGCAGGAGGGGAAGTCGCGGCGGGCCGCCGCGGAGGCCCAGGGCGTCGAGGCCGGCCTTCACGCCGGGGACGCCGCGCTTGCCGACCACGGCCCGGTGGAGCGGTCCGATCCTATCCTGCAGGGCCCCGGCCCGCGCCGTGTCCCCATCCCGCCACGCCGCCAGGAGCTCGGCGCACGGGCGGGTGGCCAGGAGGCCCACCGCGACCACGCCCCCCACCGCGCCCACCTCGAGCGCGCCGTACAGGAGCGTCCCGGCGCCGACCAGGACCGAGGCCCGGTCCCCGCACGCCTCCACCAGAGCGCCCAGGTTCTTCACGTCGCCCGAGGAGTCCTTGATCCCGACGATGTTCTCGTGCCGGACGAGGCGTCCCACCACGTCGGGGGCGAGGCCCACCGGCACGAACTTGGGAATGTGGTAGAGGATGATCGGGGTCGGGGAGTCGTCGGCCACCGCCCCGTAGTGGGCCGCCAGCGCCTCCTCCGACATGGCCGGGGCGTAGTACGAGGGCGGACGCACGAGCACGGCCTCCGCGCCGGCACGCGCCGCCTCCCGCGTCAGGCGGGAGGTCTGGCGGGTGGATTCCGCCCCGGTCCCGGCCACGACGGCCACCTCCGGCGGGCACGCCGCCCGGGCCCACTCGACCAGGCGCAGGATCTCGATCTCGTCCAGGAGCGGCGCCTCGCCGGTCGAGCCCGCGACCACGATGCCGTCGGCCCCGGCCCCGACCCAGGCCCCCAGGTTCTCCTCGAACGCCGCCCGGTCCAGCTCCCCCGACGCTTCGTCGAAGGGGCTCGTGACCGGGAGGAAGAGGCCCTCGAGCTTCAGAAGAAGCCCGCCCCGGGCCCGTCGCCGTCCTCGTCCTCGTCCGTGGACAGGGTCTGCATCACGAGCTCGAAGTCGCTCGGGCTCGTGGCGGCGGCCTTGGCCGTATCGTAGTCCATGATGTCGTCGCGCACCAGCTTCATGAGGTGCTGATCGAAGGTCTGCATGCCGTACTGCTCGCCCTGCTGCATGAGCCGCTTGATCTCGCTCTGCGGCTCGCGGCGCTGGATCGCCTCCTGCACGGCTCCGGTGAGGCGAAGGACCTCGACCACCGGCACCCGTCCCTCCTCCTCGTCCTTCCGGAGGAGGAGCCTCTGGGAGACGATCGCCCGCAGCGATTCGGCCACGCGCTGGCGCACCAGCTCCTCGTTGTCACCCGGGAACATGGCCATGAAGTGGCCCAGGGTGGCGATGGCGGTCGGCGCGTGGAAGGTCGAGATCACGAGCTGGCCGGTCTCGGCCGCCTCCATCGCGATCTCGATGGTCTCGGAGTCCCGCATCTCGCCGATGAGGATCGCGTCGGGGTCCTGCCGCAGCGCGTGGCGGAGGCCCACCCGGAACGAGGCCGTGTCCGCCCCGATCTCGCGCTGGGTCACCGTCGAGAGGGCGTTCCGGTGCCGGTACTCGATCGGGTCCTCGAGCGTGATGATGTGCTTCCTGCGGTTCCGGTTGATCCAGCC
>DATFLN010000045.1:0-2490 GCA_035267645.1 Gemmatimonadota bacterium | reverse complement strand
CCCATGCAGGTGGCCAGCGGCGGCATCACCGCCACCTCCGAGTGCCGCGAGTTCGTGTGGCAGTACTCGCAGCTGATCTGGAGGTTGGTGGTGTGGAAGTGGTGGTTGAAGGGGATCGGCTGGGCCGGGCCCTGCGTGGCGCTCTCGGTGAGCTGGATCGCCACCTGCGCCGGGCTCAGCGTGTCGCGTCCCTGGATCGGGGCGCCCGTCGGCTGCGGGTACCACCCCGGGTGGGGCGGCTGCGCGGCCTGCGACGTCCCGCCGGCCGCGGCCTGCGCCGCGGTCGATCCGGCCTGCGCCGAGCCCGCCGCGGCGGCGCCGGTGTCGGCGGCCTGTGCGGAGGCGATCGCCTCGTGGGCTTCGGCCGTGCTGTCGGGACCGTGGAAGAGCGGCCAGGCCGCCGCGGCGGAGACGAGCAGCGCCGCCCCCGTGATCACCGTCTTCTTGGTCGCTCTCCTCATGCTCCCGTTCTCTCGCACCTGTCGTCCGGCCCGACCGGATCGCCGCGCAAAGGTATCAGCCTCACCGGCCCACGCAAGCGAGCGTCCCCGCCGCTCCCGAGAGTCGTTCTCGATCGGGCGCGAAGGTGCGGCCGATGGCCCTCGCCCGTCAACCTGGGGCGGGCGAGGGCCGGGTACGGCTCGCCCGCCCCCGTAACTATTGCGCGCGCCGAGACGTTATATTGATGAGCGTGCGACGCGTCCGGGCCGGTGCGGGGGCCCGCGGCGGCCGCCGCGCGGAGCCGGCGCCGCCGGGCGCCGACCCGTCCTTTCGTTCGAACCCTCTCTTCCCGATCCAGGAGCGAAGCCATGCGAGCAACGATGTCGGCACCGCGCGGGACACCGCGCACGGCGACAGGGTCGTCCGCCATCGCGGCCGTCGTGGCCGCGGCCGTTTCCTGCCTCCTCCTGGCGCCGGCTCCCGCGGCCGCCCAGAGCTCGGGCGGGGCCGGCACCCACCACGGGTTCTGGCTCTCGGGCGGGCTCGGGGGCGGCGTGAACGACAACGGGGACGGGGGCGGCGGA
This sequence comes from Gemmatimonadota bacterium, assembly GCA_035267645.1. Taxonomy (GTDB): domain Bacteria; phylum Gemmatimonadota; class Gemmatimonadetes; order Palauibacterales; family Palauibacteraceae; genus Humimonas. Next base: position 1,465 of record DATFLN010000045.1, on the reverse strand, counting down.
TTCTACATCCGCATGGGCGGCACCCTGAGCCAGCACCTGGTCATCGGGGGCGAGGCCATCGGCATGAGCCGGGACGCCAGCGGCACGACCATCTCACAGGGGAACGCGCTGTTCGACGTCCTCCTGTATCCCTCGCCGACCTCGGGAGGCTTCCTCAAGGCCGGAATCGGGTTCTCGACCTACCGGGTCTCCGAGGACGTCCAGGGCGTGACCGTGAGCGCCGACGAGAGCGGGGCCGGAGCCGTGATCGGGGCGGGATGGGACATCCACCTGGGGGGCGGGAACCTGTACCTCACGCCCAACGCGGACGTGCTGTTCCAGGAGTTCCACGGCTTCGACACCGTCGACACGATCTTCCTGCTCACGGTGGGGATCGGCTTCCACTGATCCGGTCGGAGGTCGGCCCGGCGGGGCCCGGTCGCGACGGGCGGCCGCCGGGCGCCGCAGCTGCCGGGCGCCGCGGCCGCCGGGCTCGGCGCCCCTCCCTCTCCGACGCTCTTGAACTCCAGTTGAAGAGGGCTCCCGGAGAGGGGGGCGCGCCGCGCTCCGATCGGAGCACGGGGCTCAGTCCAGCGGGAGCAGGAAGCGCGGAGTCCGCAGCAGCACGCGCAGGGTCCCGACCAGCGCGGTCGCGTCGGTGCCGGCCCGGTGGGCGTAGTTCCGGATGAAGCTCACGCCCACGTCCCAGTCCATGTCCAGGCCCCACCCGTTCCCCATCTCCCGGTGCCACGTCCCGGCCACCGCCGGCCGGATGGTGGTCTCGGTCTGGCCGACCAGGATGCGCGGGAAGGTGGGGAGCGAGTCGGCGGGGGGCCGCAGCCGGCCGTGGAAGTCGCCCTCGCCCTTGACCTGGATGTCGATGCGCGGCTTCAGGACCAGGCCCGCCTTCCCGAACCAGCTCGCCTCGGCCGTGGCCAGGTAGAGGTCGCCCTTGTCCCAGCCGAGCCCCACGTGGTCCACCGTGTACTCCTCCCACGGGAGGCGCGTCCGGTAGACCAGGCTCTGCATCGCCGCCCCCTGCAGCCGCAGGCTCCACCCCCGGGCGATCCCGGGCATCTGGATCCCGACCGTGCCCCCGAGCTGACAGCACGACTTGTCCGTCTTCTTGATGGAGGTCGTGGCGTCGGCCAGGAGGCTCCCCCACAGGACGAGCCCGTTCACCGGCCGCCACCACACGTCCGCCTGCCCGACGTTGTTCCGTTGCTTCTTCGACTCCTTGGTCGTCAGCTCCCACACGCCGATCGGGTTCAGCAGCCGGAAGTCGAGGGTGGCGTTCGGCCCGCCCTCGATGATGGACTCGGACACCCCGAGCATGAGGTTGTCCCGCGCCCTCCACTCCAGGCGGTGGACCGCGAAGTAGCGGGCCGTGTCGCCCGGGAAGTCGCTGAAGGTGGCGAAGGAGCCGGTCGCGAAGATCCGGTCCGAGCCCACCCGCCAGCCGATCTCGTCCCAGCTGTAGGCGTAG
>DATFLN010000044.1:0-187171 GCA_035267645.1 Gemmatimonadota bacterium | reverse complement strand
GGGGACGGTCTGCCGCTCCGGCCCGAGGGTGAACGAGAGGGCGAAGAGGAACTCGTTCCAGCTGTAGAGGAAGGTGAGGATGGCCGTCGTGGCCAGCCCCGGCAGGGCCAGGGGCAGCACGACCTCCCGGAAGGCCCTCATGCGGCTCGCTCCATCCACCAGCGCCGCCTCCTCGATCTCCGCGGGGAGCTGCCGGAAGAAGCCCACCAGGAGCCACACGGTGAGCGGCATGGCGAAGGTCATGTACGGGAGGATCAGCCCCGGATACGTGTCGATGAGGCCCGCGCTCCGCAGCATGAGGTAGAGGGGCGAGACGATCGAGATCTGCGGGAACATCGTCACGGCAAGTATGAACGCCAGGATCGGCGTCTTGCCCGGAAAGCGCAGGCGGGCCAGGGCGTAGGCGCACAGGGCGCCGACGCTGATGCACAGCAGGGTGGTGGAGCCCGCCACGACCAGGGAGTTCCGGATCGGGACCCAGAAGTCGCGCTGCGTGAACAGCGCCCGGTAATGGTCCAGGATCAGGTGCGACGGGACGAGCGCGGGGGCCCGGAAGAGGCTCGCCTCGGGGGTGAGCGAGGAGACGACGGTCCAGTAGAACGGGAAGACGATGGCCAGGACCAGGACGGCGATCGCGAGGCCGGGGAGCCACCGTCCCGCCAGGGACTTCATCCGGCCCCGCCCGGAGTCCTCCGCCGGGCCTCTCCCGCCGCGGCTCATCCACCCTCCCCGGTGAGGTCCAGGCCGAGCCCGCGGATGTAGAGGACGGCCAGCCCGAAGGTGACGAGGAAGATGATCATGGACAGGGCGGAGCCGTAGCCGAAGCGCAGGTCGCGGAGCAGGGCGTCGAACGTGTAGAGGGCGATGGGCTCGGTGGCCGTCCCGGGTCCGCCTCCCGTGAGCACGTACACGAGGTCGAACACGCGGAACGCGTCCAGCGTCCGGAAGACCAGCGTCACCAGGATCGCCGGCTTGAGGAGGGGCAGCGTGACGTACCGGAAGCGCTCCCAGGCGCCGGCCCCGTCGATCCTCGCGGCCTCGTACAGGGCCGGGTCGATGTTCTGGAGGCCGGCCAGGAGGAGGAGGGCCACGAAGGGCGTCATCTTCCACACGTCGGCCAGGATCACGGGCACCCACGCCGCCCTCTCGTGGATGAACCACACGAAGGAAGCGTCCACGAGGCCGAGCTTCGAGAGGAGGACGTTGGCGATCCCGCCCTGCGTGCCGAACATGAACCGCCACAGGAGCGCGGCCACCACGGTGGGGACCGCCCACGGAAGGAGCACGGCGGCCCGGACCAGGCCCCGGCCGCGAAAGGCCCGGTTCATGGCCAGGGCGAGGACGAGCCCCAGGACGAGCTCGAGCCCCACGGTGGCCGCGGTGAAGAAGGCCGTGTGGCCCATGGCGGCCCAGAAGCGCCCGTCCTGCAGCGCCTCGGCGTAGTTCGCGAGCCCCACGAAGGGATGCCCGCGCCAGGGCATGCGGAGGTCGTGGAGGTGGAGGGACTCCCACGCGGTCCACGCCAGGGGGAAGAGAGCGACCAGGAGGATGACCCCGAGGGCGGGCACGACGAGCTCGTAGCCGAGCCTGCGCTCGCGCGCTTCGAGTCCGCGCCGCTCAGCCACGGTTCCGCTCCGCCGGATCGGCCGTGTCCCCGGGCGCCCGTCCGGAGGAGTCCCCGGGCGCCAGCCCCACCCGCGCCAGGAGGCCCCGCATCTGCCGCGCGGCGGTCTCCAGCGCCTGCCGGGGGTCCGCCTGACGCGTGAGGGCCCTGTGGAGCTGGATCTGGAGGAGGCTCGAGAGCTGGCTGTAGACGGGGGTCACCGGCCGCGGGACGGCGTGCTCGATGAGCTCCCGGGCGCGCGCCGGCGGGATGGGGAGGAGGCCCCGCAGCGTGTCGCCCTCGTACAGGTCCCGGCGAGTCGGATACTCGCCCACCACGCGGGCCCGCTCGATCATCTGCCGGGGCGCGGTGAGGAAGCGCAGGAGCTCCAGGGCGGCCTGCGGGTGGCGGGTGTTCGCGTTGATGGCCAGCTCCGAGCCGCCGAGGGCGGAGGTGGCCTCGCCCCCCGGTCCGGCGGGCATCGTCGCGGCGGCGAAGCGGCCGGCGACGCCGGAGCCGGCCGTGTCCTCCATGAGCGGGTAGGCGTAGGGCCAGTTCCGCATGAAGGCGGCCTCCCCGTTCTGGAAGGCGAAGCGGGTCTGCTCCTCCTGCCAGGTGAGGGCGGCCCGCGGCACGATGCCCTCCTTCCAGACCGCGTCCCGCATGTAGGTGAGCGCGCGGATGCCGGCGTCCGAGTCGACCGTGATGTGGCCGCTGTCGTCCATGATCCGGCCGCCGAACCCGCCCAGGTGCTCCAGGAACACGGTGACCAGGCCCTCGTAGCGCGCGCCCTGCCACACGAAGCCGTAGCGGACCGAGTCCTCACGCTGCGCCCGCTCCGCCACGCGCGCCAGCTGCGCGAAGGTGTCCGGCGGCCGGTCCATGAGGTCGGTCCGCCAGTAGAGGAGCCCCATGTCCACGAACCACGGCAGCGCGTAGAGATGGCCCCGCCACCGGTTGGCCCGTACGGTGTTCGGGAAGAAGGGGGCCGCGTCGGCGCCCAGCGAGTCGATCGGCAGGATCCAGCCCGCGGCCGCGAACTCCGGGGTCCAGATGACGTCGAGCTGCAGGATGTCGGGCTCGGGCGCTCGCGCGTTCAGCCACTGGACGTAGAGCTGGTGTCGCTGGTCGGCGGCGTCGGGCGTGACGCGCTGCTCGACCCGGATTCCCGGATGTGCGGCCATGAAGCGGTCGAGCTGCGTCCGGAGGACCCTGGCCTCGGCGCCCACCGCGCTCCCGGGGAAGGTGAGGACGATGCCCCCCTGATCGGGCCCGCCGCCGCAGGCCGCCAGCGCGAGGACGGCGACGAGGAGGACGCCGACGAGCGTCCCGGCGGCGGAAGGCGCCGCGGCTGCCGAAGGCGCCGCGGCGGACGGCGGTCGGCGGCGACCCCCCGGCCTCACTCTCCGTCGCCCCGCGTGCGGACGACCACGGTCCCGGCGATGCGGTCCTGGATGCCCTGCCGGTTGGCGTCCCACAGGATCTGCAGGAAGCCCAGGAGGCCGGTGGCGAGGCCCGCCGCGTAGCCGCCGAAGCGGCTGAAGGAGTTCCACCAGCCGATCTCCTCGCCGGAGAGGCGCACGATGCAGATGCCCAGGAGCCGCTTCCCCGGCGTGCGTCCGTTCCACAGCACCGGCAGCACCGTGAAGTACAGGCCCAGCCACCCCACGCCGAAGCCCAGGTCGTGGGCGAGCGTCTGCAGGAAGCGCAGGATCCCCGGGCTCTTCCTGGCTTCCTCCAGGTCAGACTCCAGCTTCCGGTTCTCCTCCCGCAGCCGGGTGACGGTCCCTCCCACCAGGGCGTCGGTGAGCTTCTCCCGGCGGGCACGCGCGGCGTCGGAGTCCCCGCTCGCCACCGCCGCCGACCATGCCGCGAAGAGCGTATCGGTCGAGGCCCGCCGATCGCGGGTGAGCGAGTCCACGTGATCCATGGTGGCGCTCACCACGGCGACCCTCGTGATCGAATCGGCGCTCTCCCGCATGATGTCTTGGAGCGCCTCGCGGATCTGCTCCGGGGGCACGCCGCTTTCCACGAGCCGGTCCGCGAAATCGCGGGCCGCCGACCGGGCCTCGTCGGGCGAAGATCCCGCGGAGCGCAGGGCCACGACCTCCCCCAGGGCACCGACCACGTCCCCCAGGCCGACGTGGCGCAGCGTGCTCGCGGCGGCGGTGTCCAGTCCGGCCGCCTCCCGTTCGGCTCCCCGGTCTCCCCGCCCCGGACCGCCGAGCATCCCGATCAGCTGCCCCGCCGCCACGATGAGCGCGATGATGGCCAGGCCGCGCAGGGTGAGCTGCGCGAACCGGCTGGTCACCCCGTCCTCGCTCCGCTTCCCGGCCATCCGGTAGAAGATCCAGGCGAACAGGAGGGCGAAGAGGAGCACGCCGACGTTGCGGAGGAGCCCGGCCACGATCCCGATGGCCGCCAGGTCCACGAGCATGGCCGCGCCGCGCCGGACCGGACCGGCCAGCGGCGTCCCCAGCAGGTCGGGGGCGATCCGGAAGGCGTGGGGGGTGACGATGTCGCGCGGGTCGCGGTGCTCGCGCGCGTCGTCACGGACCCCGTGGGCCTTCGGCCGGTGCTCGCCGGAGGGCGGGTCGGAGCTCAGGTCGGCCTCGCATCTCGGGGGATCTCCACGAAGCGGACGGGCGCTGGCGGCGTCCGCTGCTTCCCTCTATTGTCTCGCCGCGAGGACGTTCGGGAAAGGCCACGCCGCGTCCGCTCACCGCACCGGAAGGAGCCGATGGAGACCCGCCGTCCGACGAGCCCCGCCGCCGAGGAGATCCTGGGAGGCTACTTTCCGGTCCTGGACCACGGGTTCGTCGCCCTCGTCGACTACATGGGGGGCGACGAGGACGTCGAGCGCGCCGCGCGGGTGAGCTACGGCTACGGCACCCGCCAGCGGAGCGCCACCCGCGGGCTCATCCGCTACCTCCGCCGCCACCGCCACACCACCCCGAGCGAGATGGTGGAGCTCAAGTTCCACTGCTGCATGCCCATGTTCGTGGCGCGGCAGTGGATCCGGCACCGGACCGCCAACGTCAACGAGTACAGCGGCCGGTACAGCCTCATCCCGCTGCTGTTCTATACGCCCGAGCAGGACGACTTCGCGCTCCAGAGCCGCTCGAACCGCCAGGGGCGCCGTGCCGAGGCGGCCGATCCCGCCTTCCACCGCGAGGCCGTGCGGCGCTGGACGCGCGGCCGGGAGGAGGCGGCCGGCGTGTACGAGTGGCTCGTGGGCGAGGATGTGGCCCGGGAGCTCGCGCGCATCGACCTCCCGCTCTCGACCTATACGCAGTGGTACTGGAAGATCGACCTCCACAACCTCCTCCACTTCCTCACCCTGCGGGTGGACCCGCACGCCCAGTACGAGATCCGCGCGTACGGGGAGGTCATGGCGGGGATGCTGAAGCGCGTGGCGCCTCTCTCCTACGAGGCGTGGATCGACTACCAGGTGGCCGGGACCGTGCTCTCGCGCGCCGAGCTCGAGGCGCTCCGGGCCCTGCTCGAGCCCGTGGGCGAGGAGGAGGGGATCCGCGTGCGGGAGAGCGCGGGGTCCGGGGACGGGTCCGACGGTGGGGGCGGCCGGGGCGGTGCCGGGGGCCCGGCCGGCCTCGACGGCGCGGCCCTCCGCGAGCTCGGCCTCTCGGGCCGCGAGGTGCGGGAGCTGCTCGACAAGCTCCGGCCCGCCGTGCGCCCCGACTTCGAGCTCGACCTCTCGGAGATGAAGCCCGCCGAGTTCTTCGCCGAGCGCATGGAGGCGGCGGTGCCGAGGGCGGACCGGGAGGGGTAGGGAGGACCGGAACCCGCCGCGGAAGCTGCGCCGGCCCCGCATCTTCGTCCGTGGCCCCGGACGTCTCCGGGCCCCGGACGTCAGCTCGGCTCGTCTTCCGCGCCGGGCCGGCCCCCGACCCTCCTCGACACCTCCACCTCCGGCGCGGTGCGCAGGGTCTGGAGGACGACGCAGTAGCGCTCCGTGAGGCGGACGAGCGTGTCGAGCTCCTCTTCCGTGGCGTCGGTGTCCAGGTCGAACCGGAGCCGGATGTCCCGGAAGCCGACGGGGGCGTCGCGGTCGACGCCGAGCGTGCCGCGGAAGTCCAGGTCTCCCTCGGCGTGCACGACGCCCTCGCGGATCTCGGTCCCGAGCGCCGTGGCCACCGCGTTCATCGTGACGCCGGCGCACGCGGCCAGGGCCTCGAGCAGCATGTTGCCCGAGCAGGCGTGGACGCCCGTGCCCCCGGTGGCCGGGTGCAGGCCGGCCTCGACCAGGGCCTTCCCCGTCTCGACCCGGCAGGTCACGTCCTCGCCCATCCGGCCCTCCGCCTCCAGGGTGATGACGGCGGCCTCGGGGTCCTCGCGGTAGCGCTCCTTGAGGGGCGCCTGGAGGGTTCGGAGCTCTTCGGATCTCATGGTCGCACTTCCTTCGCGGGACTTCGGGTCGCTCGGCATTCTCACCATCGCGTGTGCAGCCTCCACCATCGCGTCTGCCGACGCCCGCCGCCAGCCCGGAAAGACGGATTCCGCACCGCGCCGGGCGGGCGGCGGCGGGCCGCCGGCTGTCGCCGCCCCGGCGCAACGCCCATGTTGGTGCCCGTGAGCGAATCCACGAGCGCCTCCGTCTCCGGCCCGCCCGTTCCCATCCGCTTCACCGAGGATGGCCGGGGGCTCGTCATCCTGGACCAGACCGAGCTCCCCGGCCGTGAGGTGGAGCGCGAGCTCCGCGGTCCGGATGCGATCGCCGAGGCCATCCGGAGCCTCCGCGTTCGGGGCGCTCCCCTCATCGGAATCACCGCGGCCATGGGCGTGGCCGCTCTCGCGCGGGCGGCTGCGGAGGCCGGCGTCGCCGCCCCGGAAGCCGGCAGGGCCGCCGACGGGGCGCGTGGGGCCGCCTCCGGGGACGGCGAGTCCGCCGCCGGGTCGGATGTCCGCCGCGCCGTGGCCGACTGGTCCGACGCCCTGGAGGCCACCCGGCCCACGGCGGTGAACCTGGCCTGGGCGCTGGGGCGCATGCGGCGGGCGGCCGGAGTCCCGGTGGAGCCCGCCGACGGCGGTGCCGCGGCCGCCCTCGCCGACCGACTGCGGGAGGAGGCCGAGGCGATCCTCGAGGAGGATCGGCGCACCTGCCGCCGGATCGGCGAGCACGCGCTGGAGCTGCTGGAGCGGACGGGCGGGGGCGGCGAGCGGACCGAAGGTCCGGCCGGCACCGTCTTCACCCACTGCAACGCCGGCGCTCTGGCCACCGGGGGGATCGGGACGGCCCTGGCTCCGGTCTACCTGGCCGCCGAGCGTGGCCGCCCCTTCCGGGTGGTGGCGGACGAGACCCGGCCGCTGCTCCAGGGCAGCCGGCTCACCGCCTGGGAGCTTCGCCGCGCCGGGGTGGAGGTCACGGTCATCGCGGACGGCGCGGCCGGGGCCCGCCTGGCCGGAGGCGGCGTGGACGCGGTCCTGGTCGGCGCGGACCGGATCGCGGCCAACGGGGACGTGGCCAACAAGGTCGGCACCTACTCGCTGGCCATCCTGGCCCGCCACCACGGGGTCCCCTTCTACGTCCTCGCCCCGACCTCCACCGTGGATCTCTCGACTCCCACGGGCGCGGAGATCCCGATCGAGATCCGCGACCCGGACGAGATTCGGCTGGCGTGGGGGCGGCTGACGGCACCCGAAGAGGCCGAGATCTGGAGCCCGGCGTTCGACGTGACCCCCGCCGACCTGGTCACGGCCATCGTCACCGAAGAGGGCGTCTGCCGCGCGCCCTACGCTCGCTGCCTGGCCGATGCCGTGCGAGGCGCGGAGGACGAGCGGACCCCCGCCGGCGGGGCGGGATGAGCCGCGTCGGCGGCGCCGGGAGGCACCCGAGGGCCGGCCCGGATCCGGACCTCGAGCGCAGGCTTCGGGCGAGCCTCGTCCGGGTGGGGCGCCAGCTCCACGAGGCCGGCCTCATCGCGGGACGAGCGGGCAACCTCTCGGTCCGGCTCGGGGAGGCGTCGCTCCTGGTGACTCCCCGCGGGGTCCCCAAGGGGCGCATGGAGCTCCACGACCCGGTCGTGATCGGGCTCCCCGAGCCGACCGCGGCGGAGCGCGAGGAGGCGACCACCGAGCTTCCCGCGCACCTGGCCTGCTACGCGGCCGATCGCGGAGTGGGGGCGGTCGTGCACGCCCACGCGCCCGCGCTCACGGCCACGGGGCTGCGGGGGATGGACGTCGGGAGCGACCTCCCGGAGGTGGAGGAGGCCACCGGAGGGATCGTGAGCGTCCCGTTCGCCCCCAGCGGAAGCGAGGAGCTGGCGGCGGACGTCGGGAAGGCGGTGGCCGCGGGCGGCGCCGTGATCCTCCTGGTCGGGCACGGCGTCCTGGTCACGGGCCCGGACCCCGAGGCCGCCCGGGACCGGCTGGAGCTGGCGGAGCTCGCGGCGGCGGCGTGCCTCCTGGCGCGTGAGACCGGCATGGAGATGGACCTCCGGCCGGTCATCGATCGCTACCTGCGGCTGTCGGGCGGAGCGTAGCCCGGACGCGGCCGCCGCCGCTCCGGCCCCCTCCTAGCTCCCCGAGCCCGGCGGCTTCTGCCCCGTCACCCACTTGATCGTGCGGCCCGCCGGGATCTGGTCGTCCGCCTGCATCTGGTTCATGATGGCCAGGGTCTGGACGTCCACCGGCGAGGCCTTCGTCCGCGCCAGCTGGGCGATCGTCGTGGCGTGGTCGGGCGTGTACACCTGGACGCGCATGGGCTTCACGTTCAGGGCCGACGAGTCCGTGAGCCGGTCGAAGCTCCCGATCGTCGACTCGAAGGTGGAGCGGTAGCGCGACAGCGAGCCGGCCGTCGTGTAGCCCAGGATCCGGTAGACGTGCCCCCCGTAGTCGATGAACGCGGCCTCCCCTTCCAGCTGCCCCTGCTGGGTGCTCACGGTGAACAGGCCCGTGGTGGCCGGGAACCCGTGGATGGTGGTGCTCGAGACCCGGCTGGCCTGCATCCCCTGCGACGAGAAGAACGCCCGGGCGGCCGCCTCCCGGGACCCCGCCGAGTCCGCCAGCGTGAGCTCGAGGATGGCGTCCTGGTCCGGGCTCTGGGCCGCCACGGCCGCGGGCATGTTCTGCGTCTTCCATCCGTCCGGGAACTGGATGCGGAAGGCGAGGTTCGGGTGGAGGAAGAGGCCGCCCCGGAAGAAGCCGTCCCGGGGGTCCGATCCGAACACTATGCCGTCGATGTGGCGCAGGTACGCGTCGCGCGCGACCCGGCCGCTCCGCTCCGAGGGAGGCAGGGTGTCGATCTGCTGGCGGATGTGCTCGACCCGGTCGGCGGGGGCCGGGTGGGTCGCGAGCCACGAGGGCACGCCGCTCCCGCCGGCCGCCTCGCTCTGCCGGTCCAGCATCTGGAAGACGCCGATGGCCTGGTAGGGGTCGTAGCCGTCCTTCACCGCGTACCGGATCCCGAGACCGTCGGCCTGGTTCTCGTCGTCCCGGCTGTACTTGAGGAACAGGACCTGGAGTCCGGCCCCGAACAGCTGGCCGTACTGCTGGATCGGCTTCACGAAGATCGAGCCGAGGCCGAGGCCGATCTGGGCCAGCTCCTGACGGCTCATCTGCTCCACCGAGTGACGCGCCGTGACGTGGCCCGTCTCGTGGCCCATGATGATGGCCAGCTGCGCCTCGTTCTCCAGGTACGGCAGGATGCCGCGCGTGACGAAGATGAAGCCGCCGGGGAGCGCGAAGGCGTTCACCACCGGCTCATCGACCACCTGGTAGCTCCACGGGAGGTCCGGCCGCTCCGAGACTTTCGCAAGGCTCTGTCCGACGCCGGCCACGTAGGCCTCGAGCGCCGAATCCCGGTAGACCCCGATCGTCTGGCGGACCTGCTCGGCGCCCTGCCGGCCGATCTCGATCTCGCGCCCCTGTCCGATGAGCGAGAGCTGGCTCTCGCCCGTGGCGGGGTTGGTGGCGCAGCTCCCCAGCGGCACGGCGGCCGCCGCGAGTCCGAGGATGCACACCGCGGTCCGGGCCGTCCTCTTCATGTCCGTCCTCCTTGTCCTCGCGCCCAGAATGGGGGATCGTGGGAGCCGCTCCCATGTTGTGCAAGATAGACGCGAGGCGCCCGGAACGCGTCACGGCGAGAGCGGCAGGAGGAGGTGTGGAAGGAGCGGCGGCAGGCCGGGGTGGACCCCTGGCCATGGATCCCGAGACCATGCGACGGCTGGGTCACGAGGTGGTGGACCGGGTCGTGGACCGCTGGGCCGGCCTGGCGCAGCGGCCGGCGCTCGTCGCGGCCGGCCGGGAGGAGATGGAGGCTCGGCTGCGGGAGCCCCTTCCGAAGGCGGGCGAGCCGATCGGGCCGCTCCTCGAGCGCTTCTGGACCGACGTCGAGCCGTTCGCGGCCCGGCTCGACCATCCCCGCTTCTTCGCCTTCGTCCCCGGCTCCCCGACCTTCGCCAGCATCCTGGGGGACTGGCTCGCGTCGGGGTGCAATTTCTTCGCGGGCACGTGGCTGGAGGGTGCGGGGCCGTCGGAGCTGGAGCTCGTGGTCCTGGACTGGCTGCGGGAGTGCGTGGGACTCCCGGACGGAGCCGAGGGGCTTCTCACGAGCGGCGGTTCGGCGGCCAACCTCGTGGGGCTCGCGGTGGCCCGCGACGAGCGGCTCGGCGGCGCGCCCGAGGGGGTCGCCTACCTGTCCGACCAGACCCACTCCTCGGTGGACCGGGCGCTGCGGATCCTCGGCTTCCCGCCCTCCTCCGTGCGGCGGCTCCCCTCCGACGGGGACTTCCGCCTGCGCGCCGAGGCCGTGCGCCGGGCCGTGGAACGGGATCGCGCGGCCGGCCGCCGACCGTTCTGCGTGGTGGCCACCGCGGGGACCACGAACACGGGGGCCGTGGATGCGCTTCCCGAGCTGTCCGCCCTGTGCCGGGAGGAGGGCCTGTGGCTGCACGTGGACGGAGCGTACGGGGCGCTTGCCCGGGTCACCGTGCGGGGGCGGGAGTCGCTGGAGGGGCTGGAGCGGGCTGACTCGCTGGTCCTCGATCCCCACAAGTGGCTGTACGTGGGCTACGAGTGCGGTTGCCTGCTCGTGCGCGAGCCCGGCGCCCTCGAGCGCGCCTTCCGGGTCCTCCCCGACTACCTCCAGGACCTCGAGGCGGCGGAGGGCCGCGTGAACTTCGCGGACAGGGGACTCCAGCTCACCCGCCGCGCCCGGGCGGTGGCGCTGTGGCTGTCGATGAAGCACCACGGGCTGGCCGGGCTCATCGCCGCCATCGACCGCACTCAGCACCTGGCCGAGCTGGCCGCCCGCCGGATCGAGACCGAGCCGGAGCTCGAGCTCACGAGCCCGCCCCGCCTGGGCGTGCTGACCTTCCGGTACGCGGGGGAGGGCCGCGGCCCCGCCGCCGGGGCCTCGCCCGCCGTCGACCTCGAGGCCCTCAACCGCGCCGTCGTCGAGACCCTGCAGGAGGAGGGACGCTTCGTGATCTCCTCCACCCGCCTCCGGGGCCGCTACGTGCTCCGGCTGTGTCCGCTCAACTGGCGGACCTCCCCGGACGACCTCGACGCGCTCGTGGACGAGGTCCTCGTTCTCGGGCGCCGGACGGGCGGGAAGGAGGTCGGGACGTGAGACGCCGCGGGGCCGCCCTCGCCCTCCTCTCCGCCGGGGTCCTGGCCGCGGGGGCGGGGGCGCCCGCGGCGGCGTCGGCCCGGCAGGAGCCGCCCCGCCGGCCGCCGGCCCGGGCCGCGCGGGCCGACACGACGCCGAGCGACACGACGCCGAAGGACGGCACGCCGGCCGACACGGCCGCGGGGCAGGCGAAGCGGCCGAAGATCAGGCCTTACCGCGAGGTCGTCCCGGCCACCGCCGAGCGCCAGGAGGGGGTGTTCGCGGCCGACCGGGTGGGCGACACCCTGTACTACGAGATCCCGCGGGACGAGCTCGGCGTCCCGTTCCTCCTGGTCTCGAGGATCGCCCGGGCGCAGACCGGGACCGGCTACGGGGGCCAGAAGCTCGGCACCCGCGTCGTGCGCTGGACCCGCCACGGCGACCGCGTGCTCCTCAGGAGCGTCTCGTACGAGATCGTGGCCGACAGCGCGAGGCCGATCTACCGGGCCGTGAAGGACGCGACGCTCGAGCCGGTCATCGCGGCGTTCGACGTCGAGGCGTTCGGGCCCGACAGCTCGCTCGTGATCGACGTCACCAGCCTGTTCACGACCGACGTCCCCGAGCTCTCGCCCCGGAAGCTCCTGGGCGCCAGCTCGCTCGATGCGCGGCGGAGCTTCCTGGAGAAGGTCCGCGCCTTCCCGCGGAACATCGAGGTGGAGGCCATGCTCACCTACAGCGCGGACACGGTGAGCGCGTACGGGTTCGCGCCCGACTTCGCCAGCCCGCCCCGGGTCGGCACGATCTCCGTGGTGGTCCACCACAGCATGGTCCGGCTCCCCGACCATCCGATGCGCCCCCGCCTGGCCGACGACCGGGTCGGCTACTTCCAGGTGCAGCAGTACGACTTCGGCGAGGACGAGGACCGCGCCCCGCGGCGCCGGCTCATCACCCGCTGGAAGCTCGAGAAGAAAGACCCCACGGCCGCCGTGAGCGAGCCGGTGCACCCCATCGTGCTCTACGTGGACCGGGCCACGCCGGAGAAGTGGCGGAAGTGGATCATCCGGGCCGTCGAGGACTGGCGGCCCGCCTTCGAGGCGGCGGGCTTCCGGAACGCGATCGTGGCGAAGATGGCGCCGACGGAGGCGGAGGACCCGGACTTCAGCCCCGAGGACGCGCGCTATTCGGTGATCCGCTGGCTCCCCTCGAGCATCGAGAACGCGCGGGGCCCCAACGTCCACGACCCGCGCTCGGGCCAGATCCTGGAGGCGGACATCCAGGTCTACCACAACGTCCTCAAGCTGGCGAGGGACTGGTATTTCGTGCAGGCGGGCGCCGCCGACCCCCGGGCCCGACGCCTTCCGCTCCCCGACTCGCTGGAGGGGCGGCTCCTGGAGTACGTGGTCTCCCACGAGGTCGGGCACTCCCTGGGCCTCCCGCACAACATGAAGGCCAGCTCGGCCTACCCGGTCGACTCGCTCCGCAGCCCCAGCTTCACGGCGAGCTACGGGGACGAGGCCTCGATCATGGACTACGGGCGTTTCGACTACGTGGCCCAGCCGGGCGATGGCGCCCACCTCGTACCGATCGTCGGACCCTACGACAGGTTCGCGATCATGTGGGGCTACCGGCCCATCCCCGGAGCGGCCACGCCCGAGGCCGAGCGTGACACGCTGGACGCCTGGGCCCGCCGCCAGGAGGACCGCCCCGAGCTCCGCTTCGGCTCCGGCTTCGGCGCGGACCCGAGCGCCCAGATGGAGGACCTCGGGGACGATCACGTCGAGGCCACGCGCCTGGGCCTGAAGAACCTGCGCCGCGTGTCGGGGATGCTGCTCGACGCGACCGGGCGCCCGGGCCGGAGCTACGATGAGCTCGAGGACATGTACCGGAACCTGGTGCGACAGTGGTCCACCGAGCTTCGCCACGTCGTGGACGTGGTGGGCGGCGTGTACGAGACCCGGAAGCACTTCGGCCAGGAGGGCGTGGTCCACGTGCCGGTCGCGGCCGACCGCCAGCGCCGGGCGGTGGGCTTCGTCCTCGATCACGCGTTCCACGTCCCCGGCTTCCTGGTCGAGCGCGACGTCGTGCGCCGCTTCGAGGCGTCGGGATCGGTGGACCGGATCGAGGGAGAGCAGGCGTCCCTCCTGGAGGACCTCCTCTCCGACGATCGGCTGCGGCGCCTGGGGGAGGCGGAGGCCCTGGCCGACTCGGGCGCCGACGTGTATCCGCCGGGCGCGCTCCTGGACGCGGTGAGGGGCGGGCTGTTCTCGGAGCTGGACGGAGGGGGGGAGGTCCGGATCGGTCCCTACCGCAGGAGCCTGCAGCGGGCCTGGGTGAGGATCCTCTCGTTCAAGCTACGGGCCGACAGCGACATCGAGGCCCTGTCCCGCGGCGAGCTCGAGAGCACGCGGGACCGGATCGACGGCGCGGTCGGCCGGTCCGCCGACCGCGTCACGCGCCTCCACCTGGAGGACCTCCGCCGGCGGATCGAGCGCGCGCTGGAGCCGCCGCCGGGGTCCTGAGGGGAGCGCCGTCGCGCGGGGCGGGGAGCGGGAGGTCCGCCCGCGCCGTCCTACTCGGGCGCCGCGAACGCGGTGTCCGGCACCGCCGTGTCGGCCACCACGCCCTCGAAGTGGATCCTCATCCCCCCGCCCTCGACGCGCCGGTCGGTGGCCAGCTCCAGGCCCTGGGGCCCGAACGCGCGCCAGCCCTTCCACCAGATGAGCGGCCCCTTCTCCTCCTGGCCCTGAAGGTGGTAGCGCCAGGCCGCCATGCGGCCCGACTCCGGATCCAGGAAGGCCCAGTACTCGTCGTTCGTCACTCCGAGGCCGGACTCGAACGTGAGGTGGACGGTGGGATAGGATGTGCTGTCCGAAAGGGTCGTCCGTCCTTCGTACGCCAGGTGGACGCCCGGGTCGTCCCACTTGAGCGGCATGAGGAGCCAGTAGGAGTCGTTGATCGCGATCGCGTACGCCCGGTGCAGGGCGGAGTCGCGTGCGGCCCCGTCGAGCTTCCGGCCGCCCACCCACACGTCGCCCTCCGGTGGCGTCGTGTCCGAGCGCATGCTCTCGAAGTCGAACAGGGCCAGGAACGGCTTCCCGTCCCGCGGGGTGAACGAGAGGCGGTAGCGGCCGGTCCGGCGGTCCCACCGGTGGGCGCGGTCGGCCACCGCCTGGCCGCCCTGATCGACGATCCAGTGGAAGGCCAGGTAGCGGGTGCGCTTCCACGCCGCCCGGCCCCCCTCCGCGCTCATCAGCCTGCAGGCGAAGTAGGCGGCCGAGTCGGCCGGCGTGCCCGCCGCCTCCGAGCAGTCGGTCGTGGCGCCGGGGGTGCCGGCGGACGCGGCGCCGGAGCCCGCCCCGCCGGCGCCGGTCCCGCCGCCCGGGCCGCCCCCGCAGCCCGCGACCAGCAGGACGAGGGCTCCGGTCGCCAGACCGCCGGCCAGTCGAGACATGCGCGTCTCCTCGGTGTGGAAGGTCATGCGTCGATCTCCTCGATGTCGGCGTCCCACTGGACGTCGACGCAGGGGGTGAGCGTCACGGCCACCGGGCAGTGCTCGCGGTGCATCTCGAGCGCCCGCTCCGCGGCCTCCCGCTTCCCGGCGGGAATCCTGATGTGGTAGCGGACGTGGATGCTCGCGATCCGGAGCGTCCCTCCGTCGTCGATGATGCGGCCCTCGACCTCGGAGCTCAGACGGTCGGGGTGGCTCGGTATGCCTCGTGCTTCCAGGGCTCCGCCCAGGGTGCCCGTCAGTCACCCGCCCGTCGCGGCCACCACGTGGTCCAGGGTGGTCGGGATGGGCTCGGCGGTCTCGGCCCCGTAGAACTCCCGGATCTCGCCGTGCACGCCGAAGTCGAGAGGTTCATCGAACGGCTCGATCCACGCCTTCCGGTGGGGCCCCTCGAGCTTCCGGATGCGGACGTGCGAGCGATACAGCGGCTCCTCGGTCGTGCTGCTCATGCGTGCCTCCGATCCATGTCGGTTTCCGGCGACGCCCGCATCCCGCAGCAAGGGACGCGCCGGGACGAGGCTCCGGGGCCCCGTCCGGCGTCAGCCGAGCCCCAGCTCGGCCTGCTCGTCGGCGCCGTCGGCGCCCGCGTCGTCCGTGCCGGCGCCCGCACGGGGGCCGGTCTTCTCCCGGCTCGTCCCGTCGCCGACCGCGGCGCCGTCCCCGGCGTCGGCCGTCGGCCCGGAGCGGAGCGGGTGGACCGCCGCGACGTCGTCGCCCTCGAGCCGTCCCAGGATCCTCAGGCTCGCGTCCGACCGGTCCCGTACCCGGAGCTCCGAGACGGCCGTGGTCACCAGCTCGCCGGAGCGGAGCTCCCACACCACCGAGTCCCCGGGATGGACCTCGAGCAGTCCGACCAGCTCCCCGGCCCTGGCGGTGTCGGGGAGGATCGCGGCGCCCTTGCCCGCCCGGCCCTGGAGCCGGAGGTCCGTGAACGGGACTCGCTTGCCGAAGCCGCGCGCGCCGGCCACGAGGAGCTCCGCGTCCCGGCGGGGGGCGAGGGCGGACACGACCCTGTCGCCCGCCTCGAGGTCGATCCCCCTGACCCCCTGGGCGGTCCGGCCCATCGGGCGAACTTCGTCCTCGGCGAAGCGGATGGCCTGCCCCTCCCGGGTGGCCAGGACGATCTCCCGGCCGCCCCCGGTCACGAACGCCGCCAGGATCCGGTCGTCCTCGGGCAGGCCCGCGGCGATGATCCCGCCGGACCGGACGTTGGCGTACTCCTCGAGCGCCGTGCGCTTGACCTGGCCGCCCGCGGTGACCGTGACCAGGTAGCTGTCGGCCGAGAAGGCCTCGATCGGGAGGAGGGCCACCGGCTCGTCGCCCTCCTCCATCTCCAGGTAGCCCGCGAGGGGGTGCCCCCGGGAGCTCCGCGTGCCCCTCGGGAGCTCCGCGAGCGCGAGCGCGTGGGCGTGCCCCCTGCGCGTGAGGACGAGGAGCGTGTCGCTGCCGTGGCACAGGACCGCCTGGCGGACGAAGTCGGCCTCGCGCTCGGCCAGGGCCTCGGCCCCCGCCAGGCCGCCGCCCGCGCCCCCCCGGACCGGCTGCGCCTTGAGGTAGCCACGGCGGGTGAGGAGGACGAGCGTGGCGCCGCTCCCCCCGCCCTCGGGCAGCGGGAACCTCCCCTCGCCCTCCAGGATCTCCGTGCGGCGAGCGTCCCCGTACTTCGCCTCGAGCTCCTCGAGCTCGGCGCACAGCGCGTCGCGGCGCGCCTCCTCGCTCTCGACCAGGTGGCGCAGCTCCTCGATCGAGGCGCGGAGCCCGGTCAGCTCGTCCTCGAGCTTCTGCCGCTCGAGCCCGGTGAGGCTCGCGAGCCTCATGGCCAGGATCGCCTCGGCCTGCCGCTCGCTGAGCCCCATCTCGTCCTGCAGGGCGCGCGAGGCGGAGGGCGGATCCGCGGCGGCCCGGATGAGCTCCAGGACCCGGTCGATGTCGCCGAGCGCGGTGAGGAGCCCCTCCACCACGTGCGCCCGGTCCTCGGCCTCCCGGAGGTCCCGGGCGGCGCGGCGCCCGATGACCTCCAGCCGGTGGTCCACGAAGCAGCGGAGCGAGTCCGCCAGGTCCAGCTCCTCGGGGCGTCCGTCCACCAGCGCGAGGTTGATGACCCCGAACGTGTAGCGGAGCTGGGTCTTCTTGAAGAGGGCGGGGAGGAGCTTCCTGGGCTCGGCGTCGCGCTTGAGCTCGATCACGAGCCGGATCCCGTCCCGGTCGGACTCGTCCCGGAGGTCGGTGATCGCGTCCATGCGGCCGCGGCGGACCTGGCGGGTGATCTGCTCGATGACCCGGGACTTGTTCACCTGGTAGGGGAGCTCGGTCACCACGATCGAGCTCTTCCCGTAGCTCCCCTCCTCCACGTGCATGCGCGCCCGCATCTCCACCAGGCCCCGGCCGGTGCGGTAGGCCTCGTCGATCCCCTCGCGCCCCCAGATGTAGCCGCCGGTCGGGAAGTCGGGACCCGGCACGAAGGCCACGAGGTCGTCCACCGTGCACTCCGGGTTCCGGACCAGGTGGACCGTGGCCGAGAGGAGCTCCCGGAGGTTGTGCGGCGGGATCTTGGTGGCCATGCCGACCGCGATCCCGTCCGAGCCGTTCAGGAGGAGCTGGGGGAGGCGGGTCGGGAGGACCGTGGGCTCCTCCAGCCGGTTGTCGAAGTTCCCGGTGAAGTCGACGATCTCCCGGTCCACGTCCTCCAGGAGCTCGGTGGAGATCGCGGCAAGCCGAGCCTCCGTGTACCGGTAGGCCGCGGCGCTGTCCCCGTCGATCGACCCGAAGTTCCCCTGGCCGTCCACGAGCGGGTAGCGCATCGAGAACTCCTGGGCCATCCGCACCAGGGTGTCGTAGACCGCGCTGTCCCCGTGCGGGTGGTACTTCCCGAGCACGTCGCCCACGACGGTCGCACTCTTCTTGTAGGGACGTCCGGGCAGGAGCCCCAGCTCCCACATGGCGTAGAGGATCCTGCGGTGGACGGGCTTGAGACCGTCGCGCGCGTCGGGCAGGGCTCGCTGCACGATGACGCTCATCGAGTAGTCGATGAACGAATCGCGCATCTCCTCCTCGAGGAAGCGGGTGACGATCCTCTCGTGCTGTGCCGACGTTCGTACCACGGTTCGTCCCTGGGCTGGCGAGGGGTTCGGTTCCTGTTCGGTCAACGTGCGGTGCGCCCCGTCCCGGGACAAGGGCCGACGCCGCCCGGAGGGGTGGAGACGGAAGGACGATGAGCGAGGAGAAGCTGCCGAGGGCGGCGTTCGCGGGCCTGTTCGTGGCCAACGGCGCGGCCATGCTCGGGCTCGGGATCATCCTCCCGATCCTCTCGCCCTACATGGAGCGGCTGGGCGCGACGGGGTTCGTGGTGGGGCTCGTGTTCGCCGGATACGCCCTGGCTCGCGGGATCCTGGGACCCCTGGTCGGGCGCATCTCCGACCGGATCGGCCGCAAGCGGATCCTGGCCGGGGGCCTGCTCGCGTACGCGGCCCTGACACCGTTCTATCCCGCCGCCTCCTCGGTGGTCGTCGTCGCCGGGCTGTGGTTCCTCCAGGGCGCGGCCTCGGCCATGGTCACGCCCATCGCCCAGTCCTACATCGGCGACATCACGCCGGAGGGGCGCGAGGGCGAGGTCATGAACCTGTTCTACGTGAGCCTCTTCTCCGGCGTGGCGGTCGGGCCGTTCCTCGGGGGGTGGCTGGCGGACCACGTCTCGCGGTCCGCCCCCTTCTACGCCATGGGCGCAGCGGCGCTCCTGGCCCTCGTCTGCGTCCTCGTCGCGCTCCCCGGCGGGACGCCGCCCGGTCCGGAGGCGGAGGGGGGCGAGGGGTCGGAGCCCGGGACCCGCGAGGTGCTCGGGTCCGTGCTCCGGGACCGGCCCGTCCGTGGGATCCTGGCCTACATCACCACGCGAGGGTTCTATCGCTGGGGGTTCAACAGCTTCTTCCCGCTGTTCGCGATCCGGGCGGCCGCCCTGAGTCGGAGCCAGGTCGGGCTCCTCCTGAGCGGCTACATGCTCACGGGGAGCGTCCTCCAGTATCCGCTCGGGCGGCTGGCCGACCGCTGGTCGGGGTGCCGCGCCGGCTTCGTGGCCGTGGGCGGTCTCCTTGCGGCCGCGTCCATGGCCGCGGTGCCCGCCGCCCACCGCCTGTGGACGCTCCTCGTCCTCGTCCTGGCGATGGGCGTGTTCAGCGCCGTCTCGCGCGCCTCGGTCGTGGCCGTGCGCACCGAGCGGGGCCGGCGCTACGGGCAGGGCGCGGTCACCGGGATCTACACGGCCGGCCTGTCCGCGGGCCAGGTGGCCGGGCCCGTGGGCTTCGGCGCGGTCGTCCCGGTCCTCCACATCGCCGGCGCGTTCGAGGTGGGAGCGGCGGCGGGCATCCTGGGGACCGCCGCCGCGTGGTGGCTCCTCCGGGGGTACGGTCGGCCCCCGTCCCGGTGAGCCCGGGCCGGCCACGGACACTCGCTTCTGGCGGAAACGGGCCGAGCCGCTATATTGCGAAGACCAAAAACATCGCGCTCGGTGTTCCGCGGCCCGATCCCGGGCCTCCCCGAACGCGACGCGGGCTCCCGCGGAGCCGCATCGGTCGTTCGTTCAGGAGACCTCCAGAATGAGTCACGCCTACGGCCCCGGCCGGGGACGGTGGGCCACGGCGGGCATGAAGCCCGGCCGGGCCTCGAACCTCGGCCTCGCCATCATCTGCATGCTCGTGTCGGTCGTCGCGCTGGTGGGCGTGCTGACCCTCCGGGCCCGGTACGGCATCGCCGGACCGAGCTCGTCGCCGCCCCTCGTCATCATCACGGCCACCGACTACGGCTTCACCCTCCCGGACACGCTTCCGGCCGGACCTGTCCGGTTGCGTCTCGTCAACCGGGGCGGGGAGCCCCACGACGCCGTCGTCACCCGGCTCAGGCCGGGCGCGGAGGCGCCCGGCTCCGCCGAGCGTCCGGACGACTGGATGCGGGGAGACGTCCTGCCCGGCTGGTCCGACGATCCCGGCGTGCCGGGCACGGTGCTGCCCGGTCACAGCGCCGAGGCCGTCGTGACGCTGAAGGCCGGCCGGTACGTGGTCGCCTGCTACGTGGAGAGCCCGGGCGGCGTCATGCACGTGATGAAGGGCATGGCTCGCGAGTTCGAGGTCGTGGCCCCCCGGCCCGGAGAGGGTCCGGTGCGCGCCGCCACGTAACCCGGTTGGCCAGCGGGGCACCGGCCGCTAGGTTGGCGCCCCGCATGCATGCTCCCGGCCGACCTCCCGTCTCCCGCCGCCCGTCGGCGCCGCCGACCCGCGCTCCGGCGCGGCCCGCGGCGTTCCGCGTCGCCCTGGCGGCGGGGCTGGCGGCGGCGGCGCTCGTCGTGCCTTCCGCGCGGGCCGCGGCCGATCCCGGACCGGGGCCCACCGCCGATCCGGGCCCGCCCCCGCCGATCGTGCGCGTCACGGTGGGCGACTCGGCGATCGCCATGCCGGACCTCCTCCCTCCCGGCCTCGTCCGTCTGCGGCTCGTGGGAGAGGGGAGCGCGGCCCACAGGGTCGTGCTCTCGCGGCTCCGGCCCCGGCAGACGGCCTCGTCCTACCTGCGGGGCGTCCAGCGCTGGCTCCGGGGCGGGTCCTTCGACCTGTGGGGCGAGGATCCCGGGACCCCGGGCATGGTCGCGCCGGGGGACAGCACGGACGCGGTGGTGCGTCTGCATCCCGGCCGTTACGTGATCGCCTCCTGGACGGACGGCCAGGCCGGCCCCGTCCGCATCCGGGCGGGGACGCGGGCCACGTTCGAGGTCCCCGAGCCGCCGGCCGGGATCCCGCAGGCGGCGGCGCCGGAGCCGGACCTCACCGTCCGCATGACCGACTACGCCTATCACCTCTCCGGGCCTCTCACGGCGGGACGGAACGTCGTCCGGATCGTGAATCGCGGCCCTCAGGAGCACGACTTCCAGATCGGCAGGCTCCGGGACGGGCGGACCCTCGCCCAGGCCCGGGCGTGGCTCGAAGGGGCCGCGGTCGGGACGCCGCCGATCGAGTTCGTGGGCGGCCTGGTGGGCATGTCGCCCGGCCACCAGGGCTTCCTCGAGGTGACGCTGACGCCGGGCCGCTACGTCCTCCTGTGCCTGGTCCCGGACGTCTCGGACCGGAAGCCCCACCTGGACCACGGCATGCTGACCTCGGTCCGGGTCGGGCCGCGGGGTGACGGGGCGGCCGGTGAGAGTCGTTGAGCGAGCCCGCCGGCGCGCCTGGCTTCGCCATGCCCTGCACACGCACGAGGGAGGCTCCATGCTGGTCGGCCTGACGGCCCACACGCTCCGCGCCATGGCCCTGCTGGCCGTCCCGGCCGCCGGGACGCCCGCCCCGTCGCCGGCCACGGCGCCCGCGGCCGCGGCCGCGGACACGATCTGGCAGCAGCGGGTGGCCTACTCCACGCAGGCCGTGCTGGACGAGGACGCACAGGTCCTGCGCGCGGCCGAGGTCGTCCGTTACCACAACGCCTCCCCGGACACGCTGCGCCGGCTCTACTTCCACCTGTATCTGAACGCCTTCCGTCCCCACAGCCTGTGGGCCCGGAACGAGCAGCGGCCCGAGTTCCCGTTCGACACGCTGACGGATCCGAACTACGGCTACGAGCGGATCCGGGGTGCGGCGCTCGTCGCGTGGGGCGAGAACGGTGCGGGCGGCGCGCGGGCCGGGGGGGCGCTCGCCCCGTCCTATCCCTTCGCCCCCGACTCCACGGTGGTGCGCTTCGACCTGCCGCGGCCGATCGCCCCCGGCGACTCTCTCCGGCTGCGGATCCGGTGGGACGCCCGCCCGGCCACGCTGTGCCGGCGGCAGTGCCGTCGGGGCCGCCACTGGGACATGGCCCAGTGGTATCCCCGCGTGGCCGTGTACGACACGGCCGGATGGGAGGACCACCCCCTCTACCCGCAGGGCGAGTTCTACGGGGAGTACGGCACCTACGACGTGACCCTGGACCTGGCCTCCGACCAGGTGGTGGGGGCCACGGGGGTGCCGGTCGAGGGCGACCCCGGGTGGACGCCCGACGGGACGAGCCCGGACGCGTCCGTGGACTACCAGCGGGACTGGTACGGCGCGGTCCGGCCGGAGGACGACCCGGCTCTCCTGGACGGCCCCGCCGGGTCCGGGCGCAAGCGGGTCCGCTTCCGGGCCGAGGACGTCCATCACTTCGCCTGGAGCGTCGATCCGCAGTACCGTTACGAACAGGACCACCTGGGGAAGACGGTCATCCGGGTGCTGTACCGCCCCGGGGACCTGGACTGGGACCTGGGGGCGGCCGCCCGGCGCAGCGTGCGGGCCCTGAGCTGGCTGGAGGGGATCTACGGGCCCTATCCCTGGCCCCAGCTCACCAACCTCCACCGGCTGGAGGGCGGGGGGACGGAGTTCCCGATGATGACCATGAACGGCGGCCCGGGGCAGGGGCTCATCACCCACGAGACGAGCCACCAGTACAACATGGGCATCCTCGGCAACAACGAGTGGAAGGAGGGCTGGCTCGACGAGGGCATGGCCAGCTTCCTGACCGACTGGTTCGCGGCCGAGCACGGCGTACCGCACGTGTGGCGGAGGACGATGCAGGCCGCGCGGGCGAGGGAAGCCGCGGGTCGGACGCAGGTGGTCTCGCAGGCCTCCGAGAACTTCTCCGACTACGGCATGTACGGGTCGATGATCTACGGGAAGGGCGCGGTCGTCCTGCGCATGCTGCGCTGGCTCGTGGGCGAGGACGCTTTCCGTGCGGGCATGCATGCCTACTACCGCCACAACCGCTTCCGGCACGTCACCGGCTCGGACCTCGAGGCCGCCATGGAGGATGCGAGCGGGCGGAAGCTGGACTGGTTCTTCCATCAGTGGCTGCACACGACGTGGAAGCTGGACTACGCGGTGGCCGAGGCGAGCACGCGGGCGGCGGGCGACGGACGCTGGCGCACGCGTGTCGTCGTGACCCGGCAGGGAAAGGCCTGGATGCCGGTGGACCTGGCCGTGGGAGACACGACGGTCCGCCTCGATTCCCGTGACGCGCGTCAGACGGTGAGCGTCATCACGACCGGGAAGCCCGCCTCCGTGGAGCTGGACCCGGAGGGGGTGCTCCTGGAGACCGACCGGAGCAACGATCGCCAGAACCTCTAGCGAGACACGAAAGGAGACGCCTCATGCGTGCACGCAGCGGAGGATGGGTGCTGGGACTCGGTGCGCTGGTGGCGCTGGCCGCCCCGGCGGCGGCCCAGCAGGCTCACGCGGCCTCACCCGAGCAGGTGATGCGGACCGTGGACGGAGCGACGACCAGGGCGCAGGCCGACCGGGCCGCGCTGGAAGAGCTCCTGGGCCGGCCGCAGACCGAGGCGGTGGCGGACCGCTACGGCCTCGATCTCCAGCGTGCCCGCGAGGCGGCGGCCACGCTCGACGGACAGGAGCTGGCCCGGCTCGGGAGCCGGGCGCGCCACCTGAACGAGGCGCTGGCGGGCGGGAACGACATGATCGTGATCTCGTCCACGACCCTGATCATCGCGCTCCTCGTCCTGATCATCATCCTCGTGTCTTGAGCCGGGCCGGGGCCGCGGCGCTCGCCGCGGCCCTGCTCCTCCTGGCCCCGGACGGGGCGCGGGCCCTGACGCCTATCGCGTCCGGCGCCCTCCCCGTCCCGCGGGCCCATCCCGCTGCCGACACGGCGGCCGGACGGGCCGTCCTCGACGTCCCGTACGTCTCCCAGACGGAGGAGCTGTGCGGGGGCGCGGCCGTGGCCATGGTCTTCCGCTTCTGGGGACGCGCCTCGCTGGACGCGCAGGCCTTCGCTCCCCTGGTCGACGACAGCGCGCGGGGCATCCGCACCGGCGTCCTCCAGCAGGCCGTCCGGCGGCTGGGCTGGAGGAGCCTGGCCTACCGCGGCAGCCTGGAGGGCCTGCGGGACCAGGTCGGGCGCGGCCGGCCGCTCATCGTGCTCCTCCGGGTGGCGCCCGGCCGCTGGCACTACGTGGTCGTGGTGGCCGTCGGGGAGGACCGGGTCCTCGTTCACGACCCGGCCCGCGCGCCCTTCCGGGCCCTGGCGATCCCGGAGTTCCGGCGGATGTGGGAGCCCTCCGGCCGCTGGACCCTGCTCGTCCTCCCCCCCGTCGGGAAGGGGGAGGCGACCCTTCCCGATCCGGCCGCCGGCCGGGGTCCGGGGCCGCCCGAGCCGGCCGGGGCTCCGACTTCCGATTCCGCCCGGGGCGCGCCGGCGGAAGAGGGCCCGTGCGGCGAGGGGGTGGCCGCCGGGGTGCGGGCGGCGCGCTCGGACAGCCTGGAGGTCGCCGAGCGCCGCCTGCGGGCGGCCGCCGGGGCCTGTCCCGACGCGCCGGCCCCGACCCGGGAGCTGGCCGGGGTCCTCTTCCGGCGGGGGCGCTGGGACGAGGCGGCCGCGGAGGCTCGGCGGGCGCTGGACCTCGGCCCGGGAGACGCCTACACGACCCGGCTCCTGGGCGGGGCGCTCTACATGACGGGCCGGAGGGACGCGGCCCTCCGGACGTGGAACGAGCTCGGGGAGCCGCGGGTGACCGAGCTCGACGTCTACGGGCTCCGCCGCGTCCGCTACCGGGTCGTGGCGCGCCGCGCCGGCCTCCCGGCCGACAGCGTGCTCACGCCGCGCGCCCTGGACCTCGTCCGGCGGCGGCTCGACGCCACGCCGGCGTTCGAGCGGGTCCGGGTGGACTGGCGTCCGCACGGCCGCGGGCGGGCGGACCTGAGCGCCGCCGTCTTCGAGAAGTCGGCGCTGCCGGGTGGCCCGCTCGGTCTCGTCGCGGCCCTGGCGGCGGGCCTCCCGGAGCGTTCGGTCCGGCTCCCGGCCGGCTCCCTGGCGGGAGCGGGCGAGACGTGGACGGCCACGTGGCGCTGGTGGGAGGAGAGGCCGCGGGTGGCCCTGGATCTCCGGGTCCCGGATGCCGCGGGGGTCACCGGGATCTGGGAGGTCGAGGGCGCCTGGAGCCGCGCGGCCTTCCGCGCCCCGGGCGCCGCGAGCGCGGCGGACACGCTCCGGGAGGAGCGCTGGCACGGGGGGCTCGGGCTCTCCGCGTGGGCGAGCCCCCATCTGCGCTGGCGGGCCGAGCTCTCGCTGGATCGCTGGACGGGGCGGGGGACCGCGCCCGGAGCGGCGGCCGGGCTCGAGCTCCTGGCCGCCGGGGATCGCGTCAGGGTCGCGGCGAGGGCCGCGGGGTGGCCGGGTCCCGGCGGGGCCTTCGGGACGGGCCGCCTCGAGCTCGGGTGGCGCAGCTCGGCGCGGCCGCGCGGGCTCGTGGCCTCCGTCCGCGGCGGCCTGGCCGCCGCCTCCGCGCACGCCCCGCTCGACACGTGGCCCGGGGCGGGGACGGGGCACGCGCGCCCGGCGCTCCTGCGGGCGCATCCCCTGCTGGAGGGAGGGGTGGTGAGCGGGCCCGTCTTCGGCCGCCGGGTCGCGTCGGCCGGCGCGGAGGCCACCGCCTGGGCGCCGGGCCCGGGCCCGCTGTCCGCCGGTGCCGCCGTGTTCGTGGACGCCGCCCGGGCGTGGAGCCGGTCCGGCGGCGGCCAGAGCCCCGCCGAGGTCGACGTGGGGGCGGGGCTCCGCCTGGCCCTGCCGATCACGCGGGCGCACCTCCGGCTCGACGTGGCGCACGGCCTGCGCGACGGGGAGAACTCGGTGTCCGTGGGATGGGAGGGCGCGTGGCCCGGGAGCGGGAGGCGATGATCGGACGCGGTCCGCGGCGGGGCCGCCCTCAGCCGACCAGCAGCTCCCGCGTGGCGTCCTGGGGCGGAGTGGGATCGACGGGGAGGGAGAGGGTCAGCGCGCGGACGTTCCGCTTCTCGGGGAGGTGGAGGAGGAGGGCGCCCTCGGGGACCTCGCCCTCCGCGAGCTCCCGCGCCCGGCCCTCCCGGTCCACGGCCACGTCCCGCCCGGGGCACAGCCGTTCGGCCAGCCACCGCCCGTAGGCGATCCACGCCTCCACCGGCCGCTCGCCGCCGGCCGCCCCGCCCAGGTCCCGCTCGTAGCGGCGTACCGCCTCCTCGTAGGCGGCCGGATCGTCCTGGCGAAGGCGGCGCAGGAGATCCCGGTACAGGGCCCTGGGGTCCGCCAGCCCGCGCGCCTCCAGCGCCTCCTCGAGGCTCACCGCGGGCCCCGGCTCCGGTGCGTCTCCACCGTCTCCGCCGTGCCCGGGCGCCGCGTCACTCGCCGGCGGTCATGGAGTCCAGGAACTCCTTGTTGGTCTTGGTGCGATTGAGGCGCTCGATCAGGAACTGGACCGCCTCGGCCGGCGGCATGTCGGAGAGGAAGTTCCGGAGCAGGTACATGCGGTTCAGCTCGGTGTCGGTGAGGAGGAGCTCCTCCTTCCGCGTGCTCGAGCGGTTGAGGTCCAGAGCCGGGTAGATCCGCTTGTCGGCGATCTGCCGGTCCAGGATGACCTCGCTGTTCCCCGTCCCCTTGAACTCCTCGAAGATGACCTCGTCCATGCGGCTCCCGGTCTCGACCAGGGCCGTGGCCACGATCGTGAGGCTCCCGCCCCCCTCGATGTTCCGGGCCGCGCCGAAAAAGCGCTTGGGCTTGTGCAGCGCGTTGGCGTCCACGCCCCCCGAGAGGATCTTGCCGCTGTGGGGGACCGTGGTGTTGTAGGCCCGGGCCAGCCGCGTGATCGAGTCGAGGAGGATGACCACGTCGTGCCGGTACTCCACCAGCCGCTTGGCCTTCTCGAGCACCATCTCGGCCACCTGCGTGTGGCGGTCGGCCGGCTCGTCGAACGTGGAGGAGATGATCTCCGCGTCGACGTGCTCCTCCATGTCCGTGACCTCCTCGGGGCGCTCGTCGATGAGGAGGACGATGAGCTTGCACTCGGGCTGGTTCTCGAGGACGGAATTCGCGATCTTCTGGAGGAGGATGGTCTTCCCGGCCTTGGGCGGGGAGACGATGAGCGACCGCTGTCCCTTCCCGATCGGGGCGATCAGGTCGAGGATCCGCATCGAGATGTCCCCGTCGGAGCGCTCGAGCGTCAGGCGCTCCTCCGGATAGCGCGGGCGCAGGTTGTCGAAGGCGATCCGGTGCTTGGCCTTCTCCGGGTCCTCGCCGTTGACGGACTCCACCTTGAGGAGCGCCAGGTAGCGCTCGCCCTCCTTGGGCGGCCGGACCTGGCCCAGGACCGTGTCCCCCGTCTGCAGGTCGAAGCGCTTGATCTGGGAGGGGGACACGTAGATGTCGTCCGGCCCGTACAGGTAGTTCCAGTCCTGGCTGCGCAGGAAGCCGTAGCCTTCCGGCAGGATCTCGAGCACCCCCTCTCCGCGCAGGACGGTGTCCGTATCCAGGAGACTCTGCTCGATGCGGAAGATGAGGTCCTGCTTCCGCAGGCCGGAATAGTTGTGGATGCTCAGATCGTCGGCCATCTCGTGGAGTTCGCCGATCGATTTCGACTTCAGCTCTGCAATGTCCACCAGGAGTGCTCCCGTGAGGGCTGGGGTGAGTGGCCGGGTCGGACCTGGACCGCGGGGTCGGGTACCGTGGCGTCCGTGTCAGCTGCCGTCCGCTCGTGCGGATCGTGAGAGGGTCCTCGGGGCGACGGAAGAGCGAGGCTGGAGCGGCGGGCGCTCGAAGGGCCCGGCTGGCTATCCTACCTTAATCCGACGCGCCGTGTGCGGTCAAGAGAGGACCCCTCTCGGCCCGATCCGGCCTCCCTTCGTGATGCCTCTCGGCCCGCCCGTCGCGTCCCCGATTAGAACAACTTGACCAAACCGTGGTCACTGAGTGTATTTTGTATACCCAGACGCGAAATCGCAAGTTCCGGGGGCGAGGCGCCCCGGCCGGGAGGGTCCCGGACCGGCGGCCGATCCCCGGCGAGAGTTCTCCCGGACCGAGGCAGGAGGAAGGCATGGCCCGCCACAACCGTCAAGCCAAGGGTGTCGACCAGCACGGCGAGCTCTGGCACATCAGCTACCAGCCCGACTGGATGAAGCGCGTGAAGATCTCCAGGGAGCTCCCCGACGGCCGGCGACGCTCGACGGTGACGCTGTTCAAGAACGAGGCGGAGCAGGCCGAGGCCGAGCCCGGCAGGGTGGTGCGGACCCGCATCGCCGCGGCGGACGGGTCGGCGGCGTTCCAGGTCTCCCTGGAGGACGACGAGGACATCGTGGAGCGCATCGTCGTGGTCACCCGCCGGAAGCGCGGGCGGCAGGACGAGGAGGTCCACTTCGTCCTCCACGGCGACCTGGACCCGGCGGAGGACTGAGCCGCCTCCGTCGGGCCGTCGCCGTCGCCCTCCTCGGTACGGCGCCGGTCGACCCGGCGGTCGCGGTCAGAAGAGCCGGAAGCGGATCCAGCGCAGGGGGTCGGCCAGGAGCGCGCTCCTGAGGCTGTCGACCCGGGCCCTCATGAGGGACAGCTCGCGCTCGATGGCCCGGTCGTGGAGCGCGCGCCCCGCCGTGCCGCGTCCGGCCTCGAGGCCCTGCTCCAGGTCGCGGGCGCGCCCGGCCAGGCTGTCGAGGACGGCCGCCAGCTCGCGCGCCCGTCCGGCCGCTCCCTCGCCGCCGCGCCCGTCCGGCCTCCGGGGACCCGCCTGGAGGGCCCCGAGCCTGCGTGTCACCCTCCGGGCGCGCTCCAGCAGCTCCGTGTCCTCGAGGAGCCGGGTCGCGGTCCCTCCCCGCGCCGCGCTCGCGAGCGCTCCCGTACGCCGCGCATCGCGCGAGAGCCTGCGGAGGACGTCCGGGTGGCGGCGGAGGGAGGCCAGCGTGCCCGGCCCCTCCTCCAGCCGGCGAGCCAGCTCGCGGCCGCGGGGCCGGAGCGCCCGGAGCCGCGCGCGCAGGCTGTCGGCCCGGGCCATGACCTCGCGCGGCATCACCTCCGGCCGGGCCGCCAGGGTGTCCCCGAAGTCGTAGGGCGCTTCCGCGCTGTGGCCCGGCTCGACGGACAGGACGGCGGGGGCGAGGAGGGCCGAAGCCCGGATCGTGGCGCTGGCGTCGGCCCGGAGCTCCTCCGCGGCCCCCGGCTCGAGCACGGCGTCCACGAGGACCCGCCCACCGCGCGCTCCCGGCGGGCGGAAGTGGAGGGCCGTCACCCGGCCGGCCGGCACGCCCGCCACCCAGACCTCGCTCCCGACCGCCAGGTCGCGGGCCTCCTCCGTCGTCACCACCAGCCGCGGCCCCTCCGTGACCTCGCGGCGCAGCGCGTCCATGAAGAAGACGGTCACCAGGAGGAGGGCGAGGGATGCGAGCAGGGTCACGCCGACCCGGAGCGACCTCCAGCTCGGCGTCCGACCCTCGCGGCTGCCAGGGGCGCTCACGCCGCCGACTCCCGCCTCAGAACGTCCAGTACAGGCTGACCATCAGCCGCTGCGCGTGGCGCGTGGCGCCCGTCCGGTCGGTGGGCTCGAACAGGCTCTGCAGGCTGGCCGTGTAGGCCCGGAGCTCGGCGCGGGCGCCGAACCGGGGTGCGATCCGGCCCTCGAGGCCCCCGCCCACCTCGAACGCGTTCTGGGAGCGGGTGGGGAGATCCGGCTGGCGCGGGTCGAACACCAGCGTCCCCGCCCCGACGGTGGCGAACGGGACGACCCCGATCCGCTCCAGCGAGGGGAGGGCGAGCCGGGGCTCGGCGGCCACCTCGAGGAGGTAGCCGTGCACGTCGGTCGCGCCCGCCGGGTCCTCCACGCGGGTGGGGAGGTAGGCCACGCCCAGGCGGACCGACAGGTAGCGGAGGAGCTGCCGGCCCACGTCGATCCCCCACGCCGCGTCGTCGCCCGGCACGCGGGACCGGGACTGGTCCCACATCAGGGCCCCGGCCGAGAGCCCCAGCCGGAACTGGAGGGGCGCGGGCGCGATCTCCGGCTCGGCCGGGCCTGCGGTGTCCGCGGGCGCCGTGCCGGCGGCCGGAGCCGGGCTCCCCTGCTGGGCCCGGAGCGGCCCGGCGGCGACCGCGAGCGCCAGCGCCAGGGCGCCGGTCAAGGCCGCGGGCGGTCGGCCGCGGCCCGGCGGCCGACGCGTCGTCGGAGCCTCGATCGGGTCGGTCGGCTCGGTCGGGCTCGGCATCGTCGGCGTCTCCTGGCTCGAGGTGTCGGCGCGTCCGCTCATCGCTGCCCCACGGAGGCCATGAGGTTGGCCCTGGCCACCCCGTAGTCGTGCAGCGCCTGTGCGTGGTTGGTGCGGGCCTGCGTCACGGCCAGCTCGGCGTCGTTCAGCTCGACCTGGGTCGAGAGCCCGTTCCTGAAGCGCGTCTCGGCGATCTGGAGGGCGCGCTCCGCCCGCTGGACGTTGGCCTGCGACGCCTCGATCCGCTGCCGGGCGGCCTGCAGGTCCTGGTAGGCCTGCTGGACCTGGAGACGGATGTCCTGGCGGAGCTGCTGGAGCTGGAAGCGGGCGCTCTCCTTCTCGGCGGCGGCCTGCTGGACCTGGCCGGAGCGCTTGCGGCCGTCGAACAGCGGCACGCTGAAGGCCAGCCCCGCCGTCGCGGACTGCGTGAAGTCCTGCTCGGGCGGGAGGAGGTCGCCGGAGGACGCCCGACGCTGGACGCCCGCCGTGAAGCTCAGCGTGGGCAGGGCCGAGCGCTTCTTGGAGATCAGGTTCTCGCCCTGGAGGTCGACCCGGATCTTCTCGGCCCGCAGGTCGGAGCGTCCCTCCTCGGCCATGGCCAGGTACGTGTCCAGGCTGGCGGCCGTGTCGGCCGGGGCGGGGAAGCTGTCGGTGAGCGCGATCGGACGGTCGAGCGGGATGCCCACGGTCCGCTTGAGCCGGTTCAGGTTCAGGGCCAGCTGGTTCCGGGCCCCGATGAGCGGCGGCCGCAGGTTGTCGACCTCGACCTGCGCCGTCAGGAGGTCGAACTCGGACGCCGTCCCGGCGTCGTAGAAGTCCTGGACCTGGGCCAGCCTGCGCCGGGCCTGCTCGAGCGCCTTCCGCTGGACGTCGACGAGCGAGCTGGAGAGGAGCACGTCGTAATAGGTGGTGCGCGCGCTCAGCGCCACGTTCGTCCGCGCGGCCTCGATCAGGTCCCCGGTCGCCTCCCGGCTCATGCGCGCCGCCGCCCGGGCCGGCCCCAGCGAGAAGTCGAAGAGCGTCTGGCTGAGGGAGAGCCCGATCGTGTACTCGTTGTCGTTCCCGATCGTGATCTGCTGGACGCCCTGCGGGGAGTTGAAGAAGAGCACCGGCTTCTGGATGTTGCGCGTGTAGCCGAAGGTGGCGTCGATCTGGGGCAGGGCGTCGGCCCTCACCTCCTTGACCAGGCCCGCGGCCTGCGCCTGCCGGGCCCGGGCGATGAGGACCTGCTCGTTGGTGGTCGTGGCCCGGCGGACGGCCTCGTCGAGGCCCAGGCGGAGGGTGTCCGCCTCCTGCATCCCCGCCGCCGCTCGGAGCCGCGCCGCGCCGCGGCCGGCTTCCGCCTCCTGGGCCCGGGCTCCCGAGCCCGTGATCGCAGCGGCCGCCAGGGCCGCGAGCGCGAGCCGCCCTCTCCAGGGCGCGGCCGGGGCTCGTCGGCGCACGCGGCCGTCCGGTCCCGGGCGATCGTATCCGTGCTGCATGCTGTCTCCCGTGGTGTCGTCGTGTCGGAGGTTCTCGCGGTCGTGCCGGGCGGCGGCCCGGAAGCCCCGGCCTCCGCTCCTGCAAGGCGCACGCCCCCTCATTCGGGCGTGATCTCCACTCCTCCGTTCCCCGTCCTCCCGTGGAGGAAGAAGATGAGGGGGAGGGCCACCGCGAACACGATGGCCATCAGGTAGAAGACGTGGTTGAACGCGAGCATGGCCGCCTGCCGGCTCACGATCCCGTTCAGGGCGGCCATCGCCTTCTGGCGGGCGATCTCCGGAGTGGCCCCGAGGCTCTCGAAGCCGTGGGTGGCGCTCTCGATCCAGGAGGCCACGGACTGCCGCGCGTCGGTGATGTGCCGCCCGAGCACCACGTGGTAGCCGGTGCGGCGGTCGTCCAGCTGCGTCGCGGCCAGCGCCACGCCGGCGCTGCCGAACACGCGGCGGACGACGTTGTAGAGTCCCGTCGCATCGCTCATCTGTGCCTTGCGGAGCTCGGCCACCGCGGCCGTGCTCAGGGCCACGAAGATGAGCGCGAAGCCCACCCCCTGGATGACCTGGGGCCAGAACAGGTCCCAGAAACCCACGTTGATGTCGAGCTGGCCCAGCTTCCAGAACGCGATCACGCTGAGGATCAGGCCGCTCCCGATGAAGAGCTTGGGCCCCGCCTTGTTGTACAGACGTCCCGCGATCGGGAAGACCACCCCCATGGCCAGGCTCCGCGGCATGAGCGTCAGGCCCGAGTTGAAGGCCGGATACCCCAGGAGGTTCTGGAGGAAGAGGGGAAGGATGAAGATGCTGGCGTAGAGCCCCACGCCCAGGATCCCTCCGATCAGCGTGGCGGAGGCGAAGGGCACGTTCTTGAACAGGCGGAGGTTCACGGCCGGCTCATCGGCCTTCCGGAGCTCCCACCAGATGAACGCCGCCAGGCCCACGAGCGCGAATCCGGCCAGCCACCTGATGAGGTCCGATTGGAACCACTGCTCGTTCTGGCCCTTCTCCAGCATGACCTGCAGGCAGCTCAGTCCCACCGCCAGGAAGCCCATCCCCGTCCAGTCGATGGAGACCTCGCGCCGCCGCGCGTAGGGCGGGTCCTCCACGAAGTAGTTGACCAGGGCCAGGTTCACGAGGCCGACCGGGACGTTGATGAAGAAGATCCACGGCCAGCCGTAGTGGTCGGTGATCCAGCCGCCCACCGTGGGCCCGAGCGCCGGAGCCAGCACCACGCCGATGCCGAAGATCCCCATGGCCGTCCCGCGCTCCTCGTGCGGGAAGTTCTCGAGCAGGATGGCCTGCGAGAGCGGGATGAGGGCGCCGCCCCCCACGCCCTGCAGGACCCGGAAGACCACCAGCTCGGTCAGCGACGTGGCGGTGCCGCACAGGGCCGAGGCGACCGCGAAGAGCATCACGCTCAGCATGTAGTAGCGCTTGCGGCCGATCTTGGCGGAGAGGAGGGAGACGAGGGGCATCATGTACCCCTCGGTCAGGATGTAGCCCGTCGACACCCACGTGATCTGCTCGACCGAGGCGCCCAGGCTGCCCTGCATGTGGGGGAGCGCCACGTTCACGATGGAGATGTCCAGGACGCTCATGATCGTCCCGGTCATCACGGACATCGTGACCAGCCACTTGTTGTGGCTGGGGGTCCACTGGGAGGCGCCCGATCCCGCTCCGGGACCCGGCGAGGAGGATGGGCTTCGGGCCACGCTCAGCCGCCCTGTCCGGGGGCGTCGTCGTGGCCGGCGTCGATCTGGGAGGCCACCGGGGCCCCCGCGTCATCCTGCGAGCTCCCGGTCTCCACGTGGGGGACGGCCGACAGGCCCGGCCACAGCGGGTGGGCCGGGTCCGCGTCCGAGTCGATCCAGATGCGCACCGGGACCCGGCGGACCACCTTCACGAAGTTCCCGGTGGCGTTCTCGGGGGGGAGCAGGCTGAAGACCGCGCCGGTCCCCGGCTGGAAGCTGGCCACGTGCCCCTGGAAGGTGATCCCGGGATACGCGTCGATCTCGATCTCGACCTTCTGGCCGACCCGGATGTCGTGGAGCTGGGTCTCCTTGAAGTTGGCGTCCACGTACATGCTGTCCTGCCGGACCAGCTTGAGGAGGGGCTGGCCGGGCTGGACCACCTGTCCCGGATCGACGCCCTTCTGCGCCAGGACGCCCGCCGCCGGCGCCGTGAGCGTGGTCCGTCCGAGCTCGACCCGGGCGTCCTCGAGCACCGAGCGGGCCTCGTCGATGCGGTCGGACTCCAGCTGGATCTGCGCCTCGAGCCGCCGGATCGTGGCGCGGGCCCGCTCCACCGAGGCCCGGGCGACCTGGAGCCTGGCCTCGGCCACCTTCCACGCCGACCGCTTGTGGTCGAAGAGGCTCTGCGAGATCGAGCCCGCTTCCAGGAGCCGGGCGTAGCGCTCCTTCTCGCGCGTGGCCAGGGAGTCCTGGGCGCCGGCCGCCCCGAGGTCGGCCCGGGCGGCCGCGAACGCCCGACGCTGCTCGTCGAGGGACGCCTCCGTGGCCCGCTTCTGCGCTTTCGCGCTCGCCAGGGCCGCCGACCGGGAGTCCACCGCGTTCCGGTAGTCGGTGGGGTCGATCGTCAGGAGGGGCTGGCCCTCCCGCACCGTCTGATGGTCGCTGATGAACACCCGGACCACCTTCCCGGCGACTTGCGGGCTGATCGGCACGATGGTGCCGCCCACGTAGGCGTCGTCGGTGCTCTCGTGGGAGAAGGAGTAGATCAGCCTGGGGCCCAGATAGGCGCCGGCCAGGACGATCAGGGCCACCGGGACGATGCGGAGAGCCCACTTCTTCACCGTGGCCCAGCGGTCGTCGCCGTCGCCCGCGGCGTTCGGGGTCTCCGGCATGTCGTCGCTTCGCTCGTCGGTCACGTTGCGTTCCTCTCCGTGGGGTGCTCGCCGGACGCCGAGGACGCCCGTTCGGTCTCCTTCCAGGTCTCCAGGCCCGTCTCCATGCGCGCCACGACGTGGTCGTAGAACGCCTCCATGCGGGCCAGGCGCTCCGCGGCGCCCTCGAAGCCCTCGTCCCCCTCCTCACGCGTCTCGAGCGCCAGCCGAGCCTCCCGGGTCACGTCCCGGATGCGCCGCCGGCGCTCCAGGGCCGTCTCCACCAGGTTCCCGAACGGGTCGTCCGGCATCTGGTGGTAGACCCTCTGGTCGCCCGGGAGCCCGGTGCGCTCCAGCAGGCCCCGCGACTCCAGGTAGCGGGTGCTCATGCTCACGCCCCCGCGGCTGATCTCGAGCGTCTCGGCCAGCTCGTCGCCGGAGCAGGGCCCCCCGCGCACGACCATGTACGCGAACACGCGGGCGGCCGTCCGGGCCAGGCCCTCGCACCTGGCCTCCATGCCCATGCGCTCGATGAACTCCTCGACGACCGTGTCCAAACCCTCTTCTCCCTCGATGGGAACGACTCCTGCAGGGGAGCCCGCCTGCGGCGCGTCCCGCCGCGGCGCGCTCCCTCCGCTTTATTTCAGAACGTTCAATACAGATTGAAACTCGACCGGTTCCGACGTTATGCGAGAGCCGTGCCGCAGGGGC
Organism: Gemmatimonadota bacterium; assembly: GCA_035267645.1. Classification (GTDB taxonomy): domain Bacteria; phylum Gemmatimonadota; class Gemmatimonadetes; order Palauibacterales; family Palauibacteraceae; genus Humimonas. The sequence goes on along the minus strand of DATFLN010000044.1, from coordinate 152,480 downwards.
GACAGCTTTCATCGTCCCCGTGGCGGGCGTAACGTGGGACGATGCGACTCCTCGAACCCATCCGGTGGATCGGCCGCGGAGCGGCGGCGGTCGCGGCCGGCGCCGGCCGGACGGCCGCGTTCGCGGGAAGCGTGGCCAGGGCCGCGACCGAGGTGCGGACCTGGCTGCCCGAGCTCGGGAGGCAGGCCCGCAGGATCGGCGTCGACTCGCTGCCCATCGCACTGTTCATCGCGCTGTTCACCGGGATCGTCCTCGCGCTGCAGAGCTCCTACGCCTTCACGGGCGCCGTGCCGCTCTACTTCGTGGGCACGCTCGTCGGCAAGACGATCATCCTGGAGCTTGGGCCGGTGCTGACGGGCCTGGTCCTGGCGGGCAGGGTGGGCGCCAACATCGCGGCCGAGATCGGCACCATGCGGGTCACCGAGCAGGTGGACGCCCTGGAGATGCTCGCCTACGACCCGCTGGCCTACCTGGCCGTGCCGCGGGTGACCGCGGGTCTCCTCACGTTCCCGATCGTCGTGGCCTTCGCCATCGGGATCGGGGTCGTGGCCGGGTGGGCCACCTCGATCGGCCTCCTGGACCTGTCGAGCCAGGAGTTCGTGCGGGGCCTTCGAATGTTCTACCGTCCCTTCGACCTCCAGTACGCGCTCATCAAGTCGGCCAGCTTCGGGGTCGTGGTCACGGGCGTGGGATGCCTGTTCGGCTACACGACCAGCGGTGGGGCCGAGGGCGTGGGGAGAGCGACCACCCGCGCGGTCGTGGTGGCGTGCATGACGATCCTCGTCCTCGACGCTTTCTGGGCCATGGTGCTCCTGTGATTCGCCTGGAAGGCCTGGAGAAGGCTTTCGGGGACCTGCGCGTCCTGGACGGCTTCAGCCTCCAGGTGGAGACCGGCGAGACGGTGGCCGTGATCGGCCGTTCGGGCGTCGGGAAGTCGGTCCTCCTCAAGCACGTGGCCGGACTCATGCAGCCGGACGGGGGCGAGGTCTGGGTGGGCGAGGAGCGGGTCGACGGCGCCTCCCGGGCGGACGTGAACCGCGTGCGCCTCGAGATGGGCTACGTCTTCCAGTTCGCCGCCCTGTTCGACTCCATGACCGTGGCCCAGAACGTCGGCCTCGCGCTCCGGCGCCACGGGATTCCCGAGGGGGAGATCCCCGAGCGGACCCGGGCGAGCCTGGACCGGGTCGGACTCGCCGGCTGGGAGGACCGTTACCCGGCCGAGCTGTCGGGCGGCATGCGCAAGCGGGCCGGGGTGGCGCGAGCCGTCGCGCCCCGCCCCCGGTATCTTCTGTACGACGAGCCCACGAGCGGCCTCGACCCGGTCACGACGTCGATGATCGACGAGCTCGTGGTGGCGCTGAAGGAGGACCTGAAGGCCACCAGCATCGTCGTCACGCACGACCTCCGGAGCGCGAGCAGGGTGGCCGACCGCATCGCCCTCCTCCGGGAAGGGAGGGTGGCGTGGATGGGGACGGCCGCGGAGATCCGGGAGACGGACGATCGGGCGGTCAGGGCGTTCGTGGAGGGAAGGAGGGAGCTGTGGCCAGGAGACTGAGGGCGCCCCGCGCGGGCCGGCCCCCGGCCCGTCCCGCGGGGAGGCCGGAGCGGCACGCACAACAGGGAGCCGAGAGGTGAAGCGACGCGACGAGATCGTCACGGGGGCGTTCGTCCTCCTCGGGATCGCCGTCATCGTGGCGGGCGGCCTGTGGCTGTCACAGAACCGGTGGGGCGGAGACTACCGGACGATCCGGGCGCGCGTGAGCTCGGTCGGCCAGCTCCGGCCCGGGAACGTGGTCACCGTGCGCGGCGTGGAGGTGGGACGCGTGCAGCACATCGCCTTCGCCGACTCGGGAGTGGACGTCGTCCTCCGGGTGCAGGCCGACGCTCCGCTGCCGTCCCACGCCGAGGTCCTTCTGCGGCCACGGTCGCTGTTCGGGGAATGGGGCGCCGCCATAGTGCCCCGGGACGCCTCGGCGGCGCCGCCGCCGGACTCCTCGCTGGTGACGTCCGACTCGGTCCTCCCCGGCGCGACCGCCACCGACTTCGCCCAGCTCAGCGACTACACGGCCGAGATCGCCCGGAACCTCCGGACGATCACCGACCGGGTGCAGGTAGCCTTCAACAAGCAGACGGCCGCCAACCTGGCCCAATCGATCGACAACTTCGAGAAGGCCAGCTCGGACCTCGTGGCCCTGCTCGGCCGCCAGCGGGAGAGCTTCGGCGGCTTCGCCGAGGACATCGCGGCGGCCGGACGCATGGCCCGCCAGGCCAGCTCCGACCTCGACTCGACCCTGTCGCGGCTCGAGGAGGCCACCTCGGGGGGACAGCTGCAGGACATCTTCGCCGACGTGCAGTCGGCCTCGAACTCCATGTCCGACGTGGCGACGCAGCTCCAGACCACGAGCCGCAGCGTGAACACGACGGTGACGCGGGCCGACAGCCTGCTCACGAGCTTCCAGGACCTGGTCGGAGGCGTGAACCGCGGCGAGGGCTCGCTGGGACAGATCGCCAAGGACCCCGCGCTGTACGAGAACCTCTCCTCCACGCTCGTGGAGCTGAGGGCGCTCCTGGACGAGCTGAAGCGGAACCCGGGCAAGTACTTCAAGTTCTCGGTCTTCTGAGGGCGGCGGGCCGGCGGTCCGGGCCCCCCTGGACCGCCGGCGCCGTCGGGCCCCGGCCCCGGACGGCCGGGCGGGGCCCTCCGTCAAGAGGCCGCCGGCCGCTTTCCGAACCGGCCGGCCGCCCCTCCCTCCCCGCCTCCCCGGCCCGGCATCCTCGCGGGCGAGCAGACGTCAGGCGTGCACACCGCATCCGCGAGGAGGTCCGCATGAGCCGTTCGGTGAATCGCGTCACGCTGGTGGGGAACGCGGGATCGGACCCGGACGTCCGGGAGACCGGGAAGGGAACCCGGGTGGCCCACGTGTCCCTGGCCACGAACCGGACGTACGAGGTCGACGGGGAGGAGCAGCGCCGCACGGACTGGCACCGCCTCACCTTCTGGGGCCGGGCCGCCGAGGCCGCCGAGCGCTACGTCCGGAAGGGCACACGGCTCTACGTGGAGGGCCGGATCGAGTACGGATCGTACGAGCGCGACGGCGTCACGATCCCGACCGTGGACGTCGTGGTGCACGACTTCGTGTTCCTGGACGGACGCGGACCGTCGGACGCCGTCGCGGCGCCCGTCGGCGCCACGGCCGGAGACGAGTCCGAGGACGAGGCGTCCGGGTTCGAGATCGACTGAGCCCGCCGGCGGGCGGGGCCGGCGCAGGCCCCGCCCGCTCCCCACGTTGCGCCCCTTCCGCACCTGCGGCACATTGTGCCGTCTCGACGGCCCAGAGCGTCATCCGCATTCGAGCCACCCTTCACATTCCGAGCAGGAGCGGCCATGCCGGGGGGCTCCTCGTTTCCGCACCCCGACGCCTTCGATGCCTCCGGCTCCGGGGAGACGGCCACGCGGTCGGAGGAGGATCCGCTCCTGGCCGGTCCGGAGCGCAGTGCGACCATCCTGGTGACCGGCGGCTCCGGCTTCCTGGCTCGCCACCTGGTGCCGCGCCTCCTGGGGAGGGGCCACAGGGTGCGGGCCGCCTGCCGGAGGGGCGCGGGGCCGGCCGGCCGGACGCCGCGGGGCCTCGAGTGGGTGAGCGCGGACCTGACCGACGGGGCGGACGTGGAGGGGCTGGCCGAGGAGTGCGAGGTCGTGGTGCACCTGGCCGGCGGCCCCCTGGACGATCCGGTGGCCGCGCGGCGGGTGGAGATCGAGGGGACGCGGAACCTGGTCCGGGAGGCGGACCGGGCGGGCGCACGCAGGGTCGTGCTCGTGAGCGCCCTGGGCGCGGAGGAGGCCGCCGGCCCCCTGTTCGACGTGAAGCGGGCGGCGGAGGCCGTGGTGCGCTCGGCCCGGGCGGAGCACGTCATCCTCCGCCCCTCGGTCGTGGTGGGGCCCGACGACCACGTGGTCTCGGTCCTGGCCCGGGCCCTGCGCCGGGGGCCGGTGCTGATGCCGGGGGGCCGCGTGCGGGAGACGGGCGTCCTCCAGCCCGCCGCGGTCGAGGACGTGGCGGAGGCCCTGTGCCAGGCCGTCGAGCGTCCGGACCTGGCGGACACGACGCACCGCCTGGCCGGTCCGGATGCCCTGGCCCCGTCCGGGGTGGTCCGGGCGGTGGCGGCGCGCCTCTCGCTGGTCCGGAGGGTCATCCCGCTCCCGCGGTGGACGGGCCGACGCCTCGAGGGGCTGGCCGACCGCACGGGTCTGACCGCCCCGGCGGCTATGCGGGCGCTCGACGTCCGCGCGCTCCCCGGGGAAGTGGAGGACGCCGCACGGGCCCTCCGGCGGGTCTTCCACCTCGAGCCGCTGCCGTTCGCGGTGGCGCTGGACGATTACCTCTGACGAGCGAGCAGGCGATTCCGTGAGCACCGGCGTCCACAGGCCCTCCGCCCCCGCCCGCCGCGGCTGGCTCCACCAGCTCGTGGTCCTGGCCGCGTTCGCGGTCCTGGCCGTGAGCGTGCGGAGCGTGCTGTCTCCGTTCGTCCTCTACCTGCTCTTCCTGTACCTGGTGTGGCCGGCCCTCGCCTCGTCCCCGGTGGCGGTGCGGCTCGCCGCGGCCGGATCGGCGCTCATGGCCCTGTGGGTGGCGCAGACGGCCGGGCTCCTCCTGGCCCCCTTCATCCTGGCGCTCCTCCTGGGCTACATCCTGGATCCCGTCGTGGACTGGATCGAGGGGCACGGGCTCCCGCGCTCGCCGGCCATCTGGATGCTGGCGCTCCCACTCCTCGGGATCCTGGCCCTCCTGGTGTTCGTGGTGATCCCGGCGGTGGCCGACCAGGTCTCCCAGCTCATCTCGAACGTGCCCGGCTACCTGCGGACGCTGGAGACCTGGGCCGACCATCTCCGGGCCTGGGTGGTCGGCCTCGGGATCAAGGGGCTGGACGAGTCGACGGTGCCCCGGCTCCGCGACGTCGACGCCCAGGCGCTCGTGAACTATCTCCAGCAGCGGCAGTCGGAGCTGGCCGAGGGCGGCCTCCAGGCGGTGCTCGGCCTGGGCCGGGGCATCGGAGCTGTGCTCACGGTGGTCGGGTACCTCGTGCTCCTCCCGATTCTGGCCTACTACCTCCTGAGGGACTGGGACGGCCTCCGGGAGCGGCTGGCCGAGCTCGTCCCGCCGGGCTCGCGGGCGCAGGTGCTGGGCTTCGCGGCCGAATACGACCGCCTGCTGGGCCGCTACCTCCGGGGCCAGCTCTTCCTGGCCGCCTGCGTCGGGGTCATCATCGGCGTGGGCTTCTGGATCCTCGGCTTCCCCTACGCGCTCCTGCTCGGTCTCCTGGCGGGCGTCCTGAACTTCGTCCCCTACCTCGGGCTCCTGGCCAGTCTGGCCGCGGCCGTGCTCATCGCGGTGTTCAGCGGCCACTTCCTGGGCGGCCTCCTCAAGGTCGCGGTCGTGTTCGGGGCGGAGCAGGTCATCGAGAGCGTCATCGGCCCGCGCATCGTCGGGAGCTCGGTAGGGCTGCACCCGGTGTGGGTCATCCTGGCGCTGGCCCTGTTCAGCTTCTTCTTCGGCTTCGTCGGCCTGTTGCTTGCAGTCCCGGCGGCCGTGTTCCTGAAGCTCGTGCTGTCGGCTGCCCTCCGTCGCTACCGTGCCTCGCGGTGGTTCCGGGGCGGGGACGCCGGCACGCAGGTCGACCGGACCGGAGGAGTGGCCGAGGACACCGGAGGCGTCTGACCCGGATGGGAGAAGAGACGACGCAGGCGAAGGAGGGCGAGCATCCGGGGACCGCGCACGATCCCGGCTTCCTGACCTTCTCGAACCTCCTCTCGCTGAGCCGGGTGCCGCTCGGCTTCCTCTTCCTGGTGGTGAGCGACCGCGCCTGGCTGGCGGTGCTGGTGGCGGGCGGGGCGGCGACCGACCTCCTGGACGGGTTCATCGCACGCGTGAGCGGGACGGTCTCGGAGCTCGGGGCCCTTCTCGACCCCTTCTGCGACAAGGTCTTCGTCCTCATCGGCCTCCTGTCGTTCCTGCCGGGAGGCCACCTGGATTGGGCCGCCTTACTGATCCTCGTCCTCCGGGACGTCTTCACCGGAGGCTCCTACCTGGTGGGCCGCCTGGCGGGTCGCACGCTCCCTTTCCGCTCCCGCCTCGGGGGAAAGCTGACGACCGGCCTGCAGGTGCTTACCTTCTTCGCGCTCCTCTTCTGGCCGAAGGCGGTTCCGCTGCTCGTCGTCCTCGTGGGCGCCGCTTCGGTGTACGCCATCATCGACTACGGGACGTACAGCACGCGGATCAGCCAGGCCCGCCGCGGCCACTGATTCCGACCTCTCGGAAGGGACGAACGCACACGTGAGCTCAGAACCGGTCGACGTCACGATCATCGGGGGAGGACCCACGGGCCTGTACGGCCTGTTCTACGCCGGCATGCGGGGGGTGAGCGCCCGGCTCATCGACGTGCTCCCGGAGCTCGGGGGACAGCTCACGGCGCTCTACCCGGAGAAGGACGTCTACGACGTGGCGGGCTTCCCCAAGGTGCTGGCCAAGGACCTGGCCAAGGCGCTCGTGAAGCAGGCCACCCAGTTCGACGCCGAGATCTGCCTGGACGAGAAGGTCGAGTCCGTGCGCCGCGAGGACGACCACTTCGTGCTCGAGACGGACCGGGAGGAGCGCCCGACCCGCACCGTGGTGATCGCCGCGGGGAAGGGGGCGTTCCGACCGCGCCGCCTGGACGTGCCGGGCTTCGACCAGTTCTGGAAGCGGGGCGTGTGGCCGCACGTGCACGACCCGGAGGCGTTCCGCGACCGGCGGGTCCTCCTGGTGGGAGGGGGTGATTCCGCCTTCGACTGGAGCTGGGCGCTTCGCGATGTCGCGGAGCGGATCGTGCATATCCATCGGTCGAACCGGTACCGCGCCCACGACCACACCGTCGGCCTCGTCGAGGCGGCGGCCGAGAAGGGGGAGATCGATCTCCTGACCTACCACGAGGTCGAGGCGATCCACGGCCGGGAGCGGATCACCGGCGCCACGATCTACGACAACCGGACCGAAGAGCGAGTGGAGCTCGAGATCGACGACGTGCTCGCCCTCATCGGGTTCGTGCCCAACATCGGGCCGATCGCCGAGTGGGGGCTCGAGCTCGAGGGAAACACGATCCGGGTCAACTCGCGTATGGAGACCAACATCCCCGGCATCTACGCCGCCGGGGACATCGCCAACTACGACGGCAAGCTCGAGCTCATCTCGACCGGGTTCGGCGAGGCGGCCATCGCCGTCAACTACGCGGTGCACCACGCCGACCCCGACGCCAAGGTGAGCCCGGGCCACTCGACCAGCTCGGCGGCCTTCCGGGAGAAGTGACCGCCGGCGACGAGGCGGGACGAAGGAGACGTACGTGAAGCGCCACATACGGACGAGAGGGGAGGCTCCGGTCCGCCGGTCCGCCCGAGGCGGGCTCCTGCGCTCCGGCCTGCCGGCCGTCGCGGCGGCCGCCGCGCTGGTCGCGGGGGCGTGCGGGGGCGGAGGCACGGACGGCGGAGGCGCCCGCCAGCTCCCCGTGGAGACCGCGATCGCGCGGGCGGACACGGTGTCGGTCGAGCTGAGCTCGGTGGGCTCCCTCCAGGCGCAGACGTCGGCGCAGGTGGCCTCCCAGGCGGCCGGGCAGGTGGCCGCGATCGAGGCGCGCGAGGGCTCGAGGGTCGAGCACGGCGAGGTCCTGATGCGGCTGGATGCCCGCAAGCTCCAGGCGCAGCTCCAGGCGGCCGAGGCCGCCGTCGAGCGCGCCCGCGCGCAGGCCGAGAACCTCGAGCGTCAGCTGGAGCGGAACCGGGAGCTCCGCCAGAAGGGGGCGATCTCCCGGCAGGCCTTCGACGACCTGCAGTCCAGCTACGACGCCGCACGCGCCCAGCTCCACCAGGCCGAGGCCGACGCGGCGCTGGCGCGCCGCCAGCGCCTGGACGCGAACATCCGGGCGCCGTTCGCGGGACGGCTCGGAGAGCGCACCTTCGACGTGGGCGACTACGTGCGCGAGGGAGATCCCCTGTTCACCGTCACCGACGACGACACGCTGGAGGTCCGCTTCGAGGTGCCGGAGAGCTACTCGGACCGGCTCGAGCCCGGAAGCCCCATGCAGGTGCGGACGCCGGTGGTGCCGGGCCGATGGTTCGACGGCGCCGTCTCCTTCGTGAGCCCCACGGTCGACCCGGTGAACCGCACCGTGACCCTCAAGGCGCAGGTGCCGAACCCGGACGGCCGGCTGCGGGCCGGCTCGTCGGCCGACGTGCGGCTCGTGCTGGAGCGGCGGCCGGGCGCGGTCGTCCTCCCCGAGGCGGTCCTCGTCCCCCGCCAGGGCCGGACGCTGGTGTTCCTGGTGAGCGGCGGAAAGGCGGTCCGGCGCGAGGTGACCGTGGGCGTGCGGACGGCCGGACGGGTCGAGATCCGGAGCGGGGTGACGGCGGGCGACACGGTGGTCACGGCCGGCCAGCAGCGCCTGCAGGACGCGGCCCCCGTCGCGATCCAGGGCCGGGCGGCCGGAGGCTCGCCCATCGCGGCCGACACGGCGGCCGGGACCGACACCGCGGCGTCGGCCGGCACCGGCGCGACCTCGCCCGACACCGGGGCCGCACGGGCGGACACGGCCGCGCCCGACCCCCCCGGGACCCCGCCCGGGGACGGAGGCTGAGCCGTGTTCCTCCCCGACACCTCGATCAAGCGGCCGGTCCTCACGCTGGTCGTCTCGCTCTCCATCCTGCTCGCGGGCTGGCTGGGCTACCGGGCCCTGGCCGTGCGCGAGCTGCCCAACGTCGAGTATCCGATCGTCAGCGTCTCGACGGCGCTGCCCGGCGCGAGCCCGACCGTCGTCGAGACCAACGTCACCAAGCCCCTCGAGGAGCAGGTCAACACGATCGAGGGGCTGAAGACTCTGACCTCGATCAGCGGTGAGGGCGCGAGCCAGATCACGGCCCAGTTCGAGCTGAGCCGGGACGTGGACCTGGCCCTCCAGGACGTGCGCGCCAAGGTGAGCCGGGTGCGGGGCCAGCTCCCGGAGGACGCCCAGGAGCCGGTCATCCAGAAGGTCGACCCGAACGCACAGCCCATCATCTGGCTCAGCGTCCAGAATCCCGACCTGACCATCACGCAGGTCAACGACTTCGCGGACAACGTCATCAAGCAGCGGCTCCAGCGGATCTCCGGGGTCGGGAACATCATCCTGGGAGGCGAGCAGCGGTTCGCCGTCCGCATCCGCCTGAACGCCCGCGAGCTGGCGGCCCGTCACCTCACGGTGGACGACGTCCAGCAGGCGCTCCTCAGCGAGAACGTGAACCTCCCCTCCGGGAGGATCGAGGGGAAGAGCCGCGAGTTCACCGTGCGCACGGAGGGCCGCTTCCCGACCGCGGACGCGTTCAACGACCTCATCGTGGCCACGCGCGACGGGACGCCGATCCGCATCCGGGACGTGGGCGTGGCCGAGGCGGGCGTCCAGGACGAGCGGACGCTGGCCCGCTTCAACGGCGAGCCCACCGTGGGCGTCGGCGTCGTCAAGCAGTCCGACGCCAACACCGTGGCCGTGGCCGACCGGGTGCTCCAGGACCTGGACCGGATCCGGGCGCAGGCTCCCGCCGGCTACAGGATCGAGGTCGCGGTCAACAACGCGGACTTCATCAAGGAATCGCTCTCGGAGGTCCGCTTCACGCTGTTCGTGGCGTTCGGCCTGGTGGTCCTGGTCATCCTCCTCTTCCTGAGGAGCTGGCGGGCCACGTTCATTCCCGCGCTGGCCATCCCCGTGTCCATCGTGGGGACCTTCGCGGTCTTCTACGTCCTGGACTTCTCCATCAACACCCTCACGCTCCTGGCGCTCGTGCTGGCGATCGGGATCGTGGTGGACGACGCCATCGTGGTGGTGGAGAACATCTATCGGCACATGGAAGAGGGGGAGTCCCCCTTCGAGGCGGCGCGGAAGGGCTCCGCCGAGATCGCCTTCGCGGTCATCGCCATCGCGATCACGCTGGTGATCGTGTTCCTGCCCATCGCGCTCATCAGCGGGATCGTCGGACGCCTGTTCCGCGAGTTCGGCCTGGGCGTGGCGATCTCCGTGCTGATCTCCGCCTTCGTGGCGCTCACGCTGAGCCCGATGCTCAGCTCCAGGATCCTGAAGCTGGAGGAGCAGCGCAACTGGGTGTTCGAGCACATGGAGACCCTCCTGGACCGGGTCACCGAGGCCTACCGGGCCGCCCTGGCGTGGGCGCTCGACCACCGGTGGACGATGGTGGGGATCGCGGCCGGGAGCCTCGTGGCCAGCTTCTTCGTCATGGGCGTCATGGGGAAGGAGTTCGTCCCCCAGGAGGACCGCGGACAGTTCATCGTGACCTTCGAGGCCCCGCAGGGGGCCACCCTGGAGTACACGGACCACTACCTCCACCGGATCGAGGACATGACCGCCTCGACCGAGGGCGTGGACCGCTTCTTCGCGGCCATCGGCCTCAGCATCGGGGGTCCGCCCTCGGTGAACTCCGGGCTCCTGTTCGTCCGGCTCAAGAGCGAGCGCGACCGGAGCCAGGAGCAGATCATGAACGAGCTGCGCGGCAAGCTGTCCAGCCTGGCCGGCGTGGACGCCTACGCCATCGCGCTGAGCGGCCTCCAGACCGGCGCGTTCGGGAAGCCCCTCCAGTTCGTGATCCAGTACCCGGACCTCGACACCCTCGGGATGTACGCCGACAGCATGGTGGCCAGGGCCTCCCGCATCCCGGGCCTCCAGGGGGTGGACTCGAACCTGGACCTCAACAAGCCGCAGCTCCAGGTGACCGTGGACCGCTCCAAGGCCTCGGAGCTGGGCGTGAGCGTGGCCGAGATCTCGAACACGCTTCAGATCCTGCTCGGCGGGCGCCACATCGGGGACTTCGAGCGCGGCGACAACCGCTACTGGGTCGTGGCCCAGCTCCAGGACCGGTTCCGGTCCGATCCGGAGGACCTGCGCTCCATCTACGTCCGCTCCCGGAGCGGCGACCTCGTCCAGCTCGGGAACCTGGTGGACGTGCGGGCGGGGGTGGGTCCCAACGTCGTGAGCCACTACAATCGCGAGCGCTCGGCCACGATCGGGGCCAACGTCTCGGGCACCTCCCTGGGGACGGGACTCGAGCGCGTACGGGCGCTGGCGGACAGCCTCCTCCCGGCCGGCTTCTCGACGGACGTGGCCGGCCAGGCGCAGAGCTTCCAGGAGTCGTTCGCCAGCCTGGTCTTCGCCCTCGCGATGGCCGTCGTGGCCATCTACCTGGTGCTGGCGGCGCAGTTCGAGAGCTTCGTCCACCCGTTCACGATCATGCTCGCCCTGCCGCTCGCCCTGATCGGGGCGGTCGTGGCCCTGTTCGGCTTCGGCATGACCCTGAACATCTACAGCATGATCGGGATCATCATGCTCATGGGCCTGGTGACCAAGAACTCGATCCTGCTGGTGGACTACGCCAACCAGATGCGCGAGCGGGGCGAGGAGCGCCGGGACGCGGTCATGCGGGCCGGCACGGTGCGCCTCAGGCCCATCCTCATGACCTCGGTGGCCATCATCTTCGGCGTCCTGCCGATCGCCGTCGCGCTGGGCGCCGGCGCCGAGTCCCGCCGGCCGCTGGGCGTGGCTGTCGTCGCGGGCATGTTCACCTCGACCGCCCTCACCCTGCTCGTGGTGCCGGTGTTCTACGAGATCGTCGACGACGGGCTGCTGTGGACGAAGGCCCGGTACCGCGACGCGAAGCGCCGGATCTTCGGGGGAGGCGGCGAGGGGACCGCGGAGCCCTAGAGCTCGTGGAGCGCCGCTCCGGCCTCCACGAACAGGTCCCGCAGGTGGTCGTCGCAGGTGAGGTAGAGGACCTGCCAGCCCGCCTCCGCCAGGTCGGCGGCGGCCGCCACCAGCCGCTCCCGCCGGGCCCAGTCGGCCGTGAGGAAGGCGTCGTCCAGGAGGAGGAACCCGGGCTCGTCGCTGCCGGCGGCCTCGAGGGCCGAGCGCGCGAGTCCGGCGCGGAGGACCAGGTGGACCTGGTCGCGGGTCCCCCGGCTCACCGCGCCGACGGGCAGGGTCCGGCCCTCGCGGTCCTCGAGCACCAGCTCCCCCTGCTGGTCCCGGGACAGGGCCCGGTACCGGCCCGTGATCCGCTCCAGGAGGCTCCCGGGCGAGAGCGGATCGCTCCGGCCGAGGGCGTCGGCCAGCCGTCGCTCCAGCACCTCGTTCATGGTGGCGAAGACCTCTCCCGCAAGCGTTCCCGCCCGCCAGTCGAGCTCGAGGTCCCCCACCTCGCGCCGCGCTGCCCGGAGCTCGGTGAGGACGTCCTCGGGCGTCTGGAGGCCCGCCTGCACGAACGCGTCCCGGAGCTCCCGGTAGGCGGCGCGCGCCCGGTCCGTTTCCCGCTCGACGTGGGCCCGCGCGGCGGGGTCCCACTCGGGGAGGTCCTCCCCGTCCCCGGGGGGCTCGGCCTCCCAGCTCTCCGGGTCCGGGCCGGCCAGCTCGGCCAGCGAGCGTTCGACCACCTCCAGCCGGCCGGCCACCTCCCGGCGGGCGTCGTCCCGGGCCTCGGCCTCCTCCAGGCTCGCGGCCCCGAGCTCCTCGCCCAGCTTCCCGAGCCTGTCCTCGATGGCCCGGCGCCGTCCGGCCGCCGCCTCCGCCTCGCGCCGCGCCTCGGCGGCCCGCTCCCGGGCCTCCGAGGCGCGCTCGGCCGCGGCCGCGGCCTCGCTCTCCCGGCGGGCGGCCTCGACCTCGAGGGACCGGAGGCGCTCGGGGATCTCGTCGACCGCGTCGACCTCGAGCCCCGCGCGGGCGGCGTCGTCGAGGAGGGCGCGGACGCGGTCGGCCCTGCGCTCGCGGTCGGCCTCGCCCTTCTTCCGGCGTCGGCGCCACACGAACACCACGATGGCCAGGGCCACGAAGCCGACCAGGAACGGAAGCGCGATCGGGGTGAGGAGGCGGGAGGGCAGGAAGAGCGCAACGGCCAGGAGCACCAGGAGGAGGCCCACGAGGGCCTGGTAGATCCGGGTCGAGGTCGTCGACGGCTCGCTCACGGTCGTCTCCAACTCCGCGTCCAGGCGCGCCGCCCGCCGGCCGAGATCGGCCTCGCCCGCCGCGGCCAGCTTCCCGCGCAGCGACGAGCCCTCGCCGGAGGCCGCCTTCTTCTCCTCCGCGCGCCGCTCCGCCTCGGCCTCGGCCTCCGCCCGGGCCTTGCCGGCGCGCTCCTCGCGGCGGACGAGCTCTCCATCGCGCTCCGACTCCAGCTCGCGCCACTCGCGCAGGGCCTCCCGCGGGAGGTCGGGGAGGCCCGACAGGCGGGTCCGGAGCGCCTCGCGCTCCCCGGCCAGCGACGCGATGCGGGCGCGCCGCGCCCGGTCCAGCCCCTCCCGGCGCTCGTCCAGGCGGGCGATGCGGGCCTCGGCGGCGGCCGCTTCGTCCAGGCGGGCCTCCAGCTCCTCCAGGCGCCCGATCCGCTCCAGGAGCTCCCGGTGGCGGGTGCGGGGACCGGGGCTGCCCCGGTCGCTCGGCTCGCCGCCCGGCGTCAGCTTCGCCTCCTCGTGGACCGCCTCCCGCAGCGTGTCGACGCCCCTGGGGAGCCCGGCCAGGAGCTTCTTGAGCTCGGCCCAGAACTCGCCCCGGTCGGGTCCCGGGAGCTCGAGCTCCCCGGAGCGGACGCAGAAGAGGCCGGCCAGGGCGGCGTGGTCCAGGTCGAGGAGGTGCAGGAGGGAGGGGGAGCCCGGGTACTCGAGGACGTCCCCGCCCAGACGCACCTCGATCCGACCGCCGGCGTCGGACGGGTCCCCGAACCGGTCCAGGCCCGGGAGCACCGTCTCCAGCCGCGTCCCGGTCCTCTTCTCCCAGCGGAAGAGCTGTCCGACCAGGAAGTCCAGGAGCGTGGTCTTCCCGGCCTCGTTCGGGCCCCACACCACGGTGAGCCCCGGGGACGCCTCGAGGTCGAGGCCCGCGAGCGGGCCGAAGTCCGGCACCCTGACGCGCAGGATCCGCACGGCCGCTACGCCTTGAGCGCGCGCGCGGCGAGCTCGAGCGCGCGCCGGCCGACCTCGGGGCCGAGCCCCTCGCCGTCGGCGCGCTCCCGCTCCAGCCGCTCGTCCAGGCGACGCCGGAAGTCTCGGAAGAGGTCCGCCCGGGCCGGGTCGAGGCCCACGCTGTCCAGGTCGAACGCGAGCTCGCCGAAGGAGGGCGCGAGCCGCCCGGCCAGCGCTTCGGCACGCTCGCGGAGGGCCATCTCGCTCATTCCGGCCAGGATCCCGTCCAGGCGGACGCGCATGGAGCACCCGGGGTCGGCGGCCTCCTCCAGGTCCCGCTCGAGCGCGTCCAGGGCTTCCTCCTCCTCGAAGGGCGTGAGCCAGCGCTCGAGCCGGGCGCGGTAGGGCACCGGCAGGCGCACGGCCTCCAGGCGGGCGCCGTCCGGCCCCACCTCCACGAGCACGGCGCGCCGCGGGCCCCAGGCGTGCGAGCCGACCGGAGAGGGCGAGCCCGCGTAGGCCGCGGCGGCCTCGCCGAGCTCGCGCACGGCGTGCTGGTGGTAGTGTCCGAGCGCCACGTAGGCGGCCCCGAGCCCGCGGAGCTCGGCGGTCCGGATCGGGAAGTAGGGGCCCGCCTCGTCCGCCCGGCTGTCGTCCAGGATGTGCGGCGCGGCGGAGTCGATGAGGGTCCCGTGCAGGGCGAGCACGGCGGGCGTCCCGCCCTCCAGGCGCTCGGCCACCTCCCGGCGGACCCTCCCGAAGCTGATCTGCTCGGCGGGGAAGGGGACCCCGACCAGCCGCACGTCCCCCAGGTGCACCTCGGCCAGCGGGTCCCCCAGGAGGAGGTGGGTGCGGGGGCCCCAATCCTGGCCCGGCCGGTAGGCGTCGCGGTCGTGGTTCCCGGGGAGGATGTATACCGCCCGGTCGAACGCCTCGAACGCCGAGCGGACGTCCCGACGCAGCGCCGCGTGGTCGGCGCCCCGGTCCAGGAGGTCGCCGGCCACGAGGAGCGCGTCGACGTCCCTGTCCCGGGCGACCGAGAGCACGGCCTCGAGCGCGTTCCGGCGCTCGGGATGTCCGGCGGCCAGGTGGAGGTCCGCCGTATGCAGTATGCGCGTCATCGTCCTCCGTGGGTCCGTCTCGGGGAGATCGTCCGGGCCGCCGGGCGACCCGCGCCGCGCCCGCGGCGGGAATCGGTCCCGACCCGGGCCCCGCGGAGCGGCCGGCGAACGGGTAACATACAGGAAAGGCGGCTCCGGTGCGCGGAGCCGGAGAGGGCCGTTCGAGGAGGGAGGATCTCGTGGGAGAGCCGAGGATCCCGAGGCTGCCGGAGCGGGACAACACCGCCGCCATCCAGCGCATCTTCGACCGCGTGCGCGAGGAGAGGGGGAACGTCCCCAACATGTTCCGCGTGGTGGCGCGCCGACCGGAGCACTTCACCACCCTGGTCCGGCACTTCGGCGCCGTGATGCGCGAGGGCACCGTGCCTCCGGCGCTCAAGGAGATGCTCTCGATCCGGGTCTCGGCGCTCCACGGGTGCGACTACTGACTCGCCTCCCACACGCAGCTGGCAGCTGCGCTGGACGTGGGCGAGGAGAAGCTCCTCGACCTGCAGGAGGAGACGATCGATCCCGCGCTGTACGGGCCCGCGGAGGCCGCCGCCCTGGCGTTCGCCGACGCGATGGTGCGTGACTCGAGGGCGGTGCCGGACGAGACGTTCGCCCGCCTGCGGGATCACTTCGACGAGGGGGAGGTGGTCGAGATCGCGCTCGTGGTGGGGCTGTTCACGTACTTCAACGCCTTCAACAACGCCCTCCGGATGCCTCCGACGGCTCCGAGCCCGTGGGTCAGGAGGTGAGCCGGCCGCCGGCCTCTCGCCCGTCCGGCCCCGTCGCGAGGACCGGCGCCACGTCCTCGGGCGCGGGCTCGCCCCAGCCCAGGAACTCCTCGATCCTGTCCCACTGCGCGGCCGCGTCCTTCTGCCCGAGCTCGATGAGCCGGCCCAGGTAGCTCTCCTCGAACAGGACGTAGCTCACGAAGTCCGAGGTGCGGCCCTCCCGGCTCCCGAGCCCTCCCACCAGGTAGCGGATCGTGCGCGGGAGCTGGCCCGCGTACTCGGAGGCCAGCTCGCCCAGGTCCCGGGACGGGCGCAGGAGGAGGAGCTGCACGCGCCGGAACTGTCCGGCGGGATCGCCTCCGTCGCCGCACCGCTCCAGGAGCGAGTTGATGCGCTCGAGCCGGACGGTGTCCACGTCCAGCGTGTCCAGGAAGATCGAGTTGAACAGGAGGCCGACGACCTGGGCCGGCGGCGGGTAGCCTTCGATCACGGGCCTGCGCGCCTCGTCGGCGCTGCGCTCGTAACGCGCGGAGACCGCGAGGATGCGGTCGGCGCCAAGGTGGACGGCCGGCGCCAGGGGCGCCGACTGCCGGAGGCTCCCGTCCCCGTAGTAGTGCCCGTCCAGCTTCTCGGCGGGGAAGAGGAGGGGGAGGGCCGAGGAGGCCATAGCGTGGGCGACGGTGAGGCGGTCCCGCACCGCGCGCCGGTGCGGCCGCTCCCACATCTGGACCGAGGGGCCCGCCTGCACGAACGTGACCGTCTGGCCCGTCTGGAAGGAGGTCGCCGAGACCGCCGCCGCCCTGAGGTTCCCGTCGCGGATGTTCTCGTCGATGCCGGTGGCGTCCACGCAGTGGCGCAGGAACTGCCGCAGCGGGTCCGTGTTCACGAGGCTTCGGGCCCTGGGCCCCAGGCGCGTCCCGCCCGAGGCTAGCGTGTAGCCCCAGCGGATCGCCGTCGTCAGCAGGGTCCAGGGGTCCGAGCGGAAGACCCGGGGTGTGGTCAGGCTCCTCCACTGGCCCTCCATCCCGGCGGTCGACTCGCCCAGCGCGCCCCGGTGGGCGGCCAGATAGAGGGCGTTGATCGCTCCGGCGGAGACGCCGGTGATGATGGGCATGTGGCGGTCGGGATAGCGCCGTCCGACGTAGCGGAGGACCCCGACCTGGTAGGCGGCGCGGGCACCGCCTCCCGACAGGGCGACGGCGAGCCGCGGATCGGCCTCCTCTCGCTGCCCGATCGGTCGCGTTCCTAGCTGGCCGGGCCCGCGCGTCCGCCGGCCCGCGCGGCGGAGTCCCGAGCGCGGACCGGGAGGAGCGCGGCGTGCCAGGCTTCGCGGGCCGGCAGCTCCCATCTGCCGCGGCGAAGCTCCCCGACCCGCTCCACGGTCAGGTCGAAGACCGTCGTGGAGCCGTCCACGCGGCCGTTCCCGGCCATGTCGCGGAACTCCTTCCGCGAGGCGCACGCCACCCGGTCCGCGTCCTCCGGGTCCCGGAACCACACGGGAGAGGCGTCCCGCAGGCGGACCCCCAGCTCCGACTCCAGCTCGCCCAGGCGTCGGGTGAGGGCGTCGATCGAGCACCCGGACGCGCCCGCCGCGCTCTCGTCGACGGCCACGAGCAGGAACCGGTCGTAGCGCCAGCCGAGGCTTACGGACAGGTCGGCGCCGTGGGCGGTCCACCCGTCGAGGAAGGCCTCCATGGCGTCCAGCAGGCGCGCGGTCTCGGTCGGATCGAGATAGCGGTCGGCGGCGAAGCACCACATCCGCGCCTGGTCCGGGAGCGTGTCGAAGGCTGAAAGGCTCATCGCGGTCGGGGTTCGGGGAATCGGTTAGGCACGATCGACAAAGATAGAGCCGGACGTGCCCGGCTTCCAGCGCAGGAGGATGCAGGGGCGCGTCCGGCGACGCGGAGCGGGCCCGCGGCTACTCGTGCCGCAAAGCCTCGATCGGCTCGAGCCGGGCGGCGCGGCGGGCGGGCCACAGCCCGAAGAACAGACCGATGGTCAGCGAGAAGGCGACGGCCAGGAAGATGGCTCCGGGCGAGACCTCCACGTTCCAGTTGGCCGCAGACGCCAGAACCATGGCGCCGCCGCCCCCGAGGAGGATCCCCACGACGCCGCCCGCCAGGCACAGCACGAGCGCCTCGAGGAGGAACTGCGTGAGGACGGCCTTCTTCGTGGCGCCCAGCGCCTTCCGCAGCCCGATCTCCCGGGTCCGCTCCGTGACCGAGACGAGCATGATGTTCATGATCCCGATCCCGCCGACGATGAGGCTCACCAGCGCGATCCCCGCCAGCAGGTAGGTGAAGGTCTGCGTCGTCTCCTGCCGCGTGCCGAGGAGCTCGGCCCGGTCGGAGATCCAGAAGTCGTTCTCCTGCCCGGGCCGCAGCTTGTGGGCTCGTCGGAGGAGCTCCTCCAGGTTCATCATGGCCACCGACTGGGGCATGGTCTCGGGGACCCGGACGTCGATCTGGTCGATCCGCTCCGTGCCCATGACCCTGAACCGCGCCGTGTTGATCGGAATGAAGAGCTGCTCGTCCTGGTTGAAGAAGCCCCCGCCGCCCTTGGCCTTCAGGATCCCGACGACCTGGAACGGAACGTTGGCGATCGAGATCTGCCGGCCCAGGAGCTGGGAAGCCGTGCTGTTGAGCACGTCCGGCACCGCGCCGCCCAGCACGACCACGCGCCGGCGACCCTCGTTCTCCTTGTCGTCGAAGAACCGACCCAGGTCCATCGTGAAGTTGTTGATGTCCGGGAAGGCCGCCGTCGTGCCCACGATCCGCATGTTGGCGTTCGTGCGCTGGAACTGGACCTGGGAGCTGTTGTCCATGTTGGGGGCCACGTCGAGACCCTCGGGTCCCTGGCGCCCGAGGATCTGTGCGTCGTCCAGCGTGAGGCGGGCGTTCCCCGAGCGGACGCCGTGAAACCAGCCCTGGCCCGGACGGATCGTGAGGACGTTGGCTCCCAGGCTGGCGATCTGCTCCTCCACCGCCCGCTGCGCGCCCTGTCCGAGCGCCACCATCGTGATCACCGCCGCGATCCCGATGATGATGCCCAGCATCGTCAGGAAAGAGCGGAGCTTGTTGCTCCGGATGGCGTCTATCGCCACGCGGACGATCTCCCAGATCAGCATCGCGTCCTCCGCCAGCCCCTCAGTTGTTGCGGTTCACGCCCGGAACGGCGCTGCGCTGCCGGAATCGCTGCAGGAGCTGCTGCTGCTGCACCAGGGAGAGCGGGACCTCGAGGACCTGGTCTCCCTCGTTCAGGCCGGCCAGGATCTGGGTGTAGTCCAGGCTGCTCAGGCCGATGCGGATCGGCTCCAGGGTGATGCGCCCCTGGGCGTTCTGGACGAACACGAAGGCGTCCTTGGGCGTCGACGGGTTCGACTGCGTCTTCTGCTGCTGCTCGCGCATCCGCCGGATGCGCTCCACGAGCTTCCGCCTCTGGTCCGCGGTCAGCGACTGGAAGAGCTTCCGTCGCTCGTCCGGCGACATGCTCCGGATCTTCTCGGGCGACGGGAGGCCGTCGTCGTCCGCGGACTGCTGGCCCGCTGCCGCCTGGCCGCCCGGGGCCGCACGGACGGAGGAGTCGCCGGCCGCCGCCGCGCTCGCCCCGGAGCCCTCCGCGGGCACGGAGGCGTGGAGGACGGAAGGGTCCATCCCGAGCGCGTCCACGAGCTGGCGCGCCTCGTCGGGAGTCTTGATCCCGGCGTTGGGGAGAGCGAGCACGCTGTCGCGGCGTCCGATCACGATCGTGACGTCGGCGTTCATCCCCGGCATGAGGAGATTGTCCTCGTTGTCGATCCGGGTGAGGACCGCGAACTGCGTGACGTTCTGCTGTACGACGGCCTGGGGCTCGACCTTGAGCACCGTCCCGTGGAACGCGCGTTCCGGGTAGGCCTCCACCGTGATCTCCGCCGGGAGGCCGGGCTTCACGCGGCCGATGTCGATCTCGTCGACCAGGGTCCGTACCTGGACCGTGGAGAGGTCGGCCATCTGCAGGAGGGTGGTCCCGCCCGTCACCATGTTGGTGGAGGTGATGATCGTGCCCGGCTCGACGTCCTTGGTGATGATCGTCCCCGACATCGGCGCCCGGACGGTCGCGTCGTTGACCTGCTTGGTGGCCAGCTCGAGGTTCGTCTGCGCCTTGACCAGATCGGCCTTGGCGGTCGCGTCGTTGAGGATCGCCGTCTGCAGCTCGTCCTTCGTGATCGCGCCCGAGTCGGCGAGGGCCTGGGAACGCTCGAGCCGGTCCGCCGCGATCTTGGCCTGCGCCTGCGCCACGTCGAGGTTCGCCCTGGCCTGGTCGTAGGCGTTCTGGACGTTGCGCGGATCGATCCTGGCCAGGAGCTGCCCCTTGCTCACCGTGTCCGCGATGTCCACCGGCATCTGGAGGACCTCGCCCGACGCCTGCGACTTGATGTCGATCGTCAGGATGGGCTCGATGGTGCCCGTGGCCTCCACGCTCGAGACGATGTCCTGCTTCTGCACCGTGGCCGTCTGGAAGTCGGTCGCGGTCTCACTGGCCTTGCTCTGGCCACAGGCCGCGACAAGAGCCACGAGTCCGACGAGAGCCGTACCGCCGAAGAATCTTCTGATCATAGAGTCTCCCGGGGGGTCCCGGTCCGATGTCGGTGTCGTGGCGGGACGGGGAGCGGCGCCCCCCGTCCCTTCGTCGGGTCCGTTCCGAGCCGTCCGTTCGGTCCGGCCGGTCAGTTCGGTCCTTCGCCCACATCAACACCCGAGCCGGCCGTGACGTTGCCGTCGGGAAGCGGAGTCGTTCCGGGGAGGGCGCCTCCGAGGAGGGCCTCGAGCTGTGCGAGGCCGATCTGGTAGTCGAAGCGGCGCTGCACCAGGTCCACCTGCGCCTGGTTCAGGTTGATCTGGGCGGACTGGAGGTCGAGGATGGTGGAGAGCCCCAGCCGGTAGCGCTCCTGGGTCACCCGCAGGTTCTCCTGGCTGAGCTCGACGCTGGTCTGGGCCAGGTCGGCGCCGACGATCGCCGTCTGCACCTGGTTGTACGCGTCGTCCACGTTCTTGCGGAGGGAGAGCTCGGCCGAGCGCTCCTGCGCCTGCGCCGCGTCGGCCTGGGCCCGGGCCTGGAAGAGCTGGCTCTCCCTCTGGAAGCCGTTGAACAGGGGGATCGAGCCGCTCAGGCGGATCGACCAGCTCCGGTTGCCGGGCGGGAAGTCCTGCGCCTGCCACGAGTAGCCGCCCGAGAGCGAGAGCGTGGGCAGGTAGGAGGACTTGGCCGCGTCCACCTGGGCGCTGGCCGCCGAGGAGGAGGCCCGGGCGCTCTGCACGCTCGGGGCCCGGCTCATGGCCAGGGACTGGATCTGGTCGCGGTCGTAGCTCAGGGTGTCGACCTCGAGGGTGGCGCCCGCCGCCGGCGCGACCGGCCCGTCTACCCCGATCGCCTGGGCCAGGGCGAAGGTCGACGAGCGCGCGCTGTTCCTGGCATTCAGGAGCGCGAGCTTGGCGTTGTTGAGATCCACCTGGGAGGAGAGCAGGTCCGAGCGGGTGGCCCGGCCCAGCTGGAGCTGCTGGCGCACGAAGTCGACCTGGTCCTGCTGGCGCTTGACCCGTGCCGCCTCGACCGAGACCAGGTCCCGGTTGGCCACGGCGTTGTAGAAGGCCGTCTTCACGTCCAGGAGCGTCTGGTAGCGCGCCTGGCGGTAGCTGGCCTGCTGGGCCCGGACGTCGAGGTTGGAGCTCCTCATCTGGCTGAAGCGCCTCAGCCCCGTGAACAGGTCGTAGCTGCCCGAGAGCTGGAAGCTGTAGCTCGTGCGCGTGATCGACTGCTGGGTGGGGTCGAGCCGGGCCACGCTGGAGTTGGAGTAGCTGTAGCCGGCGTTCAGGCTCGGGAGGAAGTTCCCGTAGGCCGCCAGCCGCTGGTAGCGCGCCACGTCCAGGTCGGCCCTCGACCGCCGGAGCGACGGGTTGTTGCGCATGGCGATCTCGAGCGCCTCGTCCAGCGAGAGCTGGCGCGCCGCCGGACCGGCCGGCTGGAGGGTCGTGTCCGGGCTCATCCCCTGGGCCCGGGCGCCGCGGGGGCCGAAGCCGCCGACTCCCAGGAGGAGGAGGAGGGCGAAGAGGGCGGCGCACGTCCGCCGGGCCGACGCGAAAGCCATCGTCATGGGGTCTCCTTCTCGACCTATCGGTGCGAGTGTGAGCGGTCTGCGAGCGGTCAGGGCGACGAGTCGCGCGCGGTGGCCGAGCCGCCGGTCTTCGGGTGCACGGGCGGGGTCGAGCTCTCCCGGGCGTCTCGGTCCTCCCGGCCACGGTATTCCTGGTGGAGGAGCGAACGGTACTGCTCGACCTGATCGGGGGTCAGGACGGCCTCGATCTCGGTCTTGGCCGAGTCCACGATGGCGCTGTAGCGAGGGTGGACGTCCTGCCAGATGGCCTTCATGTGCGTCCGGTAGTGGTCCAGGATCGTCTCGATCCGGGTCCGCTGGTCCTGCGTGAGGCCCAGCTCCGATGCGAAGCGCTCGATGACGGGCCCCCGGTCCCGGTCGGACCTCCGCCCGGACGCCTGCGGTCGGTCGAGGACCCGGCGGTCGAGGGCCACCCCGCCGGCCAGGCCGGCCGCGAAGGTGAGCCCGAGCACGATGCCGACGCGGATGCGCGATCCCCCCAGCACGGTCAGGGCCCCTCGCGCCGCAGCGTGGCTTCGAGCACGCCGTCCCGGCTCGGCTCGCTCTGGTCCAGGAGGAGCGCCGGGGGCGCGGCCTGAAGCGACGGCTGGACGAGCGCCTCCATCTCGAACGTCTCGGGCCCGGGCCGGGGCGGGCTCGCGTCGTAGGCCAGCCACGCGAACAGGAGGGCGATCGCCGCGGCGATCGGTGCGGCCAGCCCGGACCAGCCGGCCGCCACGTCCCACCAGGAGGCCGGGCGGCGCGCGGCCAGGAGGGGTGCGGCCGCCACGAGGATGGCGCGCCGCATCCGGGCGCGGGCGACCTCGTCGGGCCTCAGCGTCGCGAGCCAGCCGGGCCAGCCGTCGTCCCGTGGGCGGTCGTCGATGCTCATGATTCCCCGTCCTCCCCTCGCTCCAGGATCCCCCGGAGCGTCTTTCGCCCGTGGTGCACGTGGGCGCGCGACGTCCCGGGCGCGATGTCCAGGATCTCCGCGATCTCGTTGTGGCTGTAGCCTTCCAGGTCGTACAGCGTCACCGCCGTCCTCTGCATCTCGGGGAGTCGCGCCAGCGCCTCCAGGAGCGTCTCCCGGTCCAGCCTGTGCAGCGTCTCGCTCTCCGGATCCGCGGATCCCGCCGCGCCGATCGGTATGGGATCGTGGGCTCGCAGACCCTCGTGCCTCCGGAGGTTGAGCGCCGTGCTCCGGAGGACCCGGTAGAACCAGGGTCCGAACGGGCTCCCGGGCGAGAGGTGATCGATCCGCCCGAGCGCCCGGATGAAGGCGTCCTGCACCGCATCTTCGGCATCGTGGCGGTTCCCCAGGATCCCCAGGGCCACGGCGTGGGCGCGGTCCACGTACCTGTCCACCAGGACCGCGAACGCGGCCTCGTCACCCTCCTGGATCCTCCGGACCAGTCCCGGTTCGTCGGCACGCTCGGTCTCGCGGTCGGAGTGTGCACCGGAGGCGGGACGCTCGCCCGCGGGTCCGCGCTCCGCCGGAGCCGGGTCGCCCACGTCGCTCATCCCCGCCGCGCTACCAAGAACACTCCGTCGCGCTCCCGTGTTGAGTGGAGGCCTCTCCCGGCCCCCACGCCTGCAGGTGCCGGACCACCCCTGCGGCCCCGCGCACCCCTTACTACGGGACCCGGGGCTCCCCAAGTTTCCCGGACGCCGGATCCCGCGTCCAGCGGCGGGACCGGCGGGAGCGGGGCGGCGATAGACGGCGGAGGATCCGTGACCGGATCGGACGGGGAGGCGGCGGGAGTGGAAGCGAGGGCGGGGAGCGAGGGGGCACCCGCGGATGTCCGCGCGGAGATCGGGAGCCTTCCCCCGATGGGCGCGCACGTCTCGATCGCGGGCGGGCTCCACAGGGCCGTGGAGCGTGCGGCCGAGATCGACGCGACCGCGCTCCAGATCTTCACGGGCCAGCCGCAGCGCTGGGCCGAGCCCGAGCTGGACGACGAGGACGTCCGGCTCTTTCGTGAGGCCCTGGCCGGCTCGCCGATCGAGGCGACCGCCGCCCACGACAGCTACCTCATCAACCTGGCCTCGCACCGGGAGGACCTCGTCCGGAAGTCCCGGGCCGCCTTCGGGGCCGAGCTGGGTCGCTGCGTCCGGCTGGGGCTGGACCACCTGGTCACGCATCCCGGGAACGCCACGGGCGGGGACCGGGAGGAGGCGCTGCGGCAGAACGCACGGGCGCTGGGGGAGGCCCTGGCCGAGAATCCGGGAGCGACGACGGTGCTGGTGGAGACCACGGCCGGCTCCGGCACCGCGCTCGGCTGGCGGTTCGAGGAGCTGGCGGCCCTCCTCGACGCCGTGCCTTCCCCGGAGCGCGACCGGGTGGGCGTGTGCCTGGACACGGCCCACGTCTTCGCCGCCGGCTACGACCTGAGCGACGACTACGATGCGGTGATCGAGGCGTTCGACCGGGCCGTGGGCCTCGATCGGCTCGGTCTCATCCACGTCAACGACTCGCGGGCCGAGCTCGGGAGCCGGGTGGACCGGCACGCCCATCTGGGCGAGGGCGCGATCGGGGAGCGGGGCTTCGCACGCCTCATGCGCGACGAGCGTCTCTCTCGCGTGCCGCGCGTGCTCGAGACGCCCAAGGAAGACGACCCGGCGGCGTCGGATCGCCGGAACCTGGACTTCCTGCGCCGGATGGCGGCGGAGCGGCCCTGACGCCGGCGACCCGAGAGTCGCGAGCCTCGGCCGCCGCCACTCTTGTACGGGCGCCGCACCGATCGCATCTTCACGTTGCCGGCGAGAGGCCGGCCCCCGGGAGCCGCCGGGCCGACGGCACCGTCCCGCCCCGGGCCGGTCCACCCGAGCAGCCCGCGGTCCGGCGCGCGACCTCCCTCCGACCAGGCGAGCGACCGTGACAGAGGAAGCCTCCAGCCCCCCCACCGGAGGGGACTACCACCTCCCGAGCGGAGAACGGGCCGTGGCGGCCCGGACCCTCATCGAGGAGAGGCTGCGCGGCCTGCGTCGGTCGGTGGACCGGGACCTGGCGCCGGTGGACGTGGTCCTTCGCCCCACCAAGCCGTCCTCGCGCACCCACCTGTTCGAGGATGCCTGCGACCTGTACTGGACCGAGCTCGGCTGGGAGGAGCAGACGGGCGAGGAGTCCGTGGGCGAGGGCGAGCTCACGGAGATGGTCTTCCCCGGCCTCCTGGCTTTCATCGACGCGCTCCTCCCCCGCAATCCGAACCAGGAGCCCGACCGGGACCGGGAGCACCGCGACGTGGCCCACGACTTCCTCCTGTGGCTGGCGGCGCGCCTGGTCGACCTGCGCTCCGAGCGTCCGGAGACGCAGGCCGGGCGGCTCCAGCACCGCCGCCAGGAGACCCTCACGGACGAGCTCATCGACCTGGTCGCCTGCCGCCTGTACGGACTCTCATCGGACGAGGTGGAGCGCATCCAGGAGCGCTGAGCGCCCCCGGCGGAGCCGCCGCGCGGGTCGGCCCGGCCGCGGCACCGCGCCCTCCTTCGCTGGACGCCTTCTTGCAGACTCCCTACGTTCGGGCCGCGGCCGGCCCCGGCCGGCCGTCCACGCCGGTCGCGCCACGCGGATCCCGGGATCGCACCCGAGCCGCCGGCGGGCAGGATCCACCATCACCATGAAGGACGCGAACGTGAAGTCCATCGTGTGCATAAAGCGCGTCCCCGACACGGAGACGCGCGTGCGGATCGGGTCGGACGGGGCCTCCATAGATCCCTCCGGCGTCAAGTACGTCCTCAACCCCTACGACGAGTTCGCGCTGGAGGAGGCCATCCGTCTCAAGGAGGCGGCGGGCGAGGGCTCGGTGACCGCCCTCAGCCTGGGTCCCCCGGCGGCGACCGAGACCCTGCGCACCGCGCTCGCCATGGGTGCGGACGACGCGGTCCTCCTCGAGGGCGAGCCCTCCCACGATGGGCTCGCGACCGCGCGGGCGCTGGCGGCCGAGATCGAGGGCCGCGACTTCGACCTCCTCCTGTTCGGGAAGCAGGCGGTCGACGACGACAACATGCAGGTCCCGGCCATGGTGGCCGAGATCCTGGGGCTCCCGTGCGCCACGGTCGTGGTGGAGCTGGATGTGGAGGGCGGCCACGTCAGGGCCGTGCGCGAGGTGGAGGGCGGGCACGAGACGGTCGAGTTCGACCTGCCCGGAGTGGTGGCGGCCCAGAAGGGCCTCAACGAGCCTCGCTACGCCAGCCTCAAGGGCATCATGGCGGCCAAGAAGAAGCCGCTCGAGGAGAAGGAGGCGGACCTGTCCGGGAGCGACATCGAGCTCCTGTCGCTCTCCGAGCCTCCCGAGGCCGAGGCCGGCGAGATCGTGGGCGAGGGGGCCGACGCGGTCCCCGAGCTCGTGCGCAGGCTCCGGGAGGAAGCGAAGGTGCTGTGATGGGGGGCGTGCTCGCGGTCACGGAGACGAGAGGCGGCGCCCTGAGGGGCGTGTCGCGCGAGGTGGTGACGGCCGCCCGGTCGCTGGCCGGGCGGCTGGGCGGCGGCGTGGATGCGCTGGTCCTGGGTCCGCCCGGGATCGGGGAAGAGGCCGGACATCTCGCCGCGTTCGGCGCCGACCGGATCTTCGTGGCGCAGGACGAGGCCTTCGGAGCGTACGCGCCGGACGCCGCCCTCCGGGCCATCGAGGAGCTGGAGGGCGCCAACGAGTACCGCGCGATCCTCCTGGCCGCCTCGGCCCGCGGCAAGGACCTGGCGCCTCGGGCGGCGGCCCGCCTGGACCGGCCGCTCGCCAGCGATGTCACCGAGATCTCGGTCGAGGACGACCGGCCCGTGGTCGTCCGGCCCCAGTACGCCGGGAAGGCGCTGGCGAAGCTGGCCTTCTCGGGGGCTCCCGCGCTGATCTCGATCCGGCCCAACGTCTTCCTGCCCGAGGAGCGCGAGGGCGACGGGGCGGTCGAGCCTCTGGACGTCTCGGCCGAGCCGGCGCGGACCCGGGTCCATCCGGTCGAGTCCGGGGGGCAGGGCGAGCTCGACGTCGCCGAGGCCAGGATCGTGGTGTCGGGCGGCCGCGGCATGGGCGACCCGGAGAACTGGCACCTCCTCGAGGACCTCAAGGATGCCCTCGGAGACGGAGTGGCGCTCGGCGCGAGCCGGGCGGTGGTGGACGCCGGATGGCGCCCCCACGAGGAGCAGGTCGGACAGACGGGCAAGGTGGTCACTCCCGAGCTCTATTTCGCCATCGGGATCAGCGGGGCGATCCAGCACCTGGCCGGCATGCGCACGGCCAAGGTCATCGTGGCCGTGAACAGGGACCCGGAGGCGCCCATCTTCGACGTGGCCGACTACGGCATCGTCGGGGACCTGTTCGAGGTGCTCCCGAAGCTCACCGAGGAGATCCGGGCGGCGAAGGCGGTCTGAGGAGCGGAGATGACCGGGATCGGCGTCCGCTACATCGTCGACGACGTGGACGCGGCCATCGCGTTCTACACGGAGCGCCTGGGCTTCACGGTCGTCATGCACCCCGACCCCTCCTTCGCGATCCTGTCGCGGGACGGCTTCCGCCTCATGCTGAGCGACCCCGGCGGCTCGGGGGGCGGGGCGCGGGCCATGTCCGACGGCCGACGGCCGGAGCCGGGCGGGTGGAACCGCATCCAGGTCCAGGTGGAGGACCTGGACGCCCGGGTCGGGGCGCTGCGCGGCGCGGGCGTCACCTTCCGGAGCGACGTGATCACCGGCATCGGCGCCCGCCAGGTCATCGTCGAGGATCCGTCGGGGAACCCCGTGGAGCTGTTCGAGATGAAGGGGAGGTGAGGGGAGCCGGGCGCGAGGCCCGACCGTGGGCCGACGCGGGCGCGGGGGGGCGCCCCCGGGGCTCGGGGCTCGCTCCTACCCCTCCGCCAGCTTCTTCGTCACGCAGCTCGTGAAGCGGCCGAACATGAAGTCGGCCACGTTCTGCACGATGCCGCCGCGGCCGAAGGAGGCCAGGCGGCCGGAGAGGTTGATCGACTGTGCGACGCTCACCCGCGTCCCGCCGTCGTCCAGGGGCTCGAGCCGGCTCTCCATGTGCATCTTCACGCTGCCCGAGCCCTTCTCGTCCTTGCCCTCGCCGGACATCTCGACCTCGAGGGCCTCCTCGTCCAGGCGGTCGAAGCGGATGGTGCCGGTGAAGGTCACCCCGATGGGACCCAGCTTCATCCCCATCTCGCCCCGGTAGGTCCGCTCGTCGACCTCCTCGAGGAGCTTCGCTCCCGGCAGGCAGTCCACCACGCGCTCGGGGTCGACCAGGAAGGCCCACACATCTTCGGGCGGCTGCTCCACGTCGAAGGTCTTCTGGATCGTGATGGCCATGCGGTGCGTCTCCGGGTCCGAGTCTCGGGGGCGACGCGAGAAACCTCGGCCGGCGCCCCCCCCGACGTCAACCGGCCCCGGATCCGGCCCGGTCGCGGCGGCCGGGGCCGGCGGCGCGCGGCACCGCGGGCAGGGAACGCCCCGACGGTCCGACCGGTTGACCGGACGGAGGGCGGGGCCCCACGTTGAAGTGCCCACACACAACGAGAACGGAAGGGAGAGCCGTGCGATGATTCCGGCGGCGTTCGACTACCACGCTCCCGCCTCCCTCGAGGAGGCCCTCGACCTCCTGGCCTCCCACGAGGACGCCAAGCTCCTGGCCGGCGGCCAGAGCCTCATCCCGATGATGCGCTTCCGGCTGGCCGAGCCGGGCGTGATCGTGGACCTGGGCCGCGTGGACGGACTGGCCGGCATCGTCGAGGAGGAGGGCGGGCTGTGGATCGGGGCCATGACCCGCCACGCCGACGTGGAGGCCTCGGACCCGGTACGTGTCCGCTATCCGCTCCTCCACGACGCGGCCTCGGTGATCGCGGACCCAATCGTCCGCAACCGCGGCACGGTGGCGGGCTCCCTGGTCCACGCCGATCCGGCCGGGGACTGGGGCTCGGTGATGCTGGCGTGCCGGGCCGAGCTCGAGGTCCACGGCCCGGACGGCGAGCGGACGGTCGCGATGGACGACCTGTTCGTGACGACCTTCATGACCAGCCTCTCGCCGGGCGAGATCGTCACGGGGATCCGCCTCCCGCCCGCCGGCGAGCGCTCGGGCGGCGCCTACGAGAAGCTGGAGCGGAAGGTGGGAGACTTCGCCACGGTGGCCGTGGCGGCCCGCCTGGAGCTGGCCGGAGACGGAACGTGCGAGAGCGCCGGGATCGCGCTCACGGCGGTCGGCGCGACGAATCTTCGCGCGGCCGAGGCGGAGGAGGCCCTGGTGGGCGCGGAGCCGGACGAGGAGGCGATCGCCGGGGCCGCCAAGGCGGCCGCCGGGGCGTCGAATCCCACGGCCGACAACCGCGGCTCGGTCGAGTACAAGAGGGACATGGTCCGGGTGCTGACCGAGCGCGCCCTGCGGCGCGCGGCGGCCCGGGCGAGGGGGGAGGCCTGAGATGGCGGAGACGGTGCCGGTGAAGGTGACGGTGAACGGGGCCGAGCACGAGGCCCGCGTCGAGCCCAGGACGCTCCTGGTCCACTTCCTCCGGGACGACCTCGACCTGACCGGGACGCACATCGGCTGCGACACGACGAACTGCGGCGCCTGCACGGTCCTCGTGGACGGCGTTCCGATGAAGTCGTGCACGATGTTCGCCGTCCAGGCCGACGGCCACGACCTCACGACCGTCGAGGGGCTGGGCGTGGACGGCGGCGGGCTCGAGCCGATCCAGCAGGGCTTCCACGAGGAGCACGGGCTCCAGTGCGGCTTCTGCACGCCGGGCATGATGCTGGTCGGGAAGGCGCTCCTGGACCGGAACCCCGATCCCACGGAGGCCGACATCCGGAAGGCCATCTCCGGCAACCTGTGCCGGTGCACCGGCTACCAGAACATCGTGAAGTCCATCCGGCACGCCGCGGAGCAGATCCGAACGGGCGCCGCGGCCGGCGCGGAAGCGGGAGGAGGCGCGGCATGAGCCAGGCGACGGCGCAGGACATCGGGGGACTCGGCCACTCCGTCCGCCGGAAGGAGGACGCGCGCTTCGTCCGGGGGAAGGGCCGCTACGTCGACGACATCAAGCTGAAGGGCATGACCTACCTGGCCCTCGTGCGCTCTCCCTACGCGCACGCCCGCATCGGGAGCATCGACATCTCGAAGGCGATGGAGGTGGAGGGCGTCCTCGCGGTGATCACGGGGGCGGACCTCGAGGAGGCGGGCCTGGCGTGGATGCCCACGCTCTCGCACGACCAGCAGATGGTGCTCGCGACCGGGAAGGTCCTCTTCCAGGGCCAGGAGGTGGCCGCCGTGGTCGCCGAGAGCCGCGCCGCCGCGGCGGACGGGGCGGCGGCCGTCCGGGTCGACTACGTGGAGCTGCCGGTGGTCGTCGACCCGCACGCGGCGCTCGGGGACGACGCGCCGGTGCTGCGTGAGGACCGGGACGAGAAGTCGAACCACATCTTCCACTGGGAGGCCGGCGACCGCGAGGCCACCGACGCGATCTTCGACGCGTGCGACGTGGTCGTCTCCCAGGACATGGTCTACCAGCGCTGTCACCCGGCGCCGCTCGAGTGCTGCGCCTGCGTGGCCGACTGGGACCCCGTGAACGAGAAGATGACCATCTACATGACCTCCCAGGCGCCCCACGCCCACCGGACGCTGTTCGCTCTGGTGGCCGGGCTGCCCGAGCACAAGATCCGCATCATCTCGCCGGACGTGGGCGGAGGCTTCGGGAACAAGGTCCCGATCTATCCGGGCTACGTGGTCTCGGCGGTGGCGTCGCTCAAGCTCGGGCGGCCGGTGAAGTGGACCGAGGAGCGCTCGGGCAACCTCCAGAGCACGGGGTTCGCGCGCGACTACCACATGCACGCCGAGCTCGCGGCCACGAAGGACGGGAAGATCCGGGCGCTCCGCGTGAAGACGCTGGGCGACCACGGCGCCTTCAACGCCGCCGCCCAGCCCTCCAAGTTCCCGGCGGGCTTCTACAACATCTGCTCGGGCTCCTACGACCTGGAGAACGCGTTCGTGGAGGTGGACGGCGCGTACACGAACAAGGCGCCGGGAGGGATCGCCTACCGGTGCTCCTTCCGCGTGACCGAGGCCTCCTACCTCATCGAGCGCACGGTGGACGTGCTGGCCGACGAGATGGGATTGGATCCGGCCGAGCTCCGGAAGCGGAACTTCATCGACCCGGGCAAGTTCCCGTACGACACGCCGCTCGGCTGGACGTACGACAGCGGCAACTACGTCGGGGCCATGGACCGGGCCCTCGAGATGGTGGGCTACGACGACCTCCTGAAGGAGCAGGAGGAGAAGCGGGCCCGCGGGGAGATCATGGGGGTCGGGATCTCGAGCTTCACCGAGATCGTGGGCGCCGGACCCGGCAAGCAGTGCGACATCGCGGGGATCGAGATGTTCGACTCGTGCGAGGTCCGGGTCCACCCGACCGGGAAGGTCCTGGCGCGCATCGGGGTCCAGACCCAGGGACAGGGCCACGAGACCACCTTCGCCCAGATCCTGGCCGAGGAGCTGGGGATCCCGGTGGGCGACATCACGGTCGAGCACGGCGACACGGACACCGCGCCCTACGGGCTCGGGACCTACGCCAGCCGCTCGACGCCCGTGGCCGGCGCGGCCACCGCGGTGGCCGCGCGGAAGGTCCGGGCGAAGGCACAGAAGATCGCCGCCCACCTCCTCGAGGTCGACGAGGCGGACCTCGAGTGGAAGGACTACGCGTTCCGCGTGAAGGGCGCCCCGGACCGCTCGAAGACGATGCAGGACATCGCCTTCGCGGCGTACACGAACGTCCCCGAGGGGCTCGAGGCCGGGCTGGAGGCGGTCGACTACTACGACCCGCCCAACATGACCTATCCGTTCGGCACCTACATCTGCGTGGTCGACATCGATCCGGGCACGGGGGACTGGAAGGTGCGGAAGTTCGTGGCGGTGGACGACTGCGGCACGGTCATCAATCCGATGGTCGTGGAGGGCCAGATCCACGGCGGGCTCACCGAGGGCTTCGCCATCTCCAAGATGCAGCTCATCGACTACGACGAGAACGGCAGCATCACCGGCGGCAACTTCATGGAGTACCTCATCCCGACCGCCGTGGAGGCACCGCACTGGGACACCGACCGGACCGTGACCCCCTCCCCGCACCACCCCATCGGGGCCAAGGGCGTCGGAGAGTCGCCCAACGTGGGCTCCCCGGCGGCGTTCGTGAACGCCGTGATCGACGCGCTCTCGCCCTACGGCGTCCGCCACATCGACATGCCGATCACGTCGGACAAGGTGTGGAAGGCGCTGCGGGACGCCGGGGTCGAAGGGTAGGGCCCGCCCCGTCTCCCGGGGCGGGCCCGCGGCCGCGGGACCGTTGAGCGCGTCCGGACGCGAGGTCCTGGCGGAGGCCGGCCGCCTCGCGGCCCGGGGCGAGGGGTTCGTCCTGGCCACGATCGTGGGGCGCCGCGCCCCCAGCTCGGCCCGCCCGGCCCAGAAGGCCCTCGTCCTCCCGGACGGCACCCTGCGCGGCTTCCTGGGCGGGAGCTGCATCGAGCCCGTGGTGCGCCGCGAGGCGCTGGCCGCCCTGGGGGAGGGCCGTCCGCGGCGCGTGCTCCTCGCGCCCGGGGAGCCGGGCGCAGCCGGGCTCTCCGGGGCCGGCCTCGAGCCCGACGTCCATTCCCACCCGATGACCTGCCACAGCGGGGGAACCGTGGAGATCTTCCTCGAGCCCTATCCTCCGGCTCCCGTGCTGGAGCTGTACGGGGACTCGCCCGTGGTCGCCGCCCTCGAGGCGATGGCGCCGACGCTCGGGTGGACGGTGGTGCGCCGCGGAGGGCCGGGAACGGATGGGGGCGCGGCGGCGACGGGGGAGGACGTTGCGGCCGCGGAGGCGGCGCCGGACGCCGAGGAGGGTCCGGCGCCGGGAGCGGTGGGCTCCCCCGGCGTCCGCGCGGCCGTGGTCGCCACCATGGGGGTGTGGGACGAGACTGCGGCCGAGCGCGCGCTCGGGGCGGGTGCGGGATGGGTGGGCCTGGTGGCGAGCCCCCGCCGGACCGGGGAGGTCCGCCGCCGCCTGGCCGACCGCGGCGTCCCGCCCGGGCGCCTGGAGCGACTCTCCGGGCCCGCGGGGCTCGACCTCGGGGCGGAGACCCCCGCCGAGATCGCCGTCAGCATCCTCGCGGAGCTGATCGAGCGGCGGATCGGCTCCACGCCGCCGCCGGATGCGGCCGGCCCGGAGTCCGTCGCCGGCGGGACGGCCGTGGACCCGGTGTGCGGCATGGAGGTCGACACGGTCGGGTCGGCCATCACGCTCGCGTGGGAGGGCACGGTGTACCACTTCTGCTGCGAGGGTTGCCGCGAGCGCTTCCGGGCTGACCCGGCGGCGTTCGGGGCGTAGGGAGCCGAAGCCGGGACGGGAGCGAGCGTGGAAGAGGCCATTCGACACATCGTCGACGCGATGGGAGCGCAGGGGTACGTGGCCGACCGCGACATCGCCACGTCCGTGCACCTGGCCCGTCGGCTCCGCAAGCCTCTCCTCGTGGAGGGGGAGGCCGGGGTCGGGAAGACAGAGATCGCCAAAGTCGTGGCGGCCGCCTTCGGCATGGAGCTCATCCGGCTCCAGTGCTACGAGGGCCTCGACGTGAACACGGCCCTGTACGAGTGGGACTACCCCCGCCAGATCCTCCGCATCCGTCTGGGCGAGGCGGAGGGCGCCTCGGCCCGCGAGCTCGAGGAGACGATCTTCGACCGTCAGTACCTCCTCGAGCGTCCGCTCCTCCAGGCGATCAGCCGCGAGGACCCTCCGGTGCTCCTCATCGACGAGATCGACCGGGCGGACGAGGAGTTCGAGGCGTTCCTCCTCGAGCTGCTGTCCGACTTCCAGGTCACGATCCCCGAGCTCGGCACCCTGCGCGCCCGGAGCCGGCCGTACGTCGTCCTCACCTCGAACGGCACCCGGGAGCTGAGCGACGCGCTCCGCCGCCGCTGCCTGTACCTGTGGGTGGACTATCCCTCGCTGGAGAAGGAGCTGAGGATCCTCCGCGCGCGCGTGCCGGAGCTCCGGTCGGGGCTGGACGAGGAGGTGGCGCGCTTCGTGGAGCGGCTCCGGGAGGAGAAGCTCTACAAGCGTCCGGGGGTGGCCGAGACGCTCGACTGGGCGCGGGCCCTGGAGGACCTCGAAGTGGAGAGCCTCGAGCCCGCCACGGTGCGGGCCACGCTGGGCTGTCTCCTCAAGGACCGGAACGACATGGAGTCGATGGGGCCCGCGGAGGTCGAGCGGCTCCTGACGGCGGTGCTGACCCGGTCGGCGGATGGGGACGGCACGGAGGGCGCCGCGGGCGGGGGGGGCGGCGGCTCCGGAGGCGGGACGGGCGGGAGCGAGGGGACCGGGCCGCCGGAGGGCGCCTGAGCTCCGGGCACGGGGAGCGGGGCGCCGCGGAGCTGGAACGGGGCCGAGCCGACCGTTGGGTCGTGGGCCTGGCGCGCTCGCTCCGGGCCGAGGGGGTCGGCTGCACCCTGCCCGAGTCGCTCGCCGCACGCGACGCTCTCGAGTACCTGGATCTCGGGGATGCGCTGGACGTCTACTTCGGCCTGCGGGCCGCTTTCCTCTCCGATCCCGCGGACATCCCGGCCTTCGACCGCTGCTTCTGGGCGGCATGGGGCACGCCCGGGCGCGCGGAGTCGGCCGGCCGGAGCGAGCGGAGACGGGGGCGGCGGTCGGGCGAGAGCGGCCGCCGCGGGACGGGAAGGCGTACGGGCGCGGGCGATCCGAGCGTCCTCGAGCGCCTCTCGGGCCGGTCGGCCCCTCCGTCCCGGAGGACCGGGGACCTCGTGGCCGAGCGGAGCGCCTACAGCCCCTCGGAGGGCCTCACCCGCCGCTCGTTCGCCTCCCTGGACGAGCGCGAGGTGCGCTCCCTGGAGCGAATCCTGGACCGCATGGCGCTGAAGCTGGCCACGCGCCGCAGCCGCCGCACCCGGCCCGCCCGAACCGGCGGGAGGATCGACCTGCGGCGGAGCCTGCGCGGGGCCGTCCGCCACGAGGGCGAGCTGGTGCGCCTGGCCCGCCGCGTTCGGCGGGAGGAGAAGCCGCGCATCGTGCTCCTGTGCGACGTGAGCGGCTCGATGGAGCGCTACAGCCGCTTCCTCCTCCGCTTCATCCTGGCCCTCTCCCGCGTCGACGACGTCTCGGCCTTCGCGTTCAGCACGCGCCTCCTGGCGCTGGGCGCGGGGCGGCGAGGCCGACGGGGGCGGCCGTCCGAGGCCCTGGAGGCGATAGCCGCGCGCATGGAGGCGTGGCCGGGCGGGACCCGCATCGGCGGGTGCCTGGAGACGTTCGTGGAGGAGCACGGCCGCCGCCTGCTGGGGCGGAAGACCGTGGTCGTGATCCTCTCGGACGGACTCGACCGCGGCGACCCCGCGCCGCTCGAGCGGGCCATGCGGGCGCTGCAGCGGCGCGCGAGGAAGGTGATCTGGCTCAACCCGCTCCTCGGGAGCCCGGACTACGAGCCGGAGGCGAGGGGGATGAAGGCGGCCCTCCCGTACGTGGACGAGTTCGCTCCCGGCCACAGCGTCGAGGCGCTCCGGGACCTGGCCCGGATGATCCGGCTCTAGGCCCGCTCGGCCGGGCTCATTCCAGGAGCGTGCCCCGCACCGGGTAGCCGGCCTCCCGCATGACCGCCCACGCCACGGCGGCTCCGGCGAACGTCACGAGGGCGTCGGTCACGTCCACGAACCGGGACGCCACCAGGAGCTGGCCGGCCTCGAGCACCAGGGAGAGGGCGAGAGCGGGGAGGAGGCCGGCCGCCGGTCCCTCGCGGCGGAGCGGCCACGCGGCCAGCAGGCTCCCGATGGGGATGAACAGCAGGAACGCGATGGCCACGTCGCTCACGCTGTACAGGTCCGAGCGGGCACTCTGGCTGGCCATGGGGAGGAGCCGCCGCCACGAGAGGCCGCCGGAGGGGAGCGCCAGGTCGAAGGGCCGCCAGGTCCACAGTGCGAGCACGACGACGTAGGCGGCCAGCAGCAGGAGCGCCCGCGAGCGCCCGCGCCAGCGGCGGGTCATGGCGGGCACGTGCCGGGCCGCAGCCCAGGCTCCGGCGCCGATCGCGGCGGCGTGGACGAGCACGGCGCCGAGGACCACGGGCTGGGCGAGGAACAGGTGGACGGCCTCGCCGCCCAGGGCCAGGACGAGCCCCCCCGTCGCGGTCCACGCGGCCGCCCGCCCGTACTCCATGCCGCCCTCTACCATCGCCGCCACCGCCAGGAACCCGGCCGGCAGGAAGAGGAGCGTGTCGAACAGGGGGAGATGGAGGAGGGAGCCGGGGTCCAGGTGCCGGAGGCTCCACGCGAGCCGCCCCGCGGGACCGCCGTACATGCCCGGCCTTCCACTCCGCATCAGGGGGAAGGCCGCCTCGAAGGCCGTCGCGAGGCCGTACGCTCCCGCCAGGTGCGAGGCCGGGACGCCCAGGTAGGAGCGCCGGCGGCGCTGGAGCCGCGCCCCGGCCACCAGCCCGAGCGCGATGACCGCCCCCAGCGCGGAGCCCGCGGTGTTGGTGAGGACGTCCAGGAGGCTCGTGGTCCGGGTGGGCACGAGGAGCTGGGTCAGCTCCAGGGTCACGCTCAGGAGGGCGCCGGTCACGGTCGCCAGGAGGACCGGCCGGCCCCACCGGGCCGATCCGGGCCGGGCCGTCATCACCCACAGGAGGCCCCAGCCGGCGAACAGGACGACGTTGCGGACCGCGTCCACGGCGTCCGATGGCGTGAAACCGCGGTGCGTGGCCGCGGCCAGGAGGTGACCGATCCCTTCCGGCGGGACCCGGAGGACGAAGGGCGACAGCGTCGCCAGGAGGAGGATCGCCACGTAGGCCAGCCGCGACCCCGACTCGAGGATCGGCCGACGCAGGCTCCCGGGTCCTCCCGGGCGGCGGAGGTCCCGGGGGGCGGGGCGTCCCCCGCTCCCGCGCTTCAGCTCGACGCCGCCCGGCTCACGGCGCGGGCGGCGATGACCTCCGTCATGGAACGGCGGTAGTCGGCGGAGGCGTGGAGGTCGTCCTGGGGGCTCTCGATCGCGTCGCCCGCCCCGCGGCAGGCCTCCCGTACCGCATCCCCGTCCGTCGGGTCGATGCCGGCCAGCGCCTCCTCGGCCTCCCGCAGGCGCAGGGGGCGGTTCCCGGCGCCGGTGACCGCCAGGCGCGCGGCGCGGCACGTCGAGCCGTCCATCTCGAGGACCGCGGCCACGCCCACGAGGGCGAAGCCCGAGGCCTTCTGCCGCAGGTACGCGTACGCCCCGGCCGAGCCCTCGCGGACAGGGATGCGGGCGCCGGTCAGGATCTCGTCGGGGCGCAGGGCCGTGGTCCACGGCGCCAGGAAGAAGTCCTCGGCCGGGATCTCCCGCTCGCCGTCGGGGCCGCGCGCCACGAGCGTGGCGCCCAGGGCGAGCACGGCCGCGGGGATGTCGGCCGACGGGTCGGCGTGCGCCAGGCTCCCGCCGAACGTGCCCCGGTTCCGGACCTGGACGTCGCCCACGGCCGCGGCGGCCCCGGCCAGGGCGCGGGCCTCGCCCGCGAGGAGCGGCGAGGCGGCGACCTCGGCGTGGGGGGTCATCGCCCCGATCGCGACGCCTCCGTCCTCCTCCCGGAGGTACCGTAGCCCGCCGACCTTCCGCAGGTCGACCAGCCGCCCCGGGCGCGCGAGGCGGAGCTTGAGCAGCGGGATGAGGCTCTGGCCTCCCGCCAGGATGCGGGCGTCGGGATCGGCGCCCAGGGCCTCGATCGCCTCCTCGAGCGAGGAGGGGGCCACGTAGTCGAACGCGCTCGGCAGCATCTCCTCCTCCTCAGCGGCTCTCGGCGAGGACGCGCCACAGCTTCTCGGGCCGGGCGGGCATGTCCAGGTGGCGGACCCCCAGGTGCGACACGGCGTCGATCACGGCGTTCATCACGCAGGGCGTGCCCCCGATCGTCCCGGCTTCGCCCACCCCCTTGGCCCCGAGCGGGTTCACGGGCGTGGGGGTCGTGGTACGGTGGAGCTCGTAGGACGGGAGGTAGGTCGATTTGGGGACGGGGTAGTCCATGAGGCTCCCGGTGACGAGCTGTCCGCTCTCGTCGTACACCGCCTCCTCGTAAAGGGCCTGCGCCACCGCCTGGGCGATCCCCCCGTGGAGCTGGCCGTCCACGATCATCGGGTTGATCACGGTCCCGCAGTCGTCGACGGCGACGTACTTCCGGAGGCTCGGCTCCCCGGTGTCCGGGTCGACGTCCACCACGCACAGGTGGGCGCCGAAGGGGAAGGTGAAGTTCGGGGGCTCGAAGAAGCGGGTGGCGGCCAGCCCCGGCTCGACGCCCTCGGGGAGGTCGTCGGCCATGTACGCCGCCCCGACCACGTCCCCGAACCCTACGCTCCGGCCCGGCGCGCCCCGGATGCGCAGCTCTCCCTCCTCGAACTCGACGTCCTCCGGGTCGGCCTCGAGAAGGTGGCCGGCGATCTTCCTGGACTTCTCGCGCAGGTCCTCGAGGCACAGGGACAGGGCCGCGCCGCCCACGGCCTGCGCGCGCGAGCCGAAGGTGCCGATCCCCTCGGGGACGTAGTCGGTGTCCCCGTGGGCGATCTCCACCGCGTCCATCGAGACCCCCAACGCGTCGGCCACGATCTGGGCGAAGGTGGTCTCCTCGCCCTGCCCGTGGGGGCTCACCCCCGTCTTCACGACCACGTTCCCCGTCCGCCGCACCTCGACCGTGCACGCCTCCCAGCCTCCCGCCGGCATGGCCGCGGAGGGACCGAGACCGCAGATCTCGACGTAGGTGGAGAGGCCGATCCCCATGAGCTCCCCGCGCTCGCGCTTCCCGGCCTGCTCGCGCCGAAGCCCCTCGTAGTCGGCGGCCTCGAGCAGGGCGTCGAGCGCCGCGCCGTAGCCGCCGCTGTCGTACGAGAGGCCCGTGCACGTCTCGGCGGGGAACGCGTCGTCCGGGATGAAGTTCCGGCGGCGGACCTCGGCCGGATCCACGCCCGTCTCGTCCGACACCATGTCGACCACCCGCTCGATGATGTAGGTGGCCTCGGGCCGGCCGGCGCCGCGGTAGGCGTCGGTCGGGGTCTTGTTGGTGAACACGCCCTTCAGGTCGACCCGGAGGTTCCGGAGCCGGTAGACGCCCGGGAGCATGAGCACCGTGAGCGTGGGGATCACGGGCGTGAGGAGCTGGTGGTAGGCCCCGAGGTCCTGGAGGAGGCGGACCTTCATTCCCCTCAGCGTTCCATCCTCCTCGGCGGCCACCTCGACCTCGGCCAGCTGGTCCCGGCCGTGGATCGTGGCCTGGAAGCCCTCGGTGCGGGTCGCGGTCCACTTCACGGGCCGGCCCAGCGCGCGGGCCAGGTGCCCGACCAGGGCCTCCTCGGCGTACACGTTGAGCTTGCTCCCGAAGCCGCCGCCCACCTCGGGCGCCACCACGCGGACGCTGTGCTCCGGCATTCCGAGGATAAGCGAGAGCTGGGCGCGGAGGAGATGGGGGATCTGCGTGGTCGACCACACCTCGAGCTTGCGGTGCCCCCGGTCCCAGCGGGCCGCCACCGCGCGCGGTTCGACCGCGAACGGGATCTGCCGCTGGTTCATCAGCCGCTGGCGGATCACGACGGGGGCGTCGCGGAAGGCCGTCTCCACGTCGCCGGCCTCGAAGGGGAACTCGAAGGCCACGTTCGTGCCCAGGTCCTCGTGCACGAGGGGCCCGCCCTCGGCGGCGGCCTCCACGTCCACCACCGGGTCCAGCTCCTCGTACTCGACCTCGATCCGCTCGAGCGCGTCGCGCGCGGCGAATGCGGTCTCGGCCACGACGGCCGCGACCGCGTCCCCCACGTAGCGCACCTCGTCGACGGCCAGTGGAAGGTGGGGAGGCTCGAGGAGGCCTTCGATCTTGTGGGCCACGGGCAGGCCGCCGACCTCCCCCTCGAGGTCCCGGCCCGTCACCACCGCCACCACGCCGTCGGTCTCCTCCGCGCCGGAGGTGTCGATGGAGAGAACGCGGGCGCGGGCGTGTGGGCTCCGCAGGAGCGCGCAGTGGACCGCGCCCCGGAGCTTCAGGTCGTCCGTGTAGGTGGAGGAGCCGGTGATGAGCCGCGGGTCCTCCTTCCTCCGGACGCGCGCGCCGATCTGCTTGGGCATGGTGGGGGTGGCCATCGTGGTCCTCCTGGTCCTCTACTCGGCGGCGGCGGCCATGGCGACCGCCGCTCGGCGGACGGCCCGGACGATGTTGTGGTAGCCGGTGCAGCGGCAGAGGTTGCCCTCCAGGGCGTGGCGGATCTCCGCCTCGCCCGGGTCGGGGTCGTCCGAGAGGAGCTGGTGGGCGGCCAGGATCATCCCCGGCGTGCAGAAGCCGCACTGCCGGCCGTGCTCCTCCCAGAACGCCTCCTGGAGGGGGTGGAGCTCCTCGCCCTCGGCCAGCCCCTCGATGGTCGTGATCTCGCAGCCGTCGGCCTGGGCGGCCAGGAGCGTGCAGGCCTTCACCGCCTTGCCGTCCACGAGCACCGTGCACGCGCCGCACAGGCTGGTCTCGCAGCCCACGTGGGTGCCCGTGAGGTCCAGGACGTCGCGCAGGTAGTGGACGAGGAGGAGGCGGGGGTCGATCTGGTCGGTGCGGTCGCGGCCGTTGACCGTCACGCTGATGGAGGTCGTCATGCAGCCCTCCGTCCGGGCGGGACCGGCGCGGAGCCGGCTTGGCCCGGCTCCGCGCCGATCGTACGATGTACGGGACGAACGGTCCCGGCCGGGCCGCCCGAGACGCACGGGCGGGCTGCCGGGTTCCGGGACCCCGCCAATGTAGGGAACGTCTACCGGGCTGCCAACGGAGGTCCGATGAGCCTCGAGGAAGTGCTGGAGCCGCTCGGCCGCTGGTCGGAGGAGGGCCGCAGGTCCGGGGTGGCCACGCTGGTCCGCGTCCGCCGCTCGGCCCCCCGGAGCCCCGGGGCCCGGTTCGCGGTGAGCGAGGACGGGCGCCTGGCGGGCTCGGTGTCCAGCGGGTGCGTGGAGGGGGACCTCCACGAGCACATCGGCCAGGTGCTGGAGGGCGGGGACCCGCGGCTCCTCCACTACGGGATCACGGACGAGATGGCGGCCGGGGTGGGCCTGGCGTGCGGCGGGGAGATCGACGTGCTCGTGGCCCCGCACGACCCGGAGAGCCCCGTGTGGGAGCGGGCGGCGGACGTCCTCGAGCGGCGGGGGGCCGCTCTCCTCCTCACCGGGCTCTCCGAGGGGATCCGGGGCCGGGTCCTGCTCGAGGAGGCGGGCGGAGGACGCGCCGGGAGCCTGGGCGGCGCGGCGCTGGACGAGGCCGCGATCGAGGCGGCCCGGCCCCTCCTGCGCACGGGCGGCACCGACGTCCTGGAGCTCGACGAGCCGGAGGCGACGGTGTTCGCCGAGGCGTACCTGCCGCCGCCCCGCCTGGCCATCGTGGGGGCGAGCCCGGTCGCGCAGGCGCTCTGCCACCTGGCCGCGTGGCTCGGGGACGAGGTCACGGTGGTCGATCCGCGCGCCGCCTTCGCCGACCCGTCGAACTTCCCCGAGGCGGCCCGGGTGGTCGAGGCGTGGCCGGAGGAGGGGCTGGCCGAGGCGGGCCTGGACCGCTGGCTGGACGTCGTGGTGCTGGCGCACGACCGCAAGCTCGACGTCCCGGCCCTCGAGGCCGCGCTCCGGGCGGGCTGCCGCTACGTGGGCCAGATCGGCGGGGGCCGCACCCAGCGGCTCCGGAGGGAGGCGCTGGAGGCGCGGGGCCTCGGGCCCGATCGGCTGGACCGCATCCGCGGTCCCGTCGGCCTGGACATCGGCGCGCTCGGACCGCGGGAGATCGCCGTCTCGATCCTGGCCGAGCTCGTGGCGGTGAGGCGGGGAAGGGCGTGAGCCCGCCGCGGGTGGCGGGCCTCGTGCTCGCCGCGGGTACCTCCAGCCGTCTCGGGGCGGGATCCAAGCTCCTCCTCCGCGTCGGCGGCGAGCCCGTGATCGCGGGCCCCGTGAAGGCCGCGCTCGCGGCCGGCCTCGCCCCCGTGCTCGTCGTGCTCGGGTCCCGGGCCGAGGAGGTGCGCACCGCGATCCTGGAGGCCGTGGGGGAGGGTCCGGGCGGCGGGGAGCCTCCGGGAGCCTCCGGCGCCGAGCCTCCCGACGCCTCCGGGGCTTCCGAGCCGGGAGACGGGGGCGGCGCTCCCGCCGGCGCCCTCCGCTTCCTGGTCGTGGACGACCCCTCCCGCGGGCAGGGCGCGTCGCTGGCGGCGGGCGTGGGCCGCGTGGCCGGGGATCCGTCGGTGGCCGCGATCGCCGTGATCCTCGGCGACGAGCCCCGGCTCTCCGCGGACGCCGTGCGCCGCGTGGTCGGCGCGTGGCGGCCGGGCGGCCCCGCGCTCCGGGCCCGCTACCGGGACCGGCCCGGCCACCCCGTGGTCTTCGGCCGGGGATGGTTCGAGGACCTCGCCGCCCTGGAGGGCGACGAGGGCGCGCTCCGGCTCCTGGAGGAGCGGGCCGGGGACGTCCGCGAGGTGGAGACGGGAGCGGACGCGCCGGCGGACGTCGACACGCCCGCGGACTACCGGCGGCTCGCGGAGGAGCCGGGATGAGGGTCCCGGGGCGGGCGCTCGCCGCGATGCCGCTCGCGGTGCTGGTCGCGATCGCGCCCGTGGCCCTCGCCGCCGTCCTCGCAGCCGGCTGCCGGCGCGTCGACCGGGGCCGGGGTCCGGCCGACGTCGTGTACGCCGCGTCGCTCGCGGCCGCCATGGAGGACGGGATCGGCCCCGCCTTTCGCCAGGCGACAGGACGGGGCTTCCGCGGCGTGGCGCGCGGCTCGACGGCCGGGGCGCACCAGATCCGGGACGGGGTGGTCGCGGCCGACGCCTACCTCACCGCCGACCCGGGGACCCTGGAGACCCTGGGCCCGGCGGACCCGGGCTGGGGCGTGGCCTTCGCCACCGGCCAGCTCTCCCTGGGCTACCGGGCCGGCGGCCGCTTCGCGCCGGCCCTGGACAGCGCGGCCCGCGACCTCCTGCCGTGGTGGAAGGTCCTCCTGCGGCCCGGCTTCCGCTTCGGCCGCACCGACCCGGCGCTCGATCCCAAGGGCTACCGGACGCTGTGGCTCTTCCGGCTCGCGGCGCGCCACTACGGAGTCCGCGGCCTGGACGACAGCCTCCGGGGCGGGGAGGACGAGGTCTTCCCCGAGGAGCAGCTCGCGGCCCGGGTGGAGACCGGACAGCTGGACGCTGGCGTCTTCTACCGGTCGGAGGCCCGGGCGCAGGGACTGTCGGTGGTCCCCCTCCCGCCCCAGGTCGACCTGGGCGACCCGGCGTACGACAGCCTGTACCGGACGATGAGCTACCGGGCCGCGGACGGGACCGTCTTCCGGGGCGGGACGATCCTGTACGTGGGGACGGTGCCGGCCAACGCCCCCGATCCGGCGGTGGGCCGGGCGTTCCTGGCGTTCGTGCTTTCGGAGCGGGGGCGGGCCGAGCTCCGGTCGAGGGGCTACGAGCCGGCCGCCGCGGCGGTCGGCGACACGACGCGGATGCCGCCGTCCGTGCGCGGGGCCGTGGCGGCGGGCGGCGGCCCGTGACCTCCGGGACGGCCCCGTGAGCGCCGCGGGATCGAAGCGGACGGTCCTGGCCGCGCTGGCGGCCAACCTCCTCATCGCCGTGACCAAGTTCGTGGCGGCTGCGGTGAGCGGGAGCTCCGCCCTGTTCTCCGAGGGCATCCACTCGGTCGTGGACACGGGGAACCAGGCGCTCCTCCTCCTGGGCATGCGCCGGGCCCGGCGGCCCGCCGACGAGGAGCACCCCTTCGGCCACGGCCGGGAGGTGTACTTCTGGAGCTTCGTGGTCGCGATCCTCGTGTTCGCGGCCGGGGCGGGGGTGTCCCTGTACGAGGGCGTCGTCCACATCCTCGAGCCCGAGCCCATCCGCGAGCTGGCCGTGAACTACGTCGTCCTCGGGCTGGCCATGGTGTTCGAGGTCGCCTCCCTGTGGGTGGCCGGCCGGGAGTTTCGGGAGCGGAGCCGCGGACGCGGCTTCGTGGAGACGGTCCGGGAGAG
The DNA here is from genome assembly GCA_035267645.1 of Gemmatimonadota bacterium. GTDB lineage: Bacteria > Gemmatimonadota > Gemmatimonadetes > Palauibacterales > Palauibacteraceae > Humimonas. The sequence continues at coordinate 108,582 of DATFLN010000044.1, read as the reverse complement.
CAAGGACCCGACGGTCTACACGGTCGTGCTCGAGGACTCGGCGGCGCTCGCGGGCGTGCTCCTGGCCCTCGCCGGCAACGTGGCCTTCGCCGTGACCGGGGACCCCAGGTGGGATGGGCTCGCCTCGGTGGCCATCGGCGTCCTCCTGGCCGGCGTCGCGGCCTGGCTGGCCCGGGAGACCCAGGGGCTCCTCATCGGCGAGGGGGCGCGGGGGACCGTCCTCGAGCGGATCCGCGAGGTGGCCGGCCGGGAGGAGGGGATCGTGGCGCTCCGCGACCTCAGGACCATGCACCTGGCGCCGGAGGAGATCCTGGTCACCCTCATCGCGGACTTCGAGGACGACCTCCCGGCCAGCGAGGTCGAGCGCGCCACGGGCCGGCTCGAGGCGCGCATTCGCGGGGAGATCCCCGAGGTGCGGTGGGTGTTCGTCGAGGCGGACGGCGGCACGGCGGCGGGCGAGAACGAGCGTGGAACGGCGGGGGTGCACGGCGGTCCCGCCGACGCTCCGGATGCCGGGCCGGCGGGCCCGGACGACCGGAGCGGGGACCCGCCTCCGGAGGCGAGCTCCCGGGGCTGAGGGCCCGCGTCCGGCGACGGGTGCTCGTTGCGAGCGGCCCGACCAGACGCTACCTGCCTCCCTATGTCCTTCCGGAAGATCTCGGCCCTCGTCCTCCTCGTCCTGTGGATCGGGGCGCTCCTGTGGCAGGCCCGGCGGCTCTATCTCCGTCCGGAGGCGGAGCGGCTGGCGGCGGCGGCCAGGACGCTCCCGCCGGGCGTGGCCTACTACCGGGTCGAGAGGGGAGGGCACCGGGTCGGCTGGGCCCAGAGCGAGATCGACACCCTGCCGGACGCCTCCGGCTTCCGGCTCTCCGACCGGATCGTGGTCGAGTTGGGCGCGCTGGGCGCCAGCCTCGGCGACAGCTCCGCCGTCGTCCCCCGGGGCCGGCGGCGGTCGGGCGCTGCCGCGGAGGTGCGCTCCGAGGCCGAGGTCGGGCCGACCCTGGCGCTCCGCTGGTTCCGGGCGACCTCCACCGGCCTGCTGGGCGGACTCTCGGCCCGCGGCGAGGTGGTCGGGGACTCTCTGCTCGTCCTCTCGGCCCTCGACTCGGCGGGCGCCCCGGGCCGCGCCGACACGGTGCGGATCGACGGTCCGATCGTGTTCGAGAACGCCATCCCGCTCCGGTTCGCCGCGGAGCAGGAGGCCGAGCCCGGGGACAGCGTCCTCATCCGGACCTTCGACCCCATCCGCATGTCGTCGCGGACGGTCGCGCTCCACATCCTGGACCGCGCCACGCGGACCTTCCCGGACAGCGCCGCCCTGGACACGGCCACGGGGACGTGGGAGGTGGCCGGCCGCGACACCGTGCAGGCCTGGAAGGTGGGCCGCGACGTGGGCGGGGTGAGCTTCACCTCGTGGATCGACGAGGATGGGCGCTTCCTGGAGGCCGAGGTGGGCGGGCTGAAGCTGGTGCGCACGGCTTTCGAGCTGGCCTACTACGGCCGCGGCGCGGCCGGGGCGGAGGCCCCGCAGGACACGACGGCGCCGGCCGGCGGACGGGACGCGCCGGCCGGCGGCGCGCCGCGGCGGCGGGCGGCTCCGGACAGCACGTCGAAAGGGGGAGGGGACGGGGGATGATCCGCGTGGAGGGGCTGGTCAAGACGTACGGTGACTTCGTGGCCGTGGACGGCCTGGACCTCGAGGTCGGGAGCGGGGAGATCGTCGGGCTCCTGGGCCCGAACGGCGCCGGGAAGACCACGACCCTGCGGGTCATCGTCGGGATCCTCGAGCCCGACGCCGGCCGGGTCCTGGTCGAGGGGCACGACGTCCGCCGCCGGCCGCTCGAGGCCAAGGGCCGGCTCGGCTTCGTCCCGGACCGCCCCTACGTGTACGACAAGCTCACGGGCGAGGAGCTCCTCCGCTTCGCGGCGGCGCTCCGCGGGCAGCGGGGGCCGGAGGTCGAGGCCCGCATCGACGAGCTGCTGGACCTGTGGGATCTGGAGCCGTGGCGGGACGAGCTCGTGGAGTCCTACAGCCACGGGATGCGCCAGAAGCTCATCCTCTCCTCGGCGCTCGTCCATCGGCCGGGGGCCCTGGTCATCGACGAGCCGATGGTGGGCCTGGACCCCACGGCGGCCCGGCTCCTGAAGCGGCTCCTGCGCGGCTTCGCGGACCGCGGGGGCTGCGCGCTCATCTCGACCCACACGCTGGAGTTCGCCGAGGCGCTGTGCGACCGGCTGGCCGTCATCCGGGAGGGCGCCATCCTGGCGCGGGGGACCATGGAGGAGCTTCGGGCGCAGGCGGAGACCGAGAGCGGGGATCTCGAGGAGGTCTTCCTGCGGCTCGTGGGCGGCGTGCAGGAGCGCCGGATCGCCCGCGCGATCACCGGGGAAGCGGCGGACCGAGGACGGTCGTGAAGCCGCTCCGCGAGCTGGGCTGGCTCCTCCGGGTCAAGCTCCTCTCCTCGCTCGCGCGGGGCGAGAGGGCCGAGGGTCGCGCCGGGAGGCTCCTCCTCCTGCTGGCGGTGGGCGGGGTGACGCTGCCCGGCGTCTACCTCCTCCTGGTCCGCTTCCTCCGCTCCCTGCGCGGCACCGAGGAGGTGGGGCCGCTGCTGGCGGCCAAGCTGCTCGGCCTCGGGCTCCTGCTCCTCCTCTCCATCCTCCTCCTCTCGAACCTGATCGGGGCGCTCTCGAGCTTCTTCCTGGCCCGCGACCTCCCCACGATCCTGGCCGCGCCGGTCGACTGGCTGGCCGTGTACGGCGCCCGGCTCACCGAGACGCTCGTGAGCTCCTCCTGGATGGTGGTGCTCGTGCTGGCGCCGGTGCTCGCCGCCTACGGGAGGGTGTGGGACGCGGGGATCCTCTTCTACCTGTGGGCGCTCCTCCTCCTCGTCCCCTTCCTGGTCATCCCCGCCGCCCTCGGGAGCGCGGTCACGCTCCTCCTCGTGAGGGTGTTCCCGGCGCGACGGACCCGCGACCTCCTGGGGGTCATCGCGGCGGGGGGTGTCGCGCTCCTCGTGCTCGGACTCCGGGTGCTGCGGCCCGAGCGGCTCGTGAACCCCGAGGGATTCCGGAACCTGGTCGACTTCCTGGCCGTCCTCCGGGGCCCGTCCTCGCCCTGGCTTCCCTCGGAGTGGGTCTCCGGGTCGGTGATGGGCTACCTGCGCGGAGGAGCCGACCCGTTCCTCCTCTTCCTCCTGTGGAGCACGGCGGGCGGCCTCCTGGTGGTCGGCGCCGCCCTCCACGCGCGCTTCTACCCGACGTGCTTCACCCGGGCCCAGGAGGGGAACCGCCGGAGGCTGCGGTGGGGGAGCGTGTGGCGGGCCTTCGAGAGGCTCCTCGGGCCCCTGGGCATCCAGCGGCGGGCGCTGGTGCTCAAGGACGCGCGGATCTTCTTCCGGGACGCGACGCAGTGGTCGCAGCTCATCATCCTGGGCGTGCTGGTGGTCGTCTACGTGTACAACATGAGGGTGCTTCCCCTCCGCTCGAGCGAGGCGATCGGGCGGTTCCTCTCGTCGCTGGTCGCTTTCCTGAACGTGGCCCTGACGGGCTTCGTGCTGGCCGCCGTGTCCGCCCGCTTCGTCTTCCCCTCGCTGAGCCTCGAGGGCAGGACCCTTTGGCTGCTCCGCTCCTCGCCCCTCCCGGCCGCCACGCTTCTGTGGTCCAAGTTCTGGTCGGGGCTCGTCCCGCTCCTCATCCTGGCGCTGGCGCTGACCCTTCTCACCACGACGGGGCTCGGCGTGGGGCCGCAGGTGACGCTCCTGTCGGTGGTCACGATCGTGGGCCTGACCGCGAGCTTCATCGCCCAGGCGCTCGCCTGGGGGATCGCTTACCCGCAGTTCGAGAGCGAGAACGCCGCGCAGATCCCGACCTCCCTGGGCGGGCTCCTGTTCATGCTGAGCGCGCTCGCCACCCTGGGCGTCATCGTGGCGTTCCAGCTGTGGGCGCTGCAGGACTGGGTGCGGAGCGGGCTCCCGTGGCGCGAGGCCCGGCCGCCGGCCCCGATCGAGCTCGGGTCGGCGGCGGCGTTCACGCTCGCCGTGTGCGCGGTGACCGGGATCGCGGCCTATCGGCGCGCCCGGCGCAGGCTCGAGGCCCTGGAGGTGTGAGCCCGGCCGGGGCCGCCGCCGCGAGGCGGGGCGGCGGCCCCGGGCGCGACGCGTCGAGATCCGCACCCCCCCGCGAGCCTCGCGCGGCCCGCACGTCCGCGGAACGCCCTCAGCGCTCGCGGTGGATCGGCCACCGGTCCACGACCTCCTCGCCCACGACCGCGTGGTACGCGTCGAAGCAGGCCGCGGCGAGGCAGGAGTGGTTGGGGAGGATCCGGACGCGCGTACCGTGGGGGAGGCGTCCCTCGACGATCCCGTGCTCCTGGCTCAGCGAAACGAGCCGGACGTCGTCGCGCAGGGCCCCCGCCCGGTAGTCGCCGAAGATCCGGCCCATCGAGCGGGGCGGGTCGCCCGGCCGTGGCTCCGGCCCGGGATCGGCCGACAGTGCCAGCGCCCCGGCGTCCACCACGCAGCGGTCCGCTCCCGGCCGCGAGGAGACGACGGTGGCGGCGACCGTGAGGGCGCAGTCGGCCGCCCCGCAGGAGCCGAGGACGACCTGGGTGTGGTCGAAGAAGGCGTAGTTGCCGGGCCGGGCCTCGTCTACGCCCTCCAGGCTCCGGGCGGCGGACATGGCGGGGGTCGATCCGACGCTCACGGCCGGGACCTCGAGGCCCTCCGCCCGCAGGCGCTCCGCCGCCGCCGCCATGACGCTCCTCTCCTCCTCGGCCACCGCGGCCAGGGCGTCGCGGCCCCGCGCGTGGTAGCCCTGGCCGGAGTGGGTGAGGATCCCGTCGAAGGAAAGGCGGGAGGCCTCCGCCAGGCGCCGGGCCACGTCGACGAGGTCCGGTCCGCCGGGGTCGACGCCCGAGCGCCCGTAGCCGCAGTCCACCTCGAGCCACACGTGGAAGGGGTGTCCCGAAGCCTCCAGCGCGCCGACGGCCTCCGCCCCGTCCACCGTCACGCGCAGGCGGGCCTCCCGATCGATCGCGGCCGCCTCCTCCTCCCGTCCCGGGATGACCGGGAAGGCCCACGTCATGTCCCCGAATCCGTCCGCCGCGAAGGCCCGCGCCTCCTCCAGGGTGGAGACCGTGATCCCCGCGGCGCCCGCCTCCCGCTGCAGGCGGCCGATCTCCAGGCACTTGTGCGTCTTGACGTGGGGGCGGAGTCGGACGCCGAGCTCGGACGCACGGGAGGCCATGCTCTCCAGGTTGGTCTGCAGGACCTCCAGGTCCACCAGGAGGGCGGGAGTGGGCAGGTCGTGGATCGTCGTCATGGCGTCGCTCCGGCGCGGTTCGGGGGACGGGCCCGGCCTCTCCTCCGTGCCGGGCGCGCTCGGGGCCCAAGCTAGAGGCGGTGCGGCCGGGGCGCAGGCGGGAAGGGGGCCCGGCACGCGGCCGGGACCCGGGTCCCGGCGGGAGGCGGAGGCCGCTCCGCGCCGGGACCGCTGGACCCTCGGGCGCCGAAGCCGCATCGTGCGCGGCGGGACGGAGGGGCCGCCGCGGGACCGATCGGGAGGGCAGGTTGGCACGAACGGGCGGAAGCCGGGCGGGAGGCGGTCTGCCGCGCGCGTTCTACGCGCTGGCGGCCGTCCTCGTCCTCTACTTCCTTCTCCCGCTCCTCCTCTTCCTGCCGGACGTCTCGGCCGCGCGGCTGGCCGCCGAGCTGGCGTCCGGGGAGCTGGGGCGCGCGGTCCTCGTGTCGCTCGGGAGCGCCACGCTGGCCACGGCGCTCACCGGCGTGGCCGGCATTCCGCTCGGCTACCTCCTGGCCCGGGACGCCCTCCGGGCGGGGCGGCTCGTCCGGGTGGTGGTCCTCGTCCCGCTCGTGCTGCCCCCGATCGCGGCGGGCGTCCTCCTCCTGAACGTGTTCGGGCCCTCGGGCCTCGTGGGAGGGCTCCTGGCGGCGGGGGGCTGGACGTTCGTGAACGCGTTCGGTGGCATCGTCCTGGCCCAGTGCTTCGTGGTGGCCCCGTTCGTGGTGCTCTCCTCGGAGGCGGCCTTCCGGGCCCTGGATCCCACGCTGGAGGAGGCGGCGGCCACGCTGGGCCAGTCGGGAGGGCGCGTCTTCCGGAGGGTGGCGCTCCCGCTCGCGCGCCACGGACTGGCGGCGGGCCTCGCCCTGGCGTGGACGCGGGCCGCCGGGGAGTTCGGCGCGACGATGGTGATGGCGTACCATCCGCACTCGCTTCCCGTCTACCTGTGGGTCCAGCTCACGAGCACCGGCCTGGGCGCCGCGCTCCCGGTGGCGCTCGTGGCGCTCGTCCTGGCGGCCGGGGTGCTGGCGGCGGCGCAGTGGGCCGTGGGCGGCGAGAGCGCGCCGGCCGCGGACCGGGCGCTCCGCGGCCCGGCCCGGGATCGCCCGCCGGAGGAGCGCCCGCCGTTCCCCGCGCGGCCGGCGGCCCCGCCGGAGGCGACGTCCGGCGCGGAGCCGGCGCCTCCGGCCGCCGGGGGCGTCCCCGTCCTCGCCCTCGAGGCGGAGCACGGCCTGGGCTCCTTCCACCTCGAGGCCAGCCTCGAGGTCGGCCGCGAGATCGTCACGCTGTTCGGGCCGTCCGGGGCCGGGAAGACGACCCTCCTCCGGCTCGTGGCCGGGCTGGACCGGCCGCGGCGGGGCCGCATCCGCGTGGCCGGGACGACGGTGTTCGCCTCGCCCGACGGGGAGGCGGAAGCGGGAGACCCGGCAGGCACCTGGGTCCCGGCGGATCGGCGTCCCGTCGGCATGGTCTTCCAGCAGCCCGCGCTCTTCCCCCACCTCACGGTGCGCGAGAACGTCCTCTTCGGCCGCGAGCGCGCCGGGGGGGCGCTCGAGGAGGCCGGCGAGCTCCTGCGGATGGTTCGGCTCACGGGGCTGGAGGAGCGGCTCCCCGCAGAGCTCTCGGGCGGGCAGCAGCAGCGGGTGGCCCTGGCCCGGGCGCTCCTCCGCCGGCCGGCGGCGCTCCTCCTGGACGAGCCGTTCTCGGGGCTCGACAGCAACATGAAGGAGCAGCTCCTGCTGGACGTGCACGCCATCCAGCGTGCCCGCGGGCTGGGCGTGCTCTACATCACCCACGACCTTCGGGACGCGTGCTCGCTGGGCGACCGCATGGCCGTCATCGCCGACGGCCGCATCGCGCAGGTCGGACCCCCGCTCGAGGTCATCCGCCGTCCGCTGAGCCTGGACGTGGCGCGCTTCGTGGGGACCCGGAACCTCCTGCCCGGACGGGTGGCGGGACGCGAGGACGGGTGCCTGCGCCTCCGCCTGCGGGGCGGCGCGCCGCTCCTGGCGCCGGCGTCCGACGGCTTCGGGGAGGGCGACCGGGTCGTGGCCTGCGTGCGGCCGGAGGCCGTCGACCTCGTGGATCCGGACGGGCCGCCTCCCCCGGGCCCCGGGCTCCTCCTTCCCGGGAGGGTGGTCCTCGAGAGGCTGCGAGGCGCCACCTCGACCCTCACGCTCGAGCTCGAGCGCGGCCCCGAGGCCTCCGCCGACGGATCCGGTCCGCTCCGTCTCGAGGTCGAGGTCCCGGTCCGATCCTACGAAGCCCTGGGCGGCGGCCGCCGGCAGGTGTGGCGGCTCCACATCCGCCCTTCGGTGGTCCACCTCCTCGCGGCGCCGCCCGGCTTCGATACGAAGATGTGACGCGAGGGCCCCATCGCTCGTCGACGGTGTGAGCGCGGAGGTCGGGGCGGCGGCGTGAACGCGCCGGCCGCCGATGGCCGGATGGCCCGCGTCGATCGGGGTCGGACGAACAACTTACGCCAAGCCAAGCAGATGGAGGTTGGACCGATGCCAGGTGAACGCCACTCGAACGCGAGGAAGTGGATCGGCGGCGGGTTCGCGGCGCTGGCCGTGGCGGCCGCGCTGGCGCTCGGGGCCTGCGACCAGTCCCCGACGTCGCCCCTGTCCGGATCGCCCACGATGACGCTGCTCCTCAAGGACGCGCCCGGCGAGGTGGCGCACGCGTGGGTCAGCGTGAGCGAGGTCTACCTGCAGGGCTCCGAGGGGAGCGACGCCTCCCGGGGCGGCCGGACGGTCCTGCTGGACCAGCCCACCGGTCTCATCGACCTCACGGAGCTGGCCGACAGCACCGTGACGCTCGTCGAGACGAAGGCCGTGACACCGGGGACCTACTCGCAGCTCCGCTTCGTCATCGACGGTGCGGTGCTCGAGACGACCGACGGCATGGTGTACTCGCTGAACGGGGCCGTGCCGCCGGACGACGCCGAGGTGACCGGCGAGCTCAAGTGCCCGAGCTGCGCGCAGTCGGGCCTCAAGGTGAACCTTCCGGGCGGCTCGCTCGACCTGGCCGAAGGGGAGACGATCGTGACCCTGGACTTCTCGGTCGACGAGAGCTTCGGCCACGTGGCCGGAGGGTCGGGCATGTGGGTCATGCACCCCGTCATCCACACGTCCACCGTGGAGCCGGGCCCGGCGGTGGCGAGCGGCGCGATCGCCGGCGCGGTGTCGGTGGCCGACTCGGTCGAGTTCCCCGACTGCGACGGGGCCACGCGCACGATCCAGGACTTCGTGCCCACCGCGACGGCGTCGATCGACGGATCCGACTCGACCGCGACCGCCATGGTGGCCGAGGACTCGACCTACGTGATGAGCGACCTGCCGCCCGCCCGCTGGGGCCTGGGCTACCAGGAGAAGGTCGGGTTCTCGAGCGGCGACACGCTGATCTTCGCCGCCGAGCCGTCCGCGGACTCCGTGGACGTGACGGCGGGAGACACGGCGACCGCCGACTTCGAGATCCTGAACGCCACGTGTCAGGCGGCTTCCTCCTCCGGCTGATGGACGGCCGGTAGATGCTCCGCCCGGGCTCTTCGACGTTGTCCGCCGCCGGTTCGACCGCCATGTTGACGGTCGCGCCGGCGGCGGGCTGCGTCCCCCGTCCGGCCCACCGGAACGGCAGGGGAGGAGCCACGCGGCGGCATGCCCGAGACGGGGAGAGAGGAACTCACCGATGCCGAGATCGTCCGTCACGTGCTGGACGGGCGTCCGGACATGTACCGCCACCTCGTGGAGCGGTACGAGGATGTCCTCTACAGGCACGCGGTGCGGATGGCCAGCCGGTCGGACGACGCCGCCGACCTGGTGCAGCGGGCGTTCGTGAAGGGGTTCCGCAGGCTCGAGGACTGCCGGCACCCGGAGAAGGTGGGGGGCTGGCTGTTCCGGATCACGGCCAACCTCTGCAAGGACTACCTCAAGGACCGGCGACGGGACGAGGTGGCCCTGGACGACGCCCCCACGCTGGCGAGCGAGCGGGGCGATCCGGACGTGGAGCTCGACCGGAGCCAGCTCGGGTCCGACCTGGAGCGGGCGCTGGAGAGCCTCACCGAGGACCAGCGCGAGGCCTTCGTGCTGAAGCACGTGCAGGACCTGTCGTACGAGGAGATGTCCGAGATGCTCGAGGTGTCGGTGCCGGCGCTCAAGATGCGCGTGCACCGAGCCCGTGAGGAGCTCCGGGAGCTGCTGAGCGAATACCAGTGAACGAGAAGCTGAAGAAGTACCTGGATGGGGAGATCGGGGTCGAGGATCTCGCGCCCGAAGAGCGCTCCGAGGCGGAGGCCTGGGGACGTCTGTTCCGGACGATGCGCGAGGCGTCGGCGGTCCGCGCGCCCGGGACGCTCCTGCGGGACGTCATGTCGGCGGTCGAGGAGGAGGCCGCCGGGAGGAGCTCGGCGGGGAGCGCCGCGCCCCCGCACGAGCGGTCCCCGGAGGGCTCCCGCGAGGAGCGCGCCGGGTGGGCCCGCGCCCTGGGCTGGCTCGTCCGGCCGGTTCGGATCCCCGTTCCGCCGGTCGCGGCCCTGGCGGCCGCGGCGCTCGTGGCCCTGGTCGTGTGGCCCTCGGAGCGGCCGCCGGCGCCTCCGACGGACTCGAGCGCGGTCCGGCCGGCCAGCCTCACCACGCCCGAGACGGGCGGTCCCCAGGTGTACGTCGAGCTCAGCCTGCGGGCGGGCGACGCCTCCTCGGTGGCCGTCGCGGGCGACTTCACCGACTGGCGTCCGACGGTCCAGCTCCGGGATCCCGACGGCGACGGCGTGTGGACCGCGCTCGTGCCGGTCGGGCCGGGCGTCCACCAGTACATGTTCGTGGTGGACGGAAGCCGGTGGGTGACGGACCCGGACGCCAGTCGGTACGTGGACGACGGGTTCGGCCACAGGAACGCCGTCCTGGCGATCTCGCCGCCCGCGGGCACCTGACGCGGGGTGGGGGTCCGCCGAGCGCTCTCCCTCCTGCTGCTGGCCGGCGCGCTCCCGGCGCTGTGGCGGCCCGGGGCGGCCGCCGCCCAGGAGCTCCGGGCCGATGCGGACCTGGGCTTCTCGCGCGCGCAGCCGCCCGCGGGGTCCGGCTCCGAGCCGGCCACGTACGTGCTGGGGGGGCTCCGGGCGCTGGCCCGTCCGGGAGGCGGGCCGCTGAGGCTGCTCGGGAGCCTGTACGGGGGACTGGGTCTGGGCTCCGGCGGAGGCGATTGGGCCGCGCTCACGCTCGGGGGCGGCTGGCGGACCGCCGTGGGCCCGCGTCTCGGGCTCGACCTCGAGGCCGGCGCGTCGGCCTCGGTCGTCGGCGAGCCGACGGCCTACCGGGCCCTGAGCCTGGAGACGCGGCCGGAGCTCCGCTTCGCGCTCGGTCCGGCCGAGCTCCTCCTGCGGGGCCGGGCCGCCGTCGGAGGCTCCCGCCGGCCGGGGCGGCGGGTGGACCGGCTGAACCTGGTCGTGCCCGAGACGGGCTCGCACCTGTGGCTGGCCGGTGGCGGCCCCGGGGTCCGCTTCGGCTCCGCGAGCCTCGGGGTGACCGCCCGCTTCGAGGCGTACGACGGCGGCCTCGGGAGCTACAGGACGGGGTCCCTGGAGCTCGACGGGAGCCGCGGTCCGGTGGACTGGGGCGCCTCGCTCGGGGTGTGGGACACGCCCTCGGGCACCGAGGCGGCCGCGTCCCTCCGGGTGCGGATCCCCGTGGGAGGTGGCTGGTCGGTGTTCGGCTCGGGCGGCCGCTCGGAGCCGGATCCGGTGCTCGGGACGCCGCCGGCCACGTACGCCGTCGGCGTGGCCAGCCGGAGGATCGCGGTCGTGGAGACCGAGCGTCCGGAGCTCTACAGGGTGCTGCGCTCGGGCTCCAGGCCGACGATCGAGTTCAGCGTGTCGGCGCAGGACGCGGACAGCGTGGCGGTGGCGGGTGACTTCACGGACTGGAGCCCGGTGGCCATGCATCGCGCGGACGGCCGCTGGGTGGTCGAGATCCGGGTGGCGCCCGGCACGTACCACTTCGCGTTCCTGGTGGACGGCCGCTGGTACGTGCCGCCGGACGCGCCGGGCCGGGTGAGCGACGAGTGGGGACGCGAGAACGCTACGCTCGTCGTGCCGTAGCGCGTCGTGTCGGCCGCGGTGACCCGACGGCCCGCTCGGTCGTCTGCGGGATGAACAGTGGTGAGCGGAGAACTCCGGCGCGGCCGGAGATCCTCCGACGTGGCGGGGACGAGGATGTGACTATGGATACGAACAGCAGAATCACAGGCTGGGAGCGCTCCCGGATCGGGTCGCTCGTCGTGGTGGTCGCCGCGTGTACGGCCCTGTGGACGCCCGCGTGGGCCCAGCAGGGGAACGCGCCGGCCACCCGGGCCGACCTGGGAGCCAAGCTCGAGCAGGTCCGCTCTCAGTTCGGGCCGGCCGTCTCGAGCCGGATCGAGGACCTCCTGTCCGACGCCCGGTCGGCCGGCGTCCCCGAGTCCCTGGTCCTGGACAAGGCGCTCGAGGGGGCGGCCAAGGGCGTGCCGGGGCCCAGGGTGGTCCAGGCGCTCGAGACCTACGCGTCGCGCCTGTCCGCCACCCGAAAGCTCCTGGGACGCTCCGCCGACGGCTCCATGCTCGTGGCCGGGGCCGACGCCCTCCAGAAGGGGGTGCCGGAAGGGGCGGTCCGCGCGGTCGGGACGACGGGGGGCGGCGACCCGATGGCCCTGGTCGCGCTCGGGGATCTCCTCGACGCCGGCGTCCCGGTCGACCAGGCCGTGGACGTGGTGCAGAAGGCCCTGAAGAAGGGGCAGAGGGGCGACCAGCTCCTCGACGTCCCGGCCCGGGTCCGGAGCCTGATCCGCCAGGGCACGTCGCCCGGCCAGGCGGCCGGGACCGTGGGGTCCGCGATCGGCAACGGCGGTCCCCCCGGCGGCGCGCCGCCCGGCCAGGCCAAGGGCGCCGGCCAGGGGAAGGGCGGCGGCCCGCCTGCCGGCGCGGGCAGCGGCAAGGGGCCGGGCTCCACCGGATCCGGAGGGGGCTGAGCCGCCGCCTCGATGTCCCGCCGCCGTCGCCGCCGCGGGCGGAAGGCCCGGCGCCGCAAGGCCCGCCGCCGCTCCGCGGCTCTCGTCCTCCTCGCCTTCCTCGCGCTCGTCCTCCTGTCGGGATGGCTGTACGTCCGGCACGTCCGGCGCGACGTGGAGTCCACCTGGAGCCGTCACACGGCCAGCGCGCCGTCCCGGGTGTTCGCCAGGCCCCTGGACCTGTATCCGGGCCGCGCCCTGGACCGCGGGGCGCTCCTCGAGGCGCTCGGGGACCGGGGCTACAGGAGGGCCGGCGGCAGCGGCGCGCCGGCCCCCGGCGAGTTCCACGTCCTCGGGTCCCGGATCCTGGTCGGCCTCCACGATTTCGCCTATCCCCCCCCGGAAGGCCGCTTCGAGGGGTTTCCGCTCTCGATCGCCGAGGACGGCGGGCGCATCGGCTCCCTCCGCGACCTCTCGGCCGACACGGCGGTCTACGACGTCCGGCTCGAGCCGGTGGAGGTGGCCACCCTCCTGGACCGGCGCATGGTCCTCCGGACGCCCGTCGAGCTCTCCCGCGTCCCGGCCGTGGTCACCCAGGCGGTCCTCTCCGTGGAGGACCGCCGCTTCTTCCGGCACGGCGGCGTGGACCTCGTCCGGATCGCGGGAGCGGCGCTCCACGACCTGACGCACGGGCGCCTCGAGCAGGGCGGGAGCACGCTGACGCAGCAGCTCGTCAAGAACTTCTACCTGAGCCCTGCCCGCACCCTGCTTCGCAAGGTCCGGGAGGCGATCATGGCCACCGTGCTCGAGCGCGAGCACGACAAGGCCGAGATCCTCGAGGCGTACCTCAACGAGATCTACCTGGGCCAGCGCGGCCCCGTGAGCATCGTGGGCGTCCAGGAGGCCGCCCGGCACTACTTCTCCCGTGACGTGGGGAAGCTGGACCTGTCGCAGGCCGCGCTCCTGGCCGGCCTGATCCAGAGCCCGGCGCGCTACGACCCGTTCCGCCATCCCGAGGCGGCCCGCCGCCGCCGCTCGATCGTGCTCGGCCTCATGGAGGCGCAGGGCCGGATCGGCCAGGAGGAGCGGGCCCGGGCCGAGCGGGAGCCGCTTCCCGGGGCCGCCCGGGAGCGTCCGGTGGACGCGGCTCCCTACTTCGTCGACTACGTGGAGCGGGAGCTGTCCAGGCGCTATCCCGAGGAGGCCCTGAGCCGGCGCGGCCTCAGGGTGTTCACCACGCTGGATCCGAGCGCCCAGGTGGCCGCGCGCGAGGCGGTCGAGCGCGGCCTGGCCTCCCTCGAGGCCTCGTACGAGAAGCTCCGGCGGGACGGGGAGGGGGCGCTGCAGGCCGCCCTGGTCGCCATGGATCCGCGCACGGGCGACGTGCTGGCGCTCGTCGGGGGGCGGTCCTACGGCTCCACGCAGTTCAACCGGGCCGTCGATGCCCGCCGGCAGCCGGGCTCGCTGTTCAAGCCGTTCGTGTACCTCACGGCCCTGGAGGACACGACCGGGCGGTGGACGCTGGGCGCGCGGGTGGCTGACTCGGCGCTCCACGTGGACACGGAGGAGGGCGTGTGGTCGCCCTCCAACTACGAGGGCCGCGAGCACGGCCTCGTGACGCTGCACGAGGCGCTGGTCCACAGCTACAACCTGGCCAGCGCCCGGCTCGGGATGGACGTGGGCCTCTCGCGCGTGGTGGCCACGGCGCGGGCGCTCGGCCTGGGAGGGCGGCTCCGTCCCCTCCCGTCGCTGTCGCTGGGCGCGTTCGAGTCGACCCCCCTCGAGATGGCCTCCGCCTATGCGGCACTGGCCGGCGGCGGCATCCGGCCCGACCCGCTCTCGGTCCTCGGGGTCGTGGGGGCGGACGGGGACGCGCTCGAGGCCCGCCCGCTGCGCATGGACCGGGTGGCCCCGGCCGGGCCGGTGTATTTGGTGGACCGGGCGCTGCAGGACGTCCTGGTGAACGGGACCGCGGCCCGGGCGCGGTCGCTGGGGTACGCGGGCCACGCGGCCGGGAAGACCGGCACGAGCAGCGACTACCGCGACGCGTGGTTCGCCGGCTTCACCCCGTCGCTGGTCGTCGTCGTGTGGGTGGGCTTCGACGACAATCGCTCGCTGGGCCTGCCGGGCTCGGGCGCGGCCCTCCCCCTCTGGGTCCGGTTCGTGGACCGCTACGGCGACGGCTCGGCGGGCCGTCCGGCGGAGGCCACGTTCCCGGCGCCGGCGGGCGTCGTCGCGGTGACGGTCGACAGCGCCACGGGGAGGCTCCCGCAGCCGGCCTGCGGGCCGACCCGGAAGGAGGTGTTCCTCGAGGGGACGGCTCCCTCGTCCGGATGCAGGAGCGCGCGATGAGTCGGGACGACGAGAGGACTTCGAGGAGGGTGAGGATGCGTCGGATGCCCCCCCGGGCGAGCGGCGAGGAGCGTCGGCGCGGACGGCCGGGACGCTCGATCCTCCGGGCGGCCGGGAGGCTGGTGCTCGCCCTGCTCGTGGCGGGGCTGGCGCTGGCGGGCCCGGTCGGGTGCGCCTCGGGGAGCGGGGGCTCGGTCGAGACGGCCGACGCGGGGGCGGGAACGCCCGAGCGGTCGGCCTCCGGCCGCCTGGTCGAGCGGGGCCGGAGCCTTCTCGATGCAGACCGTCCCGATGCGGCCGCCGCCGTGCTCGAGCGAGCGGTGCGGGTCGACCCGTCCAACGGGGACGCCTACCTGGAGCTGGCCCGGGCCCGCATCGCCCTCGGCGAGGACGACGTGGCCCGGGGCCTCCTGGAACGTGCGGCCGCGCTCCTCAGGCCCTACCCGGACAGGGAGGCCCGGGTCGACAGCCTGAGGGCCCGGCTGGGCGGCGGCGCGCCGGACGGCTGACCGCGGCGCGCCGCCCGTCAGGGGCGGTGGGGCCGCCCGACGGAGGTCCTCCGCCTAGCGGAGGTCGCCCCCGCCGCCACCGGACTGGCCACCACCCATCGACTGCTGGACCTCCGTCTGGAGCTCCTGGAGCCGGTTGATGAGCGAGTCGGCCTTGGGGTCGACGTCGTTCATCTGGGCGATGAGGTCCGAGCGGAAGCTCTGGAGCTGGGCCTGGATCGCCGAGTCCTGCATAGCCTTGCCCTGCGTCTGGCGCAGCTTGCCCTGGATCTGCCGGAACTCGGTCATGAGCGACTGAATCTTGGCCGTGTCCTGGTCCTGACGGGCCTTCTGCATCGCCGCCTGGATCTCGCCGACCCGGTCGCTGCGGTCCGACGTCTTGCCATCGATGTCGTTCATCTTGTTCTCGATGGTCTGCTGCAGGTTCATCTGCTCGGCACGGATGACCGAGTCCTGCATGGCCTTCTGCTGGATCTGCGCGATCTGCTGCTGGATCTGGCGCATCTCCTGGCGCATCTCCTGGGCCGACTGGTCCTGGCCGGAGCCGCCGTCGTCCTGCGCCGCGAGCGGCACGGCGACGAGCAGGCCGAGGCCGGCGACCGCCAGCGCGGTCAGCGTCGGGGCCGACCGCCGTTCGTGAGTGACGAGCATGTTGGTCCGCGTCCTTGTGTGAGTCACGGGTCCTGCGTCGACCGCGGACCCGTCCGGGCCTGGCCCGTAGCATCGGGACCGCGGAGGCGCGAGCTCTCCGGAGCGCCGCCGGTCGTGGCGCTTCGCCCCGTCACTCACGCTGGCAGGTGCATATGCGCGCCGCCCCGCCTTGTTCCACCGCGGCGGACCCCCATCCACCGTTGAGCCGGTCCGGCCGTGCGCCTATCTTCGCCCGATCGCAGGTCGGCGATCCGTGGATCGACTCACGTACGGGAGAGAGGGTTGAGCCCAGACAGGCCGAACGCCCGCGTGGCGGGCACCGGGAGCTTCCTGCCGCCCGAGCGGGTGGACAACAGGGTCCTGTTCGCCCATCCGGGCATCCGCGAGAACTTCGACGTCGAGCGGGCCCGGGGCTCGCTCAAGGACGTGGAGGATCCGGAGGCGCTCGCTCCCGACGAGGTCTTCGACCTGTGGGCCCGCCAGGTGACGGGGATCGAGGAGCGGCGGGTGATCCCCGAGGGGAACGACGGCCTGGACCCCGAGGCCATGTGCTCCGAGGCGGGCCGGCTGGCGCTCGAGCGGGCGGGGATGGAGGCCGCGGACCTGGACTTCATCGTCGCGGTCTCCCTGACGAGCAGCCACGAGGTCCCCAACGTGGCGTGCACGGTGGCCGAGCGGCTGGGCGTCCCGCACGTGGGGGGCTTCACGATGAACGCGGCGTGCGCGGGCTTCGTGTACGGCCTCGCGGCCGGGTGCGCCCACATCCGGGGCGGGCTCGGGGAGAACGTCCTCGTCGTGTGCGGCGACGCGCTCACCCGGATCACGGACTACACGGACCCCAAGACGGCCGTGCTGTTCGCCGACGGGGCGGGCGCCGCGGTCCTCGCGCCCTCCGGGCAGGACGAGGGCGTGCTCGGCCGGCCGTACACGGAGGCCGACTACGCGTACGAGCACCTCAACCTTCGGGGCCAGGGCTGGGAGACCGCCCGGGAGCCCTCGCCCAAGCTGCACATGGGCGGGGGGGCCCACGTCCTCCGCCAGGCCATCCAGGCCATGCGCCGGGTGGCCGACCGCGCGCTCGAGACCACGGACCTGGGCTGGGACGAGATCGACTATGTCGTGCCCCACCAGGCCAACCTGCGGATCACGCGCGGCCTGGAGCGGGTGCTCTCCCTCGGGGAGGGCCGGGTCGTCCACACCATCCAGCGCTACGGGAACCTCTCGGCCTCCACGGTGGGCGTGACGCTGGACGAGGTGCTGCGCGGCCGGCACGGCCCGCTCCCGGACCCCACCCGCATCGTGCTCACCGCCGTGGGCGGCGGCTACACGAGCGCGGGGCTGGTCCTTTCCTGCCGGCCGGCCGGGGGATAGGCGTCCGTATGGCCAGCCGGTAGGCGCCGGGGCCGCCGCCGGGAGCCGCCCGCCCGATCAGCGAGTGGCCGCCGCCGTGACCGAGAGGATCCTGGGGAGGTAGCCGGCCGCCTCCCGCCAGGTGCGGCCGTCGGGGCTGGTGAACAGGTGCCCGGTCGACGTCCCGAAGTGCACGCCGCACGGGTCGAGCGGGTCCACGGCCAGCGCCTCCCGGAGCACGGAGACGTACGCGTGCTCGGCCGGGAGGCCCTCGCCCCGCGGCTCCCAGCTCGCGCCCGCGTCCCGGGTCTCGAACACCCTGAGCCTCCCGCCGCACACCGAGCGCATGTGGCTGCTCTCCTCCGGCACGACCCAGGCGCGGTCGGGGTTCCGAGGGTCCAGGCCGACCACGTAGCCGAAGTCGCTCGGGAGGCCGTCGGTGATCTCCGTCCAGGAGTCGCCGCCGTCGTCCGAGCGCCAGGTGCCGCAGTGGCTCTGCCGGTAGAGGCGGGCGGGGCGGGCGGGATGCAGCCTGAGCGAGTGCACGCACTGGCCGGCCTCGGGCGCGGGATCGGGCAGGTAGTCGGCCCGCACGCCCGCGTTGATCGCCGTCCACGAGGCCCCGCCGTCCTCGCTGCGGTAGCAGCCCCCGGCCGAGAGGGCTGTGTACAGGCGGTCGGGGCGCTCCGGGTCCACCTGGATCGAGTGGAGGGCGAGGCCGCCCTTGGCGGGCTGCCACGCGCCCCGCGTGGGGTGCTCGTCCAGCGAGCGGATCCAGCGCCAGCTCTCCCCCGCGTCCTCGCTCAGGAAGAGGCCGGCCGGCTCGGTCCCCGCCCACAGCCGGCCGGGCGCTCCGGGACCGCCCGGGGTCACGTGCCACACGGCCTCCACCGTGCGCTCCGCGTCCTCCGGGAAGGCGGGCCGCGCGGGGAGCGGCTCCCAGCCGCGGCCGCCGTCCCGGGTCCGGTAGACCTGACCTCCCCACACCGGATGGCGGACCGCGGCCCAGCCCCGGGCCGGGTCCAGGGGGTCGAGGGCGGCGTGGAAGACCTCGAAGCCGGCGATGTGGGGCCCGTGCACCCGCCAGTCGGTCCGCTCGCTGCCCGCGGAGAGGCGGAAGAGGCCGCGCCGCGTGCCGACCAGGAGCTCGACCGCCGCCGGGTGGCTCACGGGCCCCGGCCGCTCACGCGTCGCCGGAGGCTGGGCGCGGCCCCCAGGCGTCGAGCGGGATGGCCTCGGCCGCCGCGCCGGCGGCCAGGCGCTCCGTCCCTTCGGGCACGACGAGGAGCGCGTCCGCCGCGGCCACCGAGGTCAGGATCCCCGAGCCCTGCGGCCCGGTGAGGCGGGCCAGCGGCGGCCGGCCCGGGCGCCCCTCCAGCCGGACCCGGTTGAAGTGGGTGAGGTCGGCCTTCCCCCGGACCTCCTCGGCCAGCTCGACGGGCACCCTCCGGCGCTCCAGCCGCGCGTGCCCCGCCATCCGCCGCAGGGCCGGCCGGACCAGCACCTCGAAGGTGACCAGGGCCGAGACCGGGTTCCCAGGCAGCGCGAAGACCGGGCGGGCGCTCGGGAGGAGCCCGAAGGCGAAGGGGCTCCCGGGGCGGATGCGCACCCGCCAGAAGACCTCCTCCAGCCCCAGGTCCTCCAGCACCTCCCGGACCAGGTCGCGGTCCCCGACGCTCACGCCCGCCGTGGTCACGAGGGCGTCGCACTCCGCGCCGCGCTCGAGGCGCCGGCGGACGTCCTCCCGCTCGTCGCGGGCGAGCCCGAGCGGGACCGGCTCCGCGCCGGCGCCGGCCACCGCGGCGGCCAGCGCGGGTCCGTTCGAGTCGGCGATCTTCCTGCCGGCCAGGACCTCGTCGAACGCGTCGGGACGGGCCAGCTCGTCCCCCGTGGCCAGGATCCCCACCCGGGGGATCCGGCCGACCTCGACCTCGCGCCGCCCCACGGTGGCCAGGACGCCGACCACCGCCGGCGTCACCTCGAGGCCCCGGGTGAGCACGGTCCGTCCCCGCCGCAGGTCCTCCCCCGCCGGCCGGACGTTCCCCCGCGCGTCCTCGTCGCTCCGGAAGGTCACCATGCCGCCGTCGCCGCCGTCGGTGTGCTCGACCCGGACCACCCCCGTGGCGCCCTCGGGCACCGGGGCCCCCGTCATCACGCGCACCGCGGTGCCCGGCTCGAGCGGCCCCTCGGGGAAGGCGCCCGCCGGGACGTCGCCGGAGACCGGGAGGCGGACCGGCGCGTCCTCCGAGGCGCCCTCTACGTCCCCGGCCCGCACCGCGAAGCCGTCCATGGCGCTCACGTCCCACGGCGGCTGGTCGACGCCCGAGACCACGTCCGCGGCCAGGGCCCGGCCCCTGGCCGCGGCGAGCGGGACGGCCTCCGATCCGAGAGGCGGCGTGCGCTCGAGCACCCGAGCCAGCGCCTCCGGGAAGGGAAGCCAGTCGGCCTCGCCGTGACCCTTCGGGCTCACGGTCGGCCTCCGGGCGGGCCTCCGCCTCCGGGCGGGGCGCGGGTCCTGCCGCACGCGCTCACGGGCGGCCTCCGCCTCCGCCCGCGCCCCGGGTCCCGCTCCGCCCGCCGCCCTCCCCGCGCACCGAGGGCCACCCCGGGACGACCGGCCTCCGGTAGAGGGAGAGTTGCTCGACGAGGAGGTCGCGGAGCGCCTCGGCCACGTCCCCCGGCGCCGAATACCCGTTCAGGAGGAGGGCGAAGACGAGGGTCTCGCCGTCGCCGGCCGTCACGTAGCCGGCCAGCCCGCGGACCGAGGCCAGGGAGCCGGTCTTGGCCCGCACGGCCCCGGAGGCCGGGACGCCTCCGAGCCGCCCGCTCAGGGTGCCCGACTCCGCGGGGGCCGGGAGGGCGGCGTCGAAGACCTCGAAGTCGGGCCGGCGCCACAGGGTCCGGAGCACCCGCACCAGGGCGGCGGGCGTGACCTCGTCGTAGCGGGACATGCCCGACCCGTCGGTGAGCTCGTAGGCGTCCGGGTCCACGCCCCACTCCGAGAGCGTCTCCCGCTCGACCCTGAGCCCCTCGACGTCCGAGCCCGAGCGGCCCTCCTCGGCGCCCAGGGTGCGGAGGAGGGACTCCGCCATGGCGTTGTCGCTCGGGTGGAGCATCTCCCGCAGCACGGCCCCGAGCGAGTCCGAGCGGAGCGTGTCGGCCCACGCGGCGTCGGGGACGGGCTCGTCGGGCCGCACCCTCCGGAACGCCCCGTCGACCCGGATCCCCGAGTCGGCCAGCACCGACGCCACCCGCGCCAGGAGGTAGGAGGTCGGGTGGTCGGTGGCCAGGTAGAGCGGGACCGAGTCCGCGTCCGCCGGGATCCACCCCGAGAGGACCGCGCTCTCGGGGACCGGGCCCGGGCCGGGCAGGAACCGGAGCCGCGGCTCCGAGCCGGGGGCCCCGGTCCGCACGCGGAGCTCGAGCGGGAGGGTGGGGCCGGGATCCTCGAGCACGAGCGTGGCGGGATCCCCGGCATCCGCGCCCGGCCTCAGGAGCGCCCGGACCCGTCCCGGGTGGAGCTCCAGGCCGCTCACGCCGGAGGCCCATCCGCCGGCGAGGTCGTCCCACATCCAGCCGCGGCCCCAGCGCGGGGGCTCGAAGCGGCGGTCGTCTCCGACCACGTCGCCCCGGATCCGGCGCACGCCCCTCGCCCGGAGCCGGCCGGCCAGGGTCCGGAGGTCCCCCTCGTCCAGCGAGGGGTCACCGCCCCCGACCAGCCACAGGTCGCCGGAGAGGGCGCCGCCGCGGGGACGCCGCGCGGCCAGGGCCCGGGTCTCCCACCTGTAGCCGGCGCCGAGGCGGTCCAGGGCCACGGACGAGACGATGAGCTTGGTCGTGCTCGCCGTCGTGAACCGCTTCTCGGCCGAGCGGGCGTAGAGCCGCTCGCCGGTCTCGGCCACGGCCACGTCCAGGCCGACGTGGGCGTGCGCCAGCGCGGGGTCGTCCAGGAGCGCGTCGAGCCGGCGGGCGAGGTCCCGTCGGTCCAGGGGGGCGGGCGTGCGGCCGGAGTCGGGAGCCGGGGGCGGCGCGGTGTCCGCCCGGGTCGAGGCGACCGCCTGGCGCGCGGCCGCGTGGGCGGGAGCCGACCGGGCGGCGGCGGGCCTCGCGGCGGGCGGCGCCAGGAGGGCCGCCACGAGGAGCGACGCGGTGAGGCCGCCCGCTCCCCGCGGCGCGCGCCGGACCCGCCTCAGAAGTACCGCCACACCGTGAGCGTGAGGGACAGGTTGTGGGTCCACTGGGTGTCGTTCGGCGCGGGGAGGCCGAGCTGATCGATCCGGTCCAGCACGTCCTGGCGGAAGAAGCCCGGCGGAGCCTTGAGGTGCATCAGGAGGTCCCGCGCCTCGAAGCCGACCCCGATGCGGTCGGCCGGCTGCCACTCGAAGCCCACGCCCGGCTGGAGGACGGGCATCGTGCCGATCGTGTAGCGGAAGGGGGCGTCGGTGGGGTCCGACAGCGCCGGGCTGACGGGCTTGTCGAACCCCCGCAGGAACCCGCCCATGATGAGGACGTAGGGCTGGAAGCGGTGCCAGGTGCGCTGGCCGGTGAGCGCGAACTGGAGGCCGGCCTCGATGAAGCCCCACCGCGTGGAGACCGTGTCGACCGGGGCCGGTCCGTCCGGGAGCCGGGGGTCGATGACCGCCAGGTCGGACTTCCCGTAGCCGGCCCGCACCTCGACGCTGAGCGGGCTGCTCACCCGGGCGCGGAAGTCGAGCCCCCCGAAGTAGGCGGGGCCCGGCCCGAACCCCGTCGTCCCGCGGCTCGTCTCCAGGCGGCCGCCGAAGACGCCGATCCGGAGCGCCCGGTTGATCCACCGGTAGGGGCTGGTGATGCTGGGCTGGCCCGAGGCGGACCCGCCCTGCTGGGCGGCGAGCGGGCCCGCGACGAGGAGCGCGAGGACCGCCACCATCCCCGCCCACACGATCCTGCTTCCCGACGTCCTCCGCACGCCCTCCTCCGATTCGCTGGCGGTCCCCGATTGCTGCTCTCCGGAGCCGTTTCTATACTCGTGGAGCCCGCGAGGTCCCGGTCGATTCCGGACCTCGAGCCGACGCGGGGCGATCGGCCCGCCAATGTAGGACGGCCGCTCCGCAGCATCCAGCAGGAGGTGTCCCCCTGCCACGGAAGTCCGAGCTCCGCCGCCCGGCCGGCGCCACGCTCGCCGCAGCGCTCGTCGCGCTCCTCCTCGGGGCGGCGCCGCTCGCGGCCCAGACCGCCCGCGTCTCGACGGACCGGGAGAACCTCCGGCAGGAGCCGGAGGGCAAGGTCCTGGCCAGCGTGAACGGAGGGACCTCCGTGGCGATCGTGGGCCGCCAGGGGCAGTGGCGGCAGATCGTGCTCTCGGGCTGGATCTGGGCGCCGTCCGTCGCGTCGACCGGACGGGAGGGCTACGACCTCGTGGTCTCGGCCGACGGCGGCGAGAACCTGCGGGAGCGGCCGAGCGCGGACGCGACGATCGAGGCCCGTCTGCTCGAGGGCTTCCTGCTCGAGAAGACCGGCGAGCAGGGCAACTGGATGCACGTGCGGCGGACCGCCTGGATGTGGGCTCCCTCCCTGGCCACGGCCGGCGGCGGGGGAGGAGAGGCGGCGGGCGCCTCGTCCGGGGGCGCGCCGGCGGGCCGGCCGTCCGGCCCCGACAGCCTGCCCGACCGCCTGGTGGTGAAGGGCGCGCCCGCCCGCCTGTTCGTCTCCCCGCGGGGGGACACGCTGGCGGTCGTCCGCCCCGGGGCCGACCTGCGGGTGCTCGACCGGCGGGGCGGATGGAGCCGGGTCCGGCTCGAGGGCTGGGTCCGGAACGCGGACCTGGTGGCGGCCGACTCGGCCGCGGCCAGCACCTCCCTCACGCCCGCCGACCTCAAGGCGAACCCGGGGCAGTACGTGGGCCGCGAGGTGCGCTGGAGCGTGCAGTTCATCTCGCTCGAGAAGGCCGAGTCCGTGCGGACCGACTTCTACGAGGGCGAGCCGTTCATCCTGGCCCGGACCCCGTCTCCCT
This sequence comes from Gemmatimonadota bacterium, assembly GCA_035267645.1. Lineage (GTDB taxonomy): Bacteria > Gemmatimonadota > Gemmatimonadetes > Palauibacterales > Palauibacteraceae > Humimonas. The sequence goes on along the minus strand of DATFLN010000044.1, from coordinate 85,452 downwards.
CGGAGAGCTTCGTCTACCTGGCCGTCCCCCCCGAGCTCGTCTCCCATGTCAGGGGCCTGCGGCCGCTTCAGACGATCCAGGTGGTGGGCCGGGTCCGGACGGGCCGCTCGGCCCTGATGGGGGCCCCGGTCCTGGACCTCCTGGAGATCCACTAGGGCGGAGCTCCTCCGGAGGGCGCGCGTATGATACGGGGGGCCTCCGAAGAACCCTCTTGAACTCGAGTTCAAGAGGGTCTCTGGCGGGCCCTCCACTCTCTTCCTTCCACCCCGCCCCGCCTTGCCGACCTCCCGGAGGCGGTGTTATGCTTCCGGTCCACTTTCGGTATTTGTTCGGTATCGATCCCGCTCCGGCCGCCGGCGCCCCTCCGGCCCGGAGCGGAGCTGTCAGAGGAGGTCTTTCGCATGCCGGATCCGGCGGTCCTGCACGAGCTGGAGCGCAGGCTCGAGGAGATCGACCCTTCCCGCGCGCGGCCTCCCTCCGCCGGGCCCACGGTCTCCACGGGGATCGCCCTCCTGGACGGGATCCTCCCGCGGGGCGGACTCCCCCGGGGAGAGCCGGTGGAGTGGCTGGGGCCCCGCTCCTGCGGCAAGACGGCCCTCCTGCGGGCCCTCGTCCGGCGGCGGCGGGCGGAGGGGGAGCCGGTGGCGCTCGTGGACGCGGGACGGACCCTCTTCGCCCCCGACTGGGTCGGTCCGGAGGGGGAGGAGGAGGTAGGAGAGGAGACCCTGTGGGTGGTCCGTCCCCCCTCCGGGGAGGAGGCCGCCTGGTGCGCGGACCTCCTCCTGCGGAGCGGGGGGTTCGGGACGGTGGCGCTCCTCCTCGGCGACGAGGCGCCGGGCGGGGGCCGGGGGCGGGCGGGGCCGGGCCTGCGCCGGAGCGTCGCGGTGAGGCTCCAGCGCCTGGCCGAGGAGGCGGGAGCGGTCTTCGTGGTGGAGGGAGTCTCCCCCCTGGCGGCTCTCCGGCTCCGGTTCCGACCCGGCCGGCTGGAGCCGTTGGGAGGCGTCCCTTTCGGCCCCTTCCTGCCGGGCGTGCGGCCGGTCTGGGTCAGGGTGGGCGGCGGCCGGAGGGCCGAGGTCCCGGTCCTGTGCCCCGAGCCCGGGGAGGGACGGCCCCGGAACCGGAGGGTGCCCGCCGCGGCCCGGGACCGGAAGGGCCGCCGGTAGGGGGGGCTTCCCGCGCCGTGGCCCGGATCGCCTCCATCCGCATCGCGCGTCCCCCGGGCGACCCGGCCGGGAGGGGGGAGGAGCCCTCCCCGGCCCATCGCCTGGTCGCCGCCCTCCTGGAGGCTTCGCCCCGGGTGATGGTGGCCGCCCCCGACCTCTGCCGGGCCGATGCCCGCGGGTGGGGACGCCGGGGCGGCGAGGCGGCCTTCGCCCGCGCCGTGCACGCGGCCGCCGCGGTCCGGGTGGGGGTCGGGATCGCGGACGTGCGGGTGGCGGCGGACGCGGCGGCCGCGGTGGCCCTCCGGGAGGGAGGCGCGGGAGACGTCCCCCTCCCTCCGACGTCGGCCGGCTCCACGCCGCCCGATGCCGGCTCCTCCCGCATCGTCCCTCCCCGCACCCGCATCGTCCCTCCCGGGGAGGCCCGCTCCTTCCTGGCCCCCCTGCCGCTGGAGGTCCTGGGGCTCCCCGGGCCGATGGAGGAGACCCTGCGGACGGCCGGCTTCCGGACGGTGCGAGACCTGGCCGCCCGGGAGCGGGTCGAGCTCGAGGCCCGCTTCGGGCTCGAGGGGATCCGCGCGCACCGCCGGGCCCTGGCCGAGGAGGAGGGGCTCTTCCGTCCGCCGCCGCCCGGGGAGCCGCCGGAGGCCTCCGTGGAGCTCGGGGACGGGGTGCGGGAGGTCGAGCCCCTGCTCTTCGTCCTCGGTCCCCTCCTGGACCGGCTGTGCGGCGAGGTGGGCGGGGCGGGGTGGCACATCCGGCGCCTCGTCCTCCGCCTGGGCCTGGAGGAGGGAGGGAGGAGGGAGATCGCCGTCCGTCCGGCCCGACCCACCCTGCGCCGGGACCTCCTCCACGAGCTCTGCCGGGCGGGCCTGGAGCGGTCGGCGGCGTCGGGGGCCGGAGGGGAGGGGCGCCTGCCCGCTCCCGTGACCGCCCTCTCCCTGCGGGCGGACGAGCGCGCCGTGCCGGAGGTCCGGCAGGAGGACCTGTTCGCCTCCCGCTCCCGCGACCCGGCCGCCGCCTCGGCGGCGATATCCCGGATCCGGGCCCGCCTGGGCGAGGACGCCGTCGTGGCGCCCGCCCCCCGTCCCCACCACCGGCCCGAGCGCAGGAGCCGGTGGAGGGCGATCGGAGGGCCGGGGGGCGGGGCGGCGGGAGCCGAAGGTCGCGGGGCGGACGGGGCGGCGCCGCCCCCGGACGGGGCATCGCAGGATGAGCCGCCCCCGGGCATCCTGCGGCTCCTGCCGGCGCCGAGGCCCGTCGAGGTGCGCTGCGAGGCGGGCCGGCCCGCGGCCGTCCACGATGGGGAGGGCCTCCACGAGCTGGCGGCGGCGGAGGGGCCCGAGCGCCTGTCGGGGGACTGGTGGGACGATCCGTACCGGCGGGAGTACTACCGGGTGTGCACGGCGCGCGGGGAGCTCCTGTGGATCTTCCGGGAGCCCCGGGCGGGCGGGGCGTGGCGGTGGTGGCTCCACGGCTGGTGGGACTGAGCGGTCCGGCGCCGGGCCCGGGTGCACGGCGCGGCACGGCCGCCTATGTTCGGGACCCGGACCTTCTCCGTCCGTCCGGAGCTTCCGGCCCGGCCCCGGATCGGCCGCGCTGCGGCGCGGATCTCACCGCGCACGACGGATGCACGTGAGGCGCCGGGACGAGGACGGGACGGCCAGGTGGGGACGACGCAGGCATGAAGAGCTCGCGCGACGCGAAGAACGAAGCCGACGACCGGAAGGCGCGGGAGGAGCTCCGCCTCTACGTGCCCGACGATCTCTCCGCCCGGCCTTCCGACGAGGCGGATGCTCCCGGCCCGCGGCTCCCGGTGGTCCTTCCGGTGCCCGAGACGGTGGGGCCGTTCGAGCGCGGCCGGCTCCGGAAGGTCCTGGCCGGCGGAGCGGTGATCGTGGTCCTGTGCGTGGCGGCCTTCTTCCTCCTGAGGAGCGGCGAGGGCGAGCGAGGAGGGGAGCGCGCCGGCCTCGGGCTCGGGACCCGCGACGCGGCAGCGGCCCCGGCCGGGACCTCCCCCGGCGCCGACGGCCCGGGAGCGGCGGCGGCCTCGCCGGCCGACAGCGCGGCCCGGCTCTTCGACCGGCGCTCCGAGGCCCTGACTGCCGCGCTCGACCGCTACGCCGTGCGTTCGCGCGACTTCGGGAACGACGTCATCGGATGCGAGGAGCTGGCCGTGGGCTACCGGCGGGCCGACAGCACGTTCGTGGCGCTCTCCGAGCTGGTGGGGAGCGCGGGCACGGAGCTGGACTCCACCCGGATGGAGCGCTACCGGGACCTGGCCGGCCGGGCCTCCGGCGTGGACCGGGCCTTCGGGGCCACGAAGTGTCCGAGGCCGCGATGAGACGCGCCCGCCTGCTCCCGACCGGGATCGCCCTGGCCGCCGCGCTCCTGCTCCTGGCCGCGACGCCCCGCGGGGCGCGCGCCCAGCAGCCGGCGCCGCTCACGAAGAGCGACGTCGTCCGCCTCCTGGTCGATCCGGCCTACTCCCCCTCGGACGTGGCCGCGCTCGTCCGGACGCGCTGCCTCTCGTTCGAGCCGACCTCGGGCGACGTGGGGGACTTCCGGCGGCTGGGCGCGGGCTCCGACCTCGACGATGCGATTCGTGCCTGCCGGGAGCGCGCGCCGGCGGGAGCGCAGGCCGGCCAGGGCGAGACGGCCGCCGCCGGCCCGCTCCGCCTCGAGCTCTCCCGGGACAGCCTGGTGGCCCGCGCCGGCGAGCTGGTCGTGTTCGCGGCCCGCGTGGACCGCGGCGGGATCCCCGTCCCCGGCGTGAGCCTCGTCGTCCGGGGGAGCGGCGACCTCCCGGGGGGCGCCGGGAGCGACGTGGCCGCCGTCACGGACAGCGGCGGGACGGCCCTCTTCCGCCTCCCCGTGGGCCGGACGTCCGGCCACTACGACCTGCGGGTGGCCGGGGGAGAGCGGAGCGTGAGCGGGGAGGACTCGCTGTCGCTGGCCGTGCTCCCCGCCGCCCCGGCGCGGGCGGCCGTGCGGCCGAGCGCCCTCGAGATCGGGCCCGCCGCCCCGGACACGGCCCGGGTCCGGGTCGCGGTGAGCGACAGCTTCGGCAACGCCGTGCCCTCCTCCTCCGTGACGCTCGTCCTCCCGGCGCAGAAGGGCGGGGGAGGACGGTGGAGCTCTTACTCGGACTCGTCCGGGACGGCGGTCCTCCGGGTCCCGGCGGAGCCGCTCCGCGACGGCGACACGCTGCAGGTGCTCGTGGACGGGAACCGCCTCGCCGGCGTGCCGGTGGCCCTGGCGGCCGGGGCGGAGGCGCCCGCGGAGGCGGCTCGTCCGGCCGCGGCGGGCGACACGCTCGCGGCCCTGGCGGACAGCGCCGGTCGGCTCCTGGAGTCGGGCGATGCCCGGGAGGCCCTGGCCCTGTACGAGCGCGTCCTGGCCGCGCGTCCGGAGGGCCCGGACGCTCTGGCGGGCCGGGCCGAGGCCCTCCTCGCCGTGGGACGCGCCGCGGAGGCGGCGGACGGGTTCCGGGCCGCCCTGGCCGCCGCCCCGGACCGCACGGGCCTGTGGCTCGAGCTGGGCCGCAGCCTGGAGGCGGCGGGGCGGCCCTCGGAGGCCCGGGAGGCGTACGGCCGCGCGCTGGCGGCCGGCGGCGCCCGGGCGGAGCGCGCGCGCTCGGCGCTGGAGCGCATGGGTGGGGGGCGCGGGCCCGCGTACGTGGAGGCTTCGGTGTGGGAGGGCCGCACCGTGCTCCACTGGGGCGGTTCCCGGCGGGACTGGGGCCCCCAGCGCGCGACGCTCCACATTCGCCCGAGCCCCCGCTTCGAGCTGTGGGGCGTATACGACAACGCGCTGAACCTGGACCACCCGGAGCTGGTGCGAAGCCAGATCGACGTGGAGAGCTGGTGGATGGGGGCCGGCGGGACGTACGGCGCCTCCGACCGCTTCCGGACCCGGGCCGAGTTCGGCCGCCGGAATCTCCCGCCGAGCGGGACCGTCCAGACGATGTGGTGGCTCGAGCAGACGGTCTACCTCGGGAAGGGGTCGGCCGACCCCTTCCTGCGTCCCTCGGTGCACGCCAGCGGGCTCCTCGGTCACTTCTTCGACCGGGACGACTGGGTGGCCGAGGCCGGGGCGGGCATCCCGGCCGGCCGCTACGTGCGCCTCCTGCCTCGCGTCTCCTACGGGAAGCTGGTCGGGTCGTCGACCTCCTCCGAGCGGGTCCCCGCGAAGGACCTCCGCCTGGGACTCGGCGCGTGGATCCGGCCGGCCCCGGGTTGGCGGATCGAGCCGAGGCTCACCTACGGCCACCTGGAGGGCCCCCAGGGCGCCTCCGACCCCCTGACCGGGGGGCTGTTCGACGCCACGCTCCGGGTGCACGCGCCGATCGTCCGGCAGGTGGGGATCGACCTGTTCGGCCGCTACCAGTCCCCGCCCGACCGGGACGCGTTCGGGGAGGTGGGCGGAGGCGTGTGGCTGGCCGTGCCGCGCTGATTCCCCGCGGGTGAGGTCGCGCTGACCCCGGACCCGTGAGGTCGCGGCGGGCCTCCGACTCGCCGCCGGCGCCCGCCCCTCGCCCGCCCCCCGATCGATACGGACCTTTTCTCGCCCGCAGACTTTCGGTATCTGTTCGGTATGGGGACGTCCTTCGTGGAGCTCGCGGCGCGCTCGGCCTTCTCGCTCCTGGACGGGGCCTCCACCCCGGAGGCGCTGGCCGGGCGCGCGGGAGCCCTCGGCATGCCGGCCCTCGCCCTGGCCGACGTCTTCGACGTGGGGGGCGCGGTGCGCTTCTCCCGGGCGTGCGAGGACGCCGGCGTCCGCCCCGTCCTCGGGGCGGAGCTGTTCGGACGCCCCGACCGTCCCCTGGTTCTCCTGTGCCGGGACCGGGAGGGGTGGGGGACGCTCTCCTCTCTCGTCACCGGGGCGCGCTGCGGCCGCGCCCGGGGGGAGCCCCGGCTGGACGGTCCTCCCGCGGACGTCCTCTCCGGCCGGACGGCGGGCCTGGTGGGCCTGGTCCGGGCGGGCGCGGGGACGGGATGGACGGAGGAGGAGGTGGAGGTGCTCCGCCGAGTCTTCCCGGGGGGCGACCTCCTCGTGGCCCTCGAGCACCACGGCCTCCCGGAGGACGGCCGGCGCTGCGCCCGCTGGATCCGGTTCGCGGAGGAGGCGGGCGTGCCCTGGGTCCCGACCAACGCTCCCCGCTACGCGGCGCCGGGGGACCGGATCGTCCACGACGTGCTCACCTGCCTCCGCCACGACGTCACCCTGGACGAGGCGGGTGACCGCCTCCTCCCCAACGGCGAATGGTACCTGAAGTCGGCGCGGCAGATGGCGACGCGGTGGCCTCCCGAGGCCCTGCGCCGGACCGCGGAGGTGGCCGCCCGCTGCACCTTCCGGATCGCCGACCTCGAGCCACGGCTCCCCTCCTTTCCGGCGCCCGGCGGACGGGACCCCGCGGCCTTCCTGCGGGCGCTGGCCGAGCAGGGGGCCCGGGAGCGGTACGGCGAGCGGTCGGGGGAGGAGCACCGGCGCCAGCTCGAGCACGAGCTCGCGATCATCGAGCGGCTCGGCCTCGTCGACTACTTCCTCATCGTCTGGGACATCGTCCGCTTCGCCCGGCGGAGGGGGATCCTCGTGCAGGGGAGGGGGTCGGCGGCCAACTCGGCCGTGTGCTACTGCCTGGGGATCACGGCCGTCGACCCGGTCGGCATGGACCTCCTGTTCGAGCGCTTCCTCTCGGAGGAGCGGGACGAGGCGCCCGACATCGACCTCGACATCGCCCACCGCGACCGCGAGGAGGTGCTCCAGTACGTCTGGAAGCGCTGGGGCCGCGAGCGGGCGGCCATGGTGTGCGAGTCGATCACCTACCGGGGGCGGCTGGCCGTGCGGGACGCCGCCCGGGTGCTGGGCTTCTCGCAGGAGGTGGCCGACCGCCTCTCGGCCGAGGTGGAGCGGGGGGAGGCGGCCGGACCACGCTCCGCGCGGTGCCCGGCCGCGCGGCTGGCGGAGGGCGGCGCGGAGCGGGCGGGGCTCGACCCGTCGGCGCGGCGCACCCGGGCGCTGGTCCGCGCCGTGCGCGGCATGGACCGCCTCCCCCGCCACCGCTCCATCCACGTCGGCGGCTTCGTCCTCTCGGACCGGCCGCTGGGGGAGGTCGTCCCGGTCGAGGAGGCGTCCATGGAGGACAGGACGGTCATCCAGTGGGACAAGGACGACCTCGAGGACGCCGGCCTCATCAAGCTCGACCTCCTCGGCCTCGGGATGCTCACCGTGCTGGGCGACGCGCTGGCCTCGGTGCGCCGCACGCGGGGCTGGAGCCTGGACCTGGCGGGCGTGCCGCAGGGGGACCCCGCCGTCTACGACATGCTGTGCGAGGCCGACACGGTGGGCGTCTTCCAGGTGGAGTCCCGGGCCCAGATGAACACGCTCCCGCGGGTGAAGCCCCGCTCGTTCTACGACCTGGTGATCGAGGTGGCCCTCATCCGGCCCGGGCCGATCCAGGGGGACATGGTCCACCCCTACCTGCGGCGCCGGCGGGGCGAGGAGCCGGTGACCTACCTGGACCCGCGGCTCGAGCCCGTCCTGGGGCGCACGCTGGGGGTGCCGCTCTTCCAGGAGCAGGGGATGAAGGTGGCCGTGGCGCTGGCGGGCTTCACCCCGGCCCAGGCGGACCGGCTCCGGCGTGCCATGGGCTTCAAGCGCTCCGAGCGCGCCATGCGGGAGGTGGGGCGGGAGCTCGAGGAGGGGCTCGCCCGGAACGGAGTCCCCCCGGAGGTCCGCGAGAAGATCTTCCGGCAGCTCACCGCCTTCGCCAGCTACGGCTTCCCCGAGAGCCACGCGGCCAGCTTCGCGCTCCTCGTCTACGCCTCGGCCTGGCTCAAGCTGCACGCGCCGCCGGAGTTCTACTGCGCGCTCCTGAACGCGCAGCCCATGGGCTTCTACAGCCCCTCCACCCTGGTGCACGACGCCCGCCGCCACGGGGTCGAGGTCCGTCCCCTCGACCTGGCGCGCTCGGCGTGGGACTCTACCCTGGAGGAGGGCGAGGCGCCCGGCTTCGGCGGCGCCGCGCCGGCCGGCGACGGGCCCGCCCTCCGTCTCGGGCTGCGGCTGGTGCGCGGCCTGGGGGCGGCGGCTCGCGAGCGGCTCGAGGCGGCGCGGGCGGAGGGGCCGTTCGGCTCGGTGGAGGAGGTGGTGCGGCGGAGCGGCCTCGGGCCGTCGGAGCTCCGCGCCCTGGCCGAGGCGGGCGCCTTCCGCACCCTGTGGCCGGGCCGGCGCGCGGCGCTGTGGGAGGTCCTCCGGCGCCTGCGCGGCGAGGCGGGCCCCCTGGCGCCCCGCCGCCCGGAGCGGTCTCCGGAGCGCCCTCCCGAGCGTCCCCCGGAGCCGCCGCCCGTGGAGGGGGGGCGGCGCCCGGCCTCCGGCCCGCTGGCGCCCATGACGCGCCCGGAGCGGATCGCGGCGGACTACCGGTCCACCGGCCTCTCGCCCGAGGGCCACCCGATGGAGCACCTGCGGGCGGCGCTCGACGCCCGCGGCGTCCTCCCGGCCGCGGCGCTCCGGGAGCGCGAGGGCGGCGAGGAGGTGGCGGTGGCGGGGATCGCGATCTGCCGCCAGCGGCCGGGCACGGCCCGGGGGGTCATGTTCATGACGCTGGAGGACGAGACGGGCTTCGCGAACTTCGTCGCCATGCCGGACGTTCGCGAACGCTTCCGGGTCGAGCTTCGCTCCCCGCTCCTCCTGGCGCGGGGCGTGGTCGAGGCCGAGGAGGGCGTGGTGAACGTGCTCCTCCGCTCGGTCGAGCCCCTGGTCCCGGCGTGCGGCGCCTCCCGGGTCCCGAGCCGGGACTACCGGTAGGAGGACGGGACGGAACTCCGGGCCGCCCGCCCGTGTTCCACCATCGAGCAGCCTTCCCGGACGGGGAAGGTGGCGGCGGACGCCGCAGCGGGAACGCCGCCGGCAGGAACGTCACCAGGGGGGAGCCGCCGTGCCCGACGACCCGAGACGACGCCGAGGGGCCGGAGAGCGGTACCGGGGCGCCATCGTCGCCGCGATCGTCCTCGTGCTCGTGGGAGTGGGAGCCTGGCTGTGGCTGCGGTCCCGGTCCGGCCCCGAGCCGGCCTCGGCCGGAGGCGGGGAGGTGACGGCCCCGGCCGGCTCCGCGGCGGGAACGGACTCCGCGGCCTCGCTTCCCCCGCTGGCCGCCAGCGACTCCCTCGTCCGCGCGTGGGTGGAGGGCCTCTCGAGCCATCCCCGGCTGGCGGAGTGGCTCGCCACCGACAGCCTGGTCCGCCGCTTCGTCCGCGCCGTCGTCACGGTGGGGCTGGGCCGGACGCCGCGCTCCGAGCTCGCCTTCCTGGAGCCCGAGGGGAAGTTCCGGGTGCGCGGGAGCGGCGACAGCCTCGTGGTGGACCCCGCCTCGTATCGCCGCTACGACCCGCTCGTGGAGACCTTCGCGGCGCTGGACACCCGCGGCGCGGCGAGGATCTACCGGCGGCTCCGGCCCCTCTTCCAGCAGGCCTACCGCGACCTGGGCTACCGGGAGGGCTCGTTCGACGCGGAGATGGCCCGCGCGGTGGAGGAGCTGCGGGGGGCGCCCGTGCCCGAGGAGCCCGTCCGGCTCGTCCCCAGGGGCGCCAGCGAGTACGAGTTCGCGGACCCGCGGCTCGAGGGGCTCGACCCCGTCCAGAAGCAGCTCCTGCGCATGGGCCCGAGCAACGTGCGCCGCGTGCAGGCCGGGCTCGGGGAGCTCGCGGAGGCGCTGGAGCTGCCGACGCTACCCGGCGAGTAGCGACCGCGCCCGCCGCGAAGCCCCCGCGAGCGCGGCCCCGCGGCTTCGTCCGCGTCCCGGCACGGCGCGCCGCCCGACACTGGCCCGGAGCCCGCCCGCGCGCCTATTCTTCGGACTCGTCGAGGCCCCTCCACGCGCTCCCCTCCGGCCGCACCGAAGCCCGGACCGTCGTGGAGGGACGGGGCGCACGCACGAGCGGGAGGACCGAGGGTGGCCGAAGGGAAGGCGAGAGAGCCGAAGATCGTCGACAAGCCGTGGGGGAGGGAGGTGTGGTACGCGCACACCGACCGCTACGCCGGCAAGGTGCTCGAGGTCGAGGCGGGGCACACCCTCTCCCTGCAGAAGCACCGGATCAAGCACGAGACGCTCTTCCTCCAGTCGGGCCGCATGACCTTCACGCTGGAAGGCGACGTGTTCGAATGGCGGCCGGGCGAGGTCATCGAGATCCCCCCGGAGACCGTCCACCGGATGGAGGCCCTCGAGGACTCCGTCATCCTCGAGGTGAGCACGCCCGAGCTGGACGACGTCGTCCGCCTCGAGGACAGGTACGGCCGGACCTGATGGAACGGGAGCACGGGGTCCGGAGGGCCGCCTCCGGGGGAGGCGGCCTGCCGTGACGGACCGGATCCACGAGGTGGAGGGCCGCGGCTACCCGCGCACCTGGCTCCTCCTGGAGGCGGTCGAGGAGGGGCCCAGGCTCGTGGGCCGGGAGGTCGTCGACCTCTCGCCCGGCGCCATCGAGCTCCGGCACGCGGCCAGGGCCCTCCGGGGCTACGCCGAGGCCCGGGAGCGCTGGGTGAGCTTGGACGGGGAGGGCCGCTGGGATCGCCTCGGCGACGAGCACCGCCGCGAGCTGTCGTTCGGGCCGGAGATCCGCTACTGCGTCGAGCTCGACGGCCGCCGCCGCATCCACGGCGGCCGCCCCCTGCGGCACCTGGCCGTGCGAATGCCCCGCTCCGGGCTCACGCCCGCCACCTCGGCCGAGATCGGCCTCTACTTCTACGGCCGGCGGCCCGCCGTCTTCGGCTTCATCGGGCCCCGCCGCGTGCACGGCTTCATCGGCTTCGACTGGGAGCCCCTGGGCGGCGAGGACGTGGATTGGCTGCTCGCGCGCGAGCTGCGCGGCGGAGAGGGGGCGTGAGCCGGAGGACGGGGGCGCGGTGAGCGGGGGAGGCGAGGCCGGGCGCGGCGCGCTGGTGCGGGTGGCCTGCACGGCCGTCCGCTCGGCTCCGGCTCACCGGGCGGAGATGGTCTCCCAGTGGCTGTGCGGGGAGGCCGTGCAGATGCTCGGGCGAGAGGAGGGCTGGGTCCGGGCCCGCGGACCGGACGGCTACGAGGGATGGTGCCTGGCCGGCGCCCTCCTCCCGGCCGCTCCAGGCGAGGTGGAGGCGTGGAGCGCCGCGGCCGACCGCTTCTCGCTCGGGGCCCGGCTCCTGGGCCCGGAGGAGGGGCATGCGCACACCGCCCCGGACGCGGGGGACGCGCCGGCGCCCACGGCCGCCGGCCCGGTGTCCCGCTTCGGCACCCCGCCCCCGCGCTTCCTCCCCTGGGGAGCCCGCGCCGCCGCCGCGCACGACGGCCGCGTCCGCCTCCCCGACGGCCGGGCGCTCCTCCCCGGGGACCCGTCCCGTCTCCCGGACCCGGTCGCGCTCCGGGCCCGCCACCCGCTCCGGGGGTCGGCCGTGGTGGGGACGGCCACCGGCTGGCTCGGCACGCCCTACCTGTGGGGCGGGCGGACGCCCGAGGGAGCCGACTGCTCGGGGATGGTGCAGGCGGTGTACGCCGCGCACGGGGTCCCGCTCCCCCGGGACAGCGGAGACCAGCTGGCCGCCGGGCCCGAGGCGCCGGGGGCGGCGGAGGACCCGGCCGGGCGGTGCCCCGGAGACCTCCTCTTCTTCGGGGCGTCGCGGACCGAGGTCACGCACGTGGCCGTGTGCGCGGGCGGGACGCGGATCGTCCACGTCGCGGCCGCGAGGGGCGCGGCCAGCCTGGACGACCTGGAGGAGCTCCCGAAAGGGCTCGAGCGGCTCGCGGAGAGGCTCGTCGGCGTGACGAGGCCGCTCGAGGTCGGCTGACCGGCGCGACGCGTCCGCTCGGCGTCCGCCGAAGGCCCGGTCGGGTCCCCCCGCCCGGTGAGCGGCGCCACCCGCCCGCTCAGCCCTCGATGACCACCACGGCGGCCGCCATTCCGCCCTCGTGCGTGAAGCTGAGGTGGACCCGCCGCCCTCCGGCCTCGCGGAGCCTCCCGGCCGCCGTCCCGGACAGGCGGAGGTGCGGTCGGCCGTTGGCGCCCGTCACGACCTCGACCTCGTGCCACCCGATCCCGCCGGACCAGCCGGTCCCGAGCGCCTTCAGGAACGCCTCTTTCGCGGCGAAGCGCGCGGCGTAGCCCTCGGCGGGCGAGGCACGTCCCTCGCAGGTCTCCCGCTCCCCCTCGGTGAACAGCCGGTCGCGGGCCCCGTCGGGGCGTCGCTCGAGGAGGCCGGCCATCCGCTCCACCCGCAAGTGGTCGATCCCGATCCCGACGATCATGCCGGCATGGTAGGGTGCCGCGGGAACCGGGGCCAGCGCCCGGGAGCCGGGTCCGACGCTCCGGAACCGGGCCGGCGGCTCCCGCCGCGGTTGTGGCGGGGCGGGGGCTCGCATATATTCCGCGCTAGTTGAGAATGACTCTCAACCACATGGACACGTCGAGGGAGCGGCGGGACCCCGCGGCGAGGCGCGTCGGGCCGCACGGAGGCCGCCGCGCGAACGGGCACCGGAGGACGACGCGGAGCGACGGGATGAGCGAGCCAGCGCCATGAAGCGACCCCACGCCGGGATCCTCCCGGGCCTGGGCGCGTGCGCGGCCGTGGCGCTCGCTTCGCTGGCGGCCGCGGTGCCGGCGCCGTCCGCCGCGCAGCCGGCCGCCGGCGCCTCCGCGGCGTCGGCCCCGACGTCCGGGGCGAGCGCCGCCGAGCGCGCCGGGCGGGTCGCGTCGCTCCTCGAGCTCGCCGCCACGGAGTACGCCCTGGGCGTTCCCGACGAGGGCGGCCAGATCACGAGCCGGGCGGAGTTCGACGAGGCCCGGGGCTTCATCGGCCAGGCCCGCGAGCTGTTCTCGGACCTCCCCGCGCCGGGCGAGGGCGCCGACGCGCGGGCCGCGGCGGAGCGGGCCTCCGCCCGCCTCGACTCCCTGACTTCGCTCCTGGACGCGCGCGCCGCCCCGTCGGACGTTCACGCCCTGGCCTCGCGCGCGGGCCGCGACCTGGCCCGGGCCTGGGGAGCGGTGCTCGTCCCCGAGCCCGCCCGCCGCCCCTCCGCGGCGCGGGGGGCCGCCCTCTACCGGGCCGGCTGCGCCGAGTGCCACGGGGCCGGCGGCCGGGGCGACGGACCGGCCGGAGCCGGGATCGAGCCGCCGCCGGCCGACTTCACCCGACCGGCGCGGGCCGAGGAGGGGACGCCCGCCCGGGACTTCCAGGTCGTCACGCTGGGCGTTCCCGGCACGCTCATGAAGGGCCGGGGCGACGAGCTGTCGGTGGAGCAGCGCTGGGACCTCGTGTCCTACCTCCAGACCCTCCGCTTCGGCGCAGCCGACGTGGCCGAGGGGAAGGACCTGGCCCTGGGCGACAGCGCCGGCGGGAGCCCGGTCGCCTCCGAGCTCCGCGGCTGGTCCTCGCTCCCCTCGGCGGCGAGGCTCTCGGACGCCGACCTCGGGCGGCGGATCCAGCGCCTGTGGTCGGACGCGCGGGGCGACACGCTCCCCGAGGGGGAGGTCCGGGCCGTGGTGGCCTACGCCCGGACGCTTCTCGGGACGCCGGCGTCGGGGCTCCCGGCGCCCGACCGCGGGCGGGCGCTCGCCGAGAGCATCGAGAGAGCCGACTCGCTGGCGGGCGTGGCCGCGGGGCTCGGGAGAGCGGGCGACGCCGGGAGCGCCCGGGCCGCCGCGGTCGACGCCTACATGGCGTTCGAGGGCGTCGAGACGCAGCTTCGCTCCCGGGCTCCCGACCTGACCAGCCGGATCGAGGTCGCCTTCGCGGGCCTCAGGGACGCCGCGGCCTCGTCCGGGGAGGCGGGAGCCGGGGGCGAGCAGCCCTCCGTCGACGCCGCCCGGCGGGAGGTGCACGACCTCCTGGGCCAGGCACGCGAGGAGCTCACGAGCCCCGTGACCGCGTGGTCGCTCGCCACCCAGTCGTTCTTCGTCATCCTCCGGGAGGGCTTCGAGGCCATCCTCATCATCGGGGCGATCCTCACCTTCCTCGCGAAGACCGGCGCGGAGGAGCGCAAGCGGGACGTGCACCTGGGGGCGGGGGCGGCCGTGGTGGCCAGCTTCCTGACGGCGTGGGCGCTCCAGGAGCTCCTGCAGGTCACGCCGGCCAGCCAGGACGTGCTGGAGGGCGCGACGATGCTGGTGGCGGTGGTCGTCCTCTTCTCGGTGAGCTACTGGCTCCTGTCGCGCATGGAGCACGAGCGCTGGCAGCGCTACCTGAGGAGCCGGATGCAGAAGGCGCTCGGGGCGGGCGGCGGCCTCGCGCTGGCCAGCGTGGCCTTCCTGGCCGTGTACCGGGAGGGCTTCGAGACCGTGCTCTTCTACAAGGCCCTGTTCGGCTTCTCGAGCGGCGGCGTGGGCCCCGTGGTGGGCGGCTTCCTGGCCGGCTGCGTGGCGCTGGCCGCCATCTACATGGCCTTCAACCGATTCGGGGTCCGAATCCCGATGCGGCCCTTCTTCGGGGTGACGAGCGGCGTCCTCTACTACATGGCGGTCGTGTTCGTGGGGAAGGGGATCCACGAGCTGCAGGAGGCCGGCGTCGTCCCCTCCACCCACCTCGCGGGCATGCCCCGGATCGAGCTCCTCGGGATCTACCCCGACCTCCAGAGCCTCCTGGCGCAGGTCGTGCTCCTCGCGCTCCTGCTCACGGCGCTGTGGCTCACGTTCGGGCGGGGCTCGGGCCGGACGGCCGGGACGGAGGAGCCGGAGGGCGACGCGGTCCGCCAGGAGCCGGAGGGCCCGAGGGCTGAGGCGGGAGCGGGAGCGCGCGCCGGCTGAGCCGGCCGCGGCGGCCGGCGGCGGTCTCCGCGCTCGCCGTTCCCGGCGGCCGACGACCGCCCCCGCGGGCCGCCCGTCCCGCTACTCGTTGAACATCACGTGCGTCTCGTACATCTCCATGATGTGCGCCCGGCTCAGGACCCCCACCAGGCGCCGGGAGCCGTCCCCCTCGACCACCGGGATCGAGTCCAGGTCCCGGACCCCCATCTTCCGCATGGCGTCCAGGAGCGTGTCGTCGGGCGTCACGGTCTCGACGTCCTCCAGCATGAGGTCGGCGGCCACCAGGAGCCCGCTCAGCTCCTGCTGCGCCACGGCCCGGGCGATCTCGGGGTAGCTGAGGACGCCGGCCAGCTCCAGCTCCGGCGTCACCACCGGGAAGTCCGTCTGGCGGGACCGGCGCAGCCGGTCCAGGAGGGCCCGGACGGGCGCGTCCTCGCTCACCACGTCGGGGTCCCGGTCGTAGGCCTCCGCCACCGGGACGCTCTCCAGGACCGAGCGATCCACGCCCTGCTGGATGTTCTCCCCCTCGCGGGCCAGCGCCAGCGTGTAGATGGAGTCGCCGTTCAGCTTCCGGGCGACCACGTAGCTCAGCACGCACACGAGCATGAGCGGCAGGATGAGCCCGTAGTCGTTGGTCATCTCGAAGACGATGATGATGGCCGTGAGCGGCGCGAACGTGGCCCCCGAAAGGACGCCGGCCATCCCCACCAGCGCGTACGCCTCGGGGCGGATGGCCAGGGCCGGGAACAGGCGCTGGAGGGTGAGCCCGAAGGCGCTCCCGAACGAGGCCCCGACGAACAGGGAGGGGCTGAACACGCCGCCGGCGCCGCCTCCTCCCATGCTGAGCCCCGCGGTGAACGCCTTGAGGAGCGCCACCACGAGCGCCAGCCACCCCGCCAGCTGACCGAAGAGGACGAGCTGGATGCCCTCCCGGCCGGGCCCCAGGAGCTGGGGGTGGACGAGGCCCGCGGTCGCCACCAGGGTCCCGCCCACGATCGGAGGCAGCAGCCAGGGGAGCGGCAGCCGCTTGGCGAAGTCGAGGGCCAGGTAGAAGCCCCGCACGAAGAACACGGCCACGAGCCCCGCCGCCACGGCCAGGAGGAGGTAGAAGCCCAGCTGGCGGGCCGAGACCAGGAGGAACTCGGTCGGCACGTCGAAGGACGGGTGGCTCCCCAGGTAGGCGCGCGAGACGACCGCCGCCACCACGCTGGATACGACCACCGGGCTCATCGCGCTCACGGTGAACGTCCCGAGCACGACCTCCAGCGCGAACATGACGCCGGCGATGGGGGCGTTGAAGGCCGCCGAGATGCCCGCGGCGGCGCCGCACCCGAGGAGGACCTTGGTCCGGTTGGGCCGGAAGCGGAAGAGCCGCGCGAGCCCCGAGCCCACCGTCCCCCCCGCCAGCGCCACCGGCCCCTCGGCCCCGAGCGAGCCGCCGGCCCCCAGCGTCACGGCGGCGCACAGCACCTTCGTGAAGGTCCGGACCACGGGGAGCTCGCCCCGCTGCCGGGCGACCGAGACCATGAGGACCGGCACCATCTCGCCGCTCCCGCCGCCGGCCAGGCTGAAGCGCATCCACCGGGCGATGGCGAGGCCGATCGGGAGGACGACGAAGGGCGCCCAGCCGCCGCCGGGCGCCGCGCCGAGGAGTCCGACGGCCGCGGCGGCGCCGCGCTGGAGGAGGTCGACGAGCCCGTAGAAGCCGACGATGGCGTAGCCCGCGCCGGCGCCGATCACGGCGGCGAAGACGATGAGGACCCACGTCTCGTCGACCCCGCGCCGCACCAGGAAGCGCGTGAGCCACCGCCACCAGGGCCGCCGGATGCGGTCGGCCAGCGAGCGTCGTCTCGCCTGTCGGGTCATGTCGTGAGGAGCGGAATCGTGGGACCCTGTCCTGTCCTGTCGCCTGCCGGAGGTCGTGCGCCGAACGGTCGCGGAGCGGGCCGCGGAGGTCCGCTCCGGCGCGGCACCAGTATCGGGTCCGCGCAGGGACGCGGCAACGGGGACGTTGCTCCCCCGGCGCGAGGCCTCTATCCTCCGAGCGTCATGATTGAACTCGCCCCGCCACCGCGTGCCGGTTGACGACTTCCCGCGACGCTTCCATGGAACAGACCGCTTCCACCAAGCAGTGGATCGACCGGGTCATCGACGCCCTCGGCTCCGAAGCCTCCGGAGGCGCGAGCGCCCCGCTGGAGGCCTTCGCCCGCCTGCTCCTGGCCCGGGCCTCCGCGGATCTCCTCGAGCGGCGGGATCCGGCCCGCCTCGCCGCCGACGTCCGCTCCCTGTTCGAGTTCGTCGAGGCCAGGGGGCCGGAGGAGATCGGCGTGCGCGTGCGGCCGGTGGCCGGGCGCACCCACCGCCTGGCCGCCGAGACGGTGATGCCGGACCGTCCGTTCATCGTCAATACGCTGCGCGAGTACCTGCACGGCGAGGGGTGGGCCATCGTCCACCTGCTCCACCCCGTCCTGGGGCTGACCCGGGACGCGGACGGGGAGGTCGTCGACGTGCGCGGGAGGGATGCCGAGGGCCCGCACACCTCCGTCGTCCACCTGGAGTTCGAGGGACAGATCGAGTCGGGCGACGCCGGGCGGATCGAGGACGACCTCCGGTATCGCCTCCGCCAGGTGCGGCTGGCCACGGACGACTTCCAGGCCATGCTGGAGCGCACGCGGGAGATCGCGCGGGACCTGGAGGAGGAGAAGGAGAGGGTCCCGTGGCGGGCGGCCGAGCTGGACGAGATCCGCGAGCTCCTCGCCTGGCTCCGGGACGGCTACTTCGTCTTCCTGGGCTACCGGGCCTACGACCTGGTGAGCCGCAACGACACCCGCTGGATCCAGGTGGAGCGGGACAGCGGGCTCGGGATCCTGCGGGACGAGGACACGTCGCGCTTCGCCGAGCCGGTCCGCATCGAGGACCTGCCGCCGGACCTCCGGGCCCGGGTCCTGGGCGGCCCCCTCCTCATCGTCTCCAAGACCAACGCGGAGTCGCCCGTCCACCGCCGGGCCAGGATGGACTACCTGGGGATCAAGAAGCTCGGGTCCGAGGGCGAGGTGACGGGCGAGCGCCGCTTCCTGGGCCTGTTCACGGCCAAGGCCTACGCCGAGGACGCCTCGACCATCCCCATCCTCCGGGGCAAGCTCGAGGAGATCCTGGAGGCCGAGGGCGCGTCGAAGGGGTCGCACGACTACAACCTCATCGTCCAGATCTTCAACAGCATGCCCAAGGAGGAGCTCTTCCTGGCCTCCGTGCCGGAGCTGCTGAGCGTGATCGGGGAGGTCATGGCCACGGAGGGCTCGGACGAGGTCCGGCTGCTGTCCAGGCCCGACCCCCTGGCCCGCGGCGTCAACGTCCTGGTCATGCTCCCGCGGGAGCGGTTCTCCGAGGACGTCCGCCGCAAGGTCCAGGAGATCCTGCTCGAGACGTACGGCGGCGAGCTCCTCGACTATCACCTGGCCATGAACGGCGGGGACCAGGCGCGCCTCCACTTCTACCTGGGCACCAGCCTCGACGACATCGCCGGCGTGGACGTCCTGGCGCTCGAGGAGCGCATCCGGCGGGCCGTGCGGAGTTGGGAGGAGCGCCTCTCCGACGCGCTCGAGCGCACCCTGGACGCGGACACGGCCCAGGCGCTGGCCGACCGCCACCAGGAGGACTTCTCCGACGAGTACAAGGCGGCCATCGACGTCGAGACGGCCGTGGAGGACATCGGCCGGCTGGAGTCGCTCGCCGCGACGGGCCTCCAGCAGCTCTCCCTGGAGACGGCCGACGCGGGCCGCCCGAACGCCTGGAAGCTCAAGATCTTCGCGCCGCGGGGGATGTACGTCCTCAGCGATCTCATGCCCATCCTGGAGAACCTGGGCTTCCGGGTCCTGGAGGCCGACCAGTACGACGTGGGGGGCGTGCGCGAGCCGGCGCGGACCATCCACATCTTCGACGTCGAGTCGCCCGAGGGGTGGACGCTCGAGGTCGGCGAGGCGGCGCGCCGCATGGCGGAGGTGTTCCGGGCCGTCGAGGAGGGCCGGGCCGGGAACGACAGCCTGAACTCGCTCGTCCTCTCCGCCGGCCTCGACTGGCGCGAGGTGGCGCTCCTCCGGGCGTACGCGGGCTACGGCTTCCGGATCGGGGCCGTATCCAGCCGGGCCGGGGTGCGGCGGGCGCTCACGGGCCACCCGGACGCCGCCGGGCTCCTGTTCCGGATGTTCGAGGCGCGCCACGACCCGGAGCGCGGAGACGACGAGGAGCCCACGGTGGCCCACCTCCGCGAGGCGTTCCGCGACCAGCTGGAGGGGATCCGCGGCATCGAGGAGGACCGCACCTTCCGGCGCATCCTGAACCTGGTCCAGGCCACGGTCCGCACCAACTTCTTCCAGGCCTCGACCGAGGTCGGGAGCGGCACGATCGCGCTCAAGTTCGACGGGCGCCGCATCGAGGTGCTGCCCGAGCCCCGGCCCCGCTACGAGATCTACGTCGACAGCGGGCGGGTCGAGGGCGCGCACCTGCGCATGGACGCGGTGGCCAGGGGGGGCATCCGCTGGAGCGACCGGAGCGAGGACTTCCGGGTGGAGGTCCTCGGCCTGGTGAAGACCCAGCAGGTCAAGAACGCCGTGATCGTGCCGGCGGGCGCCAAGGGCGCGTTCGTCGTCAAGAACCCTCCCGAGGACCGGAAGGCCCTTCGGGAGGCGGGGGTCGCCTGCTACGAGGAGTTCATCGGGGCGCTGTTGGCCCTGACCGACAACATCGTGGGCGGGGAGGTCGTCCATCCCGAGGCGACCGTGGTGCGGGACGGCGAGGACCCCTACCTGGTCGTGGCCGCCGACAAGGGCACGGCCGACCTCTCCGACGCGGCCAACGCCCTGGCCGCCCGGCACCGCTTCTGGCTGGGCGACGCGTTCGCCTCCGGGGGCTCGCACGGCTACGACCACAAGGAGCTCGGGATCACGGCGCGCGGCGCCTGGGAGTGCGTGCGGCGCCACTTCCGCGAGATGGGCCACGACATCCAGGAGGAGCCGTTCACGGTGGTCGGCATCGGGGACATGAGCGGGGACGTGTTCGGGAACGGCATGCTGCTCAGCCGCCAGATCCGGCTCGTGGCCGCCTTCGACCACCGCCACGTCTTCCTCGACCCCGACCCCGACCCCGAGACGAGCTTCGCCGAGCGGAAGCGCATGTTCGAGCTCCCGGGCTCGAGCTGGGACGACTACGACCGCTCCGCGCTGAGCGAGGGCGGCGGGATCTTCGACCGGGGCGCCAAGCGCATCGCGCTCTCCGATCCCGTCCGCGAGCGGCTGGGGATCGAGGATGAGGAGCTCAACGGGGAGGCGCTCATCCGCGCCATCCTCGAGGCCGACGTGGACCTCCTGTGGAACGGCGGCATCGGGACCTACGTGAAGGCGAGCGACGAGACGCACGGCGAGGTCGGCGACCCGGGCAGCGACGACGTGCGGGTCGACGCGACCGAGGTCGGGGCCTCGGTGGTCGGCGAGGGCGGGAACCTGGGCTTCACCCAGCGCGGCCGGGTCGAGTACGCGCTTCGGGGCGGCCGGATCAACACCGACGCCCTCGACAACTCGGCCGGGGTCGACATGTCGGACCACGAGGTCAACCTGAAGATCCTCCTGGCGGGCGTCGTGGACGCGGGGGAGCTGGACACAGACGGCAGGAACGCCCTGCTCCAGGAGGTGACCGACGAGGTGGCCGGGGCGGTCCTCCGCCACAACTACACCCAGAGCCTGGCGGTCAGCCTGGACGAGCACCGGGTCCGCGAGGTGCCGGCCGAGCTGGGCGACGCGCTCATCATGCTGGAGCGTGAGGGCCTGCTGGACCGCAGCCTGGAGTTCCTCCCCACCACGGAGGAGCTGCTCGAGCGCCAGGAGTCGGGCCGGCACCTGACGCGCCCCGAGCTGTGCGTGTTGCTCGCCTACGCCAAGATGCACCTCAAGCGCGCCCTGCAGCGGACCGAGCTGGCCAGCGATGAAGTGCTGGCCGAGCTCCTCCGGGACTACTTCCCCGACCGCGTGGTCGAGGTCGCGGGGGAGGAGGGCCTGGCCGGACACCGCCTGGCCTCGCGGATCATCGCGACCCGCCTCACGAACACGTACGTGGACCGGATGGGCGCCTCCAGCCACCTGGAGCTGGTGCGGGAGACCGGGACGCCGGCCGCCGAGGTGGCGCGGAAGTGGTTCGCCGCCTACCGAATCGGGAGGGCCGGGGAGCTGTACGAGGGGCTCGAGGCGCTGGACGGGGAGGTCCCGGCCGGCGTGCAGATGCGGTGGTTCCTCCGCGTCTCGGAGGCGCTCGAGCGGGCCACCCGCTGGCTCCTCACCAACGTCGACGCGGAGTGGTCGATCGCGCGCTGCGTGGGGGCCTACGCCGGCCCGGTCGCGGCGCTCGAGGACGCGCTGCCCGGCCTCCTCTCCGGCACCGGGCTCGACGAATATCGCGCGCTCGGCCGTCTCCACGTCACCGACGGGCTCCCCGAGGAGACCGCCGTCCGGCTGGCCGGGCTCGATCACCTGGATGCGCTCCTCCCCGTGGCCGAGCTGGCCCGGCAGCACGACCTGGACGCCGGGCTGGTGGGCCGCGTGTTCTTCGGCATCGTCGAGGACGTCGACTTCGCGTGGCTCCAGTCGAGGCTCACCTCCGTGGCGGGCGCCGACCTGTGGGTGCAGCGCGCGGCCAAGGCGCTGTCGCTGGAGCTGGAGACGTCGCGCATGCGCATCGCCGGCCGTCTCCTCGGGCGGCTCGAGGACGGCCGCGAGGTCGAGGAGGTGCTCGAGGAGTTCCGCGCGGCGCACGCC
Source organism: Gemmatimonadota bacterium (assembly GCA_035267645.1). Lineage (GTDB taxonomy): Bacteria > Gemmatimonadota > Gemmatimonadetes > Palauibacterales > Palauibacteraceae > Humimonas. The sequence continues at coordinate 63,720 of DATFLN010000044.1, read as the reverse complement.
GCCGAGCTCGGGCGCATCCACCAGGTGATCGAGGACGTGCGTGCGCTCCCCGAGCCCGGCCTCGCCGCCCTCTCGGTGGCCGTGCACGCCATCGGCAGCCAGGCGCTGGTGAGGGACGGGGGAGGGTAGGGGCCGCCTCCTCGTCTCCCGAAGGGTCGGTCCGCGACGCACGAAGGGCCCGCCGATCGGCGGGCCCTTCGCGTTCGACGGCCGGTGGGAGCCCACGAGGCCCCGCACCGGCGCCGCCGCGTCCCTCGTGGCCGCGCTCCGGCGGTCCCGGTCAGTAGGCCGCCAGGTACTTCCCCACCTCCCAGTCGGTGACCTGGGCGATGTACTCGGACCACTCCTTCTTCTTGGCCGAGACGAAGTTCCGGAAGATGTGCTTACCGAGCGCATCCCGGAGCACCTCGTCCCCCTCCAGCTCGCCGATGGCCTCGCCGAGGTTGGCCGGGAGCGTCCGCATGTCGTACTTCGCCCGCTCCTCCTCGGAGAGCTCCCACACGTTGGTGTCGACGGGCGGGCCCGGGTCGATCCGGTTCCGCACCCCGTCCATCCCGGCCGCCAGCTGCACGGCCAGCGCCAGGTACGGGTTGCAGGACGGGTCGGGCATCCGGAACTCGACCCGCGTGCCCTTCCCGCGCCGCTCCGGGACGCGGATCATGGGCGAGCGGTTCCGCCTGGACCAGGCGATGTTCACGGGCGCCTCGTAGCCCGGGACCAGCCGCTTGTAGCTGTTCACGAGCGGGTTGGTGATCGCGGCGATCGCCCGCGCGTGCTTCTTGAGGCCGCCGATGTACCAGCGCATGACCTCGGAGATCTCGTACTCGCCCTCGGGGTCGAAGAACGCGTTCTCCTCGCCCTCGAACAGGGACTGGTGCGTGTGCATCCCCGAGCCGTTCTGCCCGAAGATCGGCTTGGGCATGAACGTGGCGTGGAGGTCGTGGGCCATGGCCGCGTTCCGCACGATGAAGCGGAACGTCGAGAGGTTGTCGGCCGTGTCCAGCACGTCCGCGTACTTGAAGTCGATCTCGTGCTGGCCCGGGGCGACCTCGTGGTGGGCCGCCTCCACCTCGAAGCCCATGGCCTCGAGGTCGTTCACGATCATCCTCCGCGCCTTCTCGCCCAGGTCCACCGGCGTGAGGTCGAAGTACCCGCCGGCGTCGTGGGTGAGGGTGGTCGGGTCTCCCGCCTCGTTGCGGTGGAAGAGGAAGAACTCGGCCTCCACGCCCGCCATCATCGCGTAGCCGAGGTCGGCCGCCTCCCTCGCCACCCGCTTCAGGGCCAGGCGCGGGTCTCCCTCGAAAGGCGAGCCGTCCGGGTTGCGCGTGTCGCAGATGAGCCGTGCGACCCGGGCCTCGGGGTTCCCCCACGGGAAGACCCGGAAGGTCGAGAGGTCCGGGGAGAGGAGCATGTCGCTCTCCTCGATCCGCACGAAGCCCTTGATCGACGACCCGTCGAACATGATCTCGCCGTCGAGGGCTTTCTCGAACTGGCTGGCGGGGACCTCCACGTTCTTGGTGTGGCCCAGGATGTCCGTGAAGGTGAGGCGAAGGAAGCGGACGTTGAGGGCCCGGCACAGCTCCAGGATCCCGGCCGGCGCGGGCGAGCGGCCGAGCTCCTTCCCGTAGTGCTCGTACTGCGTCTCCCGGTCGTGCTCGGCCGGGGCGGCGAACAGCGCGTCTGGCGTCATGTCCCGTCCTCTCGTCTCGGAGGTGCTCTCTCGCGGCCGCGGCGGGGCGCGGCCCTCTCTGCGACGACCCATGATGCAGGAAAGGTTCCATTTCGTCAAGGGATGCGGGGAATGATATCTTTAAAGTCATAACTCACGCCATGAACTGCACAAAGTGTCGTCCGATAGCGTCCCATAATCACTATTTCCACAATTCGGACGGCCGGCGGCTCGACGCGCGGCGCCGCCCCGGCTCCCGATCCGCCGCGAGGGCGCCACGATGGGGCCCTGGCGTGTAGCGAGTCGCCGCCATCCGCCCTACCTTGCCCGCATGTCCTGGCTTCCCTCCCTCTCCACGCGTTCGGGCTCCCTCCGCAGCCAGCTCCTGGCCGGGCTGGCCGTGCTCCTGTTCACGGCGCTCCTGGCCATCTCGGCGGGCCTCCTCGTGTGGCTCCCCTTCGGCTGGTCGCCGGCGCTCATGGGAAGCGTGCTCCTGGTCATGGTGTTCGGGGAGGTGGCGGTCCTCCTCCTGTTCGGCGACTATCTGCTCCGCGCGCTCTTCCTGGAGCCGCTCGAGCGCATGGTGCAGGATGCCGAGCGGATCGCCGAGGGGGACCACGAGCACCGGATCGAGGTCGAGAGCCCGGACGAGCTGAGGAGGCTGGCGCGCTCCATGAACCGGATGGCGGGCCGCCTCATCGACAACCAGCGGATGCTGGCGCAGAACGTCCGCTCCCTGGACGAGACGAACCGGGCGCTCACCGAGGCCCGCAACGAGCTCGTGCAGGCGGAGAAGCTGGCCTCCGTGGGACGGCTCGCGGCGGGCCTGGCCCACGAGATCGGCAACCCCCTGAACTCGGTCCTCGCCTACGCGGACGTGGCGCGGCGGCGCGGCGCGGCGGAGGAGTGGGTCGAGGGCCTGGTGCACGAGGCGAACAGGATCGACCGGATCGTGGCGGGGCTCCTGGACTACGCGCGACCCAAGAGCGGCCCGCCGACGCGGGTGGATGCGCACGAGATCGTCCGGGAGACCGTGCGGCTGCTCGAGACCCAGGGACGCTTCAAGGGGATCCGGGTCGAGGTCGAGGACGGCGGTCGGATCCCGACCGTCCGGGTGAATCCCGACCAGCTCCAGCAGGTCCTGGTGAACCTTCTCCTGAACGCGAGCGATGCGCTGGAGGCCGGGGACGGCGAGTGGATCGGGGTGTCGACCGCGCTGCGGGCGCACCGGGGCGAGCCGGGAGACGGGTTCGTCCCCCGGCGGAAGGACGACCCCGAGGAGGTGGACTACTCCCATCTCCGGCGCTTCCGGAGCCATCCGGCGGAGGTCCCGCGCCCGCACTTCGACGAGGGCCAGCCGCTGGTGGTCATCGAGGTCCGGGACGACGGGCCCGGGGTCCCCGAGGACCAGCTGGAGCGGGTGTTCGACCCGTTCTTCACCACCAAGGAGCCCGGACGGGGGACGGGCCTCGGCCTGGCGGTGTCGGCGCGCCTGGTCTACAGGATGGGCGGGATGATCGAGGCGGTGAACCGTGCCGGCGGCGGCACGGCCTTCACCGTGAGCCTCCCGGCGGACGTGGACGAGGACGGAGAGGGCGGATGAGGGTCCTGATCATCGACGACGATCCCGGGGTGCGGCGCTCGATCTCCCTCATCCTGGAGGAGGAGGGCTACGAGGTCCTCACCGCGTCGGACGGGGAGGAGGGGCTGGAGACCGCGCTCGACGCCGGGCCCGACCTCGTCCTGTGCGACGTGCGCATGCCGAAGCTGCCGGGCCTGGAGTTCCTGGACGCGTACCGGGAGGCCGACGGCGAGGGCCTGGTCATCATGATCACCGCCTACGGCAGCACCGATCTGGCCATCGAGGCCATGAAGCGCGGCGCCTACGACTACCTGGCCAAGCCGTTCTCGGCGGACGAGGCCCTCCTCGTCCTCAGGAAGGCCGAGGAGCGCGAGCAGCTCCACCGCGAGGTCACGAGGCTCCGCGAGCAGGTGAGCCTCGAGCGCCGCTACTCCGGGATCGTCGCGCGCAGCAGCGCCATGGAGGACGCGGTCGCCCTGGCCGAGAAGGTGGCCCGCCACCCATCGACCGTGCTCGTCACCGGAGAGAGCGGGACGGGGAAGGAGCTCATCGCACGCCTCGTGCACGACCTCTCGCCCCGCAAGGGCGCCGCCTTCATCCCGGTGAACTGCGGGGCGATCCCCGAAAACCTCCTCGAGTCCGAGCTGTTCGGGCACGTGAAGGGGGCGTTCACGGGCGCCAGCTCCGACCGGGCCGGCCTGTTCGAAGAGGCGCACGGAGGGACGCTGTTCCTGGACGAGATCGGGGAGCTGCCGCAGAACCTCCAGGTCAAGCTGCTGCGCGCCCTGCAGGAGGGTGAGGTGCGGCGGGTCGGCTCCTCCAGGACCAGCCGCGTGGACGTCCGGGTCGTGGCCGCCACCGCCCGCGACCTCGAGCGGCTGGTCAAGGAGGGCGAGTTCCGGAGCGAGCTCTACTATCGGATCAACGTGGTCCGCATCCACCTCTCGCCGCTCCGCCACCGGAGCGAGGACATCCCGCCCCTGTGCCGCCACTTCGTCGCCAAGTTCAACCGGATCCTGGACATGAGGAAGAAGGGGTTCGACGCCGAGGCGATGAAGAGGCTCCTGGACTACTCCTGGCCGGGGAACGTGCGCGAGCTCGAGAACTTCGTGGAGCGGGCCATGGTCCTCTCCGAGGACGAGGAGATCGGGGGCGAGCTGGTGGCCGGCCTCCTCCCGTCGGCCGAGGGCGGCCTCGATCAGGCCCTCGAGGTGCTCTCGCCCGACGAGCTCTCGGTGAAGAAGCACACCGCCCGCCTGGAACGCCGGCTCATCACCCGGGCCCTCCAGATCACGGAGGGGAACCGCACCAAGGCCTCCGAGCTCCTCGACCTCAGCTACCGCGCCCTCCTCTACAAGATCAAGGACTACGAGCTGGACGTCTGAGGGGGCAGGCGGGCGCGCCCGCGCCCCGCCTCTCTCCCGCCATCCGCGCTCTCGCGTCGGGTGCCGGGCGCGTGCTTCGGTCCTCCCGGCATCGTGTGGGTGTGTCGCCACAACAGGGACGGGCGTCCCGGAACGTCTGTATTCGGAAGTACATGATATGTCTATACTTATGCGCACCTCGTGCTCCAGCACGAAGCCTGCATGAGAGAGGTCGCACATGCATCGGACGTTTCAGGTGGGTCCGATACTCTCGAAGCGAGGAGCTCCAGTCCGCCCATGAAGTCACCCGGTCTCGCCATGCTCGTCTCGGCCATGCTGCTCGGCCTTCCCGCGTCCTCGTCCGCGCAGTCGGCGGTGCGTACGGTGCCCGGGGGCTCGGCGGGCGAGGCGTCCACGTTGGCCACCAGGGAGCAGCTGCGCACGCGGCTCGACTCGCTGTCCTCGGTGATCGGGCGCGCGGACGACCAGTCCAGCCTGTACCACGCTCTCGAAGAGAGGGACAGGATCGAGCGACGCCTCGAGCACGGGGACTTTCAGCCGGGGGACGTGGTCCAGCTCACCGTTCGGGGTGATTCGAGCCTCACCGGCCGATTCCCGGTGCGGAGCGGACCCGAGCTCGAGCTCCCGGCGGTCGGCAACATCTCGCTCGACCATGTGCTGTTCTCGGAGGCTGACAGCGCGATCGGCGCCTCGCTGGCCGTCTACCTCCGCCACCCGGAGGTCCAGGTGAGGGTGCTCCGGCGGGTGGCGGTCACGGGTGGAGTGACCCGGCCGGGCTTCTACGACTTCGCGCCTTCGGCGACGCTCTCCGAGGTCATCATGGCCGCGGGCGGGCCGACGCAGAACGCCAAGCTCATGAACATGGAGTTCCGGCGGGACGGGCAGAACCTGCTGGCCCAAGAGCCGCCCGACCTGCGGTCCGACCTCACGCTCTCCGACCTCGGGGCGCGGCGGGGCGACCAGCTCTACCTGCCCCAGAGGGGCGGGGGCTCGAGCACGCTGGCCGTGCTCGGTGTCCTCGGGAGCCTGGCCGGTCTCGCCGTCGCCGTGACGCGGTTCTGAGCCTGATGGCCGGGCACGTGGCGAGTCAACTGGGCGAGCGGTCCTCCGGCGGCAGGCGCCGCGGCGGGGTCGGGCCCCGGAGCCCGCGCCGGGGCGCCGATGCGGTCCTTGAAGCGGCGAACGAGACTTCTTCGCCGGCGCTGACCCTCGATGCGTCGACGATCAACGACCTGGAAGGGACGGAGTCCAGCATGTCTGACCGAAGATCGGCGCGCGAGCTCGCGGTGCGCCTGTGCAACGTGGCCGTGGCCAGCGTGGCGCTCGTTCTCCTGTCGCCCGTGATGCTGGTGGTCGCCGTGGCGATCCGACTGGAGAGCCGCGGCCCGATCATCTATCGGCAGCTGCGGGTGGGGCTCGACCGCCGGTCCATGCTCAGCCGGTCGAGGACCGGGCGGCGTTCGAGCGACCTGGGCGGTCGGCCGTTCATGCTCTACAAGTTCCGGACGATGTACACGGATGCCGAGGCCGGGACGGGTCCGGTGTGGTGTGGCAAGGAGGACGACCGCGTGACGCGTGTGGGCCGCTTGCTCCGCCGGCACAGGCTGGACGAGATCCCCCAGTTCTGGAACGTGCTGCGGGGCGACATGTCGGTCGTGGGGCCGCGGCCCGAGCGGCCGGCGTTCGTGTCGTACCTGCGCGAAGAGATCGAGGAGTATCCACTCCGACAGCGGGTTCGTCCGGGAATCACGGGCTGGGCCCAGGTGAACCAGGACGCGGACCAGACGCTGGAGGACGTGCGGCGGAAGCTCCGCTACGATCTGGACTACGTCCGGCGACGCTCCGTCTGGTTCGACCTGCGGATCATGGCGCGGACGGTGCCGGTGATGGCCCGACGGGAGCGCCTCGAGGGCGATGGCGACGGGGAGCAGGCTCGGGAGACCACGGGAGAGCTCCGCGGCGCCCGGAGGGTGAGTGCCTGAGCAGGATTGCGCGCCGGCGTGGGCCGGAGTGGTGAGCGACGGGGTCGTTGGGAAGGGGACGGGTCACCCATGAACATGCTCCTGGGCACCGCCAAGGACTGGTTCGCCGTGGCCCTGAAGGCCGTGCTCGAGCCGGAGGGCTTCGAGGTCCGGTGGGCCACGGGCCGCGACGCCCTCCTGCAGATGGCCGCGACGGACCGGCCGGAGGCCGTGCTGCTGGACGAGGCGCTGGTGGGCGAGGAGACTCCGCAGCTCTGCCGGGAGCTGGTGGCGGAGACTCTGGACGATGCGGTTCCACTCCTCCTGTACGCGTCGGGCGTGGTCGGCGAGTCGCTGCACGCCGAGGCTTACGAGGCGGGCGTGTGGTCGATCTTCGAGGAGCCCATCCGGGCGAGGCTGCTGGTGGCGGCCATCCGGAGGTTCCTGGCGATCGGGAGCCGGGCTCGGCGTCGGGGGGCGGAGCTCGCTCCGGAGGACGCCGAGCCCCTGGACCGCTCCGCGCTGGAAAGGTTGCTCCCCGTCCTGCGAGCGGCTGCCTCGAGGGAGGCGGCGCCGCTGAGCTGCGTCGTGATCGGCCCGACGAGGCTGGGCACGGGAGAGCTGCTCCAGCGGCAGCGGAACATGACCGCGGAGCTCTGCGGTCGGCACCTCCGGAGCTCGGACCTGTTCGGGTGGATGGACGGGAGCGACATCGCGATCCTCGCGTTCGGGGCCGGATCTCTCGGCGCCGAGGCGCTCGTTCGTCGGTTGAACGAAGCCGCCGCCGGGCGCGCGGAGGTGGACCGGGAGACGGCGGTCCTGAGCGCCGGGATCTTCGAGCTCCCGCCGTCGCGGAACGGGAGCGAGGCGCGGTGGACGGGCGGCGAGAGCGACGACGGGCTGAGGGCGGCCCTCCGGGCGCTGGGGAAGGCCCGGGCGGCGGGCGGCGGAGTCCAGCGTTGGAAGATCGACTGAGCGGAGCTCGGCCTCGCCCCGCCTGACACCCGGCTACTCTCGACCCTGGCCCGAGCCTTCAGCCGCGGCAGCCGCCGTGGCGAATGACATGCAGCGGCGGTCACCTTCGGGCTGAGCCGCGAACCTGGGTGCGCCCTCTCTCCGGAGGTCTCCACGGCGCTGCCCGCCTCACCACCTTGGGGCCGGACGGCCGCCCGGCCGTCACGTTCTCTTGACAAGCCCTACTGTTGCATCTACGCATTACTCCTTAGAATTATCAGTGTACGAGCTTCGAACGGGACGGCCCGACAGTATCCGACCCTCATGGGGGACAGCGAATGTGGACCCCCCTGCCCGCCCGTGTAGGCGTCCTGCTCGCCCCGCCTGTTTTCGTACACAGCACCGATGGAAGCGCTATCACGGACGTGATGACCCGGAGCGGATCGAGGAACGTCTCGGCGAGGTTCGCGGCCACGCCGCGAGGAGGTAAGGTGTGACCGAGGAGCGTCAGACGGCAAAGATCGGGGAGGACATGGGCGCTTCCGAGCCTCTCATCTCCGACGAGGACCGCTCCACGGTCCGCATCCTGGCCGTGGACGACGACCCGACCTCGCTGGCCAGCTGCGAGTCGGTGCTCGACGCCGAAGGCTACAAGATCGAGGTCGAGCGCAAGGGCGAGGACGCGATCCGCCGGATCAAGACCGGCAAGGTCCACATCGCCCTCATCGACCAGAACATGCCCGGCGTGGACGGGATGGAGGTCCTCCAGGCCGTCCAGGAGCACTCGCCGTCGACCCTGGCCATCATCATGACCGGGTACGCCACGGCCGAGGCCAGCGTGCGTGCCCTGCAGGCCGGTGCGTGGGACTACCTGCCCAAGCCGTTCACGGCCACGCAGCTCCTCATCCTCGTCGACCGGGCGGCTCACACGCTCCTGCGCATGCGCTCGCTCGCGGGCGCGTCGAAGGACGGGCGCAAGGACGGCGTCCTCATCGACAACGGCGTCCAGATCCTCGGCGTTTCCGAGGTCATGCGGAAAGCCGTGGCCCGCGCGCTCAAGGTGGCCGGGACCGATGCCTCCGTGTTCATCACGGGGGAGAGCGGGACGGGGAAGGAAGTCTTCGCGCGGTGCATCCACAACGAGAGCCGCCGCTCCCAGAAGCCGTTCGTGGCCGTGAACTGTGCGGCGCTCCCGGGAGAGCTCCTCGAGTCCGAGATGTTCGGGCACCGGCGCGGGGCGTTCACCGGCGCCGTCCGGGACAAGCCGGGGCTCCTCGAGGCGGCCGACCGCGGCACCTTCTTCCTGGACGAGCTCGCCGAGATGCCGATCGCGCTCCAGCCCAAGCTCCTCCGGGTCCTCCAGGACGGGGTTCTCCGCAGGGTGGGGAGCGAGAAGGACGACGCTGTGGTCGACGTCCGCTTCATCTCGGCGACGAACCGCGACCCGGAAGAGGCGCTCGATACGGGCCTCATTCGGCACGACCTCTACTACAGGCTCCGAGTCGTCCCGATCGAGCTCCCGCCGCTGCGTGAGCGCCCCGAGGACATCCCGATCCTGGCCGCGCATTTCGTCGAGCGCTTCTGGCGCCGTCACCGAATTGCGGGGAAGCAGCCGCCGGAGCTGGCCCCGGAGACGCTCGAGCGGCTCGTCTCGGCCAGCTGGCCGGGCAACGTGCGCGAGCTGCAGAACGTCCTCGAGCAGGTGGTCGTTCTGTCGGACTCCAACGAGCCGGTCCCGCCCGAGGCATTGCCGCCGCTCGAGGGGGCCGGGTCGGTGGGTTCCCCGCGCGGATCGGACGGCGGGCTGTTCGCTGACATCGACCTCCAGGGCGAGTACCACACGGCCAAGCAGGAGCTCATCGACCGGTTCGAGCGCCGCTATCTGGCCAGCGTGGTCGCCCGGGCGGGCGGCAACATGTCCAAGGCGGCGCGCCACGCGGGAATCGACCGGACGACGCTCTACCGTCTCATGGACAAGCACGAGCTGTCCAAGGAGAGCCTGACCGGGGAGACCGGGGAAGGGGATGAGCTCGACTCGTGAATCGGCCGAGCCGGTGAGCGAGGAGGCGCGCCGCCGCCGTAGCGACCGGGTCCGGCCCCGTCCCCCCTCGCCGGCGGACGACATCGCCGAGGCGCTCGAGAAGGCGGCGCGCGACATGTCGCCGCGCTCGGCCGAGGTGATGCGGGTCCTGGCCGACCGGGTCCTCGGCTCGCCGGAGGCCGACGGGGTCGACCTCGAGCGGCTCGAGGACCTCCTGGACGAGTACGGCCTCCGCACGATGTGGGCGGCGATCGACGGGATCCACTTCGCGCTCGACCTGCGAGCCGACCTGGGGCCCGAGGAGCTCGAGGTGCGCCGGAGCCGCCTCGCGCGCCTCATGTTCGACGTGGCGCGCATGGCGCGCGACGGGGAGATCCGGGCTCAGCGGGCGCTCCTGCGGGACATCTCGCACGACATTCGCTCGCCGCTGAACTCGATCCTCTTCCTGTCGGAGGGGCTCTACTCGCACAACCATTCGAACCTCACGGGACCCCAGCGCCGGCAGCTCGGGATCGTGTACGCGGCGGCCGCCTCCCTCCTCAACCTCGTGAACGACCTCCTGGACTTCTCCCGGACGGTCGAAGGGGACGTGGGCGGGGTGGCCGACATGCCCTTCGGGCTCGCGGCCGTGCTGGCCGACGTGAAGCGCCTGGTGGGGCCGCTGGCCGACCACCACGACACCGACTTCGACCTCTCGTGCCGGATCACGGGGCCGCGGAAGGGTGATCCGCAGATCCTCTGCCGGCTCCTCATCAACCTGATCTCCAACGCGATCGAGGCTGCCGGAGAGATGGGACGGGTCGAGTGCGTCCTCGACAAGAACGGGGACGGGGACCTCCGGATCACCGTCACCGACGACGGCCCCGGGGCCGACATCGAGAGTGTCCGCGAGCTCCTGGCGCCCCAGCAGGAGGGCGACATCACCCGCATGCTCCGCGGCCGGACGCACGGGCTCGGGCTCGTCATCTGCGGTCGCCTGGTGCGGGCCGCCGGCGGGGGGGTGGAGGTCGAGGCCCCGGAGGAGGGGGGGACCCGCTTCCGGGTCGAGCTCCCGTTCCACGCCCTGGGGTCGTCCTGAGGAGCTGAGCGGCGGGCCGCCTCCGGCCCGTCCGGTCTCGGCCTCCGGGCGGCCCGCCGCGACGGGACGGCCTCCGATCGCGTCCCGGCTCAGTCCTCCCGCGAGCGCTCCAGGTGCTCGCCCCCGTCCACCCGCAGCACCTCGCCCGTCACGAACTTCGCCCCGTCCAGGTAGAGCACGGCCCCCGCGACGTCCTCCGCGCGTCCGACCCGGCCCAGCGCCGTGCTCGCCGCCGCCCGACGCCGCTCCTCCTCGCCCGTCCCCTCGGGGAGGAGGACGGGGCCGGGTGCCACGGCGTTCACGCGGATGCGGGGGGCCCACGCCCGGGCCAGGCTCCGGGTGAGGCTCACCACCGCGGCCTTGGTGGCCGCGTAGGGCGCGTAGGACGGCCAGCCCTCGAACGCGGCCACGTCCGCGATGTTCACGATCGAGCTCCCCGCTACCATGCGGGCGGCGGCCTCCCGGGAGCAGAGGAACACCCCGCGGGCGTTGAGGGCGAAGACCCGGTCCCAGTCGGCCACGCTGACCTCCTCCGGGCGCGCGCGGGGGAAGATCGCGGCGCTGTTGACGAGGAGATCGATCCCGCCGAGGGCCGCGGCGGCGCGTTCGACGAGCGAGGCGGCGTCCCCGGGGACGGAGAGGTCGGCCGCGAGCGAGACGGGCTGGCCGCCACCGGCCGCCGCGGCGGTCTCCCGGGCGGTGCGCTCGGCGGCCTCGCGGTCCGCATGGTAGTGTACGGCCACCCGATAGCCGGCCTCGCCCAGGGCCAGGGCGATCGCGCGGCCGACCCGGACGCCGCCCCCGGTGACGAGCGCACGCCGGCCCTCGCCGTTCACCGCCGCTCCTCCCGCCTCACCACGCGAAACGCTCCTCCCTCCACGGATCCCCCCGCATGTGGTAGCCGTTCCTCTCCCAGAAGCCGGGACGCTCCTCCTGGCCGAACTCGAATCCGACCAGCCACTTGGCGGATTTCCAGAAGTAGAGGTGAGGCACCACGAGCCGGAGCGGCCCGCCGTGCTCGCGGGCCAGCGGCCGCCCGGCGTGGGCGTGGGCCAGGAGGACCCCGTCGCGCAGGAGGTCGTCGGTCCGCAGGTTGGCGGTCCACCCGTCGGTGGCGTGGACGAGGACGTGGGACGCCCCCTCCGCGGGGGAGGCCAGCGACACGAGCTCCGAGGCCGGGACCCCGGTGAAGCGGACGTCGAACCGGCTCCAACCGGTCACGCAGTGGATGTCGCACAGGACCTCGCGCCGGGGGAGCTCCATGAGCTCCTCCCACCCGAGCTCGACGGGGCGCTCCACGGCGCCCCGGACGAAGACGCTCCACTCGGCCGCGTCGGCCTCGGCGGGCCGGCCGTAGTGGAGCACCGGCCACTTCTCGGTCCGGTGCTGTCCGGGGGGGAGGCGGTCCCGGTCGGCGGGACGGACGTCGAGCGGGGTCTCGTCCGCGACATCCATCGACGGCCTCGCCGGACGATCCTTCGCGTGCCCGCTCAATCGTCGTCCTGGACGCTCGTCTTGCGCTGGTGCGTGCCCGGCGCGAAGGACTTCACGGCCACGGACTTGGCGGGCACGCCCACGTTGACGTGGTAGGGACGCACGTCCCGGGTGGCCACCGCCCGCGCCCCGACCATCCCCTGCTCGCCCACGTGGACGCCGGCCAGCACGAGCGCGCCGTACGTGACGCGGACGTGGTCCTCGAGGACCGTGCGCGCGTTGGTCACGTCCACGATGTCGTCGATCGAGTGGGTGTGGCTGAACACGGACGCGTAGTCGGAGATCGAGACGTGGTTCCCGAGCCGGATGCCGCCCCGGTCGTCCAGGAGGACGTTCCGGTGCACGACCACGTCGTCCCCCACCTCCAGGTTGTAGCCGAACGACACCTCCACGAAGTGGAAGCACTTGAAGTTCTTCCCCACGCTCGCGAACACGTGGGGCGCCAGGAGCCTACGGAAGCGGACGCCCAGGTGGACGTTCCCCCCCAGGGGCGAGCGGTCGAACATCTGCCACAGCCAGATGAGCGGCTTCCTGGGGTAGTAGCGCTCCTGGTCGATGTCGTGGTAGTACTCCGGCTCGAGCGTGACATTGCGCGGGTCGAGGTTGGCCAGCGCGGCCCGCGTGGCCAGCGGCAGCTCCTCCTCATCGACGTCCTCAGGCAGGGCGGGGAAGTAGATCTCCCTCAGGACCTCCCGACACAACTCGTTCCGGTCCGTGTCGGGATCCCGGAGACGTTCGTCCAGCGCCCGGAGCCACCGGTCGTAGAGCTCGGTGGCGCCGGGCGACGGGGTCAGCTGCTTGAGGGGTCTCTGTACCATCGGCTCTCTCCCTGGCGAGCTGGGGCGGCCGGTCGCCTCGGCCGGAGCCCGGCCGGTCCCGGTCTCCAACGCCCATTCCGGCACAAGCTGTTCCGCGCGCTCCCGTGCCGTCAATCGTTGCGGCCGGCAGGCGCGCGCCGGCGCCCGGAGGGCCGGGAGGCGTTCGGCCGCCGGTCCCTTGACGTCGCCGCGGGGGTCGGCTACCGTTGCGTTCTTACTGTTTGAGATTGAGTATCATTCTCATACAAACACGGCGGCCGGACGGTCCCGCCCCCCGCTGCCCCGAAAGGAGCTCGACTTGATCCGACGATTCCTCGTCCGTCCCCGCCGCGCCCCCGGAGCGGCCCTCGTCGCGCTCGCGCTCTCCGCGGCGTGGCTCGCCGGCCCCCCTCCCGTCCGGGCGCAGCAGACCGGCACCGCTGAAGCCCCGGAGTTCCGCGTCGACCTCGGGGGGTACGGCTCGACCCGTCTCGAGGCGATCGACGCGGACGAGCCGCCCACCTCGCTCACTCTCCGCCGTCTGGTCCTCACGACCGATGCCCGCGTGGGAGACCGCTTCCGCGTGTACACGGAGATCGAGTTCGAGCGGTTCGGGGAGATCGAGCTGGAGAAGGCGCTCGAGCGCGCCGCGGGGGGAGCGGACCTCGAGCAGGCGGTCGAGGGGACGGGAGGCAGCGAGCTGTCCCTGGAGCAGGCGTGGGGGCAGCTGGACCTGGGCGGGGGGGTCGGCCTCCGGTTCGGCGCCGTCCTTCCCCCCGTGGGCCGCTTCAACATCCACCACGACGACGACGTGTGGAATTTCCCACGCCGTCCGCTCATCGACCGGGCGGCGGCGGTCCTGCCGGCCTCGGCCGCGTGGACGGAGATGGGGCTGGGCCTGGCCGGTCGCACGCCGGTGGGCGAGACGGGCCTCCTCGACTGGCAGGTCTACCTCCTCAACGGCACCACGCTCGACTTCGCGATGGAGCACAAGCTGGAGACGCGGGCGACGGGACCCAGCGCGCTCGTCGTGGAAGCGGCCGTGGGCCCCTCGCCGGGGGCGGTCGACGGCTCGAGCCGGGCCGACGCCGTGGCCGCACGGGTGGCCCTCAGCCCCTCGCTGGGCACCGAGATCGGCCTCTCCGGCTACCGGGGCCGCTACGCCCCCGATGCGCTGGAGGACGGAGGGGCCGTCTCGACGCTGGGCATGGACGGGCGCCGGCGCCTGGGGCCCGTGGAGCTGGAGGGGGAGTTCCTCTACACCCACTACGACGATCTCACCCGCGTGCTCGGCGACTTCGTCCGGCTGTTGGGGACGCGGGAGGCCGAGGCGGCCGGGACCGGCGGCGAGCTGGTCACGGAGATCGAGGCGGAGATCGGGGGGCTCTCGGACGACCGCTACGGATTCTGGCTGGACGCCGGGCTTCCGATCGCTCTCCCGCGTGGCGTCCTGGGGTTCGAGGCGCCGGTCCTGGTCCCGGTCGCGCGCTACGAGCGCGTGTGGCTCTCGGGGGATGTCGAAAAGGTGGCGCTGGACGCGGCCGAGGGGGTCGCGGTCGGTCGCGCCGACCGCCGGCAGGGTCGCCTGTCGGTCGGTGTCGCCTTCCGGCCGGTGCCGCAGGCGGTCTTTCACCTGGTGTACGAGAGGAACGACGCCATCGAGGGCGCGCTCCTCGACCCCGGCGTGTCCGAGGGGTCCACGAACGGGGTCGTGTTCGGCATGGCGGTGGGGTTCTGAGCGTGGGTCGCGCGCTTCGAATCGCGGTCCGGGGCGCCCTGGCGGCGGCGCTGGTCGGAGCCGGGGTCCCGGCGGAGCCGGCCGCGGCCGGCTCGCTCTCTCGGCCCGCATCCGGCCCGCTCCCCCGGCAGGCGGGCGTGGCGCTCCCCCGGCCCGCCGCGGCAGACACGTCGGGGGCCGCCCGTCCCGACTCCGGGTCGAGCGCGCGCGTGCTCGCGAAGAGGGACCGCGCTCTGCGAGAGATCTTCGGGGACCCGGTGCGCGCCGTCGAGGACCGATGGCGGCTGACGCGGGCGGAGGTCCGCTCCATCGGGGAGGAGGCGCACGACGCGGTGCCGGACACGGCGCCGGTGACCCTGCGCGTGTACGGGGAGGGACACCGGCTCCTGGGCTACGCCATGGTCCTGGACGAGAGAGGCAAGTACCGCCCCATCACGTTCCTGGTGGCCACGGGCCCCGACCTGGCGGTGCGCGAGGTCGAGGTGCTGGTCTACCGGGAGGACCGGGGAGGGGAGGTCGGGAGCGCCCGCTTCCTGAGGCAGTACCGGGGGAAGAGGGCCTCGGATCCGGTCCGCACCCACCGCGACATCGTGAACATCACGGGCGCCACGATCTCCGTGAACGCCCTGAACGACGGAGTGCGGAGGGCCCTGGCCACGCTCGGGACCCTGTACGGGCCCGAGGGAGGCGAGCCGGCCTTGGGCCGGCGGGTCCCCCTGCCGGGGGGCGGCTGAGGCGTGGGGCGCGGCTCGCTCCTCACGCTCCACCGGCTCCCGCTCGGCTACCGGGTGCTCTACTCCGGCGTCCTCGCCTTCATCGTGCTCGGATACGGGGTCGGCATCGTCCAGCAGGTGCTCCGCTCCGGGATCGGGCCGGCGGGCATGGCCCACTGGTTCCTCGGCAACGCGGACGTGGCCGAGCCGGCCCACCTCCTGTTCCCGATGGCTCCCGCGCGTCTCCTGGACGAGGTGTGGAGGCTCTCGCTGGCGGACGTGCTCCCCACCGTCGTCCTCCTCGCCCTCCTCGGGAGGAGCGACCTCTCGCCGGCCGCGGGTGGCCTCCTGTCGGGGACGCTGGTCCTGGCCGCGCTGGCCGACCTCGCCGCGCCCGCGCTCGTCGCCGGGGGCGGAGCGGGCCTCGGCTGGGCGGCGGCGGCGGCCCGGCTCGGTCTGGCCGCGAGCGCGCTGGTGGGGGCCGGGGTCTGTATGCGGGACATGTGGCTCAGGCCGCGCTCCGGCCCGCGCTTCCGCCGACCGTGACCCAGTACTTCACCTACCGGGGCTTCAGCCTGCGGCGGGCGGACCTCCCGGTCCGGCTCCTCCTCACCGCCTTCCTGTGCACCTGCGGCATCGCGGTCGCGGTGGGGGCGGTGAACTACCAGCTTCGGACCGGCCTCTCGGCCGAGGGCTCGAAGGCGTGGTATCGGGGCGGGCTGGCGGCGACGGAGGCCGACGCGCGGGCTCCCGCCGGGACCGGGCCGGGGCCGGAGAGCGGCGCCGCCCGGACCTCCGGCGCCGATGGCGAGGCCGGTCTGTACGCCAGGTCCCCGCTCGAGCTCATGGACGCCACCCACCCGCACCTGTT
The DNA here is from genome assembly GCA_035267645.1 of Gemmatimonadota bacterium. Lineage (GTDB taxonomy): Bacteria > Gemmatimonadota > Gemmatimonadetes > Palauibacterales > Palauibacteraceae > Humimonas. The sequence continues at coordinate 47,437 of DATFLN010000044.1, read as the reverse complement.
CAACCAGGCGTTCCTGTTCTTCGTCCTGGGACACATCCTGGCCCTGTGCGCGGTGGGGCCCCGGCTCAAGATCGCCGTGTACCTGGCCGGATTCGGCGGGGTGCTGGCCGACACGGCGAGCCCCTGGCTCATCCGGTTCGCGAGCTCGTCCTTCGCCTGGCTGCAGCTGGCAGGGCAGGCGGCCATGGGACTGGCCTTCGCCGCGCTGCTGTTCTTTCCCCTGCGCGAGATGTGGGGGAGGGAGGCGCGGGCGGCCCGGCGCCGGAGGGGGGAGCGGGGGTGAGCAGGGCCCTCGGAGCGGCGCTCGCGGTCGCGGCGGTGCTCGGCGCGGCGGGAGCCGGCGCCATCGACGCGGGCGCGGCGGCCGGGCCGGCCGGGCCGGCGCGCGGTCTCCGCGACGTCGCCGCTCGGCCCGCCGACCCCGACACGGTTCGCCTGGAGCGCGTGTGGCCCGCGATGGGCACCCTGTTCCGCGCCGCGGCGAGCGCCACGGACTCGGCCGCTGCCCTGGCCGCGCTCCGGGCCGCCCGGGCCACCGTCGCGCGCCTCGACTCGCTCCTGAGCAGCTACCGCCCGGACTCCGAGGTGTCGGAGCTGGGGCGGGGAGCCGGCTCGGGGGCATGGGTCGACCTGTCGCCTGAAACCGTGCGCCTCCTGGTCTCGTCCTTGGAGTGGGCGCGGCGGACGGATGGCGCCTTCGATCCGACGGTGGGACCGCTCGTCGAGGCGTGGGGGTTTCGAGGCGGTCCCCCCCGCATCCCGAACCCGGCCCTCCTCGACTCCGTCCGTGCCCTGGTGGACTGGCGCGCGGTCCTCGTGGACCGGGACGGCCGGAGCGCGCGCCTCGGGCGCGCGGGGATGGAGATCGACCTCGGCGGGATCGGCAAGGGTTACGCGCTCGACCGCGCCGCCGAGACCATGCGCGCGGCCGGGGCTTCCGCCGGCATGCTGGACCTGGGCGGGAACGTCCGGGTGTTCGGCCGGGGGCCGGGGCCGGGCGGGACGTGGCCGATCGGGATCCGGTACCCCCGCTGCCCGGAGCGGGTCCTCGGAGAGGTCGACCTGGACTCGGGCTCGGTGGCCACCTCGGGGGACTACGAGCGCTTCTTCGAGCGGGGCGGGGAGAGGTTCTCGCACATCCTCGATCCGCGGACGGGCAGGCCGGTGCGGGGCGTTCTGCAGGTGACCGTGGCGGCGCCCGACGGGCTCACGGCGGACGTCCTGTCGACGGCGTTTTTCGTGCTGGGCCCGGAGGCGGGCCGTCGGCTCCTGGTACGGGAGCCCGGCGTGGAGGGGGCGGCCGCCCTTTGGATGTCCGGCGTCCGGCGGGAGGGCGGAGCGGCCGGACGGCGGCGGGGATCCGCCGGGCCTCCGTCCGGCGTCCTCCTCGCCGGCGAGCGGACGGAGAGGTTCGATCTCGGGACCCGCGCGACGAGTGCGGGGTGCTACGAAGGGGACACGGCCAAGCCCACGGAGGGGCCATGAACGAGGTGCTCAGGAAGCAGATCTGGCGGAAGCTAGCGGGGCTGCCCGACGAGAAGGGCTACCAGATCCTCGACTACATCCAGTTCCTCGAGTCCGAGTACGCCGAGGGGGCCGCCGAGGCGAGCGGATTCCAGCGCTTCAGCGAGCTCCTCCAGAACCGCATGCGCAAGCGCCGGGTCCCGGCCGCGGCGCTTCGCGAGACGATGCGGGTGCTGGGAGGCGCCGACCGCGTCCTGGGCGCGTTCCGCGAGGCGGCGGGCGAGTTCCTGGCCGAGCTCGAGGCCGGCCGGCCCGAGCCCGGCCCGAGGGCGCAGGCCGACGAGGAGCCTCCCCGGCCCCGCGAGGTCGTCATCGAGTGATGGCGCCTCGCCTGCCCTCGCCCGGCCGGATCAAGGACGCCCTGCGGGGGATCCCGGGCTTCCTCCGCCTGCTGTGGCGGCTGGTCCGTGATGCCCGCGTCTCCCGGCTCGACCGGGCGCTGTTCGTGTTCACCCTCGGCTACCTCTTCCTTCCCCTCGACCTGATCCCGGACTGGATCCCGCTGGCGGGGGAGCTGGACGACCTGGTGCTCGTCCTCTTCACCCTGGACCGCCTCCTGTACCGGACGGACGAGGAGGTCCTGCTCGAGCACTGGGACGGCGATCCGGCGTCGCTGCTGGCGCTCCGAGATCTCCTCGAGAGGGGCGCCGAGACGCTGCCCCGCTGGGCCCGCGGCCTCCTGCGGGCCGGTTGAGCGCCCGCTCCCGCCACGTCCCCTCCGGACCCTGGCCCGCGCGTCGGGGTCCGGGGTGTCGTGCGGGCGCCGCACGGCGCCGCGCTCCCGCACGTTGACGATCCTCCTTGCGGCGCCTAGTCTTTTGCATGGTTCCCGACGTTTTGCACGAGGTGTCGACCCGGCGCCGGGGGCGCATCCCGCGCCCCCGACCGGCCCCGCGGCCGGACCTGTCGCCGGCTCCCGCCCGCCCCCTGCGCACCCCAACAGGAACGTGACCCGGAAGTCATGAATCGACCACCATTTAGAGAAGCGTTCACGTTCGACGACGTCCTCCTCGTCCCGCGCCATTCCACGGTGCATCCGTCGGAGGTCGACCTGGCCACGTCGTTCACCCGTGGTATCCGCCTTGCCGTACCACTGGTGTCGGCCGCGATGGACACGGTCACCGAGCACCGGATGGCCATCGCGCTCGCCCGGCACGGCGGGATCGGGATCATCCACAAGAACATGTCCATCGAGGAGCAGGCCTCCCAGGTGGACCGGGTCAAGCGCTCCGAGAGCGGGATGATCCTCAACCCGATCACGCTGGGACCGGGAGCGCGGCTGCGCGAGGCCACGGCGCTGATGTCGGAGTTCTCGATCAGCGGCGTCCCGATCGTCGAGGACGATGGAACGCTGGTGGGGATCCTGACGAACCGCGACCTGGTGTTCGAGAGCGACCTCGAGCGGCCCGTGGCGGAGGTCATGACCCGCGAGGAGCTGGTCACGGCCCCCGAGGGGACGTCGCTCGAGGAGGCCGAGGAGATCCTCCACCGGCACAAGATCGAGAAGCTGCCGGTGGTGGACGGTGACGGCCGCCTGAGCGGCCTGATCACGGTCAAGGACATCTTCAAGCGACGGGCACACCCCGACGCGTCCAAGGACGACCACGGGCGCCTCCGGGTGGGAGCCGCCGTGGGAGCGTCGCGCAGGGATCTGGATCGGGCCCGCGAGCTCGTGGACGCCGGCTGCGACGCGATCGTGGTCGACACGGCCCACGGCCACTCCCAGGGCGTCCTGGACGCGGTCGAGCGGATCCGGGAGGTCCTGCCGGACGTGCAGCTTGTGGCCGGCAACGTGGCCACCAGGGAGGGCGCCGAGGACCTGGTCCGCCGCGGCGTGGACGCGGTCAAGGTCGGCGTCGGGCCCGGCTCGATCTGCACGACCCGGGTCGTGACGGGCGTGGGCGTCCCGCAGGTGACCGCCGTCATGGACGGGGTCGACGGCGTGGACGGGGACGTGCCCGTCATCTCGGATGGCGGCGTCCGCCACTCGGGAGACATGGTCAAGGCCCTCGCGGCCGGGGCCTCGTCGGTCATGATGGGGTCGATGTTCGCGGGGACGGACGAGAGCCCGGGAGAGTCGTTCCTCCTTGAGGGACGACGCTTCAAGGTGGTCCGCGGCATGGGATCGCTCTCGGCCATGGAGGAGGGCTCGGCGGACCGGTACTTCCAGGAGGCACAGGAGGTCCGGAAGCTGGTGCCCGAGGGCATCGAGGGACGGGTGCCGTACAAGGGTCCCGTCGAGGACACGATCTTCCAGCTCGTGGGCGGGCTGAGGAGCGGCATGGGATACTGCGGAGTATCGGACATAGAAGAGTTGCGGGGCGAAGCGCGCTTCCTCAGAATCACGAGCGGCGGTCTGCGCGAGTCGCACCCTCACGACGTGGTCATCACGCGGGAAGCTCCCAACTACCGGGTGTGAGCGCGGTCGCGATGCGCCCCCTGCGGGCGCGTTTTCGTCGAATGGGCAGCACAGGAGTCGGAAGGATGGCGCGAAGTCCGGTCGGAAAGTGGAGCTCCCTGGGCGTGGCGGGGGCGGTGATGGCGGTCGCAGCGTGTGCTGGAAATCCCTCTCCAGGCCCGCTCGGCGCGCGCACGCCGGCGGAAGTGGCCCTCCCCGATTCGGTGCTGCTCCTTGCACCCACGCCGGCGCCGGAGAAGGTGGCCGCGGCCGACCGTGAGCAGCGGCAGACGGTACGCTCCATGGGCGAGGAGACGCAGCGCGAGTTCCTGCAGCTCTTCGGACCGGATCCGCTCGGCCTGGCCCATGCGCCGGCCAACGCGGTGCGTTACGAGATCCCGCTCCAGACCAACGACGCCGTCGAGGGCTGGATCGACTACTTCCGCTCCGAGGTCCCGGAGCGCTTCGCGACCTACCTGAGGCGGATGGGCCGCTACGAGCCGATGATCCGCGCCAAGCTCCGCGAGGCGGGGCTCCCGCAGGACCTCCTGTTCCTGGCCGTCATCGAGAGCGGCATGAACCCCCACGCCTACAGCCGGGCCCGCGCGGTGGGGCTGTGGCAGTTCATCGCGGGGACGGCGCGTCGCTACGGCCTCGAAGTCGACTACTGGGTGGACGAGCGGCGCGACCCGGTCAAGGCGACCGACGCGGCGATCCGGTACCTCTCGGACCTCTACGACGAGTTCGGCTCCTGGTACCTGGCCGTGGCCGCGTACAACGCCGGCGAGGGAAGGGTGCGCTGGGGGATCGCCCGCACGGGCTCGCGAAGCTACTGGGACCTCGTGGACGCGCGCGTGCTGCGCCGGGAGACGCGGAACTACGTTCCCAAGCTCATCGCCGCCGCTCTCATCGGACACGACCCGGCCCACTACGGCTTCGGGGACGTGCAGCCGGCCGCCCGGCTCGCCTACGACTCGGTCACGGTGCCGGACGCCACCAGCTTCGACGTGATCGCGAAGGCCGCCGGGGTGTCGGAGTCGGCCGTCGAGGAGATGAACCCCGAGTACCCGCGACACGTGACGCCGCCGGGCCACGAAGCCCTGGTCCGGATCCCCGGCGGCCACGCGGAGCACTTCGCGAGCGCGTACGCCGAGATCCCCGCCTCCAAGCGGGTGACGTGGCTGGTGCACACCGTGACGCGCGGCCAGACCCTGTCGGGGATCGCCGCCCGCTACGGCACCTCCGTGCGGGCGATCATGGCGGCCAACGGGGGCGTGAGCCCCCGCCGGCTCCAGATCGGCCAGCGGCTGGTGGTGCCGCGCAGGGGCGCCAGCTCGACCACGCTGGCGTCGGCCAGGCGGGCGCGGCCCTCGGGCTCGGCCACGGTGGTGGTCCGCCGCGGCGACACGCTGTGGGCCATCGCACGCCGCTACAACGTGAGCACCCGGGAGCTCATGGCGTGGAACGGCCTCAGCTCCTCGAGCATCCATCCGGGCGACAGGATCCGGGTGCGGTGATGGACGGACGCGCCGACCTCCGGGTCGATCTCCACTCCCACACCTGCTGGTCGCCCGACGCGGCAACGACGCCGGCCGACCTGGTCGAGCGCGCGGCCGAGGCGGGGCTGGACCGGGTAGCGGTGACCGACCACGGTGAGATCGCGGGGGCCTTCGAGGCCCGCGCCCTCGATCCGGAGCGGATCATCGTGGGCGAGGAGATCCGCTGCCGGTGCGGGACCGAGCTCATCGGCCTCTTCCTCGTGGAGCGGATCCCGATGGGGCTGGACGCCCGGGAGGTCGCCGAGCGGATCGCCGACCAGGGCGGGGTCGTGTACGCGCCCCACCCCTACGCTTACCCGCGCCGCGCCCTGGCGCGGGCGCGCCGGGCGCTGGACCTGGCCGAGGCGGTCGAGGTCGTCAACGCCCGGGCGGCGTTCTTCCCGCCTTGGAACCGGATGGCCGGGCGCCGGGCCGGCGAGCTGGGCATGCCGACCTGCGCCGGCTCGGATGCGCACTTCCCCCACGAGCTGGGACACGCCTTCTCGGTCATCCCGGCGTTCCGGAGCGTGGCGGAGTTCCGCGAGGCGCTGGCCGGGAGCCGGCCCGTGCTGCGGCGCGCGACGGGGCCGTGGATGCACGTGGCCTCGATGGCCCTCAAGGCGGGGCGGAAGGTGGAGGCGCGCGTCCGGGCGGGGGGCGCCGGCGGCGGACGCCGCTCCGCGCGCCGACCGGGCTCGCTCGAGGTGGTCGAGGAGACCTGACGTGCCCGGCGGGCCCGTCGCCTCCGCCGCGCGCGGCTCGGCGGCCGGACGCGCGGCCGGCGGGGCCCGCTAGGAGACGCCGACGCCGGCCGTTCGCCCGGACCCCGGCGGCCCGGCCAGCGGATAGACCGTCGCCCGACCCTCCCTCTCCCCGATCGCGTTCCGGGGATCCACCACGATGTGGGCGTGCTCGACCACCCTGTCGTAATCGATCGACGCGTGGTCGGTGGTCACGATGACCAGGTCGGCCCCCTCCAGCTCCTCGTCGGTCAGCTCGACCGACTCGAACCGGTTCCCATCGAGAGCGATGCTGTCGACGTAGGGGTCGTGGTAGCGGACCTCCGCCCCCTTCTGCAGGAGGAGCTGCAGGATGTCCAGGGCGGGGCTTTCCCGGGTGTCGTCGACGTTGGGCTTGTACGCCATGCCCAGGAGCAGGAGGCGGCTCCCCTTCACCGACTGCTCCACCGCGTTGAGGGCCTCGGTGACCCTGGCCACCACGTAGCGCGGCATCTCGGCGTTCACCTCGGCGGCCAGCTCGATGAAGCGCGTGCGGTACTGAAGCGTCTTCATCTTCCAGGCCAGGTAGTGCGGGTCGATCGGGATGCAGTGCCCGCCCAGCCCGGGCCCGGGGTGGAAGCGCATGAAGCCGTAGGGCTTGGTGGAGGCGGCGTCGATCACCTCCCAGATGTCGATCCCCAGCCGGTCGGCGATGATGGCCATCTCGTTGGCCAGGCCGATGTTGACCGCCCGGAACGTGTTCTCCAGGATCTTGGCCAGCTCGGCCGCCTCCGGCGACGAGACCTCCACGACGTCGTCGAGCACCTCGGCGTACAGCGCCACGGCCAGCTCGTGGCACTCCGGCGTCAGCCCTCCCACGATCTTGGGCGTGTTCTCCAGGTGCCACTTCGGATTGCCCGGGTCGACGCGCTCGGGGCTGAAGGCCAGGAAGAAGTCCTCGCCGGCCTCGAGCCCGCTCTCCTCCAGGGTGGGCTGCACCAGCTCGCGCGTGGTGCCCGGGTAGGTGGTCGACTCGAGGATGACCAGCTGCCCCGCCCTCAGGTGCTCCCGCACCTTCCGGGTCGAGTCGATGATGTAGGAGACGTCCGGGTCGCCGGTCTTCGAGAGCGGCGTCGGCACGCAGATGATGAGGGCGTCCGCCTCTCCCATGCGGCCGAATTCGGTGGTCGGCTCGAACCGTCCCTCCCCCACGGCCACGGCCACCCGGTCGGCGTCGATGTCCAGGATGTGGGAGTCTCCGGAGCGGAGCGTGTCCACGACCCGCTCGGAGATGTCGAAGCCGAGCACCGGGAATCCGGCCTCGGCGAAGCTGATGGCCACCGGGAGGCCGACGTAGCCCAGGCCGACCACGCCCACCGGAGATTCGTGGCGACGGATGCGTCCGAGGAGATCGGTGCGTGCGCTCATGTTCGATGAGATCGTGTGAGGTCCAGTCGCTCGGTCTGCCGGGTCATCCCCGGAAACGCGAAGGCGGCGCCCGGGGGGCGCCGCCCCTCGCCCGCCCGACGGCGGACCCCACAGTCTCGCCGGGAAGCCCCGTCCACGCAAGGACCGGGGAGCTCTCCGGCCGGCGTCACTCCTGTCCGCGCATGACCCTCCGGGCGTACCCGTTGGAGGGGTTCACGCCCGACGCGAGCAGGACGCCCACGCGCCCCGGGCCACGGTTGTAGGCGGTGAGCGCCAGCTGCATGTCCCCGTCGTACTGGTGGAGGAGGATGCCCAGGTACCGGAATCCCAGGTGGAGGTTCGTGTCCGGATCGAACAGGGCGTCCTGGTCCGCGCTCGGGTCCAGCCAGCGCGCCGTGCTCGGCTTGAGCTGGGTATATCCGACGGCCCCTGCGTTGCTGACTGCCCAGCGACGGAAGGAGGACTCCGTCTGGATCAGGTTGAACGCGAGCTCGGGCTCGAGGCCCTCGGAGATCGAGATGTCGTACACGCGCGACGCCAGGTCGGCCGGTACGCCGTACCGGGAGGAGAAGCCCTGGATGGCCCTCAGCCGGTCGGCCTGCAGGCGGCGGAGAGCCGCCTCGCCGCTGGCCGTCGTGGCGCGCCCGCGGACTGCCTGGAGCTCCGCACGGGTCCGCGCCAGGGGGGACCCGGGCAGCGCGACGAACGAGGTCAGCGCGGCGCCCCCCACCAGCGCCACGGCCGCCACGATCGCGGCACCGCGCGGGGTGGAGAGGTGATCCACCAGGTTCCGGAGCCGCCAACGTAAGTCGGGGCCCGGAGGCCGGCTGGTCTCTTGCCTGAATGCGCTCAGCGACATGTATCTCACTCCTGTCGAAGCCTTTATGCAGCTACGGCCCACCCGGGCCCGTGGGGCGTCGGCGCCTCTGCGGGCCGCCGCCGACCTCCGGGAGGCGCAACCCACGTGCCATGGGGCGCCTTTTGTTCGGGATCTGTTCGGGTCATCCGTCCTCGTCCCTTGTCCACCTGCCACTTCGGCCGCCGCTCTTCTCGAGCAGGCGGACGTCCTCGATGCGCATGCCGCGGTCGCGGGACTTGGCCATGTCGTAAAGAGCCAACAATCCCGCCGTCACGCCGCACAGGGCCTCCATCTCCACGCCGGTTCGCGACCAGGTGGAGGCGCCGACCCGGACCCGGAGGCCCGGGAGCCCCTCCTGTCCCTTCGACGCCTCCACGGGGTCGATCGTCACCTCCACGGCGTCGAGGGGGAGGGGGTGGCAGAGGGGGATGAGGTCGGGAGTGCGCTTGGCGCCGCCGATCGCGGCGAGCCGGGCGACGGTCAGGGCGTCGCCCTTCCGGAGCTCCTGGTCCCGGATGGCCCGGAGTGTGTCCGGGCTCATGCGGATCGTGCCCTCGGCCACGGCACGGCGGCGGGTGACCGGCTTGTCGCCGACGTCGACCATCCGCGCGCGCCCGGCGTCGTCCAGGTGCGTCAGGCGGCGGTCGTCGGACTCGGGGTCGTCCATGGGACCTCCTCCGTCTGCTGGCCGACCGGTGATGCGGCGTCGGCGCGCGGCCCGGGGTCGGTGTCGCCGGAGGTTACTCCCCCGCGCGGGGTACGTTCCCCGCCAGGTCCGTCAGGAGCCCGGCGGTGATCGCCTGGGGGTTCACGTTCCCCGCGGCCTCGTCCCGCGCCTGCTCGAGCCGCGCCAGCGCCTCCAGGAGCACGTGGGGCGAGGGGAGGCGGCCGCCGACCAGCCGTCGGCCCAGGCCGGGCTCGAACGCCAGGTACCCGGCGCCCAGGCTCTCGGCCAGGAGGTCGCGGACCAGCTCGGCGGCCAGGGCCAGCGTGTCGTCGAACTCCCCCCGCGCGCCGGAGGGAGAGAGCCGGGCGGCCAGGGCCCACCTCTCCGACCGCTGTCCCCCGAGGGCGACCCGCACGAGGTCCTCGGCGCGCTCGCGGACCTCCGTGGCGTCCTCCGACAGGGCGCGGAGGGCCCGCCCGGGCGCGCCCTGGGCCCGCCGCGCCAGCGTCTCGGCCCGCGCGGCGTCGACCCCGGCGTGCTCGACCAGGAGCCGCTCGACCGCCTCGACGCTCACGGGCGGCACCCGGAGGGCCAGGGTCCTCGAGCGGATCGTGGGGAGGAGCGCGCCCCGCCGGCTCGAGGTCAGGAGGATGTGGGTGTCCGCCGGCGGCTCCTCGAGCAGCTTGAGGAAGGCGTTGGCGGCCTCGGGACTGCTGGCCTGCGGCACCATGGCCTCCGCGTCCCCGACCACGAACACGGACCGGTGGCCCATGGCCGGCCGCCGCGCCGCCCGCGCCCGCATCTCCTGGACGGCGGCCAGGTAGATCCCGGTGGCGCCGTCGAAGTCCCGCGGCTCCAGGGGCTCCGTGCGGCGGACCTCGAGCTCCTCCATCCTCGCGTCCTCGAGCTTCTCGCGCAGGCGCTCAGGAGTGGAGGCGCCCGTGGGGCGGGGCAGCGGGAAGAACCAGTGGAGGTCCGGATGCTCGAGCCGCCGGGCCAGCCGGCAGCTCCTGCAGGCGCCGCACGCCGTCCCCTCCTCGCACAGGAGGAGCTGCCCGAGCCACAGCGCCAGGCGCTGCTTGCCGACGTCCCGCGGGCCGTGGAGGAGGAGGGAGGACGGCAGCCGGTCGCGACCGAAGGCGCCTCTCAGCCGCTCCTGCAGCTCGTCGTGACCGACGACGGGATGGAGGCCCGGCGCCGGTCGGACCCGCTCGTCAGCCACCGGAGCGGCTCCTGAGCCAGCGGATCGGGTCCACGGCCCGCGGCGGTCCCCCCGGCGTGGGCCGGTGGATCTGGAACTCGATGTGGGGCCCGGTGCGGCTCGACGCCCCGCCGACCCGGCCGATGACCTGGCCGGCCGCCACCTGCTGGCCCACCCGGACCGACAGGTCCTCCAGGTAGAGGTAGGCGGAGTAGAAGCCGCCCCCGTGGCTCACGATGACCGAGGGTCCGTAGAGGCCCTGGGGACCCGCCCACTCGACGCGGCCCGACGCCACCACCCGCACGGCAGTCCCCTCGGCGGCGCCGATCCCGACGCCGTCCCGCTGGATCGTGGTGCCCCCGTCCCGCTCGGGCCCGAACTGGTAGACGATCTTCCCCTGGACGGGCCAGTCCAGCTTGCCCAGATCGGACGTGGTGAGGCTGGACGTGCTCGCGCGGCCGGCCCGCCGCTCGGCTTCGCGCCGCGTGCGCTCCAGCTGCGCGATGAGCCCCTGGAGCCTGGACTCGTCCTGGGCCAGGCGGGCCTCCTGCTCCTGCGCCCTGGAGCGCTGCGAGCGGTAGTTGGCCAGCCGCCTCCGGTACTGCCGGTGCAGGGTCTCGAGGTCGGCGAGCTCGTTCTTCTTGTCGTCCCGGAGGCCCTGCAGCCGGTCGAGCTGGTCGGCCAGCTCGGTGCGCTGCTCCTCGAGCTTCCCCTCCAGGGTGCTCACCTGCCGCACCAGCATCCTGTCGTACACGGTGACCAGGTGGAGGTACTTGTAGCGGTCGATGAGGTCCGAGAAGGAGCGGGCGGAGAGGAGGACCTGCAGCGGCGCGAGCGGCCCGCGCTCGTACACCTCGCGGAGCCGCTCCTGGAGCTCGGTATTGCGGACGGTGAGCTGGTCGCGGGTCTGCAGCATCCGGGCGGTGGTGTGCGCCACCTGCTCCCGGGTGGTCTGGGTCTGGACGTCCAGCTCGGCGACCACGCTGCTCGAGGACTCGATCTGCTTCTCCAGGTTCCCGATCTCCTCGGACGCGCTGCTCACCTGGTGGGTGAGGCGCTGCATCTCCTGGCGGAGGCGCTGGCGCTGCTGGCGGATCTCCTCGAGACGCTGCTGGCTCTCCTGGATCTTCTCCTCGAGGACATGGCCGGTCGTGTCCTGCTGCTGGGCCCGGAGGCCCGCACGGGGGGCGAGGAGCGCGGCGAGCGCCAGCGCGGTCACGAGCCGGCCCTTCATCGGCCGACTACAGGTCGTAGAGGCCGCGGAGCTCCCGGCGGACGGCGCGCCGGGCCGCGAGCATCCCGAGAATGGCGGCCGCTGTCACGCCCCCCACGATCCACAGGTCCGGCATCCACGCCAGATCGAGGAAGGTGCCGTCCACCAGGCGGTACGTCCCCCACGTCAGGCCGAACGCGAGGCCGCCGCCGCACAGCCCGGTCACGAGCCCCTCGATCATGAACGGCCGCCGGATGTAGCCCTCGGTCGCCCCGACCGTCTGCATGATCGCGATCTCCTCGGAGCGAGCGAGGATGGCCATCCGGACCGCCGTCCCCACCAGCATCACGGCCACGAGCGCGAAGGCTCCGCCCAGCACGAGAGCCGCCAGGCCCGCGATCCTCCGGAGCGAGAAGATTCGCTCCACCCATTCCCGCCCGAAGCGCACGTCGTCCACGAAGTCGTACGCCTTCAGCCGGTCGGCCACCCGCTTCACGGCCTCCGGGTTCCGGGACCCGGGGCGGAGCGACACCTCCAGGGAGGCGGGGAGGGGGTTCACCTCCAGGTCCGAGAAGACGTCGGAGAACTCGGTGAGCTCCTGCGAGGCGTCGTGGAGGGCCTCCACCTTGCTGACGTAGCGGACCTCCGACACCTCCGGGAAGGTCTCGATCTCCTTCCGCGCCACGTCCGCGCGGCCCGGATCGGTGCCCTCCTGCAGGTAGGCCACCACCTGCACCTGCTTCTCCACGCTCGACAGGGCCAGGTCGATGTTGTGCGCCGTGAGGCCGAAGAGGCCGAGGATGAAGAGGCTGAAGCCGATGGAGGTGACCGAGAGGAAGCCCAGGAGCGGCGCCCGGCGGAGGCTCGTCAGCGCCTCGCGGAGCGCCCTCACGCCCCGGCCTCCCGCGTCTCGGCGGCCGAGTCGTACACGAGCGAGCCGTGCTCCAGCTCGAGCACCCGCACGTCGCGGTGCCGGCGCAGGAGATCGGCGTCGTGGGTGGCGAACAGCACGGCCATCCCCAGGTCGTTGATCCGCCGCATGAGCTCGAACACGCCGTCGGCCGCGCGCCGGTCCAGGTTCCCGGTGGGCTCGTCCGCCAGGAGGACAAGGGGGTCGGTGGCCAGCGCGCGGGCGATCGCCACGCGCTGGCGCTCCCCGCCCGAGAGCTCGGACGGGTGGGACCGGGCCTTGGCGGCCAGGCCCACGTGGCTCAGGAGCTCCTGGACCTTCTTGCGGGCCTTCCGTCCCGGGACCCCGGTGGCCTCGAGCGCGAACGAGACGTTCTCGGCGGCGGTCATGCGCTCGAGGAGCCGGAAGTCCTGGAAGACGTAGCCCACCCGGCGCCGGAGCTGCGGCACGTCACGGCGCCGGATCGAGTCCGAGCTGAACTTCGAGACGCGCACCGTCCCGTCGGAGGGGAGGGTGTGCATGTGGATGAGGTGGAGAACCGTCGTCTTCCCCGCGCCCGAGGGGCCGGTGAGGAACGCGAACTCCCCCTTCCGGAGGTGGAAGGTCACCTCCTCCAGCGCCGCGCCCGTGCGCGGGTAGCGCTTGGTGACCCGGTCGAAGCGTATCACGACGCCACGGGGCGGACCGCCCGGCAGAAGCGGGCGCACATCCCGGCCGCCTCGATCATGGAGCTCGGGTCCGCGACGCCCCGGCCGGCGATGTCGAACGCCGTTCCGTGGTCGGGCGAGGTGCGGGGGAAGGGGAGGCCGGCGGTGACGTTGATCCCGCGCTCCAGGGCGATCGTCTTCAGGAGCGCCAGGCCCACGTCGTGGTAGGGGACGACCACCGCGTCGACCGTCCCGTCCAGGCAGCGCCGGAAGACGGTGTCGGCGGGGTGGATGCCGTCCACCTCCAGCTCCGCGTCGGTGGCCAGGCGCTCGAGGGCCGGCGCCAGGATGCGGCCCTCCTCGTCGCCCAGGAGCCCTCCCTCCGAGGCGTGGGGGTTCACGCCGGCGAAGGCGATGCGCGGACGGCCGATCCCCCACCACTCGCGGAGGGCCCGCGCCGCGATCCGGGTGCGACGGGTCACGAGCTCCACGTCGAGCCGGCCCGGCACCTCCCGCAGCGGGATGTGGCCGGTGAGGAATGCCATGCGGAGCGGTCCGCCGAGCGGGGTCTCCTCCGCCCCCATGATCATCGTGACCTCGGGGACCCCGGCCAGGTCGCGGAGGAGCTCGGTGTGGCCGGGCTGGGAGTAGCCGGCCGCCGAGAGAGCGGCCTTGGAGAGGGGGGCGGTCACCAGGCCGTCGGCCTCCCCGTCCAGGGCCATGCGCGCCGCACGCTCGACCGCGGCCCCGGACAGCCGGCCTGCCAGCCGCTCCGTGTCGCGGCCGCCCGGCTCCGCGCCCGCGGGGCCCTCCGTCCACTCCCCGACGGCCACGAGCTCCGCCCCTGCGGCGTCCACGTCGGCCGGATCGAGTACGCCCGCCGGGCCGACGAGCACCCACTCGGCCGCGCCGCGGAGCTCGTCCGCCCGGAGGAGGGCCGCGGCGACCTCGGGACCGATGCCGCGCGGGTCGCCCAGGGTCACGGCGATGCGGGGGCGGCCCGGACCGCCCCGGTACGCCGGCTCTCCGGACCCTCGCGATCCGCTCACGAGCGCAGCTCCCGGCTCAGGGGATCAGAGGAAGAGCTTCACGTACATCCGCCTTCGCAGCTGGACCATGTACTCCCGGAACTGCTCCTGCCGGAGGAGCTGCTGGCGTATCTGGTCCCTGACGTCCTCAAAGCGGTACGGCCCCGCGGCCTTGAAGTCGGTGACTCTGAGCACGACGAACTGCGCGAGGTCGAAGGCGCCCTCGACCCGGAAGGGTCCGACCACCCGGCCGTCGCCCGGCTGCTGGCCGAGGGCCGTGGCGTAGTCCTGTCCGAACCGGCTCCCCACGTTCGAGACCTCGACGTCCTTGAAGCTCGTCTCCTGGTCGGGGATCCCGTACTCGCGTCCGAGCCGCTCGGGGTCCGCGCCGGCGCGCAGGCTGTCCGCCACGCTGTCGGCCCGCTCCCGCGCCGCGGCCACGTCGGAGCTGTCGATCCGGGGCCGGATGAGGATCTGGCGGACCTCGCGCTCCCCGCCCCGGACGTTCTCCACCTTGACGATGTGGTAGCCGAAGCGGGTCTGGATGGGCCCCACGGCGCGCCCCGGAGGGACCGCCCAAAGGGCATTGGCCAGCCCCGGGACCACGTCCGAGCGGCGGATCCAGCCCATGTCGCCGCCCTGGGCCCGGGTTCCCGGATCGTCCGAGTAGCGCCGTGCGACCACGGCGAAGTCGGTTCCCGAGTGGATCTCGTCGAGCGCCTTCTTCGCCACCTGCAGCGCGCTGTCGGCCGCCGCGGAATCGGGGCGCGGCACGACCGTGATGCGCTGGAAGGAGACCGTGGCGGGCCGCCGGGCGGTCGAGGCGCTCGAGTCGAAGTACGCCCTCACCGCGGAGTCGCTGACCGAGGCCGGCGGAAGCTCGCCCTGGTCGATGAGCTGCTGGCGGAACTGGCTGAGGAGGATCTGCTGGCGGGCCTGCGACCGCAGCATCTGCCGGTACTGGTACATGTTCTGGCCGGTCTGCTCGACCGCCTGCCGGAAGGCCTCGTCCGACTGGAAGTTCGAGCGGATCCGGTCGAACTGCTGCTCCACCACCTGGTCCACCTGATCGTCCGAGACCGTGACCCCCTCCTGCCGGGCTCTCTGGACGAGGAGGAGCCGGTCGATCATGTCGGACACCGCCTGCTTCACGATGGAGTCGCGGGCCGCGGGCTCGTCGGGGACGTCCAGGCCCTGCTGGCGCATGCGGTAGAGGTCCTCCTGGACCTCGGAGAGGAGGATGGCCGAGTCGCCGGCCACGGCGACCACCCGGTCCACGACCTGGACCGAGTCCGGTCCGGAGGCGGCGCCGAGGACGCCCCCGGGCGAGCCCGGCGCCGTCAGCATCTGCCCCGAGGGCGTGGTCGTGTCGGCGGGGGGCACGGCCGGCGGCGTGGTGTCGGCCGGCGGGAGCGCCGGCGGCGTGGTGTCGGCCTGCGGGACCGTGTCGGCCTGCGCCGCGATGGGCGCGGGGGAGGCGAGCGCGAGCAGGGCCGCCGCCCCGGCGGCCACGGCCACGGCCGCGCGGCGCGGGCCGCCTGCGGCGGGCCGGAGCCGGCGTCGCGGCCGGCGCTCTGGGTTGGACGACCTCATGGCGGGGCTGGCTCCTCGTCTCGGGGATGCCTCGCGCGTCCGGGGGCCGGGGTCCCCGCGACGGACGCGTCCGGTCGAGGGAACGTACCCGGGCGGGCGCGCCCCGATCCTCCGTCTCACGGGCGCGCCGCCGCCGGCTCGGCTCCGGCCCCCTCGGTCCGGGCCAGGACGGCCAGGGAGTCCACGAGGGTGGGCAGGATCGGCTCGACGCCCGCGTTCTCGAGCACCAAGGATAGCGGCTGCGCGCGGCGCACTTCAATGGAGAGCTGCCGGTCCAGGAAGGCGTCGCGGAGCAGGGCCATCCGCGGCACGGCCCCCGACCGGAAGTTGATGCGCGCCGTCCCGTCCGATACCCGGATCCACTCCGCGTCCAGGACCTGGCCCAGGACCCGGAGCTCCACGCTGGCCAGGAGGCGGCGCGCGGGCTCGGGCACGGGCCCGAAGCGGTCGCGGAGCTCGTCCTCCAGCTCCTCGACCTCCCGCCGCGATCCGATGCGCGAGATGCGCCGGTACAGGTTCATCTTCTGCTCCGAGTCCAGGATGTAGTCCTCCGGCAGGTAGACCTCGCCGGCGACCGACACCTGCGGCGGCTCGGCGGCGCCCGCCCCGTTCTCGCCCTTCAGGCGGGCCACGGTCTTCTCGAGGAGCCGCCTGTAGGTCTCGAAGCCGACCGCCCGCGCGAAGCCCGACTGCTCGGCACCGAGCAGGTTCCCGGCGCCGCGGAGCTCGAGGTCCTTGAGGGCGATGATGTGCCCGGCCCCGAGCTCGGTGTGGTGCTCGAGGATCCGGAGCCGGCTCTCGGCCTCCGGGGTCACGTCGTCGGGGACGAGGAGGTAGCAGTAGGCCCGGTGGTGCGAGCGCCCCACCCGGCCGCGGAGCTGGTAGAGCTGGGCCAGGCCGAAGCGGTCCGCGCGGTGGACGATCATCGTGTTGGCCGTCGGGATGTCGATCCCGTTCTCGATGATGGAGGTGCAGACCAGGACGTCCACGTCCCCGTCCATGAGCGCCCCCATCGTCTCCTCGAGCTCGTCGGAGCGCATGCGCCCGTGGGCCATGTCGACCCGCGCCTCCGGGACGAGCCGCTTCACCCGCCGCTCGAGCGCGCCGATCGACTCGATCCGGTCGTGGACGAAGAAGACCTGGCCGCCCCGGTCGAGCTCCCGCCGCATGGCGTCCTGGAGGACCACGTCGCTCCAGCGGAGGACGTGCGTGATGATCGGCATCCGGTCGCGCGGCGCCGTCTCGATGATGGACATGTCCCTGAGGCCGCCCAGCGCGAGCTGCATCGTGCGCGGGATCGGCGTGGCCGTCATGGTGAGGACGTCCACCGAGCGCTTCATGTCCTTGAGCCGCTCCTTCTGGCGTACGCCGAAGCGCTGCTCCTCGTCCACGATCAGGAGGCCCAGGTCGTGGAAGGCGACGTCCTCCGAGAGGAGGCGGTGCGTGCCGATGACGATGTCGAGGGCGCCCGAGGCGAGGTCCTCGAGGACCCGGTCCTGCTCGCTCTTCGTCTGGAAGCGGGAGAGGGCGGCGATCCGGACGGGGAAGCCGGCCATGCGCTCGGCGAAGGTGTGGTGGTGCTGCTCGACCAGGACCGTGGTGGGCGCGAGGACGGCCACCTGCTTGCTGTCCTGGACCGCCTTGAACGCGGCGCGCATCGCGACCTCGGTCTTCCCGTAGCCGACGTCGCCGCAGATGAGACGGTCCATGGGGCGCGGCTCCTCCATGTCGCGGCGGACGTCCTCCCAGGCCGCGAGCTGGTCGGGCGTCTCCTCGAACAGGAAGGCCGACTCCATCTCCCGCTGCCAGCGCGTCCGGGGGCTGTAGGCGTGCCCGTCGGCGATCTGGCGGTGGGCGTACAGCTCCAGGAGCTCGGCCGCCTGCTCCTGAATGGAGTCGACCGTGCGCTCCTTGAGCTTCTTCCAGCGCTTTCCGCCCAGCTTGTGGACCGCGGGGGGCTCGGAGGGCTGGCCGTCCTCCCCGGGGGCGCTCCAGCGCTCGATGAGGTCGAGACGGTAGTGGGGGACCCGCAGGTACTCGCCGTCGGCGTATTCGATCTTGAGGGTCTCGATGGCCTCGCCGCCCACCTCGACGCGCTCGAGGCCCCGATAGCGGCCGATCCCGTGGTCCAGGTGCACCACGTAGTCGCCGGCCCGGAGCGAGGCCACCGACTCGAGCGTGGCGGCGCCCTGGAAGCGTCCGGTGCGCCGCAGCCTCCAGGAGCGGCGGAAGATCTCGTGGTCGGTGAGGACGAGGAGCGGCTCGGGACCGGGGACCCGGAGGCCGCCGCTCACCGAGCCGAGCGCCAGGCCGGCCCGGCCGGCGAGGCCGGGTCCCGCCCGCTCGGTCAGGATCTCCTCGAGCCGCTCGAGCTGGCCCTCGTTGTCGCACAGAACGGCCGTGCGGTCCCCCCTGGCGTGGGCCGAGCGCAGGACCTCGACCAGGCGGCCCATGTCGCGCTCCACGGCGGGCGGGGGATCGAGGCCGAGGTCGACGTCGGGGCGCTCGACGCCGGGACGGCCGTCCCCGTCCAGGTCGCGCGGAGCGCCGCCGCTCCCGTCCGTCCCGGGGACGTCCCCGGCCGCCCCGGGGCCGCCGAGGTCGTCGGCGGCTCCGCCGGCCTCGCCCGCCCACGCCTCCAGCCTCCCGAAGGCGCCGAGCCGCGTGTCGGCCTCCCGGGGGGGCAGGACGAGCGCCTCGGGCGGGAGCCCCGATCCGCGCGGCCGCGCGTCGGAGGTGTCCTTCCACAGACCCCCGCGCCGCCCCTGGGCCCGGCCGGAATCGAGCTCGAACAGGAGCGTGCCGTCGGGCAGGAGCTCGAGGAGGCAGCGCCGCCGCTCGCGGCCGTCCCCGCTCCCGTCGGGCCCGGTCCGGTCCCGTCCCCGATCGCCGGCCGGACCGTTCCCCCTCAGGTCGACGGGGAGGACCTCCACGCGGTCGAGCTCCGACCCGGAGCGCTGCGTCAGCGGATCGAAGCGCCGCAGGGACGCGATCTCCTCGTCCCACAGCTCCAGGCGCACCGGCCCCTCGGTGCCCAGGGGATACAGGTCCACGATGCCGCCGCGGAGGGCGAACTCGCCGAGCTCTGCGACCGTGTGCACGCGCTCGAAGCCCATGGACCCCAGGCGCTCCTCCAGCCCTTCACGGCTCCAGCGGTCCCCGGCCGCCAGCGACAGCTCGAGAGGGCCCGATCCCGGGAGCGGAGTCCGCTCGACCAGTGCGCGGGAGGTGGTGACCAGGAGGCGCGCCCGGCCGGCCAGGAGGGACGCCAGCGCCTCGACGCGCTGCCCCGTGATCTCCACGTGGGGATCGACGTCCTCGTAGGGCAGGGCCTCGCGCTGCGGGAAGTAGTCCACGCGGGAGGTCGGGGCGAGGGCCTCGAGGTCGGCCACCACGGTCTCGGCGTCCGAGGGGACGTCGGCCACGACGACCACGAGCCCCCCGGAGCGGTCGGCCAGGGAGGCGGCCACGACCGCGGCGGCGGCTCCGGGGAGGGGACCCACGGAACGTCGCTCGCCGGCGCCCGGGAGGCGGTCGGAGGGGAGCCGCTCCTGCAGCAGCGGTCGGAAGCTGTCGAGTATCAAAGACTCCGTGGGTCCGCCATCGATCGCGACCTGGTCTGGCTCCGTCGCCGACCTCCGGCGGGGAGCCGCCCTCACCGCCGACCGGCTCGCCGAGCCGGCCCGGCGTGCGCGGGCAAACAGGAGTACCGCCGCCGTGGGACTGGGTTCCGGAGGACGCCCGGGGCTCGGGCACACGGCCGGGCGGCGCGGGTATGGAAGCGACCGACCGGAGAAGGGCGCGGCCCGCGTGGAGCGGCCGCCCGGAGAGGAGCGGCGAGCGAGGAGCGAGCGATGAGGACGACGGGGGCATGAGGGGGACGAGCGCGGCGAAGCGAGGGAGCGGGCCCGGACGCCGTCCTCGCGCTGGAGCGGCCCTCGCCCCCCTTCTCGTGCTGGCGCTGGCCTCGCCGGTCGTGGCGCAGCAGGGGCCCGCCCCCCGGTCGCCCGCCTCGGCGGCGGCCACCATCACCGCCTCGGATCTCCGCCAGCGCATCGGCGTCCTCGCCGCGGACTCGATGCGGGGCAGGGACACCCCCAGCCCGGAGCTCGCGGAGGCGGCCCGCTGGGTGGCCGACCGCTTCGAGTCCTTCGGGCTCCGGCCCGGCCTCGGGACCTCCTTCCTGCAGTACTATCCGGTCACGGTGATCGAGGCCGGCCGCCCGGAGGGCCAGCGCCTCGTCGTCGTCGGGCCGTCCGGCCCGGACACCCTGCGGAGCGGGGAGGAGTTCGTCGGGGCGCCGACCGGCTCCCACCTGAGCGGCGACGGTCCGCTGCGGAGGTTCGATCCGGACTCGGGCGGCCAGGTCCAGGCGGGAGCGATCATGCTGGTGGAGGCTCGTCCCTCCACCATGCAGAGCGTGTTCGCCTCGGTCCGCGGGGCCCTGCGCCAGGGGGCCGCCGCGGGCGCCCTCATCGTCGTGGACGCGCCCGAGTCCTACTTCCACGGCCTCAGGACCTTCTTCGGCACGAGACGAGTCTCGATCGGGGAGCCCGACTTCCCCGGCGAGCCGGTGGTGCTCGTCGCGGCGAGCGCCCTGCCGGAGGGGCTCCGCGAGCCGCTCTCCTCCGGCCAGGTCCTGCCGTACGGCTGGTCGGCCGAGCTCCAGACCGACGGGACCGTGCGCCCCGACAGCGCCATGAACGTCATCGGCTGGCTCCCGGGCTCGGATCCCGACCTCCGGGGGCAGTACGTCCTGTTCACCGCGCACATGGACCACCTGGGGGTGGGCCGCCCGGTGGAGGGGGACTCCATCTACAACGGCGCGGACGACGACGCCTCGGGCACGGCCACCATCGTGGAGCTGGCCGAGGCCTTCGCGGCCGCGTCGAGCCGGCCCCGTCGCTCGCTCGTGTTCATGGCCGTGAGCGGGGAGGAGAAGGGGCTCCTGGGGTCGACCTGGTACACCGACCACCCCGTGTTCCCGCTGGAGCGCACCGTGGCCGACATCAACATCGACATGATCGGCAGGAACTGGCCGGACACGGTGGTCGCGATCGGGAAGGACGAGTCGTCCCTCGGCTCGACGGTGGAGGAGGTGGCCCGGCGCCACCCGGAGCTCGGCCTCTCGGTCATCGACGACCCGTGGCCCGAGCAGCACTTCTACTCGCGCTCGGACCACTACAACTTCGCGCGCGCCGGCGTCCCGATCCTGTTCTTCTTCAGCGGCGTCCACGAGGACTACCACAGGCCCTCGGACGAGCCGTCGGACATCGAGTACGGCAAGACGGCCCGGATCGGCCGGCTCATCTACTATCTGGGCCGCCACGTCGCGGATGCGGACGGGGCGCCGGAGTGGGATCCCGACGCGTACGATCGGGTGGTCAAGGGAGGCGGATCGCCCTAACTTTAACAGTTCGACGCCATTCCCCGTCCGCGCCGGCCCCGGCCGGCCGGAGGGGGACCCGCCGACGCCGGATCAGGTACACGTCCCAACGGGAGCACGATGGCAAGCGCCAGCAAGAGCAAGAAGAGCAAGAAGAAGAGCCGGAAGGCCGACGCCTCCGGGGACGCCGCCTCGAAGTCGAACGGCGGCCCCGTCTCCAGCGCGCCCGTCCTGGTGGTCGACGATGAGAAGTCGATCGTCGAGGCCCTCGAGGCCGTGCTGGCCGCCGACGGCTACACCGTCGAGACGGCGCGCGACGGGGAGTCCGCGTGGGAGAAGCTCAACGACACCGCGTACGGCCTGGTGATCGTGGACCTGAAGCTGCCCGACGTGGACGGCCTCGAGATCGTGGGGCGGATCCGCGAGGAGGGGCTCGGGTCCGAGGTCATCATCATCACGGGTGAGGCGTCCGTCGACTCGGCGGTCGAGGCCATGAGGATCGGCGCCTACGACTACCTCACCAAGCCCCTCGAGACGGACCGGCTCAAGGCCCTCGTCCCCAAGGCGCTCGAAAAGTACGACGTGCGCGAGCAGAAGGCCGCGCTGGAGCGGAAAGTCGCGGACCTCACGCGCTACGCGGAGATCGTCGGCCAGTCCGAGGGGATGAAGGAGATCTACAAGACGATCGAGGCGGTGGCTCCGACCGACGCCAGCGTGCTGATCTACGGGGAGTCGGGGACGGGGAAGGAGCTGGTCGCGCACGCGCTCCACGACAAGTCGGGGCGCTCGGACGGGCCGTTCGTGGCCGTGAACTGCGCGGCGTTCCCCAAGGACATCCTCGAGAACGAGCTGTTCGGCCACGAGAAGGGAGCGTTCACCGGGAGCCTGAAGGAGAAGGCCGGGTGCTTCGAGCTGGCCGACGGCGGCACCCTGTTCCTGGACGAGGTGGCCGAGATGGGCCCGGACACCCAGGTGAAGCTCCTGCGGGCCATCGAGACGCAGCGCTTCCGCCGCCTGGGGGGCAAGGAGGAGATCGAGGTCGACATCCGGGTCCTGGCGGCGACCAACCGGGACGTGCACGAGGCCCTGCGCGAGGGGGATTTCCGGGAAGACCTCTACTACCGGCTCTCCGTGGTCGAGATCGGGATCCCGCCTCTCCGCGAGCGCGGGAGCGACATCGAGCTCCTCGCGCAGGAGTTCCTCGAGGAGTTCGGGGAGGAGCACGGCAAGGAGATCGACGGATTCTCGGAGGACGCGCTCAAGTTCCTGCGCGCCTACGACTGGCCGGGCAACGTCCGTGAGCTCAAGAATGCGGTCGAGCGGGCCGTGATCATGACGGGGGAGGGCGAGATCACGCTGGCCGCCCTCCGGCCCCGCGGCGCCGACCACAGGGGGCCCAGCGAGGTGAAGATCCCGATCGGCTCGAGCCTCGAGAAGGCCAAGGCGCGCGTGATCCTCGATACGTTCGCCTCCACGGGCGGGAGCCGTGTGAAGACCGCCGCCATCCTGGGGATGGACGAGGACGAGCTGGGCGACCGCCTGGTCGATCTCCTGGGCCCGAAGGAAGAGGAGGGGGCCGGGAAGGTGGGCTGAAGGCCGGGGCACATGCCTTGCGGGCCGTGATGCAGCGCACCGAGCGAACCCCGAGACGCCATTCCAGGCAGGTGTAGCCATGTCCCAGGAGAACGAGACTCCGGTCGTCGTCGTGAAGAAGAGCTCCGGCTTCGGGGCGTTCCTGTTCGGCGCCCTGTGCGGGGCCGCGGCGGGGATCCTGTTCGCGCCGCGCTCGGGCGAGGAGACGCAGCGCGAGCTCCGCGAGGGCGCCCTGCGGCTCCGCTCCGACGCCGAGGGGAAGCTGGGCGAGCTGCGGGACGAGCTGGTCGACGTCTACGAGCGCGCCCGCGAGGACGTCTCGGAGCGCGTCGACCTGGCCCGCGAGGAGGTCCGCCACCGGCGCCACCGGGCCGAGGAGGCCGTGCGGGCCGGGAAGACGGCGGCCCGGGGCGCGCGCTCCGACCTGGAGCGGCGCCTGCAGGAGTCCAAGCGCGCCTATCGCGAGAGCCTCGCGAAGGACGAGGACCGGGAGGGGCGTCCGGCCGCGGAGGCCGGGGAGGGCGCCGCCGAGGCCGAGGAGGCCGAGGCCGGGAGCGAGGCCTGAAGGCCGCCCCGAGCGGCACCCTCTGAGCCGCCGGCCCGGTGCGCTGGACGCGGGGGCTGCGGACGTTCGTCGGCTACGTCTACGAGAAGGCCGGCGAGGACAACATCTTCTTCCTCGCCTCGGGGATGACCTTCAGCGTCGTGCTGGCGGCCCTCCCCTTCCTCCTGCTCCTCCTGTCGGTGGCCGGCCTGGTCCTGGCTCCCCACTTCGACGAGCCCCAGAGCGCGGTCCTGCACCGGCTCTGGCAGATCCTCCCCGTGAGCAGCGCGGCCGTGCAGGGCTACATCGAGGAGCGCCTGCAGGAGATCACGGCCAGCGCGGGCTCGATCGGGCTGGTGAGCGCGGCCGCGTTCGTGTGGTTCTCCACGAGGCTGTTCGGGTCGCTGCGCACGGTGCTCTCGGAGGTCTTCGACCTGCGGGAGTCGGTCGGCGTGGTCCACGGCAAGTGGCTGGACGTGCAGATGGTGCTCGTGAGCACCGCCCTCCTCACCGTGAACTTCGCCCTGAGCTCGGTCCTGAGCGACCTGGGGCAGAGCCTCCTCCGCAGGGTCGGCCTCGAGACCGACCCGATGGCGAGGCTCCTCGGGCTGGCCACGGCCTTCCTGTTCCTGTACGTCATGTTCCTCCTCATCTACAAGTTCGTGACCCTGGGCAGGATCCGGTGGAGGACGGCGGCGATGGCGGCGCTCTTCGCCTCCGTCTCGTTCGAGCTCCTCAAGGTGGGCTTCGGCTGGTACGTGGGGAGCTTCGGGGACTACTCGTCGATCTTCTTCGCCTTCTCTCTGCTCGTGGTCCTGGTGCTGGCCATCTACTACGGGTCGATCCTCTTCGTGCTGGGAGGGGAGGTGGCCCAGGTGTACGAGCTGCGCCGGACGCACCGGGAGCAGCGGGAGATGTTCGAGCACGCCTGATTCGTGGCGAGACGCCCCTCCTTCCTTTAGATTTCGACGCTCATGTCCCGTCCATTCGCCGATCGAGCTCCGGAGGCCGAGTGACCGCATCCGAGGACGGCCGGCGTGTGGTCCTGCGCAACCGGAAGGCCCGGCACGAGTACGAGATCCTCGACACGTTCGAGGCGGGGCTCGTGCTCCGGGGGGCCGAGGTGAAGTCGCTGCGCGATGGAAGCGCGAGCTTCACGGACGCGTTCGCGCGGATCGAGGACGGGGAGGCATGGCTGTACAACCTGCACATCACCCCCTGGGAGTCCGCGACCGTGGATGCTCCCGACCCCAAGCGCACGCGCAAGCTGCTGCTGCACGGCCACGAGATCGACAAGCTGGCCGCCGCCACGCAGCAGAAGGGGCTGACCCTCGTGCCGCTCGACCTGTACTTCCGCCGCGGCCACGCCAAGGTGACGCTGGCCCTGGCGAAGGGTAAGAAGTTGCACGACAAGCGCGAGACGTTGAGGAGGGAGGCGATGCGCAGGGAAGCGGAGCGGGCGATGGAGAAGTACCGTGGCTGAGGCGGCGGTCCCCATGCGGCGGCCGCGCACCGGTCGCCGGCGGTGCGGGACGGCCGTGGCGCGGACGGGGGGCGCCCCGGGGCGTGCGGCCCTCGCGGTCCCGTCGGCCGTGGCGCTCGCGCTCCTGGCGCTGACGACGCTCGCGGCCTCGCCGGCCGCGGCGCAGCCCCACCCCGGCGGCTCCGGCCCCGGCTGGGCCTCCCGGGCCGAGCGCGGCCACGGCTACCCGGCGGTGGTCGCCCACCGGATCCCGGGCGGGCTCCTCACGAGCGTGACGGTGGACGGCGGACGGCTCACGGCGCGGACCGGGGGGCGGCTCCTCGAGCTGCGGGCCGGGAGCCCGTTCTACCGGCTGGGCGGCGACGTCTTCCAGCTGGCCAATCCGCCCTACCGCGACGACGGCGGCTTCTGGGTCCCCACCGAGCTCCTGGCACGCCTGGGCGGCGAGGGTGGGGACGGCTCCGGCGCGGGCGGACGGGTGGCCTCCGCGGGGGGCGGGTCCGGCGGCGCGTCCGCCGAAGGCTCGGGACGCACCGCGCACGGCGGACCGTTCCGGGTCGTCATCGACCCGGGTCACGGCGGCAAAGACCCCGGCGCCCACGGGCCCCGGGGCACGCTCGAGAAGAACGTGGCGCTCTCGGTGGCCAGGCGGCTCAAGCGGAAGCTCGACGCGGTGCCCTGGATCGAGGCGAGCCTCACCCGGGACCACGACGTGTTCCTGCCGCTGTCCAGACGCTCCAGGATCGCGGTGGAGCGCGACGCCGACCTGTTCATCTCGATCCACTGCAACTCCGAGCGGGGAAGCTCGGCGCGCGGCTTCGAGACCTACTTCCTGTCCCGGGCCCGGACGAAGGAGGCGCGCGAGGTCGCGATCCGGGAGAACAGCGCCATCCAGTACGAGGACCCGAAGGACCGCCCGGACCTCTCCGACGTGCAGTACATCCTCGCGGCGAACAACCAGAACATGAACGTGCGGCAGTCGGCGTTCTTCGCCGGGGAGACCCAGAACTACATGCGCGGCCGGCTCTCCACGCCCGACCGCGGCGTGAAGCAGGCCGGCTTCTACGTGCTGGTGGGCGCCAGCGGGAGCATGCCGGCCGTGCTGGCGGAGATCGGGTTCATCTCGAACCCGGTCGAGGAGAAGTTCCTCGCGAGCTCGTCGGGCCAGGACGAGATCTCCTCGGCCCTCTCCAGCGCGCTGACCGAGTACTTCGAGGACTACAGCAAGCGCCTGGCCGCGTCCGGCGCCCCTTCGTCGGGCGGTCGTTGAGCCCCGCTCCGCCCCGGCACGCCGACCCGAGCGGGCCCGCCTCCGCCGACCCGATCGCGGGCCGGAGCCCGTGGCCGCCGGTGCGCCACCGGGCCCGCGTGCTCTCCAACCGGCGGGTGGCCGAGGCCACCTGGTGGCTCGAGCTCGAGAGTCCCGAGATCGCTGCCGCCAGCCGCCCGGGACAGTTCGTCATGATCGGCTACGGCGTCGACAACCTGGCGCCTCCCCTCCTGCCACGTCCGTTCAGCGTGGGCTGGAGGTCCGACGACGGCCGTGTGGGGCTCCTGGTGCGGACGTTCGGGAGCGGCACCCGCCGCATGTCGGGGCTCGAGGCGGGGGACGAGACGCTCCTGCTGGGTCCTCTCGGCCGCCCCTTCCGGCTGGAGGAGGACCGTCCGATCCAGTGCGTGGCCGGGGGCGTGGGCCTCGCGCCCTTCCTGTTCCTGGCCGGCGAGGCACGGGCCCGGGGCCGGGAGGTCCGCCTCCTGTACGGGGAGCGCACGGGGGCGCGCGTGTTCGACCTGGACCTGGTCCGGAGGCTGACCGGGGGCCCCGCCGAGGTGTGGACCGAGGACGGGTCGGCGGGTCGGAAGGGGCTCGTCCTGGACGGGATCGACCTCACGGAAGACCCTCTCCTCCTGGGCTGCGGTCCCGGAGCCATGCTCCGGGCCCTGGCCGACCTGGCCGCCCGGCGCGGCGCCTCCCTCCAGGTCTCCGTGGAGGAGCACATGGGCTGCGGGGTGGGGACCTGCCAGGGGTGCGTCGTGCCCCGCGCCGGAGGAGGCTGGGCCAAGGCGTGCGTCGAGGGTCCCGTGTTCGATGCGGGAGCGCTGGACTGGGGGGTTCCCTGAGCCCGGAGGGCGGCGTGCAGGACGGTGGCGGGGGCCGGTCGTGGTGAGCGGACGCGGCGACGGGGCGGCGAGCGCTGCCGACCGCCTCCGGCAACGGCTGTTCGGGACGGAGTTCCAGAGCCCGGTCCTCCTGGCCTCGGGGACGTGCGGCTACGGCCGCGAGTACGAGGGCCTCGTCCCGCTCGACGAGATCGGGGGGCTGGTCACGAAGGCGGTGAGCGTCGAGCCGCGCGAGGGGAACCCGCCCCATCGGATCGCCGAGACGCCGGGCGGGATGATCAACGCGATCGGCCTCCACAACGTCGGCCTCGACCGGTTCATCGACGAGAAGCTCCCGTGGCTCCGCGACAACCTGACGCGGGCCCGCGTGTTCGTGAACGTGGTGGGCCGGACGGTGGACGACTTCGCGGAGGTCGTCGCGCGCCTGGACGGCGAGGACGGCTTCCTTGGCTTCGAGATCAACGTCTCCTGCCCCAACGTGAAGGGCGGGACGATGTTCGGGACCGACGAGGCGTCCCTGTCCCAGCTGGTCGGCCGACTCCGCCGCGAGACCGACCGACCGATCGTGGTGAAGCTAACCCCCAACGTCCCCGACATCGGCCGCTTCGCGCGCCTGTGCGAGGAGGAGGGGGCGGACGGCCTGAGCGCGATCAACACCTTCCCGGGCATGCTCATCGACATCGAGCGGCGGCAGCCCGTGATCGGGAACGTGACGGGGGGCGTCAGCGGTCCCGCCATCCTCCCCATGGGGGTCTACTCCACCTGGAAGGCGGCCAGCGCCACGTCGATCCCGATCATGGGGATCGGGGGGATCCGCTCGGCGGAGGACGCCCTGCAGTACGTGCTCGCGGGCGCCAGCCTGGTGCAGGTGGGGACCGCCCTGTTCGTGGATCCCTCCTCGGCCGAGGGGATCCATCTCGGGCTGGCGGGCTGGCTGGAGCGCCACGGGATCCCGGCCCTGTCCGAGGTCGTCGGAGCGCTCGAGGTGCCCGAGCCGCGGCCCCCGGTCGAGGCGGGGACGGGTGGCTGAGGAGGCCGGGACGGGGATGGCGGGCGGGCCGGCCGCGGGCCGAGCCCCGCGGGTGGTCGTCGCCCTCGACTTCCCGGACGCCGCGGCGGCGCTCTCGATGGCCGGGCGGCTGCCCGCCGGCACGTGGGTGAAGGTCGGGCTCGAGCTGTTCGCCGCGGCCGGCCCGGAGGTCGTCGAGCGCCTGTCCGCGCAGGGGCACCCCGTCTTCCTGGACCTCAAGGTGCACGACATCCCGAACACCGCGGCCGGGGCCGTGCGCTCGGCGGCGGGGCTCGGCGCGCGCCTCCTGACCGTGCACGCCGCGGGGGGACGGGCCATGCTCGAGGCCGCGGCCGGGGCGGCGCGGGAGGCGGACCCGGGAGGCCCGGCGGGAGGCGCGGGTGGAGCCGCGGGAGCGGGAGGCCCGGGAGGAGCCGGCGGCCCCGCCGGGGCCGGATCCGACGATCGCCTCCGCCTCCTGGCCGTGACCGTGCTGACCTCGCTCGACGACGCCGCGCTGGCCGAGGTCATGGGGGACGGCGCCAGCGCCGAGGAAGCCGTCGGGCGGCTCGCCGCGCTGGCGCGCGGCGCCGGGATCGACGGGGCCGTGGCCTCCGTCCAGGAGTGCAGGGCCGTGAAGGCCGTGTGCGGCGAGGCGTTCCTCGTGGCCACGCCCGGCATCCGCCTGGCCGGCGGGGACGTCCACGACCAGAAGCGGGTGGCCACTCCGGCGGACGCCCGGGACGCGGGCTCCGACTTCCTGGTGGTCGGCCGCGCGATCACGGCCGCCGCCGACCCGGCGGCGGCGCTGGCGCGGGTGCGGCGGGAGGCGGGGGGCGCGGGCTAGCGGCGCGGTCGGCCCCTCAGCGGT
This sequence comes from Gemmatimonadota bacterium, assembly GCA_035267645.1. Taxonomy (GTDB): domain Bacteria; phylum Gemmatimonadota; class Gemmatimonadetes; order Palauibacterales; family Palauibacteraceae; genus Humimonas. The sequence goes on along the minus strand of DATFLN010000044.1, from coordinate 18,705 downwards.
CGGCCCGCCACCTCGCCACGGCCGCCCCGTACAGGACCGCGTTCCCCACCACCACGGCCACGCCCAGCCACAGGTGGACGTGCTCCCACCCCGCGGGGTAGAGGATGCCGCCCACGTAGTGGTCCAGGAAGCCTCCCGCGTAGCCGGCCTTTCCCGCCGCGCGGCGAAGATGCTGCTCGAGAGGGGTCAGCGGACAGATCCACCCCACCAGCTCGATGGCCGCGCCGTACAGGGCGCACGGGACGTGGAGCCACGCGACGCGCGGCCGGCGCAGGACGAGGAAGCCCCCGACGGCCACGAAGGCGGCGAAGGCCGAGTGCACGACCAGGACCGCGTCGGCCAGGATCCGGAATGCCATCCCCGCCAATCTTGCCCCGCTCCCGGTGCTCGGCCAGCATGGTTCCCATGAAAGCGATACGGATCACCGGGCCGGGCGGCCCGGACGTGCTGAGGCTGGAGGAGGTCCCCGACCCCGAGCCGGGGCCCGAGGACGTGGTCGTCGACGTGCGGGCGGCGGCGCTCAACCGCGCCGACCTCCTCCAGAGGCAGGGACACTATCCGGCCCCGCCCGGGGCGCCGCAGGACATCCCCGGCCTCGAGGCCGCCGGCGTCGTCTCGGCGGTGGGCGAGCGCGTGAGGGGCGTCGAGCCGGGGGACCGGGTCATGGCCCTCCTCGGGGGCGGAGGCTACGCGGAGCGCGTCCGCGTGCCCGCCGGCATGGCCCTCCCGGTCCCCGCGATGCTGTCGTTCGTCGAGGCGGCGGCGATTCCCGAGGTGTTCTTCACGGCCTACGATGCGCTCTTCCGGCAGGCGGACTTCTCCGTGGGCGAGAGCGTGCTCGTCCACGCCGCCGGGGGCGGCGTCGGGACCGCGGCGCTGCAGCTTGCGCGCGTGGGGGGAGCGAGCGCCGTGCTCGGCACGGCCTCGGCCCCGAAGCTCGAGGGGATCGAGAGGGAGGGGCTCCCGCTCGACGTGCCGATCGACTACCGGAGCGAGGCGTTCGACCAGGTGGTCGCCGAGCGCACGGGCGGCCGAGGCGTGGACGTGATCCTCGACATGGTGGGGGGCGACTACCTGGATCCGGACCTCAGGAGCCTCGCGGCGCTGGGCCGCGTGGTCATCGTGGGCCTCCTGCGCGGCCGGAGCGCCGAGGCCGACCTCGGCCGCCTCCTGCGCGGCCGCCTCCGGGTGCTCGGGACCGCCCTGCGCTCCCGGTCGGCGGCCGAGAAGCTGGCCCTCACCGCCGAGGTCCGCGAGCGGCTCCTCCCGCTGTTCGAGCGGGGGAGCCTCCGTGCCGTGGTGGACCGCACGTTCCCGATCGCGCAGGCCGCCGCCGCCCACGCGTACATGGAGGCCGACGAGAACCTGGGGAAGATCGTCCTGGAGGTGGGCGGAGGCTCGTAGGGGGCTGGAAAGGGGCGCGTCGGAGCGGGCCCGAGGGCCGGCCGGCGCGGAAGCCGGCCGGCCCCGGGGACCGCGGCCGCCTCAGCTCTCCGCGTGCACGGTCTCCTCGTCGGCCTCGCCGGCGGCACCGGCCTCGCCGACCTCGTCGGCCTCGAACTCGGGCTCGAGCGACGCGGCCTCCTCGCCCAGGCCGACGATGCCCTCCTCCCACCACGTATAGCGGCCGTCCAGGATGCCGCGCGCGAGCTGGTACTTCTGCACGTCGTCGTTGGCGTCCATCGCCTCGAACAGCTCCTCGACGCGGCGGCGGGAGTTCCGGCAGAACATGTCGGCCAGCTCGCGCGCCTCGAGCGCGTGGGGCCGGCCCGTCCGGGTCATCATCTGGGCGCGGCACACGGCCGCCGACTGCGCGAACAGCTCGACCCCGATGTCCACGGCTCGAAACAGGATGCCCTGCTTGTACTGCAGCCTGGCTCCGAACTGGACCATCTTGTGGAAGAGCTTGCGCGCCAGCTTCCGCGAGGACTTCTCGCAGAACTCCAGGTGCTCGGCCAGCTCGTCGAACTCCCCGTAGCCGCCGCCCGGGCCCTTCCCGAAGTAGCGGCTCGGGTACCACTTCGCGTAGAACGAGACCACGCCGGGCAGCTTGCCCAGCTTCTCGCCCATGCTGAGGTCGCCCTCCACCAGCTGGCCGGCGACCTCCAGGTGCTTGTCCACCGCCTCGCGGGCGATGAACAGACGCAGGATCTCGCTGGATCCCTCGAAGATCCGGTTGATGCGGAAGTCCCGCATCATGCGCTCGACCGGGATGCCCGGCTCGCCGCGGGACCGGAGGGAGTCGGCGGTCTCGTAGCCGCGTCCGCCCCGGATCTGCATGGTGTCGTCGATGAGCTGCCAGCCGCGCTCGGTGTTGAAGAGCTTGGCCGAGGCGGCCTCGAGCCGGATGTCGTAGCTCTCCATGTCGGTCATCATGCCGGTGATCTCCGCCACCGCCTGCATGGCGAAGCCTTCGGCGGCGATGTCCGCCAGCATGTGGGCCACGGCCTCGTGCTTCCCGACCGGCTGGCCCCACTGGACGCGCTCCGAGCACCACTTCCGGCAGATCTCGAGGCACGACTGGATCGTGCCCACGGCCGCGGCCGGGATCGTGAGCCGGCCCGTGTTCAGGGTCACGAGCGCCAGCTTGAGCCCCCGGCCCTCCTTCCACAGGAGGTTCTCCTTCGGGACGCGGACGTCCTTGAAGTGGATGACTCCGTTCTCGAGTGCCTTGAGGCCCATGAAGTCCAGGCGCTGGCTCACCTCGACGCCCGGCGAGTCGCACTCGACGATGAACGCGGAGATCTTGTTCGTGTCCGTGTGGCGGGCCATGACGACGATGATGTCGGCCACCGTGCCGTTGGTGGTCCACAGCTTCTCGCCGTTCAGGATGTAGGCGTCGCCGTCCTCGGTCCGCTCGGCGCTCGTCTGGAGGCCCGCCGGATCCGAGCCCACCTGGGGCTCGGTGAGCGCGAAGGCCGAGATGGCGCCCTTCGCGATCCGGGGGAAGTACTTCTTCTTCTGCTCCTCGGTCCCGAACAGCTTCAGCGGCTGCGGCACGCCGATCGACTGGTGCGCCGAGAGGAGGGCCACGAGGTTTCCATCCGCGCTCCCCACGACCGACATGATGGCGCCGTACTCGCTCTGGTTGAAGCCCAGCCCGCCGTACTCCTGCGGGATCTTGAGGCCGAAGGCGCCCATCTCCCGGAGCCGGTCGACGATGGGCTCCGGGATCTTGCCCTCGCGGTCGATGCGGTCCGAGTCGACCTCCTCGCGCAGGAACGTGCGCATTCGGTCCATGTACTCGCGGGCCCGGTCGGAGATGAACTCGTCCGGGTCCGGGTACGGGTGGAGGAGATCGATGCGGAAGTCACCCATGTAGAGGTCGCGCATGAACGTCGCGCCCTCCCACCGGGCCTCGCGGGCGCTCTCCGCGACCCGTCGGGCCTCCTTCTCGCTGACCGGTCCGCCGTCCTGCTTGTGTTCAGTGGCCATGGTAAGCTCTCGAGCTGGTTTCCATATGGTCGGTCGGAGTCGGAGCCGGGGTCCTCCCGCCGCGGCGGTGCACCCCTGCGGTCGCCGACGCCTCCTGTTTCGATCGAACCCGCCGCCCGCCCGCCGGGACAGGCGCCCCGGAGGCGAACGTATCACGAAATATACCGCCTCGGCTCAGGGCGGCGCACCCTCGGAGGCGGAACCGGGCGCCGCGTCGCCTGCGGGCGGCGGGCCGGCGCCCGAGGTCGCTCACGGAGCGGAGGCCGAGTCCCCCGCCGCGAGCTGCCGCGACACCCACTCGTGCGCCACCTTCCGGTAGTCCTCCCCGTCCACGTCCACCCTGCGGTTGAGGCGCCGCATCTCCGCCGTCGAGATGCGCCCCCCAAGGCTCCGGAGGGCGTCCACGAGCGCGGGACGGCGCTCCAGGGCCGCCCGGCGGACCACGGGCGCGGCCTGGTAGGGCGGGAAGAAGCTCCGGTCGTCCTCCAGCCTCGCCAGGTGCAGCTCGTCGATCTGCCCGTCGGTGGCGTTGCCCGCCGTCACGTCGATCTCCCCGTCCGCCAGGGCGCGGTACACGAGCCCCAGCTCCATGGCCCTGGGGGTGTGCGTGAAGTGGAGGCCGTAGGCTTCGCTCAGGCCCGGGAGCCCGTCCTCGCGCTGGACGAACTCGTAGCCGAAGCCGGGGACGAGCCGGTCGTCGTAGCGCACGAGGTCCGAGATGGTGCGGAGGTCGAGCGAGTCGGCGGTGGAGCGGCGCACCAGGATGACGAAGCTGTTGTCGAACCCGAGCGGCTCCGTCCAGGTGAGGTCCCAGCGGCGCTCGTAGGCGGCCTGCACGGCCTGGAAGACCGAGTCGGGGTCGTGCAGGGAAGGCCGGTCCAGGATGGCCGTGAGCGCCGTCCCCGTGTACTCGACGTACACGTCCAGGTCGCCCGAGACGAGGGCCCGGTGACACACGAAGGTGCCGCCCAGGTGGAGCTTGCGGCGGACGGGGACGTCGGTCGTCCGCTCGATCCAGGTGGCCACGATCTCACCCAGGATGTCCTGCTCGGTGAAGTTCTTCCCGCCCACGACCACGGGCGATGGTCCCCCGCCGCAGCCCGCCGCCAGGGCGGCGCCGGCCAGGACGGCGGCCGCCACGCCCGCTCCGAGCACGTGTCGCTTCACGTCTCCTCCTCCCGCCAGCGCGACAGCCGTCGCTCGAGCCGTCCCAGGCCCCAGTCGACCGCCAGGGCCAGGAGCGCGGCCGGGACGGCCCCCGCCAGGATCACCCGGTCGTCGACCATGGACAGGCCCCGGAAGATGAACACGCCCAGGCCGCCGGCCCCGACGGCCGCGGCGATCGTGGCGATCCCGATCCCGATGACGGCCGCGAGCCTCATGCCGCCGAGGATCACGCCGAGCGCCAGCGGGAGCTCGACCTGTCGCAGGAGCTCCGCGTCGGTCATCCCCATGGCTCTTCCCGCATCGCGGACCGAGGGATCGATGCCCCGGATCCCCTCGTAGGTGTTCCGGATGATCGGGAGGAGGGAGTAGCCGAACAGGGCGACGATGGCCGTGCGGGTGCCCACGCCGCCCAGGACCGGGATCGGGATGAGGAAGCCGAACAGGGCCAGGCTCGGGATGGTCTGGATCACGTTGACGAGGCCGATGACCGGGCCGCGGTAGCGGCGGTGCCGGGTCAGGTAGATCCCCACCGGCACGCCGACCAGGATGCCGAGCCCCACGGAGCTCCCGACCAGGACCAGGTGCTCGCCCAGCCGCTGGAGGACCTCGGCCCGGTGGCCGGCCAGGTAGTCGAGGAAGCTCATCCCGCGCTCCCGCTCCGCTCCGCCCCGGGCGCGCCCCGCCGGCCGGCTCCCCCCCCGCGCGAGCCCCTCATCCCACGAACGCCCGCACCAGCGGGTGGTCGCTCTCCCGGAACGCGTCCGGCGGCCCGGTGAACGCCAGGCTCCCGTCCTCGAGGAGGCCGATCCGGTCGCCCAGCTCCAGCGCCTCCCGCACGTCGTGCGTCACGAACAGGAGCGATTTCTCGAGCCTCCGGCTCAGCGCCCGGAACTCGGCCTGCAGCTCCCGCCGGGTGATCGGGTCGAGGGCGCCGAACGGCTCGTCGCACAGAAGGAGCGGGGGATCGGCCGCCAGGGCGCGCGCCACGCCGATCCGCTGGCGCTGGCCGCCCGAGAGGGAGGCGGGGTAGCGCCCGGAGAACGCGTCGGGCGGGAGGCCGACCATGTCCAGGATCTCCCGGACCCGGTCCTCGATCCGCTCCTCGTCCCAGCCCAGGAGCCGCGGGACGAGCCCCACGTTCCGCGCCACCGTGTAGTGGGGGAAGAGGCCGATCCCCTGGAGCACGTAGCCGATCCGGCGACGGAGCTCGATCGGGTCCCACGCCCGTGCGGACCGGCCCGCGACCCGGATCTCGCCCCGGTCCGGCTCCAGGAGCCGGTTCACGAGCCGGAGGACGCTCGTCTTGCCGGCGCCGCTCCGCCCCACGAGCATGAAGGTCTCGGCCGGGGCGACCTCGAAAGAGAGGCCGTCCAGGACCTCCCGGTCGCCCAGGCGGAGGCCCACGCCGCGGAAGGACACGACGGGCCGCGTCGCGTCCGTGTCCGTCCCGCGCGCCCCGTCCTCGGGACCCGGGCGCCCCGGAGCTGCGTTCGCCATGTGGATCGCCGTCCGTTCGCGGTGAGGTGGTGCCTGAGGCCGCCGGCCGCCGGTATCATGGCCGGAGCCGCCATGGCCGAGCAACAGGATCGGGAGGAGCATGGAGAGATCGAAGGAGCCGGAGATCCGCCGGGAGATCGATCCCGGCCGCCGGCGCGAGACGCTCGCGGCCGACGTCCGCGAGGGGCTCGGGACGCGGCCGCGGACCCTCCCTCCCAAGTACTTCTACGACGCCCGAGGCTCCGAGCTCTTCGAGCGGATCACGCGCCTTCCCGAGTACTACCAGACGCGCACCGAGCGCTCCATCCTGGAGCGCGTCGCCCCCTGGCTGGTCCGGGAGGTCGGGCCGGGGGCCCTGGTCGAGTTCGGGTCCGGGAGCGCCGGCAAGACGGAGGTCCTCCTGCGCGCGGGACGGGGGCAGGGCCACCTGTGCGGCTACGCGCCGATCGACGTCAGCCCCGAGGCCGTCGAACGCGCGGCCCGGCGGATCGGACGCCGGTACCCCGGCCTGCACGTGATCGGGGTCGTGGGCGACTTCCAGGAGGACCTGCCGCTTCCGTTCGAGGACGAGGTCCGCCTGGTCCTCTTCCTGGGGAGCACGATCGGGAACTTCGAGGCGCCCGCGGCCGCCGCCTTCCTGAGGGGCGTGCGCCGCCGGCTGGGGCCCTCCGACGCCTTCCTCGTCGGCTTCGACCTGGTCAAGGACCGGGGCCGGCTCGTGGCGGCCTACGACGACGCCGAGGGCGTGACCGCGGAGTTCGACCGGAACGTCCTGCGCGTCATCGACCGGGAGCTGGACGCCGACTTCGATCCGGACGCCTTCGAGCACCGCGCCGTGTGGAACGAGGAGAAGGCCCGCATCGAGATGCACCTGGTGTCGGTCCGGCCGCAGACGGTCCGCGTCGGGGCGCTGGGCCTGGAGCTCGAGTTCTGCGAGGGGGAGTCGATCCGGACCGAGCTCAGCCACAAGTACACGCGCCGCTCGGCCTCGGCCCTCCTCGAGGAGGGCGGCTTCGGGGTGGCCCGGTGGGAGACCGACCCGGGCGGCCTGTTCGCGGTGGCGCTGGGCCGGCCCGTCTGAGCGGCGCCTCCCGCGCTCCCGGTCCGGCGGCCCGGGCCGGCTCCGCCGTCCTTCGCCGCGTCCCCCTCAGCCCCCGGCGCCTCCCGCCCTCCCGTGCCGAAGCGCCCGGACCGTCACGGTCGCCAGCGTGATCGCGGTGAGCGGGATGACGTAGACGAGCATGGCCCGCTCGAACGCGGCGAGCGAGGGCCTCCGCGCCGCCGACAGGAAGAGGTAGAGCACGTACGCCGCGTAGTAGACGAGGAAGAGCGCGCCCTCCCAGCGGGCGATCCGGTGCCCCGTGAAGAAGATGGGCAGGCAGGCGAACGCCGCCGCGAGGGCGACCGGGAAGTCGAAGCGCAGGGCCTGCTCCGGGACGGGGAGGCCGCGCGGGGAGAGGGCGGCGGCCGCGCCCAGCACGACCAGCACGTTGAAGATGTCGCTCCCGACCACGTTGCCCGTGGCCAGGTCCCGCTCGCCGCGCACGCCGGCCACCACGCTCGTGGCCAACTCCGGGAGGGACGTCCCGGCCGCTACGATCGTGAGCCCGATCAGCGTCTCGCCGACCCCGAGCCAGCGCGCCGTGGCCATCGCGCCCTCGACCAGCCACCCCGAGCCGAGGACGAGGAGGGCGAGCCCCCCGAGGACGAGCGCGATCTGGACCGGCCAGGACCCGCCGGTCTCCTGGCGGGAGCCCTGGCCGGCGCGCTCCGTCCCGCTCCTCGGCCGCCGGGCCGCGGCGACCTGCAGGCCGGTGTACGCCGCCGCGAGGACGAGGAGGACCGCTCCGTCCGCCCTCCCCAGGCGGCCGTCGAGGGCCAGGACGTAGGCCAGGGCGGTGACGGCCACCAGGATGGGCACGTCGATGCGGATGAGCTGCCGGGAGACGTCCAGGGGGACCAGGAGCGAGGAGAGCCCGAGGACGAGGAGGATGTTGAACAGGTTGCTGCCGAGGACGTTGCCCATCGCCAGCCCGGCGCTCCCCGCCAGCCCCGCCCTCACGCTCACGGCCAGCTCGGGAGCGCTCGTGCCGTAGGCGACGACGGTGAGCCCGATCACCAGGGGCGCGATGCCGAGGGCGGCGGCCAGGCGCGACGCCCCGCGGACCAGGAGCTCGGCGCCGACCAGGAGGAGGGCCAGCCCTCCCAGCAGGGAGAGCCAGGCGAGGGGGCTCAACGCCCCTCGCCGAGGGCGACGAGCGACACCCGGGAGATCCTGCCCCCGGGGCCGACCATCCAGCCCGCGCGGGGCGAGGCGAAGCCCACGCTCCAGTAGGACGCCGTGTCGAGCGGCGTCCAGCTCTCTCCGCCGTCGATCGTGTAGTCGGCCCCGCCCGGACCCACCACGACCGCGGTCGGCGAGGGCGCGCCGGGCACCCAGGCGGCGCCGTACAGGGGACCGGGGAGGGTCGGGGAGCCGCCGGCGCGCCAGCTCCGGCCGCCGTCGTCGCTCACGGCGACGCGGACGCGGCCGTCGCTCGCTCCCAGCTCTCCGCCCACGGCGAGGCCGTGCAGGCTGTCGCGGAAGGCCACGGCCATCACGCCCGCCTCCCGGCCTCCCCGGATCGGCACGGGAGCCCAGCTCCAGCTCGCCCCCCTGTCGCCCGTGCGCAGGATCCTGGCGCTGTCGGCGGCGCCCGTGCCGATCCACCCCCGTCCGCCGGCTCCCACGACCAGGCAGCCGCCGCTGGCCGCGAACCCGCCCTCGCCCTCCCGGGCGGTGGGAAGCAGGGTGTCGATCCGGGACCAGCTCCGCCCGCCGTCCTCCGTCCGCAGGACCCGGAACCGGCCCGCCACCGCGTCGCTGAACGCCAGGCCGCTCCGGGCGTCCCAGAAGTCGATGCAGTCGAAGAAGGCGGAGCTGTCGGCGTTCGTGAAGCGGAGGGCCCAGCTCGCACCGGCATCGGTCGTCGCGTAGATGCGCGACCGGTCTCCCGCGCCGGCGGTGAGGAGGAAGGCGGTGTCGGGCCCGGAGGCCCACACATCGCGGAGCTCGAGCCCCGCGGCGCCGGGCACGGTCCCCACCGTCCAGTGCTCGCCGCCGTCGAGCGTGCGGAGCCAGATGTCGTCGTGCCCCGCGGCCCAGGCCACCGAGTCGTCCACGGCGGCCACGGCCTGCAGGAGGGACGTGGTCCGCGCCCGCTGGGCGGCGAGCATCGGATGGATCCGGAGGCGCTCCGCCCGCTCGCGCCCTCCGCAGGACACCGCGAGAAGGGCCGCCGCGGCGGCGAGGAGGAGGCCGGAGGGCGGGCGCCGGAGCCGGGCGTGGCCGGGCGTGCGTCCGGGGCGTTCCGGCCTCCGGCCGCGCGCACCGCCCCGCCGATGGGTCACGGGGCCTCCTCCTCCGCGTCCGGGACCGCCCGGACGAAGCTCACCTCGTCCGGGTCGAGCACGGGGAACCCCCCGTCCTCCACGTTCACGGAGACCCGGACGGCCGGACGCCCGTCGTCCTCGGTCCACTCGCAGCGGATGACGAGGAGGTGGCAGTGAACCGCGCCCGCGCCCGCCTCCTCCTGGTGGACCGGCGTCTCGTCGGCCCGGGTGCGGAGGGTCTCGGGGGAGAGGGCGCGCAGGGCGAACAGGCGGGCCCGGGCCAGCTCGAGGGCTTCCGATCGGTCCACGGTGGGCGGACCTCAGCCCTCGTCCGACGCTTCGGCGCCCCGGGCGTCCTCGGGATCACCGCTGTCCGCACGCTCTCCGGGGCCGCCCCGGTCCCCGGAGCCCCCGGCCACCATGCCGACCTCCACGAGGAGCCTCCGGGCGCGCCGGAGGTCCTCGGGCCTGACCATGACGCGGGCCGGGTCGGGCGAAAAGGTGAGCCCCGCGTAGGCACCGCCCGCGTCGTCCACCGCGACCGCGGCGGGAATGCCGTCGTCCTCCAGGTATCCCCGTGCGAGCTCGGCTTCGTACCGCTGTCCGAACGTGGCCACGACCGCCGCGCATCCCTTCATGATCGCCCCTCTCCTGGGCCGTCCGCTTCGACAGAAAGGTGCTCCGCGGAGCGGGCCCGGGCAACGCCGGCTCCCTTGCAAATCCGGTCGCCCCTCACGAAGGTGAAGGGTCCGTGGCCGGCCCGAAACGGCCCGCATCGGGGGAGCATGCCGCCATCCAATTCCTTGACCGAGCCTGAAGGCGACACGAGCGGCGACCGGGGTCCCGACGACCCGCCGGGAGCCTCCCCCCCGGCGGACCGGGAAGGATCCGCCCCGGCGCCGGCCCTGCCCGAGGCCGTGCGCCGCACGCTCGTCGACCTGTCCATCGCCCTGCATCGTCACGCCATGTACCCCTCCGGCCATCCGGCGCTCCAGCCGGCGGCCGACGGGGTGTTCGACGGCCTGGGACACCTGCTCCGCGAGGGCGGCGAGCTCCGGGTGGAGGGGCTGAAGGACCGGGTCCGGGTGGGCCGGGCCGAGACCGATCCTTCGAGCCCGCACCTCGCGGCGCTCGCCTCGCGCCTCCACGCCCATCAGCTGGCCGCGGTCGGCTTCCGGCCCGGGCTGGAGTCGGCGGAGCTGGCGGACTTCCTGGAGACGCTCGCGGAGGAGCCGAGCCGCGGGGCCGTGCCGCTGGGGCTGCGGGACGAGGCTGAACGAAGCTGGCCGCACATCGGCGTGGCGCCCCGGCGCTACGATCCGCTCCGGCTCGACGAGGAGGGTCCCGACCGGGAGCGGCCCGCCTTCGGGCCGGGGTCCTCGGGCGCCGACCGGGTGGTCCGGGACGAGGAGCCCCCCCTCGGGGGACGCATCGGAGATGCGGACCTCACCTCCGAGGAGCCGGAGGAGGTGGCCCGGCGCCTCGAGGCGCGCCTCGGGGAGGAGGACGTCGACCGCGTCGTGGCGCTCCAGATCACGCGCCTGGCCGAGCGGCTGGCGCGCACGAAGGGCACGCGGGCCGACCTGGTCCGGCGCCGGATGTCGCGGCTCATCCTGTGCCTGAAGCCCGAGACGCTCTCCTACCTGCTGCGCTTCGGTGCCGAAGGCGGACGGGAGGAGGACTTTCTGGTCGCGGCGGCGCAGAGCCTGGACCTCGAGGCGGCCCTCCGGCTGGTTCGGGCCGCGGCCGAAGGGCGGGAGGGCTCCATCGAGGACTGGCTCCTCCGCTTCGTGAAGAAGCTGGCCATGTACGCCGGCCCGCGCCGGGGCCGCGGAGGCGGGGAGCCGGGCGACGCCGAGGCCGTGAACGAGGTCGTGGACAGGATCGTCTCGGACTGGCAGCTCGAGGACCCGCGGCCGGCCCTCTACCAGCACACGCTCGAGCACCTGACCGCCACGCCTCCGGCGGAGGGCCTCAGGCCCCGGCGCCGCCTCCGGGTCGAGCCCGAGCGCGTGGTGCAGATGGGCCTGGAGATGGACGAGCCCGCCGAGCCGGTGAAGGAGGCGGTGGCGCGGCTCGTGGAGGAGCGGCGCGCCCGCGACCTGGTCGGGATGGCCGAGGAGGTCGACGAGACCAACCGGGTGGCCGATGCGCTGTGGGAGAGGCTGGCGGTCCCCGAGACGATCCAGGGGCTGCTGCACGAGCCGGATCCCGATTTCGACCTCGTGCGGCGGATCGTGCGGCGGGGGGGCGTGGACGTGGCGGGCCCCCTGCTCGATGCCCTCTCGGAGTCCAACGCCGAATCGAGGCTGTACTGGCACAACGTGTTCGGCCTCCTCGTGGAGATCGGCGCTCCCGTCGTGGAGCTCCTCCCGGAGCGTCTCGAGGACGCGCGCTGGTTCGTCCGGCGGAACCTGCTGGCCCTCCTGCACGAGCTGCCGGGGCGGCCCGAGGGCTTCTCGGCTCTTCCCATGCTCGAGGACCCGGACGCCCGGGTGCGGGCCGAGGCTCTCAAGGTGGCCCTGGTCGAGCCCGACGGACGGGTCCCTTCCCTGGCCGCGGGCCTCCGGGACGAGAACGAGCGCGTGGCGAGCCTCGCCCTCTCGGCAGCGGCGAGCGGGGGCATCCCGCCCGAGCTCGAGCCGCTGGTGGCCGCCCGCGCCGGGGACCCGTCGCTCCCGCCGGCCGTCCGGACGCGGGCCGTGCAGCTCCTCTCGGCGAGCGGCTCGGAGACGGCGCGGCGAGCGTTGATCGACCTGGTTTGGGTGCGGCGGTGGATCTTCTGGCGGAAGCTCGCCCCGCCCACCGGTCCGATGCTGGCCGCCCTGGGAGAGCTCGCCGAGGGCTGGGTGGACGATCCCGAAGTGGCCCCGGTCCTCCGGGCGGCGGTCGAGTCGCCCGATCAGAAGATCCGGACGGCCGTGTCGGCCTCCGACCCCGGAGAGGAGGAGGGACCGTGAGCGAAGCGGCCACCGATCTCCTGATCGCGCTGGGGCAGGCCCTCTCCTCGCTCCGCCTGTACGCGGCGGACCATCCCGCCCGCAAGCGGGCCGTCGAGCGCGTGCACGGGGCGCTCGTGGCCGCCGTGGCGGAGCAGGGTGGGGAGGGACGGTTCACCTTCCTCCAGGGTGAGGTGATCGTCGGGAGCCAGCGGCTGCGTGGCTTCGGCTCGTGGAGCTGGGGAGGGCAGCTGGCCGCCGTCGGACTCGAGCGGCTCGAGGTCCCGGCGGGAGTGACGCCCGACGAGGTGGCGGAGCTCCTCACGAGCGCCGTCTCGCGACTGGAGGCGGGACCCGAGGCCGGCAGGGAGATGGGTCCGATCCGTCTCCGCGACCTTCGCTTCGGACGCGTGGTGACGGCCGAGGAGGGCGAGGGCTGGAACGGGGACCTCGACGGCACGCTCGAGGAGGTCGGCCGGCTGTTCGAGCGAGCGCGCGCCGAGGGCGCCGTCGAGGCGGCCGTCGCGGCGGCCGTGGTCGAGGCGGTCGGGGCGGCGGTGCGCGAGAGCCGGAACCTCCTGCGGCTCCTCGTCCCCCTCAAGGAGGTGGACCAGTACAGCACGGTCCACTCGATGAACGTCTCGGTGCTCTCCATCGGCCTGGCCGAGCAGGTCGGCTACGGCCGCGGCGACGTGAGCGCGGTGGGGAAGGCGGCGCTCCTCCACGACGTGGGGAAGACCCTGGTCCCGGAGGAGATCCTCCAGAAGCCCGGCACCCTGACGCCCGACGAGTGGACGCTCATCAAGGAGCATCCGGTCGACGGGGCCCGGATCCTGTTCAGGTCCCGCGACGGGCTCGGCATCGCGGCCGTGGTGGCCTACGAGCACCACATGACCCGGGACGGCGGAGGCTACCCCGAGCGCCGCTTCCCGCGCGACCTCCACCCCGCCAGCGAGCTCGTCCAGGTCTGCGACGTGTACGACGCCCTCCGCACGCGGCGTCCTTTCCGCGGTCCGTGGCCGGAGGAGCGGGTCCTGGCCCACCTGCGCGAGGGCTCGGGCTCGGCGTTCAGCCCCGAGATGGTGAGCGTCTTCCTGGCCATGCTGGACGCCCTGCAGGGAGTCGGGTAGGACCCCGGTCCGACCCGGCGAAAGGGGGTCTGCCCACGCCGAGGAACGGGAGGTTCCCGTACACGAAGATCGGGCTTTGCCCGACAGCCACGACGCGTCCCGACCGGTTATCCTGTCGTGTCGTGGGCCTCCGCCCGCCGCGGCGCGGCGTCCCACCCGATCTTCCTGATCCTGTCACGGCCGCGGCCATCCCTCCGGAGGCGATCTCATGAACCGAATCTCGTCCAGAATCGTGGCGCTGCTCGGGGCCCTGGCCCTCGTGGCCGTGGCGGTCCCAGCCCAGGCGCAGCAGGGGACCGTGGACTTCACGGCGTACGGCGGCTTCTACGTGCCCACCGCCGACCTCATCGACACGTTCGCGGGCCAGCCGGTGACGCCGACCATCAAGCAGAAGTCCGCCTTCATCTTCGGCGGCCGCGTGACCGGGTGGGTCACGGACGCGGTCGGCATCGAGGGCGCGTTCGGCTGGGCGCTCAGCGACGTCAAGCAGAACGACGCCACCACGGCCACCATGAACGCGAACGTGTGGATCGCGGACCTGGCCCTGCTCTACGCCTTCCCGATGCAGAGCGACGTGGCCTCGTTCTTCGTCAAGGCGGGTCCGACGCTGGTCGGTCACACCGGACAGGATGCCTGGGATGGCGTCAGCGGCCGGACCGACATCGGCGGCACGGCCGGCGTCGGCGTGCGCTTCAGGGTGGCTCCCATGGTGCTGATCCGCGTCGACGCGGAGGACCACGTCTTCGCGGCCAAGTTCACCGAGGACGCGACGGGGAGCGAGACGGACTCCAAGCTGCAGAACGACCTGGTCTTCTCGGCCGGGTTCTCGATCGCGGCCGGCGGGTCGCGGTAGGCCGCCTCGCGGGCCGGTCCGGCGTCCCTCCGGGGGCGGCCCAGTCCGGCCGCGTGGCTCGACATCGACCCTGCCGGACGGGCGGGCCGGGGCGCAGGCGCGCTCCGGCCCGTTCGCGCATCGGGCCCGCGCGCACGTCCGGCCCGCGCCGCCGGTCGCGACCCGCCCCGGTGGGCTCCGCCCCCGGCCCGGGGCCGCGTGGCGCGGCGGCTCCCGTCTCAGCCCTTCATGTTCCGGATGATGGCCATCTCGGTGTCGTGGAGCGTCTTCTGGATGTTGGACATCATCTGGAAGGTCTCCTGTCGCCTCTGGAGCGCCTGCTGCAGCTGCAGCTGCGTGAGCTGGCCGGCCCCGGCGCGGTTGGGGGGCTCCCCGGCACGCCCCGACCGGGCCCCATCCTCTTCCCGCCGGGCGAGGGCGGCGTCGAGGATGCGCGGCACGAGCCGGGCGGCCTCCCGGCCCGCTCGCGCCTCCCGCTCGACCACGGATCGCCAGCGGGCCAGCGCGGTCGGGGACGCGGGGTCGACCGCCAGCGCGCGGCCGATCTCGGCCAGGACGTCTTCGTTCGGCAGCGACGCCGCAGGCGTCACTCCGACGGCTCGCCGGGAGGGCGCGGTCTTCGCCCCGGTCGGGAGGCGCGCTCCTGCCTTCCCGTCGCCGAAGCCGACCGCGGTCCCGGACGGTGGCTCGAGCCGGCACGCCACCGTTCCCTCCCGCCCCTTCTCGCATACCCAGGCCACCCGCGTGGCTCCGGCCTCGATGCGGCGGAGCGTCGCCCGCTCCAGGTCGGCGGGTGGGATCACGGCGGAACGGACCAGCTCCTGTCCGGACCCGGACCTCGGGGCGAGAGAGAGTACGACTGCGAGCACGGCGCAGCGAAGGTGGAGACGCATGGCTCCTCCCGGGTGTGAGATCGGCGTCGCGTGGCGGTCGGAACGGACCGGCGAACGATAGGCCGTCGGTCCGGGCGCCGGCAATCGCGGACGGCTGCGGTCCGCCCCGGTCCGACGGGCCCGGGGTCCCCGCGGCTCAGGCTCCGCCGCAGTAGGCCCCGGCCACCCCCTCCAGGATCTCCGCCAGGCGGACGACGGACGCGAGGTCGACCCACTCCTCGGCGGCGTGGGCTCCCGCGCCCCGCGGACCCAGGACCACCGTGTCGACTCCGGCCTCGGCCAGGAAGGCCGCGTCCATCCAGTAGGTCTCGCCCCCCACGGGCGGGGGATCCCCCAGGACCTCCCCGGCCTCCCTCAGGGTCAGCTCCGCCAGCCTCGAATCGGGATCGGCCTCGAAGGGGGAGCGCCACAGGAGGAGCTCGAGCGAGGCCTCGAAGTCGGGATCCTCGCCGGACAGCGCGTCGAGGATCCCGCGGATCTCCGCGAGCACCGCGTCCCGCGTCTCGCCCGGGACGGTGCGCCGCTCGACGACCAGCCGGCAGCGGTCGGCGTAGGTGCTCGGGCCCGTGCCGCCCTCCAGGGTGGCCGCGTGCAGGGAAGGGGGGCCGACGAGCGGGTGGCCGGGCCGCGTGCGGAGGTCGCGCTCGAGCTCCTCGAGGCGGGCCAGGACGCGGCCCATGCGGAGGTTGGCGTCGACCCCCTCCTCGAACCGGCTCCCGTGGGAGGCCCGGCCGCTGGTCTCGACCTCGATCCAGGCGAAGCCCTTGTGCGCGAGGCACAGCCGGAGGTCGGTGGGCTCGGTGACGACGGCGGCGTCGGGGCGGAGGTGCCCCAGGAGGTCGCGCATCCCGAGGCTCTCGGTCTCCTCGTCGGCCACGAAGGCCAGGTGGAGGTCCCCGTCCAGCGGCTTTCCCCGCCCGACCAGGGCCCGGGCGGCCCCCACGCAGGCGGCCAGCCCGCCCTTCATGTCGTACGCCCCGCGCCCGAACAGGCGGCCCTCCCGGACGACGGCGCCGAACGGGTCCTCCATCCCCTCCACGCCCACGGTGTCCAGGTGCGCGTACAGGAGGAGGGAGGGACCGCCGCCGCGGCCCGGGAGGGTGCCGACCACGCTCGTGCGTCCCGGCTCGGGCTCGCGGGTCGTCACCTCGAGGCCGAGGGCGTCGAGCTCCCCGGCCACGACGCCGGCCAGGCGCGCCTCGCCCGCGATCTCCCCGTGGCCGCCGGCCAGCGCGGGGTTCACCGAGGGGACGGCGACGATCCGCGCGAGGAAGTCGCGGATCCCGGCGGCGTCGACCGGGCTCACGGTCGTCCGCTCACGGCCGGGCCGGGCACGGTCGGCGGTGGGCGGCGGCCGGCCGGTGGCCCGTGGCCCATGGGCCACGGGCCGCGCCGCCTCAGGCCTGCGCGGCCAGCGCCCGCTTCCCGTCCTCGCTGAGGAGCACCCAGAACGTGTAGATGGCGAGCAGGGTGCCGAGCGGGACGTGCACGACCTCGAACACGGCCACCACCAGCAGCAGGATCCTGGCCCAGGACCGGCCGCGCAGAAGGCCGAAGCCCCCCACGATGCTCGGCAGGGAGACGAGCACCAGGAAGCCCGCGCCGATGGTCGCCACGGCCGAGGTGATCATCCACGCGCGCACGTCTCCCGACAGGAAGCCGCCGCCCGCGATCGTGAGGAACATGATCGCCGCTCCCAGGAGTCCGAGCGCTCCGAGGGCGATCTGGAGCACCGCCACGACGGTGATGTGGTCCTTCATGGCTCCTCCACGCTGTGGAATGCCACAAGGTCGCCGGCCGACTTCGGTTCGTCAAAACCTACGTGGGGAGCTCGGGCGCGGTTTCGGGCCGCCGCCGGGCGCCGTCCGGCGCCTCGTGGCCGCCGCGCTGTCGTTCCCGAAGCCCGCGTTGGCGGCGCGGAAGGTCCCGCGGGTGCGCACGCTCCGGACGCCGCCCGCCTCCCCGCCGCGCCACGTCACGTCGAAGCGGCCGCACACGCCGCCGGGGCCGACCGCGTCCAGGCCGATCGACCCGGCGGCGGGGGGGAGCGTCCGGCCCGAGAGGGCGGTCGGGTCGAACAGGTAGAGCTCCCCGGCCGCCGCGCGGACGGCGCCGGGGCCGCCCGGATCGGAGGCGGCCAGCGCGGCGGCGCTGTCGGGCGCCACCACGGGCAGGTCCCCGGGGCCGGGCAGCTCTCCCAGGCCCATGAGTGTGAACGTGACCTGCCAGCGGCCCAGGTCGGGATCGTCCAGGCGGATCTCCAGCCCGGGGCGGCCGTCCGCGCCGACCGAGCTCCGGAAGAAGGCCTCCCCCGACAGGGAGGCGTCGAGGTCCCCCGACATGCTGCCCCGGCTCTCCCCGGACGCGTCCCCGGAGTCGACGCACGGGGGTGCGGCCTGCGGAGTCGCCTCGCGGGCCACCGCCGGCGCGGGCCCCGCGCCGGGACGGGCGGCGACCGCGAGGAGCGCGGCGCACAGGGCGGCCAGGCCGCCCGTCCACCACGAGGGCGACCGGGAGGCGGGACGCGACGGGAGGGGAAGGTGCATGCCGGGCCGGACGCGCTCGGGGGACGGTGGCCGGACGGCGCGAGCTCGGACCGCCCGGAGACGCACGCCCGCAACGTGGCGGCGCGCGGCGCCGCGGGCAACGTGGAGGCGCCGCGGACGGTTCGGCCGCGCGGACCGCCGGGAGCCGTAGGTCGATCGGGGCGGCGGGTGGCGCCGCGCTCGGGACCTCCCCGCTCCCGCGGCGAGTATCACTGGGTTGATGACGAACGAGACCGCACGCACCGCGCCCTCCCCGACCCCGGCCGAGGAGCTGGCGGCCTGGCTCACGCACGGCGTGGGCCTGGTGGCCAGCCTGATCGGCGGCGGCGTGCTGGTGTGGTTCGCGTGGCGGCTACCCGGCGGCGCGCGCGAGCCCGGCCTGGTCGCGGTCGCCGCGTACGCGGTGACGCTCGCCCTGCTGTACGGCGCCTCCACCGCCTACCACGCCGCCCGCCATCCCCGCTGGAAGCACGTCCTCCGGCTCCTGGACCACTGCGCGATCTTCCTGCTCATCGCCGGGACCTACACGCCCGTGGCCCTCCTCGGGCTCGGGCTCCGGCGCGGGGCGCCCCTCCTGGCGCTCGTGTGGGGCATGGCGATCCTGGGGATCGTGTTCAAGCTTCGATACATGGGCCGCTTCCCGATCCTCGCGCCCATCTTCTACCTGGCCATGGGCTGGACCGGCGTCTTCGCGCTCCGGCCGCTCGTCGCCACGGTGGGGACGGACGTGGTGGCGTGGCTGATCGCCGGCGGGGTGGTCTACACGCTCGGCGTGGCCTTCTACGCCTGGAAGAAGCTCCCCTTCAACCACACGCTGTGGCACCTCTTCGTCCTGGGCGGGAGCGTGTGCCACTTCGTGGCCATCGCGCTGGT
>DATFLN010000043.1:0-21040 GCA_035267645.1 Gemmatimonadota bacterium | reverse complement strand
GAGCTCGCCCACCTCGTCCAGGAAGAGCGTCCCCTTCCCGGCCGCCTCGAACGCCCCGACCCGGAGCCGGTCGGCGCCCGTGAACGCGCCCTTCTCGTGCCCGAACAGCTCGCTCTCGACCAGGCTGTCCGGGAGCGCCGCGCCGTTCACGGCCACGAACGGCGTGCCCTCCTCCCGGCCCAGGTCGTGGAGCCGGCGGGCCGCCAGCTCCTTCCCGGTGCCGCTCTCGCCCAGGACGAGCACCGGGCTCGGGATCGGCGCCAGGCGGGCGATCCGCTCCTTGAGCTCGAGCATGGGGCCGCTCGTGCCCAGGAGGCCGGCGTCCTCATCGAGTCGGTCCCGCAGGCGCTCGACCTCCGCGGCGAGCCGTCCCCGCTCGAGCGCGCCCCGGATCTCCTGGACCACGCGGCGCACCGGCTCGGCCTTGTCGATGAAGCCGTACGCCCCGAGCCGGATGGCCCGGGCGCAGCGGTCGTAGTCGCCCGTCCCCGTGTACACGATGACCGGGACGTCCCGCTCCTCGCGGGCCAGGGCCGTGAGCACGTCGAATCCGTCCACGCCCGGCATCTCGAGGTCGAGGACCACGCAGTCGACCGCCTCCGAGGCCAGGACCTCGAGGGCCTCGCGGCCGCCGGTGGCGACGAGGGTCCGGAAGTCAGCCAGGCGGCGGAGGTCGTAGGCGTACTGCTCGGCCACAGCCGGGACGTCGTCGACGACCAGGACCCGGGTCACGCTTCCCCGCTCCCCACCGCCGGTCCGCCCTCGGGCCCCGACCCTGCCGCCCGGAGCGTCAACACGAAGCGGGTCCCGCGGCCGGGCTCGCTGTCCACCTCGATCTCGCCCTCCATGTCCGTGACCAGCCGGCGGACGATCGCCAGGCCGAGCCCGGCCCCCTCCTCGCGCGTCGTGTAGAACTCCTCGAACATGCGCTCGCGCTCCTCCTCGCTCATCCCGGGCCCCGTGTCCTCGACCTCCAGGCGAACGCGCCCGGGGGCGGCCCCGGAGCGGACCCGGATCCACACCGCGCCGCCGCTCCCGTCCAGGCTCTCGACGGCGTTTCGCGCCAGGTTCTCGAGCACCCGTCGGAGCGCCACCGGGTCGGCCAAAGCCGGCGGGAGGCCGGGCTCGACCTCGGCCCGCACGTCGGCCCTCGTTCCGCCCGCGTCGGCCGCCACCCGAGCCACCAGCTCGGCCGCGTCCACCGGGCGGGCCTCGGGGCGGGACGAGAGGCGCGCATACCGGGTGGCCAGGGTCTCCAGGTAGCCCAGGCCGCCTTCGAGCGAATCCCGGCGCTCCTCGAACACCGGGGCCAGCCGGTCCGGATCCTTCCGCGCCACCTCGGCCAGGTGCCGGACCACGTGGCGGAGGGGGGTGAGCCCGTTCCGGACGTCGTGGTTCACCTGGCGGGAGATCTCCCCAAGGGTGGCGCGTCGCTCGGCCTCGCGCAGGCGGACCGACCCGGCGCGGAGTCGGTCGGTGAGCTCTCGGAGCCCCCGCGCCAACACCCCGACCTCGTCCCGCCGCTCCGTGGGAAACTCGACGTCCAGCCTCTCCAGGTCGAGACGGGCCGTGCGCCGGGCCAGGTCCGCGAGCGGCCGGCTGAGGCGGGCGGCCAGCCACGACCCGAACAGCGCCGCCGCAGCCGCCACGGCCACGAGGCCGAGCACCAACCACACGTCGATCCCCCGGCGGAGCGCCCTGAGCGGCGCGAGGGACCGGCTCACCCGGAGCTCGGCCCCGGCCCCGGGCCCCGTGGAGCCGCCGGCCACGTACGGCAGCGGGATCGTCTCGACGATCCGGTCCCGGCCCCCGCCGGCCCGGCGTCCGTCTCCGCGCCCGGCCGCGGGCTCCCCGTCCTCGCCGGCGCCCACCATGACCGGGTCGAAGCCGGGCACCGAGAGCTCGAGCCCCACCTCACGGCCGGGGACGAGCCGGGCCAGGAAGGCCGAGTCGACCGCGAGCCCGCCCACCAGGACGAGCGGACGCCCTCCGATCCGGACGCCCGCCGTCCTGGCCAGCGCCAGGAACGGACCCGAGGGAGCGGAGGCGCGGAGCAGCGCGGTCCCGCCCGGGACGGCCGCGACCCGCTCCGCGACGCCCGGCTCCCGACGCCCGAACTCGTTCCGGAAGTGACCCGAGCTGAGGATCGTGCCGTCGGCGTCCTCGAGCCGGAGCATGGCGAGGCCGGCCATCCGCATGGCCCGGCCGGCGTAGTCCAGGAGGTAGCCCCGGTCGCCGGCATCCGGGCCGGCCAGGGCGAGTCGGAGCCGGTTGTCCTGCCGCGCGACGTCGGCCATGGCCCCGAGCCGCGCCGCGACGTCCTGGCCGTCCTGCGAGAGCTCGGCGCGGAGGTCCGCCGCGAGCGCTGTGGTCTCGCTCCGGTATCGCTGCCCGAGCTCGGCCCGCACCCGGCCCCTCACGCCCAGCCCGAAGACGAGGAGCGGCACCACGGCCAGCACCGCGAACGCCAGGGCGAGCCGGGTCCGGAAGCTCACGGGCGGCCTCCCCCGTCCGTCCTCCGGCCGGCCCGCGTGAGGCGGAGCGTCCCGTCGAAGTCGACGCTCACGCCCGCCACGTCCGCGCGAACGAGGACCGCGGGACGCGTGTCTACGAGCGGGACCAGGGCGCCCCGCTCCCCGAGCCACGGGAGCGCCCCGGCCAGGGCCCGCCGCGAGGCGCACGGATCCAGGGCCCGTCGCGGCAGGACCGCGACGTACGCGGGCTCGACCGCCGCGCGGGCGGACCCGGCCAGCACGTCGTGGACGAGGGGAAGGGTCCGCCAGCCGGGTCCGGCGCTTCCGCCGAGGAGGGCGGAGGCCGCATCGGCGAAGGAGGCGTCGTCGGCGTCCTCGCCGCCGGGGGACGAGGCCAGCGCGACCAGCCGATCCGCCAGGTCCCGCGCCGCGGCGTCCCCGCGGGCGTAGGCGAGCCGCCGGACGCGTGGCGGACGGCCTGCGGCCGGGGACGGGCCGGACCGGTCGGCCGGGAGGAGCGCCGACCCGGCCCCGCACGCCGCTCCCTCCAGCCACGCCGGCATCCCGGAGGGGACCGCCTCGGCCCGGACGGCGTCCCGCGCCAGGGAGATCCGGAGCGCCCGGAGGGCGGCCTCGCCGTCGCCGGCTTCGCCCCCGCCCCCGCCGACGCCCGCCCCGGCCTCCCCGCCCAGCGGCGCCGCGGCGTCCGCCGGCTCCTCGCTCGGCGGCCGCCCATCACCCGCGCCGGTCACGAGGAGCACGTAGCTCCGCGTCCAGGGCATCGGCAGCTGCCGGTAGCCCGGGAGCGTCCCGGCGTAGCGGCGGGTGCGGGGATCGGACGTCACGACCACGTCGAAGCCGTCGTCCAGGAGGTCGCGCGCGTCGGCCTCCTCGCCGCCGGGCTCGGGCCACAGGACGAGCGTCGGTCCCGGACCGCGGACGGGGGTGAGGACGAGCGCGCCGGAGTCGTCGGCCGCGGCGGCGCGCGGGCGGAGCGGCCCGCTCCCGACGGGCCAGGGACCCGGCCCCGCCCGCAGAACGGCCAGCCGCGGGTCGGCGAACGCCGCCGCCGGGGGCGGCGCCCCGCCGTAGAAGAGCTCCAGCGTGGCGGCGTCGACGACCTCGATGCTGTCCGGGAGGGCGGGCGGCACCTCCAGCAGTCCGCCGCGGCCCGGTGCCGCTCGGCCCGAACCGGACCCGGCCCGTGCCTCGGCCAGGCGCCGCCAGCTCCAGGCCACGTCCCCCGCCGTCAGCCGCGTCCCGTCCCAGAAGCGGGCCCCGCCCCGGAGGTGGAAGCGCCACCGGCGCCCGCCGTCCCGGGCCCTCCACGCATCGGCCAGGTCGGCCCGGACCCGGCCGTCGCAGCCGACGCTCAGGAGGGTCCGGTACATCTGCCGGAAGGCCAGGCGCTCGGCCGGCGAGCCCGGCGAGGGGACGTGGTCGGGGTGCACGCTCCCCGGCGCCGCGACCCGAAGCGTCGCGGGCATCGCGTGCGCGTCCGGCGCCGGCGGGCACTCGCCCGCGGCGGCGCCTCCTGCAATGGTCCGCGATCCGGCGCCGCCGGCCGCTCCGGTCCGCACTCCCGACGCGCCGGCCGCTCCCCCCGCCGACGCGCAGGCGGCCGCCAGGCCCGCCACGGCGATTGCCGCGATCGCGGCGGCGACGCGCGGCCGTACGATCTCGTCCACACCCATGATCCTCCCTACCCGGCGGCGCGCGCGACTTGCCCTCGTCCCGGCTCGGGGCTAGCCCTGCGCCCATGGCGCTGGAGCGATACCTGGGAATCGTCCCCGATCCGGAAGGCTTCCGGGCCGCCCTCGAGCGGCCCGAGCCGACGACCGTGCGGGTGCGGATGGGGCGGGCGTCGGAGCGCGTCGTCGAGCGGCTGGAGAGGCAGGGCTTCGGGCTGGAGGCCGTCCCGGGCCTGTCTGACGTCTTCCACGTGCGGTCCGAGCCCTTCCCCATCAGTAAGACGCTCGAGCACTGGATGGGACACATCTACATTCAGCAGGCCTCGACGGCCGCGGCCGCCCCGGCCCTCGGGGTCCGGCCGGGCGAGCGCGTCCTCGACCTGTGCGCCGCGCCGGGGGGGAAGACCACCCACCTCTCGGACCTCCTCGGCGAGCGGGGCTGCCTGGTGGCCTCCGACCCCGCCGAGAAGAGGCTGCGCGCCCTGCTGGGCAACATCTACCGGCTGGGGCACGCGGGCATCCTCGTCGTGGCCGCCGACGGCCGCGACTTCCCGGACGGCGCGTCGTTCGACCGGATCCTGGTCGACGCGCCCTGCTCGGCCGAGGGCAACGTGCGGCGCCAGGGCGGCGAGACGGACCGGGGCGACGCGGACTTCCGCGACTATGTGACCTCGCTCCAGGGCGCGCTCCTCCGCCGTGCCGTCGACCTGGTGCGGCCCGGCGGTGTGGTGCTCTACTCCACCTGCACCTTCGCGCCCGAGGAGAACGAAGCCGTGGTCGACCGCATCCTGCGCGAGCGGCCGGTCTCGGTGGAGCCGATCGACCTCGGCGTGCCCCACGCGCCCGGCCTCGTCCGTCACGGGGAGCGCCGCTTCCACCCTGACCTGGAGGCCGCCTGGCGCATCTACCCCCACCACCTGGACTCGGGAGGCCTGTTCCTGGCGCGCCTCCGCAAGGGGGGCGGAGACGGGCCGGCGGCCGGGGGCGGCGCGGCGGACGCCCCGGGCGGATGGACGCCCGTGCCGCCCGCGTACCCGGGCGAGGGGCTCGGCGGCGCGGAGGCGCGGGAGCGGATCGGGGACGCCCGCTCCCGCCTGTCGGCCAGCTTCGGCGTCCCCGGTGCGCGCTTCGAGGCGGAGGGCTGGATGGCCAGGGGCGACAGCGTCTGGGGCCACCGGCTCTCGGCGTGGCCGCTCGAGGCGTGGGAGGCCTCGGACCACTGGCGCTTCGTGTCGCTCGGCGTCAGGGTGATGCGCGAGGACCGGCGCTACGGGCTCCGTCCCACGAACGACGGTCTGCGCTGGCTGGACCGCGACGTTCGCCGCCGCAGGGTGCCCCTGGACCATCGCGGCTGCCTGCGGCTCCTGGAGGGTGGGCTCGTCCGGAGCCCGGTCGAGGGCGGGAACGGAAACGTGGCCCTGGCCGTGGACGGCGAGGTGGTCGGGAGGGGCGTCATCCGCGGGGACGTGGTCCGGCACGAGATCCCGCGCCCCAGGGCCCGACGACTCCGCGAGATCCTCTCGGACGAGGTGACGCGGGCCGCCCGGGCGTCGTCCGCGGAGCGCCGTCACGCGAGCGAGGACGGAGGACCATGAGCGAGGCGTCGGCCTCCCGCCCGATCGTCGAGTGCGTCCCCAACGTGAGCGAGGGCCGCGACCCCGAGGTCATCGAAGCGATCCGGGTCGCCGCCGCCTCCGTACCGGACGTGGCGCTCCTGGACGTGGACTCCGACGAGTGGCACAACCGGACCGTCTACACGTTCGTGGGCCCGGCGGAGGAGGTGGGCGAGGCGGCCTTCCGGCTCGTGCGCGAAGCGGCCGGGCGCATCGACCTCCGCCGCCACCGCGGCCAGCACCCGCGGATCGGGGCCGCCGACGTCGTCCCCTTCGTCCCGCTCACGGGCCTCGACCTCGGCGGGCTCGCCGCCGGCAGCCTCCAGGCGTGCAAGGCCCTCGCGGGCCGGGTCGGTCAGCGGATCGCCGGAGAGCTCGGGATCCCGGTCTTCCTGTACGGGGAGGCCGCGCGCCGGCCCGAGCGCGCGGTGCCCGCCCCCTTCCGGAAGGGAGGCTTCGAGGCCCTTCGGGAGTCCATCGGACGGGACCCCGTGCGGCTTCCCGACTTCGGGTCGGGCCGGGTCCACCCCTCCGCCGGCGCGACCGCCGTGGGCGCGCGCACCCTCCTCGTCGCCTACAACGTCTTCCTCGACACCGACGACGTCGAGGTCGCGAGCGCCATCGCCCGCGCGATCCGCGAGTCCTCGGGCGGCCTGCCCAGGGTCCAGGCGCTCGGCTTCCTGGTCCGGGGCCGCGCGCAGGTCTCGACCAACCTCCTGGACGTGGACGCGACGCCGCCGGCCGCGGTGTGGAGCGCGGTGCGCGAGGAGGCCGTTCGCCTCGGGACGCGGGCGCTCCGGGGCGAGATCGTGGGCCTCGCGCCGGAGCGCTGCCTCCCGGAGGAGGGCGCGCCGCTCGGGCTCGAGATCGACCCCCGGAGCCGCGCGCTCGAGCCCCGCATCAGGGAGGTCCTTCGCGCGGACTGAGGAGCCGTCCGGTCGGCCCCGGAACCGGGGCGGCGGGGGCGCCCTACGGGGCCACGGGGACGGCCAGCCCCGGCAGCGCCTCCTCGATCCGCTCCCGGTTCCCCTCGAGCCACGGCGGGAGGATGAGGCGCTCGCCCAGGGACCCGAGCGGCTCGTCGCGCTCGAAGCCCGGGCCGGCCGTCGCCAGCTCGAACAGCACGCCCCCCGGCTCGCGGAAGTAGACGGAGCGGAACCAGAAGCGGTCGATGGGTGGGGTGGGCCGGTAGCCTCCCGCCGCGAGCCGGTCCCGGAGGGCGGCCTGCTCCTCCTCGTCCTCGACCCTCCAGGCCACGTGGTGGACGCCGCCGGTGCCCCACGCGCCCGGGGAGGCGCCCGGACGCTCGGCCACCTCGAGCCACCGCCCCGACCCTCCGCCGTCCACCCCGAACCGGATCCAGCCGTCCTCCCGGCCGTGCTCCTCGAAGCCCATCACCTCCTCGAGGAGCGCCCGCGTGGGGGCCAGGTCCCGCACCACGATGCGGACGGCGTGCATCCCGCGCGTCTGCCGGCCTTCCGGCACGCCCGAGCCCGACCAGGCCTCGAAGGGGCGCTCGTCCGCCGTCTCCACGAGGGCCAGCGGGAGCCCGTGTGGATCCCGAAACGGGAGGGTGACCTCGCCGAACCGGGTCTCCCGCGGGCCGGGGGAGGCTCCGCGCCCGGCCAGCCGTTCCTCCCACCAGTCCAGGCTCCCCGGCGGCACGGCGAGCGGGACCTCCCGGGCGTGCCCCGCCCCCTCCCGCGCCGGATCCAGGGACGGCCACGGGAAGAAGGTCAGGTCCGTCCCGGGCGTGCCCACCTGGTCGGCGTAGAACAGGTGGTAGGTGTCGGGCACGTCCTGGTTCACCGAGCGCTTCACCAGGCGCTGGCCCACGACGCCCACGTAGAAGTCGAGGTTCTCCTGCGGGTCCGCCGCGATCGCGGTGACGTGGTGGATGCCGTGCACGGTCGTCGCCATGGGCCGGTCTCCTGCTGCACGTGGTCGTGGCGGCCACCTCGCCGCCCGGTGCCGAGCCGTTACAAGGAACGGGCCGCCATGCTCCCCACGGCGCCGTGCACCTTCTCCCGACAGCCACGGGCCGGCTCCCGGGCTACTCTTGGAATGTGAAGGATCCGGCACGACGGCGGGGGAGCTCCCCGGCCGCCGGAGCGCCGGCCAGGCCGGGAGGCGGACATGAGAGGAACGCTGTCGATCGCGCTGACGCTGGCCGCGGCCGCCGGTTGGGGCTGCGCCTCCGCCGCCCCCAGCGTGCCGGTGAGCGGCGAGGCCGCCGCGATCGAGGCGCTGGCCGGGAGCTGGGTGGGCCGGTACGAGAGCCACGAGACGGGCCGGTACGGATCGATCACCTTCCGGCTGGAGGCCGGCCGCGACACCGCCCGCGGCGACGTGCAGATGGTCCCGACCGGGGCGAGCCGCCCCCTTCGCGCCTTCGATCGGGAGACGGACGGCGCCCGGCAGCCGGCCGGGAATCTCGCCAGCTTCCTCCGGATCCGGTTCGTCACCGCGAGCGAGGGCGACCTCCGCGGCTCCCTCGAGCCCTACGAGGACCCCGTCACGGGCCACCCCCTGCTCACCACGTTCCGGGGGCGGGTCCGCGGCGACTCGATCGCCGGGACGTTCCAGACGGTCGACGACCGGACCGGGGCCCGCAGCGCCGGCACCTGGTGGGCCGCACGCCGCGAGGCCCGCTAGGTTGGACGGAAGGGGCGCGCTCCACCCCCGCCGCCCCCCTCAGCGGTAGCGCCAGCCGCCCGGCGCATCCTCCGGCGCGTTCGCCTCTATCTGCCGCGCCATCTCCCGCAGGATCCCCGCGGTCGACGTGTGCTGCCAGCCGTGGCTCTTCTGCGGCCGGCCGTAGTGGAAGACGCCGGGCACGTGCGGGTCGGTGGTCGAGTCCATGAACGCCTGCAGCCGGTAGACCGCCAGGTTCAGGTAGAAGTTGTCGGCGTCCCCCACGTCCACGTGGATCTTCCCCTTCAGCTTCGGTCCCAACTCCTTCCAGTGGGCGGCCAGGTAGGCCCTCAGGTCGTAGCCGTGCTCCTTCATGTACTCGGCCACGGAGGGGTCGATGTGGCCCGTCCGCTTGTCCCACAGCGGCTTCGGATAGCCGTCCTCCCCCACCGGCCCGAACACAGCTTCCCACGCGTTCAGCTGCTGGCCGGAGCGGCCGTGGCTCCCGAGGACCGCCTCCAGCCGACTGAACTCCCGCACCGACACGAGGGGCTGGCCGTCCGCCAGGCGCATGATGTAGCGCTCGGGATGGGTCCAGGTCGTGAGCGGGGCGAAGGGGAGCCCGCCCGGCTCGCCGTGCTGGTAGACGAAGGCGCTCGTGTCCGAGTAGATGTCCACCATGTCGTAGGAGCGGAAGTCCACCGGGTCGGGATACAGCGTCCACGTCCCGCCGAAGAAGTCGGGGTGGTAGACCTGGAGGGCGATGGACTCCCACCCGCCCGTCGAGCCGCCCGTGAGGACCCGCGCCCAGGGCTTCCGGAGCATCCGGAAGTGGCTCTCCAGGTACGGGATGAGCTCCTGCATGATCGCATCGCCGTACGGGCCGTTGTTGGCCGAGTTCACTGCGTAGGAGTCGTCGAAGTAGGGCGTCGGGTGCTGGAAGGTGACCGCGATCATGCGCGGGAAGCCGGGCGACGTCCACTCGCGATAGAGCTGGTGGCCGGTCTCCCGGTTCAGGCCCGC
This sequence comes from Gemmatimonadota bacterium, assembly GCA_035267645.1. Classification (GTDB taxonomy): domain Bacteria; phylum Gemmatimonadota; class Gemmatimonadetes; order Palauibacterales; family Palauibacteraceae; genus Humimonas. Next base: position 11,605 of record DATFLN010000043.1, on the reverse strand, counting down.
GAGCATGCTCCGCATCCCGGGCGGGACGGGCTGGCTGTCGGGGCTGAAGCCGAACGGCGCGCCGAGCCCGAAGTGTCCCTGTTCGAACACGACCGGATAGCGGGCGTCCGGGTGCTCGTCGTAGCCCTCCGGCAGGAGCACGGTGGCGCCGATGTGCATGGGGTGGCCCCAGAACTTCGTGAGGAGGTCGCTCCGGATCCTGACCCGCTTCACCCACTTCGTGTCCGGCGGGACCCGGACCGGCGGGAGCACGTGCCGGAGCTCGAGCGGGACGTCCCGGCCGGCGGACGGGTCCAGGTGCACCTTGCGGACGTCGCTCACCAGGTTCCCGGGCGAGCGGTTGAACTGCTGGCCCTCCCACCGGTCCATGTGGGCCCAGATCGTGTGGCCGTCCGAGCGCTCGAAGCGCGTATAGACGTTCATGAGGGCCTGGACGAAATAGTCCCCCGGCGGCAGCTCCCCGAGGCTCCGGACCGGGTAGCCGAGCGTAGAGCCGTCGATCGTGGCGGTCGCCCCCGGCGCCAGCGAGTCGACGTCCACCGCGAACATCGGGACGGTCTGGACGAAGGAGCCCGCCTGCAGCCGCGGCGGGGGCGTCGAGTCGCGGCTGACGATCACGAACGCCCGGCCCGTGATCGGCCCCTCGTGGATGGAGTCGGAGAAGGAGACCCGGAAAGTGAGCGGCGGCCCGGCCGCGGACCCGGCGGCGCGCGCGGGCCGGCCGCACGCCGAAGCGAGGGCGACCGAGACGGCCGCCATTCCCAGCGCCAGCAGCGAGCTCCGGCGGACTCCGCTCCTCGAACCCATCGTACGGCTCCTCTCCAGGGTGGACGTGTCGCGGCCCCCACCATAGGTGCGGAGCCGGGTCGGCGGCGAGGGGCGGGACGCCGGCACCGCTCTTGAAGCGGGGGGTGCCGGGGGCGTACCATGCCGCCGCGCCGAGAGACCACTCGAGACGAGCACGGAAGCGGGGAGGCCGATGGCGAACGCGCTGGTGGGGATCATCATGGGCTCCACGTCCGACTGGGAGACGATGGAGCACGCGGTCCGGGTCCTGGAGGAGCTGGAGGTGCCCTTCGAGACGAAGGTCGTCTCGGCCCACCGGACGCCGGACCTCCTGTTCGAGTACGCCTCCTCGGCCGAGGAGCGCGGCCTGGAGGTCATCATCGCGGGGGCCGGCGGAGCGGCCCACCTCCCGGGGATGACCGCGTCCAAGACCGTGCTCCCGGTGCTCGGGGTCCCGGTCAGGTCGCGCGTCCTGAACGGCGTGGACTCGCTCCTCTCCATCGTGCAGATGCCCCGCGGCTGCCCGGTCGGCACGCTGGCGATCGGCCGCTCCGGCGCGGTGAACGCCGCGCTCCTGGCGGCCTCGATCCTGGGGAGCTCGCACCCGAAGATCCGCGAGCGCCTGCGGGACTACCGGGCCGAGCAGACGCGCTCGGTCCTCGAGGATTCCGAGCTGCCGGAGGAATCGTGAAGATCGGGATCGTCGGAGGGGGACAGCTGGGCCGGATGCTGGCCCTGGCGGGGTATCCCCTCGGCCTCGAGTTCCGCGTCCTGGAGCCCAAGCCCGCCGCGAGCGCGGGGGATGTGGCCGAGCACGTCCAGGGGGGCTACGACGACCCCGAGGCGCTCGACGCCTTCGCCGAGGGCCTCGACGTCGTGACCTACGAGTTCGAGAACGTCCCGCGCGCCTCGGCCGACCGGCTGGCGGCCAGGCTCCCGGTCTACCCGCCGCCCCCCGCCCTGGACGTGGCCCAGGACCGGCTCGACGAGAAGACCTTCTTCCGGGACCACGGCATCCCGACCGCCCCGTTCGAGCGGGTCGACGACCGCGAGGGGCTGGAGGCGGCCCTGGGGAAGCTCGGCACGCCCGCCGTGCTCAAGACCCGGCGCTTCGGCTACGACGGGAAGGGGCAGGTCGTCATCGAGGCGCCCTCCGACGCGGACGCGGCCTGGGAGGAGCTCGGCGGCCGGCCGCTCATCCTGGAGGGCTTCGTGCCCTTCCGCCGGGAGATGTCGATCCTCTCGGTGCGGGACACCTCGGGGAACCTGGTCACCTACCCGCTCATCGAGAACGGGCACCGGGAGGGGATCCTCGTGAGGTCGCGGGCGCCGGCGCCCGACGTGGACGAGGAGCTCGCGGCCACCGCGCGGAGTTACGCACAACGCGTAACGGAGGCGCTCGGCTACGTCGGCGTGCTCGCGATCGAGCTGTTCGAGCACGAGGGCCGGCTCCTGGCCAACGAGATGGCCCCGCGCGTCCACAACTCCGGGCACTGGAGCATCGAGGGCGCCGAGACGAGCCAGTTCGAGAACCACGTCCGGGCCGTGGCCGGGCTCCCGCTCGGCACGACCGAGCTCGTGGGGACCTCGATCATGCTGAACCTCATCGGCCGCGTCCCGCCGATCGAGGAGATGCTCGCCGTGGAGGGCGCGCACGTCCACCTCTACGCCAAGGCCCCCCGGCCCGGTCGCAAGCTCGGCCACGTCACGGTTCGGGCGCTCGACGAGGAGCGGGCGCTGGAGCGGGCCGATCGCCTCTCCGACCTCCTCTGACGGAGTGGAACCCGTGGCCGCCGCCGAACATACCAATCTCGACGCTGACAGCCGCTTCGTGCCGGTGTGCGGGTCGGACGCAATGGGACCGGGGGAGTCCAGGCTGGTGAGCGTCGATGGCACGGAGATCGCCCTCTTCAACGTCCGGGGGCGCTACTTCGCCATCGAGAACCTGTGCCCCCACTCGGGCGGTCCCCTGGTGGAGGGGACGCTGGACGGCACGCGGATCATCTGCTCGTGGCACTACGCCACGTTCGACCTCGAGACGGGAGAGTCGCTCGACTCGATCTCCCGTCACGACGTGGGGACGTTCCCTGTCCGGGTGAGCGACGACCGGATCTGGGTGGGCGTGCCCGAGGAGTCAGCGGAGGGAGCGACATGAGCCGGGCGACACAGACCGTGCGGGAACCCGAGCGCGAGATGTGGGAGCGCGCCGCGCGCCTCCCCCCGCAGGACCCGACGGTCCGCATGTTCGAGAAGGACTGGATGGAGCGCCTCTCACGCGTGCCGCCCTGGCTTCCCCACGTGCTGTACATCCCGGTCGTCCTCTTCATGCTCGCGAGGAGCGTGTGGCTGGGCGTGGGCGGGGCCGCGACGGCAGGCCTGGCGGTGCTGGGCCTGCTGGCGTGGACGGGGACCGAGTTCCTCCTCCACCGCTACGTCTTCCACGAGATCGCCACCGAGGAGGTCGAGCGCAGCGTCAAGCTCAAGGTCCACCGGCTCTCGAAGGACGAGCCGATCCTCCCGCGCCTCGATGGCTGGCGCGAGAGGTTCTACTTCGTGGCCCACGGCGTCCACCACGAGTTCCCGAGCGATCCCCGACGCCTCGTAATGCCGCCGTCGGTGAGCATCCCGCTCGCGCTCCTGTTCTACGGCCTGTACATCCTCACGCTGGGGCCGCACCTCACGCCCGCCTTCTTCGCGGGCTTCGTGGCGGGCTACCTGGTCTACGACACGTCGCACTACGCCATCCACTTCATCCGGCCGGGCGGCCGGCCGGAGGAGATGATGTACCGCATGGGCAAGGGCCACATGCGCCACCACTTCTCCGACAACCACAAGGACTTCGGGGTGAGCTCGCCCTTGTGGGACCTCCTGGTCGGCACGTTCGACTGGGAGGAGCGCTCGCAGTTCGGATCGAAGCTCCTCAAGGGGTGGATCGGGCGGCGCCGCGGGAGTGGCCGGGAGAGCGAGGGGCCGGACCGCGCGGCCTGACGGACGCGAGCCTCCGGCCGGGCCGGCCCGGACCCGGGCCGCCGGCCCCCTCCCCGGCCCCGAGGACACGGGGTCCGCCCCCCGCTGCGGGGCGGACCCCGGGCTCCACCCTCACCGAAAAAAGTGCAGCCTCCCTGACAGAATTTCGGTTCCCGCCCGGAGCGATCCTCCGGACGAAGACAGCCTAAACAACTTTACATACACAACTTACAGATTCTCCTGCATCTGGCACGGGACGTGATCCTCTGGAGCCTTCCCTCACGATGCGAGGGGAGCGGACCGGGCGCCCGGCTCCCGGCGAATGGAGAGCGAGGAGCGGACCATGAAGAGCGGCAAGCTGGTATCGTCCGCGGTGAAGCTGGCGGCCCTCGCGGTCGTGGTCTACGGGGCCCGCCACGTGGACATCCACCGGCTCCTGGCGTCCGTGGAGTCCCCCGACTACGACCGGGTCGCCCCCGCGGCCGGGCCGTGCGTGGACATCAACAGCGCCAGCCGCGCCGACCTGCAGCGCATCATCCACGTCGACGGCGACCGGTCCCGGGAGATCATGGAGCACCGGCTCGTCGAGCCCTTCCGCTCGCTGGACGACCTGGACCGGATCTCGGGGATGGGCGACGGCTGGATCCAGGACATCCGGAACCAGCACCTGGCCTGCGTGCGCTGACCCCGGGCCTCCTCAGGCCTCTTCGGGCCTGAGCCGGAGATCGACCGCCAGGTAGAGGAGCCTGGACCAGGGATAGGCGGCGGCCGGCATGGCGGCCGCCAGGAGCACGCCGCCCACCGTCAGCCCCGTCCAGGAGACGTCGGGCGCCGTGGCCACGATCACGGCGGTCCCCGCCGCGGCCAGCGCCACCTCGGCCGCCACGAAGTTGAGGAGCACCGCCCCCAGGAAGTGATCCTCCTCGCCGCGGTCGGTCTCGAGCCCGCAGGCCGGGCATGCGGACGCGAGCCGGAACCAGGAGGCCAGAACGCCCTTCGCGCCGCACCGGGGGCACCGGAGCCGGACCGCCCGCCACAGGGCCGTCCGCAGCAAAGGTCCCTCCGGCGCGCTCCCGGCCTCGCCTCCGATGTCACCGGCCCCCTCAGCCCCGCGTCCTCCCGGCCCCATCACGCTCCTCTCCGGCTCTCCGTTCCCGAGTCCCTCCGGCCCCGTTGGCTCGGCGACCGATGAGCACGTACGTTGCGGACGGTATCCCGGTTCCCCGGGAGACCGAAGATCGCCGGAGGACGCGAAGCACAGCGAGGGAGGAAGAAGTCTTGCCCGGATATGCCGCGCTCGCACACCCCTGGTGGGTACCCGTCCTGTGGATCGTCGTACTGGGTCACATCACCAACATCTGCAACACCCTGTACCTCCACCGGTGCGTCACGCACGGGGGCGTGGAGTTCAGCCCCCTGGCCGAGCACGCCATGCGCTTCTGGCTGTGGCTCACCACGGCCATCGTGACCAGGGAGTGGGTGGCCGTCCACCGGAAGCACCACGCCTACGCCGACCGGGAGGGAGATCCGCACTCGCCGGAGGTGGAGGGCCTGTGGCCCATCCTCTTCGCCAACGTCTTCTTCTACCGCAGGGCGGCCAAGGACCAGGAGCTCTTGGAGAAGTACGGCCGCGGCTGCCCCGACGACTGGATCGAGCGAAACCTCTACACCCGGTACCGCGCCCTCGGGATCCTCATCATGCTGCTCGTGGACGCGTACCTGTTCGGGCCCCTGCTCGGCCTGGGCGTGTGGTCGGCCATGACCTTCTGGATCCCGGTCTTCGGGGGCGTGATCAACGGCATCGGCCACGCCAAGGGCTACCGGAACTTCCAGACCGGCGATCACAGCCACAACATCTACCCGTGGGGCATCTGGATCCTGGGCGAGGAGCTCCACAACAACCACCACGCGGACCCGCGCTCGGCCAAGTTCAAGGCGCACTGGTGGGAGTTCGACATCGGGTGGACCTACATTCGGCTCCTCTCCTTGCTGGGACTCGCCGACGTGGTCTACGCCAGGGATGAGAGCGTCGAGACGTTCACCCGAAAGCACTACGGGGGCTAGAGAAGGCCGACCCTTCCCGCGGACGCGGCCTTCCGGTGCGTCCCTCACATTCGGGGATGAAGGGGAGGTGAGCATGAGAGACGCGTCCGCCGGGGCATCGCAGGAGAGCTCGAGCGCCGCGCGCCGTCCCCTCGCGGGCGGCGCCGCCTTCGCTCCCGGCCGGGAAGCCGACCCCCACCTCGAGCGCAGCCGGCGCATCCTGGACCGCCTCTTCGGCCCGGCCGACGACCGGGGCTTCGCCGTGCGCTACTGGACGGGGCTCGCCGTCGGCCCCTCCGACGCCCCCTTCACGCTCGTCCTCGACCGGCCGGGCGCCCTCCGGAGCATGTTCCTCCCGCCCACCGAGCGCTCACTGGGGAGCGCCTACGTGTTCGGTGACTGCGACGTGGAGGGGGACATGGAGGCGGCCGTCCGCACGGTCGAGCCCGTCCTCCACGGCCTGCGGTCCGCCCGCCCCCTTGCCCGGCTGGTCATGGACGTCCGGGAGCTCCCCTCCGACCGCGGCGCATCGACCCCGCCGGCCGCCGCCACGGGACGAGGGCCGTTTCCGGCCGGGAGCGCAGGGGAGGCCGCCGGGGAAGCCGGCCACGATGGCCGCCGGCCCGGCCCCTCCCGCCGGGGAAGAAAGCACTCCAGGGACCGGGACGCCCGCTCGGTCCGCTACCACTACGACCTCGGGAACGACTTCTACCAGCTGTGGCTCGACCCGTACATGCAGTACTCCTGCGGGTGGTTCCAGCGGGAGGACGAGTCGCTGGAGGAGGGGCAGGAGGCCAAGCTGGACCTCCTGTGCCGGAAGCTCGGCCTCAGGCCCGGACAGCGGCTCCTGGACATCGGCTGCGGCTGGGGAGGGCTGATCCGCTTCGCGGCCGAGCGCTTCGGCGTGCGCGCCACGGGCATCACCCTGAGCGAGCCGCAGGCGGCCTTCGGGTGGCGGAGGGCGCGTGAGGCCGGCGTCGCCGACCGCTGCGAGATCCGGGTCATGGACTACCGCGACCTGCCCGACGAGGAGCGCTTCGACGCGATCGTGAGCGTGGGGATGGTCGAGCACGTCGGCCACGCCAACCTCCCGAAGTTCTTCCGGGAGGCGTTCGCGCACCTGGTCCCCGGGGGTCGGTTCCTGGACCAGGGGATCGTGACTCTGGACACGATGTCGCCCTGGGTCCGCCGGCTGCGGGAGAGGGTCGCCCGCAGGTGGACGAGCTTCATCGAGGAGTACGTGTTCCCGGACGGCGAGCTCGTCACCACGGCCGAGAGGGTGGGGCCCGCCGAGGCGGCGGGGTTCGAGGTCCGAGACGTGACGAGCCTCAGGGAGGAGTACGCCACCACTCTCCGGCACTGGGTCCGGAGGCTGGAGGCCCACCGAGAGAAGGCCATCGAGATGGTGGGCGGGCCCACCTACCGGGTGTGGCGCCTGTACATGGCCGGCTCCGCCCACGCCTTCTCCTCCGGGCGGATCGGCCTCGTCCACGAGCTCTACCTGAAGCCCGCCTGAAGCGGACCTCCCCGGGCCGGCGCGGCGTACGGCCCGGGGAGGATCGGAGATCGACGCAGGGGCGACCCGCGACCGGAGATCGGCGGGAGACGATGGAGAGCGGAGGGGCACGCCCCCGGGGCGACCGGGAGGACTTCTGGAGCCGGCCGGAGCAGGTCGAGCGCATGGCCGGACGCGATCCGGACGAGCGCGTGGCCGAGCTGGTGGACGCGTACGACGAGCCCGGGGACACCCGCGTCCTCGATCTGGGGTGCGCGGCCGGGCGCAACACGGTCTTCCTGGCCCGCCGGGGATTCGACGTGCACGGCCTCGACGCCTCGCCCGCCATGGTGGAGCGCACCCGGGAGCGCGTGGCGGAGGTCCTGGGCCGGGAGGAGGCCGCGCGGCGCGTCCGCGAGGGCTACATGGACGACCTGGGCCTGTGGGAGGACGGCGCCTTCCAGCTCGTCGTCGCCCTCGGGATCCTGCACAACGCGGCCAGCGCCGAGGAGTGGGACCGCGCCCTGGCCGAGGTCGACCGCGTCGTCGCCCCCGGCGGCCGGCTCCTGGTCGCCAACTTCGCCCCGGGGACGGACCTCCGGGGCGAGGGGGTGGTGGACGTCCCCGGCCAGGAGCACGTGCGGGACGTCCTGGGCGTGGGCCGGCTCACGCTCCTCGAAGCGGACGAGCTCGACCGCGAGATGGCCGGGAGGGGCTTCCGGCCGGAGACCCCGTCGCGGACCGTGGAGGTCGACATGGACCCCGGCCGGCGCGTGGTCGTGAACGCCCTCTATCGCAGGGAGGCCTGAGGCCCCTCCGCCGCGGCGCGTCGCACCTCGGGGAGGATCGACCCCTCCAGCAGGTCGAAGATGGCCCGGTCGGCCTCGAAGCGCCGGTCCTCCCTCCCCGGGTCGGTGGTGGCCACGACCACGAGGTCCAGGCGCGGGACCACGAAGACGTACTGGCCTCCGTAGCCCCACGCGTACCACACCTCCTCCCCGGCCAGTCGCCGGCCCCACCAGCCGTATCCGTAGTCGTGCCCGTTCCAGGAGGAGACGGCCAGCGGCCGGAGCGAGCGCCGCACCCACGAGGCGGGCACGATCCGGCGCCCTCCCCGGCGGCCCTCCCGCAGGTAGAGCTGGCCGAAGCGCGCCATCTCGCGTGCGGTGAACCCCATGTTGTTGCCGCCCAGGTAGTAGCCCTTCGGGCCCCGGTCCCACGGCCGGGCCGGGATGCCGAGCGGCCCGAGGAGCTTCCGGCGGGCGTACGTCCTCGTGTCGGTCCCGGTGGCCCGGGTCAGGATCACCGAGAGGAGGTGGTAGTTCCCCGTGCTGTAGGTCCAGCACGTCCCCGGCTCGCACACCATCGGACGGCGGAGCGCCCAGCGGATCCAGTCGGAACTGGTCACCCAGGCGCCGTACTGCCGGAAGCTCGTGGTGGCCATCCCGGCGCGCATGGAGAGGAGGTCCCCGATCGTGATCCCGGCCTTCCGCGGCTCGGCGAGCCCGGCGGTGTAGTCGGCCAGGAAGTCGGAGATCGGCTGGTCGGTCCCCTGCAGGTCGCCGTCGGCGATCGCGATCCCGACCAGCGCCGAGATCACGCTCTTGGAGACGGACCGGACGTTGACGACGCGCCCGCGCCCCCCGCCGTGGAAGTAGCGCTCCCCCAGCAGGGAGTCGCCGCGCGCCACGAGGAGGCTGGTGAGGGCGGGGACCTGCCCCGCGCGCCGGAACGCCTCGGAGAGGTCGGGGCCGGAAGCGGCCGCGGCGTCACGTCCCGCCGGAGCGGCCCGAGGAGCCGCAGCCGCGGGCGGGGCGTGGGGTGCCGGGCGACCGGCCGCGAAGTCCTGCGGACCGGTCCGCGCCACGGCGGGCGAGCCGACGAGCGGGAGCGCGACGAGGGCGAGGGCCCGGGCCAGCCGCACGACGATCCTCCGAATCCGCGGAGCCATCCGGTCGAGTAGATCAACGTACGCCCCGGCGGGGTCTCCGGGCTACCCGATGCCCGACGCCGAATCGCCCCGAGTACCCTACGCCGGGCGCGGCCTGGAGAGGACACTTCCCGCGGGGATTCTCCCCACACGGGTGGGGTGGCTTCTCCTTACAGACACCTCCCGGGTCCCGGGCCATTCTAAGGGCCACGGGCGCTTTCGCCGGCCCGACGGCTCGCCGACCTCGTCCCGCGAGCGTCCCGCCGGCCCCACTCGGAGGAATGCCATGGCCAGGGTGACCGCCTACTGCTCCGGCTGCGACTCGGAGATCACGATCGATCTCGACGCGTCGAGCCCGGATGCGATTCTCCCGGACCAGGTGCACTGCGGTGACCGCGAGGTGTGCCGTCCCAGGGACTGCATCCTCGCCCGCGTCCCCCGGGATCGGTGGAAAGACTACCTCGAGTTCCTGCCGACGGGATCGGGGAAGGGGCGGGAGCGAGGGCTCGGGGAGTCGAGCCGGCTCGTGGAGCTGGGTCGACGCACCTCCCTGGCGCGGGAGATCCGCCGGTGGATCCTCTGGCGATGAAGGGATTCGGCTCGCTTACGGCCGCTGCCGGCCCCGGGCGGGGCCGGTCGGACGGGGCCCGGGGGACCCTAGGAGGCCTCCGCGTCCTGCGCCTTCCGGGCCTCCTCGTAGAGCTCCCGCATCTCCGAGGTGGGCACCTCGAAGAGGGGGCAGAGAGCTCCGGTGCACTCGTCTCCGTAATCCAGGCAGACCACCGAAGACTCGGAGGCGTGCTCCGGACGGATCTCCGAGGGGAACTCGGAGATGGGGATCACGCGAACGGGCCGATCGCAAGCCGAGCAGTACGCCCTGTACATCCTCATCGGAGGGTCCTCACCTGGAGCTCTCGACCTCCGGCGCGCCCGACCGGGCCGCCGACGACTCCCGGCGCCGGCACCTCCCGAGGGGAGGCGCACCGGGCCGGTGGGTCAAGGTACGCCGCCGCGTCCGACCCCAGCCAGCCGGGAAATCCCTCCCGCCGGGTAGGGAAGACGGCGCACGACCCTGTAGGGAATCTCCCCACCACACCAGCCAGGAAGCAGGCATGACGACATCCACCGACACCCGCGGCCAGGGGGCCACGGCCACCGCCACCGGGCGGAAGGACTCCGCCGGGAGCGGTCGGAACGTACGGCGGCTGGACCAGCACATCGTCGAGATCGTCTCCGACTCCGGCGAGGGCGCCCAGACGTGCGGGAAGATCTTCGGGACCGTGTCCGCGCGCATGGGGAACGGCGTGTGGACCGTCGAGATCATCCCGGCCGAGATCGAGCCTCCGGCCCGGACCCCCGCGGGGGCCTCGGGGAACCGGATCCGGCTCGGATCGAGCGAGGTCACGAACTGGGGTGACTACACGAACCTGGTCATCGCCTTCAACGAGCAGGTGCTCGTGGCCCGGCACCGGGCCGGCGCCCTGGCGCCCGACGCGACCATCCTCCTGGAGGACATGTGGGAGGAGCACGACGACGAGGCGATCCGGGCCGAGTGGGCGGTAGCCATGGAGGAGCTCGCCGACACGGGCTACCGGATCATTCGGGTCCCCATGGAGGAGGAGTGCCTCGAGGTCGTCGACGACCCCCGCAAGGGGAAGAACATGTTCGCGCTCGGGATGATGGCGTCCCTGTACGGGCGCGACCGCGAGCTGCTCGAGAAGGCCATCGCCCGGCGCTTCGCCAAGAAGGACGACGAGATCACGCGGCGCAACGTCGAGCTCCTGGACCGGGGCATGTCGTGGGCCGCGGAGAACCTGGACTTCGGGTTCGAGATCCCGCCCACCCCGGACGAGACCGAGAAGGTGGTCATGAACGGGAACCAGGCCATCGCCCTGGGGGCGATCGCCGCGGGCTTCGAGCTGGCCTCGATGTACCCGATCACGCCGGCCTCGTCGGTCTCCCACTACCTGGGCGAGATCTTCCAGGACTACGGCGGGATCCTCCACCAGGCCGAGGACGAGATCGCCGCGGCGGGCGTGGCGATCGGCGCCTCGTTCGCCGGACGGACCGCGTTCACGATCACGTCGGGGCCGGGCATGGCCCTGAAGACGGAGTTCCTGGGGCTGGCCATCATGACCGAGACGCCGCTGGTGGTCGTGGACGTCCAGCGCGGCGGTCCGAGCACCGGCCTCCCGACCCGGGTGGAGCAGTCGGACCTTCTGGCCGCGATCTTCGGCCAGCCCGGCGACGCCCCGCACGTGGTGATCGCCCCGGCCACGATCGAGGAGTGCTTCCACGTCATGGTCATGGCGCGCCGGATCGCCGAGACCTTCCGCGCCGTGGTCATCGTCCTCTCCGACGCCAACCTGGCCACGGGCGTCCAG